>CAYVAT010000041.1:0-25088 GCA_964449165.1 uncultured Eubacteriales bacterium | reverse complement strand
ATTCCTAAGAATACAGCTCTAATGCTATCACGAGAGTGGAAATAGTGTCAGGACATATTTTCTGTTGAAAAGGCCCCAGAAATTGCCTAGACTGAGGAGGGTTCTAACACATCATGGCAGAAGCTAAGCCTTTTACTCCTGTAAAGCTCGTTTGCGGGATCATTTTTTCAGATCAAAAAGTCCGAGCTCTTGCCGTAGAAAAACTCGAGCAGCTTTACGGGCCCATCGATCTAATCAGTCCCACATTCATATTTGATATCACCGATTACTATGAGAAGCAGATGGGGAAAGGTTTAAAGAGAGAATTTGTGAGTTTTAAGCGGCTGATTACCCCAGAAAGCCTGAGCGAGATAAAGCTTCGCACCAATCAGCTAGAGGAAGAAATAAGAGCAGCCATCCAAGCCGGAGGGAGAGTAGTCAACCTTGATCCCGGCTGCTTGACATCATCGGCTTTAATCATGGCCACAGCCAAGAATTTTGCTCACCGTGTTCCCCTCCAGAAAGGAATTTATGCCCATCTTGAGCTTCTGTTTACCCGAAAAGAGACAAGGCCTTTAGACTGGACTTATCCCGATTATAAGAAAGAGGACTACCAGCAGTTTTTTTTGGATGTAAGGAGGATTTATCTTTCCCAGTTGTCAGAATTATGATCATACAAGCGGATTGAGTTTAGTTTGTCGATCATGTTTTAATATGGATGTCGGATAGTGAGTTCCGATGAAAGCACCGGATTCTGTAAATTAATCTTCTTCCTCAATATCGAGAGCGGAGATTTTTCTTAGGTTTTCCACGATAGGAGGAAGCTCTCGAAGGACTGTATCGATATCCTCTTCGGTATTGAACCTTCCTAAAGACATTCTTATCGTAGATCGGGCGATTTCAGGCCTTAGCCCGATAGCGTTCAACACATGTGAAACCTCTTCGGCTCCTTCACTGCAGGCTGAACCTGTGGAAACATATATATCTTTTGTGGCAAGAGCAAGAAGTATGGCTTCTGCTTCCAAATCGAGAAAAGAGAAATTGAGAGTTCCTTTGATTCTTTTCTCCTGATGACCGTTGAATTTCGCCTTAGGGATGGTCTCTTCGATTCCTTTTTTAAGACGCTGGGCCAACTTCTCAATCCGTTTTTTGTCTTCAGGTCCCTTTTCCTTCATTACCCTGACTGCCTCTCCGAAGCCGATAATCCCGATGGTGTTTTCCGTTCCTGCCCTCATCTCTCTTTCCTGGTGCCCGCCGTGGATAAGAGCATGTATTTTTGTTCCCTTTCGGATATAAAGGGCTCCTACTCCCTTAGGGCCGTAGATTTTGTGTGCTGAAATGGAAAGGAGGTCAACACCAAGTTTTTTAACGTTGACATCGATCTTGCCGAAACTCTGAACAGCATCTGTATGAACGAGGATACCTCTCTCTTTGGCAATTTTGTTCACCTCTTCAACAGGCTGGATTGTGCCCAGCTCGTTGTTGGCATGCATGATAGAGATAAGGGCTGTCTGGGGAGTGATGGCATCTTTGAGAAAATCAAGGTCTATCATGCCGGTTTTGTCCACTGGAACGTATACTGCTTTCACCCCTGTTTTTTCCAGATAGTGAGCGGTGTTCAGGATAGCAGGATGTTCGATGGCTGAAGTGATGAGCTCTTTTTTTTCTGGAAATGCTTCGAGCACTCCGCGAAGAGCGAAGTTGTCTGCTTCTGTCCCTGAACCAGTGAAGATGATTTCAGTGCGCATCGCTCCTAAAGCTTTGGCAACGGTCTCCCTGGATTCATTGACCATTTCTTTGGCTTCTCTTCCGATAGGATAAAGAGAAGAGGGATTTCCAAAATACTCCTTCAGAAATCGGGACATTTTCTCTGCTACAGCTGGATCTAAAGGTGTTGTTGCGTTGTTATCTAAATAAACCATGTATGAATCATCCTTCCTAGGACTTATTCATCGAGGGGATTCATGACCAACCCGCTCTTGAGCTTAGGAAAAAAGTCGGTCGACTTTTGGGGCATAAGTTCGCCGTTTTCCACAACCTCCCTGATTTGACTGAGAGAAGACGGCCTGAGAAGAAAAATCATCTGAAATTCTCCGTCTAGGACCTTTCCGAGTCCTTCCTCCAAGTTTCGTATATAACTCACATTCTCTTCCAGCGAAAATGAAGATGAGAGTGGCTCGAGCTTATCGATAATCAGAGAATGGAGGATAGCCACATTCAGCCGTTTCCATTGCTTAGATTTGTCCTGGTTAATTTCTTTGTCCAGGATATCCTCGGATTTAAGGCGGAGGACGAAGAATTTCTTGAGAGGAGCTACATAGGCGGCAAAAGTATGAGGTTCGCTGTTGACTTGGTTCAGGATATCTTCAGGAACACCTTTTTCCGAAGGAGCCTGTGCGTCCATCTCCTGGATGTCAAAATAACGAGAAAAAATCTCCCTGAAGCTTTCTCCGCTGAGCTTATCCAGCCCTCTCACCAACCTGTATGTAGGAAGTATGACAAGTCCTGCATCATCCATCCTGAATAGTGTCATCATGATGTAATGGAAAGGCTCATTTCCTTTGACCTCTTTCAGTTGGTCAAGCTTCTCTTTTAGATAATTGAGGGATGTCTCGTAGCGATGATGCCCGTCAGCGATGATCAAAACCTTATCAGCCATTGCCTCCTGGATGTTTTGAATGGCCTCTTTGTCCTTTATGATCCACAGGCGGTGTCTGAAGCTGTCTTCATCCTGAACGTCAGCTCCAAGTTCTGCAGAGCTCAGAGCTTTTTCCAGCGCTTGAGATACTCTTCTATCGTCGTCCTTATAAAGCAGAAAAATCTGGCCAGTATTGGTATTGGTTGCTCTTAAAAGATTGAGTCTGTCGGCCTTGTGCTTTGGAAAGGTTCGTTCATGAGGGAGAACCTTCTTGGATGAGAATTCCTCCAGCCTGACTCTTGATATCAGACCTCGTCTTTTTTTCTTCTCGCCCAAGACCTCGAATTCCTGCTCGTAGATGTAAAGTGCCTCTTTGTTCTCCCGGACAAGAATGCCTTTTTCTTGCCATTGGTCTAGATAAATCTTGGCTCTCTGGTATCTGTCTTTTTCTGGATGCTCCGGATCGTCATCCTTTCCCAAGATGATACGAACCACGTTATAAGGATTTCTTCGATAATACTCTTCCTGAAGTGAAGACGGAATCCTGTCATAGGGTTCGGTTATAACCTCCTCCAGTTTAATTTTGTTGCTGTTGTATCTTATCCCTCGAAAAGGCTGGATTTCTGCCATATTTCCTCCAAGTATTTTTTGTGTTCTTTAAGAAAGCCTCTCTTCCAATATTTCTGCAACTTCCATGCCAGCCCTTTTCTGGCCTTCCTTTGCTGCAGCGCCAATATGGGGAGTGGCTATGACTTTTGGATGATCAATCAGGGAAAAGTCATCCGGGGGTTCTTTTTCGAAGACGTCTATGGCGGCCGCTCTTATCTTCCCAGACTCGAGCGCTCTAAGCAGGGCTGCTTCATCGACGATTCCACCGCGTGAGGCGTTGACGAAGATTACACCATCCTTCATATTTTGGAATTCCCGGTCGCTGATCATATGTTTTGTCTTTTCAGTGAAGGGCAGGTGAAGGGAGATGATATCTGCTTGGGTCAGGAGTTCGTCGAGAGGAACTTGGTTAACTTCGATATCCGTTCTTATTGGGATGATGTCATAACCAACCACCTTCATCCCGAAGATCAGTGCACGGCGGGCAACCTCCAGGCCAATCCTCCCCATACCGATAATGCCTAAGGTTTTTCCGTAGAGTTCTGTCCCCGAAAAAAGCTTCTTTTCCCATTTATGGGCTTTTAAGGACAAGTTTGCTGGTCCGTGGTTTCTGACCGCGGCTAACATCAGCCCGAAAGTATGCTCTGCCACTGAAATGGTAGTTGCTGCAGGAGTATTGGCCACATCGATCCCCTTCTCTCTTGCTGCTTCGGTATCGATGTTATCCAGTCCGATTCCTGCTCTGACTATAAGCTCCAGGTCGGATGCGGCATCGATGACCTGCTTGGTCAACTTGGTGGCGCTTCTGACCACAGCGGCATTGAATCCAGGGATGGTTTTGATCAGCTCGGCCTCATCCATCCCTGTTTTAAGGGTTACTTCGAAAAGAGGATTGGCCTTGAGCTTTTCCAAAGCCTCAGGATTTAAAGGATCACATACCAGTATTTTCTTCATTTCCAATTCTCCTTTAAGATGGTTTCTGCGGCTTTGATGGAGCTTCCTTTTTCAAACTCAAATCCTAACTCATCCAAAGTCATTTCTAGGGCGGTCAGGGCGGTGATAATGTCGAAGCCTCCCATGTATCCTAAGTGGGCGATCCTGAAAATTTTTCCCTTGTAAGGATCTTGTCCTCCTGCGATGTAAGCTCTATATTTACCCTGCATGGTTTTCACAAGTTGTGCGCCATCGATTCCAGCAGGGACCTTTACTGCGGTTAAAATGTTGCCAGGATTCTTGGAAAGCAGCTCCAAGCCAAGCGCTTTCACGCCGTTACGGGTTGCATCACCCAGGATACGATGATGTTCGAAGAGTTTTTCGAGACCTAGAGAGATAATGATGTCGAGAGATTTCTTCTGCTGGATGATGAGGGAAACAGCCGGCGTCCAGGGAGTGGTCCTCTTTGCTAAGCTTTTTTTGTATTCTTTGGCATCAAAGTAGAATTTCGGCAAAGTCGATTTTTCCACAAGCTCCCAGGCTTTAGGGCTGAAAGCGATGTATGCCAGTCCTGGAGGGATCATGAATGATTTTTGGGAACCTGCCACCAGGATATCTACCTTCCATTCGTCCATGGGACAAGGAGTAGCGCCTAATCCTGATATGCCATCGACTACTAGAATGGCTTTTGAGTTGGCCATGAGCTCTCCATATCCCTGAATATCATAGATCGTTCCTGAAGATGTTTCAGAGAGGGTAACGAATACCGCTTTTGTTTCAGGGTTGGCCTTCAGCTCTTCTGCAAGCTGTTCTTTGGAAAAGGGCTCACCCCACTCCAGAACTATCTCCCTGACGTCCACTCCGTAGGCACGACAGATCTTTCCCCATCTCTGCCCGAATTTTCCTCCGTTGACAGTGATGGCCTTATCTCCCGAACAGAGAGTATTAACTACAGCTGTTTGCATCGCTCCTGTTCCAGATGAGGTCAGGACAAACACATCCTGCTCGGTCTGGAAAACGTACTTGAGTCCCTCTGACACTTCCATGAAGATATCGGAAAATTCAGGTGTTCGATGATGGATAATTGGTTCTGCGGCAGCGGAGAGCGCAGTTTCAGGAACAGGGGTGGGACCCGGCGAAAGCAGATAGTATTTCTTTATCATATGAAGCCTCCTTAAGTTGTAGTATTAAATGATAATAAAGGAATTTTTCCTCTATTTGTTATTTTCTCGTTTTATTCCAGTTTACTGCTTTTAAGTTGTCTTTTAGACTTCTTAAACTAACAGAATTCAAGGGCTCAGTCAATTAGAGCTGGCAAAGCATTTCTGTAAGAAGAGCGGTTCTTTGGATGTAGGAAGAGAGGAGGAGGTGCTCGTTCTCAGAGTGGATGCCTTCCCCTTCAGGCCCCAGCCCATCAAGGGTAGGAATCCCTAGGCTTGATGCAATGGATCCATCTGATCCTCCTCCTGTTTTTCCCGCTTCCAGTTCCATGTTCAGAGTGGAAGCGATTTTCCTCGCTTTGTAAAGAAGATTCGTCGAGGCCTTTGTTTTTTCCATGGGAGGGGTTAGGCTCTCCACAGAATAACGAACACGGGCTCCAGATTGAGCGGGTTGCAGTTGTTTGAGAGCGCTCAGGATCTTTTCCTTTTGGGAGTTCTTCCAGAATCGAAAATCCAGTACTGTCCAGGCTTGATCAGCTACTATGTTGGCTTTTTCTCCTCCCCCGATCAGACCGATGTTCATGGTTATCTGTTTTGTTTTCAGTCTACTGAGTTGGCGAAGATGTGTCAGCAGCTCGTCAATAGCATTTATCCCTTGTTCTGGGGTTCCAGCATGGGCAGCCTTTCCCTTGCATTCCAGCTTTACAACAAGGCGGCCCTTCCTTTCCATCTTCAAGATTCCTCCTGGAAGAGATGGTTCTAAACAGAGAACATAAGTCGATCTTCTTGCCTGTTTTTTTATCAGCTTTTCAGAGGCTTCGCTCTGTGTCTCTTCAGCAGAATTGATAAAAACAACTATTTTTTTATGGGGCCTAATATTAAGATCATGCATAGTCCTTAGAGAAAAAATAGCCATGGCCAATCCAGCCTTCATATCGAGCACGCCGGGTCCAAAAATTTTATCTCCGGAAACATAGAAAGGCATTTGTTTTATCTTTCCCACAGACCAAACTGTATCGATGTGAGTGAGAAGAAGAATCTGTTCCTCAGGCTGCTCTGTTTTTTTCCCTGGATATTCTATAAGGTACAAGTGGCCAATCTCATCCTGAGGAAAACGATTGACTTTTGCTCCTGTTTTTTTAAATTCCTTTAAAGCAAAAGAAGAACACTCATTTACCGCCTTTTTATCTGAGGTAGGTGATTCGAGGTGGACAAGGTCTTTTAATAAGTGGATCATCTCACCCCGACGGGATTTAAAATAATGTTGGAAATCCATGATGACTCCTTTTTTCTGCATAAATGTAGCACACATGAAGAGGAAATGCATCAGAATTTCCTCATTCTGGAAAAGGTTTGACTTTTCATGCCCATTCTTCGTATATATTCATGGGAGATGGAAAAAATGAAATCAAGGAAAGCAGCCTTTATTCTCATTATTTCTTTGTTCTTAGCAGGAGCGGTGAACCTGGCTTGGGCGCAAAGATTCAGTGTCCATGCCAATGGCGGTTTTTCCTTTCCACAAGAAGGAAATATGGGATCCGGATGGGAATCCGGTTTCGGCTTCGCTTACATTCTCAACAAAAAAGTTGTTGCCTCTTTTGATTTTGGATTCTGGAAGAGCGAAGTTGAGGAGAAACCAGGAAAGCTTCTGGATGGCAAGTTGTCAGTGACTCCCTTTCTCTTTTCTTTGCAGTATTATTTCTTCGAGAAAAGAGATTTTATTCCCTATATATTCGCCGGGATAGGATATATCTTTTATGATTTCAAGCTTAAGGATATTGTCACAATTCCAGAAATTACTATCACACAGAAAGTCGAGAACGGTCTGGGCTTTCAAGCTGGATTAGGAGCTCAGGTTAAGATTTTAGATAGATTATCACTCTTCGGTGAAGCTCTTTACCTTTACCGTAAAGCCGAAGGGACGACAACGACATCTGATTTGAATTTCGGAATAACCAAAGAGGAGTTTTCATTAGACACAAGCACTTCTCTCATCCGGCTGGGAATCAGATATTTCTTTTGAGACAGAAAGAAATTTAGGATTATCGCAGCCAGGCCTGAAAGCTACAAAAAGCAGTAATGACAAAGGATTCTCCCATTACTTTCTCCAGTTATTCACTGCTCTGAAGAATGATCTCAATCCTCTTATAATTTTTCCTATTAGCTTTTGTTTCAATCTGATGGCCTGGAACTGGCAGATCTCATGACAGCACATACAGTGAATGCATATACTTTTATCTATCCAGACATTATTTCGTTCATTCTTGGCAGCCTCGGTGGGGCAGATTTTTACACATTCCAAACATCTTGTACATTTATCTTGTTCCACTTCAGGAATAAACACTAACTGATCCTGGATGACAGCGTAGAGAGATGAAGGAATTTTTCTCCGCAGGAATCCTACAGCTATTGCGGAGTGTTTGAAATCTTTCACTTCCACATCCTGTATTTTCTCCCCGACCACTTCGATCTCATCCAGCCTCCCTGTGCCCAATCCTCTCTCGTGGGCATTCTGGATAGCAACGATATCCCATGGATTAAAATCGGCAATTTTTGAAGCCACAGCATCCAGGGCAACAGCATCTTCGCTGGCAAGGATGATTCCAGCTTTTCTTGGATTTCCACCCGATGGTCCTGCTCCGTCCATGGCGATGACTGCATCCATGATATTCAGATGAGGAGGAGCACAGGAGAAGATATCCACGAGCATCTGACTGAAAACCTCATTCTTTGGGAAACGCCTGTGATAGGCGTGCCGGAGCCCGGATGGTATGATTCCGAACATATTTTTCACAGCCCCAGTATATATGGTAAGAGAGTGGGTTTTTAATTTGGGAAGATTGATAATATAATCCGAGTCGAGGAGGGGAGGGGATACATATGTCCTCTTTATCCGCTGTCCTTGGCATTCGATTTCTCTGAAGCCCGCCTCCTTTAGATTCACCAGCCGTACTCCCATTTCGTCGCACATCTTGCGATATCCAGAAGGTAGAAAACCATCTTTCCCTCTCGCTTGAATGTCATCACCCACGGTAATTTTCAAGTTGAGATCTTTCAACAATCTTAAGACTTCTCGCGTGAAATCGGGATGGGTGATTATGGCCCTTTCTGGGAGTGATTCGGGAGAGAGAAGGTTAATTTTAACGAAGACTCGGGTTTGAGGTTTGAGGATATTTTCAAGGCCGCCAAGAAGATCAAGAGCTTTTTTTAGAGCGTGATAGACATTTTTACTCTGATAATCCTGGAGTCGTGCGATGGCAACTTTCGATTTTTCCATGATTTTTTCTATTATAATTGCTCCCTTGGAAAAACTCAAAATGACTGCAATAAGGTTTGGAAACATCCATTCCCGTGATCGAGGGCAGAGCATTCCTTAGAATACAGCTCTAGTGCTATCACGAGGATGGAAGTGCCTGTCATAAGCATTTTAGCGTTTGAATATACCCCATGGTTGTGATATATACTGCTAAGAATTTTAAGGGTAAAATCAGAAGGAGAAAAAGTGAGTCAGCATAACAATAATAAAGAAAATACAACAGGCTCCAAAACATCCCGCTCTTCAATACCTAAAGTCCATATTTATTTTTTGGCATATCTGGCATTGGTCCTTATCAGTATTGCAGCCATGGCGAGTTACTTTGCCTACGATTGTATCGGACCGTTGACTCCTCTCTTAAAGAGTGAGCTGAATCTTTCCGCTACTCAGGTCTACTGGCTGTACAGCATCTATTCGGTTCCAGTTATCATTTTTGTAGTTCTGGGCGGTGTGCTTGCCGATAGACTAGGGGTGAGAAAGGCTGCCATACTTTTTACTGCGCTTTTTGCGGCCGGGACAGTTTTGACGGCAACTCGAAGCTACTGGATTATGATTGTCGGGAGGTTCTTTTTTGGAATCGGGGCAGAATGCTACTATGTTGTTTTGAATAAAATCTTGGCCAAATGGTTCAAAGACAGAGGATTGGCCTTGGCATTCGGGATTAATCTTTTTCTCATGCGTGCTGGCACTTATGCTGCTTTTTTTGTCCTTCCCTGGATGGCTGAAAATTTTACACTGGGAAATGCCCTATGGATAGTTGCCGGAATCAATGTGATTGGCCTTGCCGCGACAGCTTTTTATGGCTTAATGGATAATCTTGGAGAAAGGAAAAGATATGTGTCGTTCGTGGAGAAAGAACAAGAAGCAGAAGAATTTCGCTTGCGCCAGGCTTTCAAATTGCCCCCTGCTTTCTGGGTTATAAGCCTTCTCTGCGTCACCTATTATTCTGCAATCTTTCCCTTTCAAGGCGCAGCTACAGATTTTTTTGTTGAGCGCTACAGTATGGATTCGATTTCAGCCGGCAGATTGGCAGGAACAATCATTCTCATATCCATGTTCACCACCTGGTTTTTTGGCCTCATCGTCGACCGCATCGGTAAACGGGCAACCATGATGATCATCGGATCGCTGGCCATGATTCCCTGTCATGTTTCCATGGCATACACCAATATCAATCCATTAATACCCATGATCGTCCTCGGCATCTCGTTCTCTTTGGTTCCTGCTGCCCTCTGGCCAGCCATTCCATTGATGGTCAAGGAAAAACAACTGGGAACAGCTTACGGACTTATTGCCATGATCCAGAACGTCGGCCTTTTCACCTTCCCCCTTGCTGTAGGCAGAATCAGAGACACATTAGGAAGTTATAAACCCGCCATGATCATGTTTGCCGGCTTAGGCGTTTTGGGTTTTATCTTCGCTATCTGGCTTAAAATTCTGGAAGCCAAAGGAGGGGGATATTTGGAAAAAGCCTGAAGCGGCTTTAAATCTTAGAAATCTTTCGAAAATGGAATCCATAGATAGCGAGTGATATGGAAACGCCGATAAGCTGAGGGCGCCTGATTAAGGTCCAAAGAATTAATTTCCAGTAATGCATACGCTCTTTTCCTTTTATCCCCAGGTGCCAGATGGATTTAAGGAAAGCTGTGAAATAACTGAATTTAAAGTAAATTTTTTGCTCGAGTTGCTTGGGCTTGTAGTGTTTCAGGAATGTCCTTACTCGCTTATAATAATGTTTTGGCAAATAGATAGTGCTGAGAATTTTTTTATAGCCTTTTATGAGTATCTCATGATTCATCTTAGGAATAAAGTTCAGCGAACAATCTGTGTTGTCCCCAGAGGTATCACTCAGCAGTCTTCCTTCATTTTTTAAACGCTGATAAAGCCTTGTCCCCCGGGGAGCGTTCAACAGCCCGACCATGGCAGTTACAATTCCGCTGTTTTGAATAAATTTTATCTGTCTTTCAAAAATGGATGGAGTGTCACTGTCAAAGCCGACGATGAATCCTCCCTGGACTTCCAATCCCAAGCTCTGGATCTTCTTGACACAGGCGATCAAGTCGCGATTCTTGTTCAGATATTTGTTACATTCTGTGAGGCTCTTTTCATCAGGAGTCTCGATTCCGATGAAAACCCTTCGAAACCCAGCTTTGACCATCAACCTCATCAACTCATCATCATCGGATAGGTTTATCGAGGCTTCGGTCAAAAAATAAAAAGGATATTTTTTCTTTCTCATCCATTCGATCAGGGAGGGAAGAATTTCTGATTTCAGTTTTTTCTTGTTTCCTATGAAATTATCATCGACAAAGAACACTCCGCCTCTCCATCCTTGGCTGTATAAAGTTTCAAGTTCCCTTAAAATCTGTTCCTTTCTCTTGGTGCGGGGTCTATGCCCGTTTAAAACGATGATGTCACAAAATTCGCAGTTGTAAGGACAGCCTCTCGAATATTGAATGTTCATGGCTGCGTATTTTTTCATATTAACAAGCTTCCACAGAGGCGAGGGTGTGTTTCTGATAGTTGGCCATTCTTTAAAAGAGTAAATGCGACGTGGATTTCCCTTTTTTAAGTCCTCAAGAAAAGGCGCTAGCGAGATTTCTGCTTCGTTGAGGACGAAATGGTCTATATCAGCAAACTCTTCGTATCCTGTGGTGAAAAGAGGGCCGCCAGCGACAATCGGAACTCTTGATTTTTTACATCTCTTCACGACTTCATTTACTGATTTCTTCTGAACAGACATAGCGCTCAGGAAGACATAGTCAGCCCAGCCAAGGTCTTCCTCGGTCAGTTCGGAAACATTCAGATCGATTAGCCTTTTATCCCATTCTTCGGGAAGCATAGCGGCAACAGTTAAGAGGCCTAAAGGCGGAAAAGATGCTTTTTTGGATATAAATTTAAGAGCGTATTTGAAGCTCCAGAAGGTATCAGGATAATGCGGGTAGACGAGAAGAATTTTCATGGTGAATTTACTGCTTTATTTTACCATATGATTGAGGATGGTTCTATCCTTTGTTGAATAAAGATAGAATTTCTGTAACAGTTGATGATGAGGGATTTAATCAATCACAGCAGCGATTCTATCCATCCTCGCCAAGACCCTCCCAGCCTCCACTATGGGCTTCGGATGGACAGGAACCGCTATGCCTTATTACCATAAATAAAGCAAGCAATTCATCAGCATCAATATTTTTAATTCTTCTCTAAATTTTTTCATTGTACATAAATGGTTAAACGGTATAGAATGTCTTCATTCATTCACATGTGTTTCTCGGCTTCATGGCACACCTCACACACTATCATCCTTACCTGTTTACATAGTGAATATTTCTAAATTGATTATATTAACGTCTTTTGAATAAAAAAGAGAGTCAAAGTTTTTGTTTTATCAATGATTCATCACTATGAAAACCTGAGTCCAATTATTTAAGGAGGTAAATTATGGATAAAAAATTGAGTTTTCTTTGGGCTTCGCGTCGAGCCCTGTTGAGTATGATTATGAGCATGTTCTTCATCCTGATTCCTCGGATCAGTGCAGGCGCTGACTCGGAGCCGAGGCCGCTTATGCGCTTTCCTGATATTAATGGAGATACTATAGTTTTTGTCTATGGTGAAGACATCTGGTCAGTTCCTTCTGAAGGGGGCATTGCTAATCGGCTGACCATCAATGATGGCGAGGAACGTTCCCCCAAATTTTCTCCAGATGGAAATCTAATCGCCTTTACCGGAGAATATGATGGCAATTCTGATGTCTATGTGATGAATGTCCATGGAGGAGAGATTACCCGTGTGACCTTCCATCCTGGCTACGATGAAGTCGTCGGTTGGCATCCTCTCAAGAATAAAATTCTTTTCAGGTCCTCTCGCCACAGCTTCAGCCGTTTTTACCGGCTTTTTCTCATCTCGCCAGATGGTACTGGCCTTGAGGAGCTGATACTTCATGAAGCTGTTCAGGGTAGTTTTTCACCTGACGGAAAAAAGATAGCTTACAACAAGGTCCCCAGAGAAGAAAGAACTTGGAAACGTTACCATGGAGGAACTGCCCAGGAAGTCTACCTTTATGATTTTGAAAAAAATGAAGAGAGAAATCTGACAAACTTCAAAGGAACAGACAGAATTCCGATGTGGATCGGAGAAAAAATCTACTTCAGTTCTGACCGGGATGGCGTTCTGAATATCTATTCCTACAACACTCAGACTGAAAAAATTGAGCAATTAACCCACCATTCAGAATATGATGTCCGCCGTCCGAGCATGGGAAGAGAGAAGATTATTTATGAAGTGGGAGGAACGCTTTGGGTTCTTGATGTCAACACCAAAGAGACCAAAACAATTCCCGTTGAGATCCGAACAGATGCCCCTGAAGTCCGTCCTTACCTTAAAAAAGTTGACAAATTCATCACAGGCTTTGATTGTTCACCTTCCGGGAAAAGGGCTCTGATCGCGGCTCGTGGAGAAGTCTTCACTGTTCCCAGAGAGGAAGGTCCAACCCGAAACCTGACCGGAAATCCAGGTGCTAGAGAAGAAGATGCCGTCTGGTCTCCAGACGGGAAGACAATAGCCTATCTCTCGGACGAAAGTGGAGAGTATGAAATATATCTGGTAGACCCAAAAGGCCAGAAAGAAGCCGTACGCCTCACCCAGCATAAGGATGGATACCGCCACACTCTTCTCTGGTCACCCGATAGCAAGAAGATCCTCTTTGCTGATCAAACATTGCGCTGCTATTACCTGGATGTCGCTACAAAAAAGATTGTGGAGATAGATAAAGCCTACTATGAGAGTATTGATGTCTCCTTAGATGTTAAGCCGATATCCGATTTTGCCTGGTCGCCCGATAGTCGTTATATCGCCTACTGTAAAATGGATGAAAATCTCGTCTACAAAGTCTATGTCTATTCCTTGGAGACCGGGAAAATTCACTGTGTAAGCAGCGGAATCTTTAATGACTTCAGTCCGCTGTTCTCCAAGGATGGAGAGCATCTCTTCTTCATCTCCAACCGACGATTTAACCCGACATTCTGTGATTTTGAATGGGAAATGGTTTACAAGAAAGTTGCTGGCATCTACTGCCTGACCCTCCGTAAGGATGGAAAACCTTTCTTGCCTTACAAAAGCGATGAGGAAATTGCTGAGAAAAAGGCGAAAGAAAAAGGTGAAGAGAAAGAACCTCATGTCATGATCGATTTCGAAGGAATCTCAGAGAGGATTGAAGCCTTGCCTCTGCCGCGCGGAAATTACCGTGACCTGGCAGTGAACAAATCTTCGCTTTTCTATTTGAATGCCGATGAGGGGGATTACAACCGTTTTGAGTTCCGCTCACTAGGGCCGCGCAATCTTTACTCTTTTGATTTTGATAAGCGGAAAGAAAGAACTGTGATAGAGAAGATTGACGGCTACAAACTCTCTGCAGACGGTTCCTCTATCATCTACAAGAGGAGGGATACTGTCGGCATTATCGAATCAAGTGCCAGGGATTCAAAGGGAAAAAACATCAACCTCTCTGACTTGAAAATGTGGCTCGATCCTCTGGCAGAGTGGAAGCAGATATTTAATGAAGCATGGCGCATGGAGCGCGATTTCTACTACGAGCCTAACATGCACGGCATTGATTGGGATACCATGAAGAAAAAATACGGACGCTTGCTTCCCTATGCATCCTGTCGGCAGGATATCCGGTTCATAATTGGGGAGCTCATCGGGGAGCTTAGCACTTCCCACACCTATGTTTTTGGAGGAGACCTCCAGCGGCAAGCAGACCGGGTTAACGTGGGCATGTTAGGAGTGGATTGGGAGATAGATGAGGCCAGCAACCGCTACCGCTTCAAGAAAATCTACCGTGTTCCTGACTGGTCACGGGAAATCTACCCGCCACTAGGGAAGCCTGGAATTGACATTCGGGAAGGCGATTACATCCTCAAGGTCAATGGCCAGGAGGTTAAAGCAGACCGAAATATCTACAGTTATTTTCAGAACCTGGCTGGAAAACAGGTAACCCTTTTGGTCAGCAGCAAGCCTGAAGAGATAGGGGCAAAAGAGTATGTGGTCAAACCTCTTAGGAGTGAGACGCTTCTTCTCTACCTGGACTGGGTTGAGCACAACCGCCTGATAGCAGAGGAAGCTTCCGACGGCCAGATCGGATACATCCATCTTCCTGATACCTACCTTGGTTCAGCCACTGAGTTTCCCAAGTACTTCTACTCTCAGACGAGGAAGAAGGGTCTTATCATCGATGGACGCTTCAACGGAGGAGGACTGGATCCGGATATTTTCCTTCAGCGCCTGGATAAGAAAGTTCTTGCCTTCTGGACTCGGCGCTACTCCCATGACCAGACGACACCAGCCGTAGCGACTCGTGCCCATATGGTTTGCCTGACCAATCGGCAGGCAGGCTCCGGAGGAGACATGCTGCCTATGGAATTCAGGATGCTGGGCATGGGCCCGGTGATTGGTACACGCACCTGGGGTGGACTGGTCGGCGTTTCGATGTGGATTGGCCTTATCGACGGAGGTGGGCTCTCTGCCCCTGATTATCGAATTTACGATACAGAAGGGAAATGGATTGTGGAGAATGAAGGAGTTGAGCCAGACATTGTTGTGGACCTCAATTCAGCAGAAATGGCCCGTGGCTATGATGCCCAATTGATGAAGGGCATTGAAGTTCTGATGAAAAAAATCAAAGAGGATCCTAGACCATGGCCTAAGCACGAAGCTTACCCTGTTCAAAAGAAGTAGATTTCAGTCAAAATTTCATTCTGTATATGCTCTTAAGGGAAGAGGAATACTTTTGATCTGTCTATGGCTATCGACTGTGCAAGAATCGAAACATTGTTGAATAAGTAACTTTTTTTTAATTTTTTTCGTATATAATGTCTGAGGGATTAGTGTAAATTAATCGAGCCTTTCAATTTAAAGGCTAAATTTAATCCGTCAGGAAGGAGGACTGTATGAAAAAAATCACAAGACGCGCTTTTATCAAGACCTCAGCTACTGCGGCAGCTGTGACTATCGCCACCCCGCTTTTGCCAAAGGGTTTGTACTCGCTTGCTCGTGCGGATACGCAGGGTTATTTTGAGAGCGAATTTGGCATCACTGACAGCTTGTGTCAGAAGGTCATTGCCAAGGCGCTGTCTAAAGGAGGAGACTTTGCTGATCTCTACTTCGAGCACACCATCGGTAACTGGATAATCCTTGAAGATGGCAAAGTCAGCAGGGCTTACAGCGATGTTGCTCTCGGCGTGGGCATCAGAACAGTGAAAGGAGAGCAGGTTGGCTACGGATTCACCCAGGAGTTGACCGAGCAATCCATGATGGCAGCTGCCTCTACTGCGGCCACTATATCTGATGCTAAAGCAAAGAAACCTGCTGAGAATTTTGTGACGCTGAAAACAAAAAACTACTACCCCCTTAAGACTCTGCTTACTTCAGTTCCACTCGAGTCCAAGCTTCCGCTCGTCACGTCTGTAAATGAAAGATGCTTCTCTCTCTCACCGCTGATCACCAAAGTGTACGCTCAGTTTCATGACCAGCAGAAACGAATATTGATAGTCACCAGCGATGGCACAAAAGCCGAGGACCTGCAGCCAAAAAATTATATTTATGCATCTGTGGTGGCAGAGAAGGATGGAAAACGAGAACGGGCTGGTTGGAATATCGGCGGCCGTAGAGATTTTTCTTTCTACACTAAAGCTGTTGTAGAAGAGGTTTCTAAGACAGCAGTGGACCGTGCGCTTGTTCTTTTTGATGCGGTGCAACCTCCCGCTGGAGAGATGCCTGTTGTCTTGGGTCCGGGTGTCACTGGGGTCCTGCTTCATGAAGCCATCGGACATGGAATGGAGGCTGACTTCAACTGGAAGAAGATGTCAACTTACTGCACTATGATCGGAAAGCAGGTTGCTGAGCCCTTTGTGACTATCGTTGACGACGGCACTGTGCCAAATCTCTTGGGCTCCATTAACGTTGATGATGAAGGTACTCCGGGTCAGAAGACTGTCCTGGTCGAAAACGGAATCCTTACCAGCTACATGCATGACAAGATTTCTGCCAAGCATTATAACGTGAAACCTACAGGAAATGGCCGTCGAGAAAGCTATCAGCACTATATCCAACCCCGCATGCGGAACACTTACATGCTACAAGGTCCAGCAACACCAGAGGATGTCATTAAAAGCGCGAAAAATGGTATCTATGTCGAGGATGTCAGTAACGGACAGGTGAAGATAGGTGAAGGTGATTTTGCGTTCTATGTTTCTCAAGGACAAATGATCGAAGATGGTAAACTCACTGCGCCCATCAAGGATATCAACATCATGGGAAACGGCCCTAAGATGCTGAAAAACATCACCCTGGTGGCGAACAACCTAGAAATGAACAAAGGTGGAAGCGGATACTGCGGTAAAGGCGGGCAGGCAGTCCCCGTCGGCTTCGGCCAACCAACGTGCCTGGTGAAATCGTTGACTGTTGGCGGTGTAAAGGCTAGATGAAAGGAGAGTAACGATGAAGAAAGAAATGTATGATTTGGCTGATTGGTCGATCAAGACTGCAAAATCGGCAGGCGCTGACGAATGTCGGGTTGGTATTAACAGCGAGCGTTTTGTTGAGATAAGCTACCGGGAGCGCAAGCCCGAGAATATCAAAGAGGCTTCCACAAAAGGGCTTTTCATCGAAGTCTACGCTGATGGCCGATTTTCAATCCAGAGCACTTCGGATTTGAGAAAGGCTGCTTTGAAAGATTTCTTCTCAAATGCTGTGGCCATGACAAAGCTTCTAGCAGAGGATCCTTATCGTGTTTTACCAGACCCGAAATATTATAAGGGTAGAGCAGAAGTGGATTTAGGACTTGTCGATCCTGACTATAAAAAGCTTACGCCTGAGGGCAGGCACAAAATGGTGAAGACAATCGAGGAAGCCTGTCTTGCAAAAGGTGGGGATAAGGTTGTAACGGTTACAGCAGGAGAATATGACAGTCGTGTTGAGTCGGCCCTGATGAGTAGCAATGGCTTTGATGGATATACGGAAACCACAATCTACTGGGCTGGAGCGCAGATGACTGTTTTGGATGAAGGCGACAGGAGACCCATGGGATATCACTCTGCTGCGGCTGTTAAAGGAAAAGTCATGCCCAAGCCTGAAGAAATCGGCTCTGTCTGTGCGGAACGTACACTCTCTTTACTCGGTGCAAAAAAAATTAAAACAGAGACCTTGCCCATTATCGTAGAGAACAGGAATGTCCCAAGGCTTTTCGGGGGTTTTCTTTCAGCTATGTATGGAAGGAATATACAGCAAAAACAGTCCTTCCTTGCGGAAATGAAAGGTAAAAAAATTGCTGGCGATCATTTCACAGTCATCGATGATCCTTTTGTTGTGAATGGCCTGGGAAGTCAGTTGTATGACAGCGATGGGTTTGCAACGAAGAAGAGAACCATGATCGACAAAGGTGTGTTGAAAGAGTTCTATATCGATTGGTACTACAGCAGGAAGCTCGGCTGGGAGCCGACAACGGGAGGACCATCAAACCTGGTAATCCCTCCAGGAAAGCGCTCAGTCAAGGAAATCATGAAGGATCTGGGGAGAGGTATCTACATCACTGGATTCATCGGCGGTAATTCTAACTCGACCACTGGCGATGCCTCGATCGGTATCGTTGGCCAGCTTTTTGATGGAGGCGAGCTGGTCCACGCTGTTTCTGAAATGAACATTGCTGACAATCACCTTAAGTTTTGGAACAGGCTTGTCGAAGTTGCCAACGATCCCTGGGTTTATTCTTCTTTCCGGACACCGAGCCTGGTTTTTACAGATGTAGTTGTCGCAGGCATTTAGAAATTCTTATATAGTAAGCTCTGAAACCGAAAGAGAAGAAGTGGTTATTGTTTTTTTATAGTTCTTTCAAACTGAAGGTAGTTGACAACGCCTCCAGGGACATCCTTCACAGCCAGGGAAATGGTATAATGGCCGGGGTCGACATACATCTCTGCGAGGTAAGGATAGTTACTCTTGAGAGCCACCTCGTAGTCTTTAGCAGGTATTTTTATGAGCTCACTCAATTCGTGGCAGCCAGATAGCTTTCCCTCGGAATCCATAAGAGCGATGTAGACCTTAATCTGACCTCGATAATCATTCTCTTGAGGAAGCAGGGTAAGATTCCTGATAGGGAGTAATAGTTTAAGGGTGAGACGGAGTTTCTCCGTGGCTGCTATCAATTCCACTGGCATGATCTGTATCATGATACCTGTAGGGTTGTAAAGGCGATGGAGGTAGAGCCGCGAGAAAACGCTCTCTTTTATCTTTTCCTCCTGAGAAACACGAGTGTACCCTTGCCTGAGGCGGATATCATATTTTTCCGAAACGCCCACCAGCTTGACCTCGATGGAATGGTAGCGGTTATCCTCTCTATGAGGGGAGACATAACCTAAGGAGTAGTAGAATTGAAGGTCGTTCTCTATTCTCTGCAGGCCAGATTCGATATCGTTGGTTTCCAGGACAGCAATGCCTCCTGTATCGTTGGCCATGAGCTTGAGAGCTTCGTTTTTGAAGCGGGCTCCAATCCTCGACATTCCTGAGCCGCGGGAGTAGGTGTTCCAACCTCCGGCCTTATCCGCGGAAAGAATCATGCTCTCCAACCCCTGGGCATTGATAGGATAGATGGAGATTTCGTTGGCGTTGCACTTGGCTGTCAGCTCCTTGAAAAGGCGTGTTTCATCGTAGTTCAGGGCTTCGTTGCGTGCATTTCCGAAGGGAAAAGCTTGATCAATAAAGGCAAATACCTCCTCGCTGGGATTCAAAGGTAGACCATCACTAACATATATCAATATTTTCTTTCCCTCGATACCAATCAAATAATCAAGGAAAGCATTCATAGCTTTGAGGGAAAACATGAGATCACCCTGGGCAGCTTCCACGAAGTTACGGGCTATGCTCATTGCTCGCTCATAGCTATCTAATCTCTCTCCACTTCCCGTGTTGGTAACTATATCGTTGAGCTCTTTTTTCAGGTCTTCTCTCGTCCTTTGCTGCAGCAGGGCCTGGCCGGAACGCTCCTTGACTTCCCCAATAGCTTGGAGCAAGGTGTAAGGGCTTGAGGTAAAGTCCTGGACTAAATCGAGTTTCTGGTCGAGACAAACGACCATACCCTGGGTAGAGTCATCTTCAATTGAAAAGTTGTTGTTGATGAAAGATTCCAGTCTTTTTATGCTCCAGTTTCTGTTTAGAGGATGGAGATGCCAGTTGTCGAAATAGAAAATGATCTTGTTGCGGAATCGGGGAGAGCTTTTAGGCAGAGGTTGGGGAGAAGCCACCAGTTTTTCCCTTTCTTTATCTGGAGAGGATGTGTAGACGTCCATCCCTTTGACCTCATAGAAATTGGTCAGCTTCTGGAGGAGGCCATCTTCGTAGAGTTCAAAATTTTCTGGCTTGAGACCAAAGACTCGATTTCCTTTCTTGTCTGTAACCACCACATCGACGTTGGTCACGATGACCTCGATCTCATAGGCGGTTCGGGGGATTTCCTGTTCTTGTTGGGAAGTTTTTCTCTTCGACTCCTGGGTTAAGGCAAGGTGTCCTGCCAGAAGAGCAATAAGAGGCATAAGAAAAATCAGTCTTTTTACTTTCATTCTCTTATCCTCCCTGTATTTAAGTACGCTGAGATTAAACAATTGGTTGCATGAACCAAATCATTGCTATTTTCATGGAAATCATTTTTTATGACATTATAGGAATGCTTTTTATATATTTCTGAGCCTGCTTTATTTACGATTTCATTATAGCATGAAACGGTCTCTAGGGGTTGGACTCGTCAAACCCACATCATTTTTAATTTGTAGGTTTTATTCATCAAACTCACTACAGAAGTAATATAGGTATTTGATTAATCAAATCCAGCTCATAATAGATGACTATAAAAGGCAAAGAGGATGATAAAAGAAGAGGCTGGCTCCCTAAAGGCGGTGCCAGCCTCTTCTTGCTTCTGTTTCAGCTTAGAATCTGATTCTAGCTCCGACGTAGAACCTCATGGGCATCAGGATCTCAGTGATATCCTTGTAGAGCCAGGTTTGGTCGTTCTGGGCATAGGCAATTTCGATGCCGGACTGGTTATTGGTCAGATTGTACACATCCAGGAAGAAATCAAGGACAGCAGATCCATAGAGTCTCAGTCCGTAGTTGAGCTTGAGGTCGATCTGGTAGTAAGCCGGGGTTTTTTCACCTCCTGTCTTGGCGAAATCTGTCCAGGCGTCATTCAGAGGCCAATTGATGTAAATGTCGTAAGCTCCGGGGAGGAAGGAATAGGACTCGGTGAAGTACATCCCTGAATTCCAGTAGAATAGAGCGCCGATATCCAATCCAAAAGGAGTCCTGTAGGTACCGAAGAGCTTGATCATATGGGGGATGCTGCCGGGGGTGTTTCCCAACATCCAGGGATTCCGCGGGTCGATCTCGATCATGTCGCCCTGCAGGTCGGCATTTCCGTCAGACTGACTGTTTCCTGTGGCGTGTTTGAAGGAGTACTGAGCAACGATGAAGGAACCGCCCTCGAACCTCTTGGAGACCTCGAAGTCCAGTCCCCAGATGTCTCTCTTGGCACCGATCAGGTTGGAGAGGAAGTAGTTGACGCCTTCAGGAGGACCGGAAGCTGGATAGCCAAAGTCTTCATAGGAAAGGTCGAGATGGCCCCAGAGGGGATCACCTTCATAGGCATTAACGTAGGTGTACAGGTCGTAGTCCTCGATGATATTGCGGTCTCCACGGTAGTAGCCCTGGGTGGAAAAGACAAGGCCGTTGCCCACATCGATCTCGTGGGTCAATGAGAACTCACGGCCATAATTATCCCTGGTGTTGGGTGTCCAGACGCAGTCTCTCTGTTCAGCCGAGCCGCGGATACGGAAGGTATACCAGTCGCCGTTCAGCCATATCTGTTCATGGGAGACGCGGCCGGAGATGTTTCCAGCGAAGTGGATCATGCCAAAGGGCATGGGGTCGGAGAAGTGACCGTAGAAGGCGGTCAGCTTGTGTGTTCCTCGGCCGCCGATGTTCCAGACCAGACCAATTCTGGGCAGGAAGGCAAGAGGCATGTCGAGAATTGTGCCGCCTTCAGAGTTTCTATAGTGGTGGCTTTCGATACGAACACCGGCATTGAGGGTGAAGTACTGGTTGATCTTCCAGTCATCCATCAGATATCCGATGTAGCGCATGGCCCTGACCTTGTTGGCTCCTGTCTGGACATGGAGGGTTCTGGTGAAATTCAGGCCGTGCTCGTTCAGGTCGGTAAAGGTAGCCTGCCTCAGCTCTTCATCGCTAACCACATGGTCATGATTGAGATCGAAGTAGTCTGAAGTCGCGTCCCAGTAATTGTTCAGGCGGGGGAGAAGTCTCTGTTCATATTCACTGGGAGCCCAGACGCCCGCATCAAGTAGCTCTCCTAAGGTCCAGCCGGAGAGGTTTGGATCGAGAGAGGTTCGGCTTTGCTTGTCAAAGTAGTAGTAAGAGTCATCCTTGTCGTACTCGTTCCAGTAGGCAATTCCCGCTTTGAGCCGCATGTTTCCCAGATAGTATTCAGCATTGAATTGGAGCTGGTCTCTGGTGTTATCATCGTCCCTATTCCATGCATAACCTCCAAACACATACTCAGAGCGGGCAGGATATGTTCCGGCTACATAATAGAGTGTGTCTGGAATGCCAGCATCTTTATAGCGGGGGCTGAAGACCCGTCCCCACCAATAATGGCCGTAGCGGAAGTCAACAATCAGGTTGGTTCCAAAAACCCTTTGGTAGTAAGCGCTGTAGGCACCCATGCCGTACTCGTTCAGCTGCTGGCGGTTTTTGGGGAGATTCTGGTCTCGGTCACCGGTGATATCGTAATCATCCCAGAAATACATGAAATTGAAGGAGTCGTTGGCGCTTAGCTTGAAGGTGAGCTTTCCGAAAAGGCCGATACGCTTCTGGGAGTAGTCCACTGCTTCCCGTGTTGGAGAGGCAGATTCTGAAAGCGGAAGATCACTGGCATTGCTCCTGTATTGGCCGGAGCCAAAGAACCAGACCTTGTCTTTCAATGCCGGTCCGCCAAGAGTGAAGGCTGTGTCGTACTTGTTATCTTTGTAAGCGTCAAGTAAGGTGCTCTCATTTAGAGTAGTATCAGGCTTGTCTGCCCCATCGTAGCTGTCGCCGCCAAAAGGCAGGAAGAGGCCTTTAGGCTGATAGTAGAAGTTCACAGAGCCGGAAAGCTTGTTGCCGCCCGATTTGGTTACGACATTTCCGACCACACCTTTCCCACCTCCGTACTCAGCCGGGACCCCAGAGGTCATCAGTTCCTGCTCCTGAATGACTTCGTTGTTGAAAGTCATCAGGGATGTCTGCGAGGATAATCCTGTGATGTTCATGCCGTCCAGGAAGTAGAGGTTGTCACGTGACCCTCTCTTGCCTCCTCCAGTGTTCGATAATGGGTCTGGTCCCTGGGCGCCGCGGTCGCGGTAGTTCAGGCCACCTTTACCGGCCGGGTCTTGAGGCATGTCTCGTCCCTGAGAGTTGGGGACGATGTTAACCCCTGCGGCCAGCTGCAGATAGCCGACAAAATCTCTGGCGATGGGCAGGGATTCTATTGTATCATGGGTGATGTGCTCGGCAATCACTGATTTTGTGGTATCCACAGCAGGGTAGACCGCGGTGACTGTCACACTCTCCTCAATAGTTGCCGGCTGGAGCTCGATCTGCAGAAGCGTCTGTTTATCTAGGTAGATCCGGATATTCTGGGAAGTCTTTCCCTGGAATCCTTCTAGGCTTGAAGTGATTTCATAGATGCCTGGAGTCAGGTTGATGAACAGAGCTTCGCCATTCTCATCGGAAATCTGTGTCCTTGTCCCCATCATGACCGGGCTGGAGAGTATCAAGGAAACGCCTGGAAGCGGCGTGCCCTCATCATCGACGACTACAGCGCGGAGGGTCCCTTTTTCAGCGGAGTAAGCTGCAAAGACGATGATAAAGAATATAGCCAAGGTGATTAAGGCTTTAAACTTACTCAATTCGTAATCCTCCTTTCCCGAATTTTCGGGAAATTCTATTGCCTCTTTTTGAAGCAAGTTTTGTAATCAGTACCCAAGAATCAAAACTCCTTTCTGAGTTTTGGTTCCATACCTTTAGCCATTAAATTTAAAGTATCCCTTATTTGCACCTCCTCTCTTTTTTGGTTGAGTGACATTTTGTTTAATTGTTTCATAATCTTTTCAGCAAAATTTATGCCAATTGAAGAAATCATGTAACTTTAATTAAATCTGCATCTTATGAAAAAGGCTTACTGTAAATCTTTTTATTAATCCAAATTTTCGTATTTTATTCCAGATTATTGGATAATTATTGCCCCTTTTTCCTCTCGTTAGCCATTCTTCATCTGATTTAAATGGTGCTTAACATAAAAAGAGGGGCTGAGGTTTGTCTGGGAAATTTGTTTGGGCTACAGGAATTAGTCTATAGGAAGATATGGAAGGAAGGATCTTAGGGGATTCTTTAAAGGTAATTGAGGACTCAGATCGTAAGAAGTCTTGCGACTTATATTAGCCTATCTTCTCTCTTCCAGGATCACTTAATATTTTCCAGAATGGATTTCGCCGTTGCTGCCTTCTCGGATTCAGGAGCCAATTCGATGACTTTTTTAAAATTCTTCTTGGCCTCTTCCATATCTCCTTTATTGAGATTGGCCAGGCCGAGTTGATAGTGCCCATCTACAAAATCTGGATCCATAGCCACACATTTTCCAAGGTATTCTATAGCCATATCTATCTGATTGTTTTTGAAAAGAAGGACACCGATGTTGTAGAAAGTTCCTTTGTCGGTCAGGGTTGATTCGTCGAGCTGTTTGAAGTATTTCATCCCTTCCTCCAGGTTTCCCTGTTCGAAATAAATGGCGCTGAGGTTGATCAAGGTACCAAGGGATTGGGGATCATGTTCCAGCATTTTTTTAAAATATTCGATGGCTTTTTCCTGGTTATCCAGCCTGAGGTAGCAGATTCCGATTTTATCGAAGGTCAGGTAGAGGTCAGGATTTTCTTTGATAACTTTTTGGTACTCCTCCAAGGCCTCTTCATACTTTTCTTGTTCATAAAGCGCGTCTCCTTTTGCCAACGGGGATTCGGGAATAGGGGAAAGTTTTACGTCTATTGATGGATTCTTTTTTATCGCTGAGAGGTTGACATCGAAGTTTTCCGGTTCATACCCATCGGCGATGAAGCCTATGGTGTAAGCTCCAGGACGGAGATTGGCCTTTCTCCACATTCCCTTTTTATCTGTGAAGAGCTCAATCTTTGATCCATCTTCATTGAAAATTATGATCACCCTGGCCCCTGCGATTGGCTTTCCATCTACAGATTGTACTTTGCCTTCGACCAAAGCGAAAACTTTGGAGAAAAGCGAAGTGCTGCTGCCTATTAAAAGAACCAAGAGCGACAAGCATGATATGATGAAAGGCAGGGAT
>CAYVAT010000040.1:0-26923 GCA_964449165.1 uncultured Eubacteriales bacterium | reverse complement strand
GACGTTTTTTAGCAGGTGGAGGAGGAGGTGGAGGAGGAGGCGGGGGAGGGGCGAGGAATGCGCTGTAGATTTCTACTTGAGGCAGATTCCCGGTGGTGAGAAGAGGATAAACCACTAAAATAAGTGCCATGATGACATGGACTGCCAGCGAGACGGGAAAGACTAGAGCTTTCATTCCTATATTTTTTTCCGGTCGGATAAATGAATCATGAAACATTTTAGCCTCCTTAGGTGGTGTTTCAGAAATTTTTTCTCTTATTTGAGTAGTAATCCTGGACGGCAGCAATTCCCAATACTCCTCTTTTCGAGAGACAGTTAAAAACTGGGTTGATAGGTTTTCGAGTTTTTCTAAGATCTCAAGCTCCTCTCTGCAGCTTGAGCAGGATTTCAGGTGATTCTTGATCTTTTCCTCCTGTTTTTGGTCGAGCTCTCCGTCGAGATAAGCTCCTAATCTATCCTTGATTTTCTTGTGACTCATCAATATCTCCTTCATAAGTATTCAGAGAGAAGGGCTTTCATTTTTTCCCTTGCTCTTTTCAGGCGGGACATCACTGTTCCCTGAGGAATGTTCAATGTCTGGGATATCTCTTTATAACTGAGATTTTCATAGGTTCTTAAGATAAAGACAACCCTCTGATCAGAAGGAAGAGCCCTCAGAGCATGCTTGAATTTGCGTTCCATTTGATTTCTTTGGAGCTCTTCATGAGGCGATTCTTGTCTGTGAGAAGAATCACTGTGGGTGATTCTATCTTCCCTTTCTCCGAGAGGCTCCTCCCTTTTTCTTTTATCAAGATAATTAAGAGCGGTATTCAATGCTATTCTTCGAATCCAGGTGTAGAAGTTCATCCCGTCTTTAAATCTATCCAGAGAAAAATAGGCCTTGATGAAGGTTTCTTGAGAGAGATCGTCAGCAGACTGATGGGCATGGGTCATCCCGTGGCAGAGAAAATAGATGTTTTTTCCGTATTTTCTGATCAAAGCTTCAAAGGCCTCCATGTCTCCCTCTTTGGCTCTGGAAATAAGCTTTCTATCATCGATTCTTTCCATTTGCCTCACTCAAGCTCCCAAAATATATACAGTTGAAACAGGGAAATATTCCCTTAACACTGCTTTTACGCTCAATATTCCCCGACTGTTTATATAAAAAGCAACTTTTGTGCCTGAAGAAATGTTTTTAATTTATTTTTTTTCAAATAGATAAGGTGAACGAAGAAGCTTCTCTCTGTAAAATTACTTTACAGATGTAAATATTTTTTTTAGATGCCGGTTTTAAAGGTTTTCTCTGATTTCGCCCCAGTTTCTTATCCTTCTTGATTCTTGCAATCAACTCCTGTGCTCGCTGCTGGAGAGCTTT
Organism: uncultured Eubacteriales bacterium; assembly: GCA_964449165.1. GTDB lineage: Bacteria > Acidobacteriota > Aminicenantia > Aminicenantales > Aminicenantaceae > CAYSCW01. The sequence goes on along the minus strand of CAYVAT010000040.1, from coordinate 25,569 downwards.
ATTGAGAGATGCTTTTTGAGCCTGCTCAAGAGCCTCCCCCATTTTCCCGCAGTTAAAGTAACCTGCGGCTGCGTTGTAGAAACAGGTCGCCTTTATCAGGCGGGTTTTTCTCAGTTGATTCTCTTTTCTTGCTGTAAGCTTCCTTTTTCTCTCTTCAGAAAGAGATGAGCTTTCTAACTCCCTGATTTTTTCTATAAGGGCTGCTTCTTGTCCTTCATGACATTGAGCAGCCTTTTCAAAATGAAGAGCCGATTGTCCCCAATCTTCCCAGGAGACATATAGTTTTCCTAGATAGTAGAAGGGGTCACAACCCGGCGAGCCCAATCGAATTGCCTCCATGAATTCTTTTTTTGAGTCTTCCCAGTGACCCATGCCGAATGCGATGATACCCGCAAGAGTGAACACTTCGTGATGTCCTATAAGATATTTCTTGGCATTTTCGATATCTTCCCAGGCTTGTTGATAATATTCGAGCTCATTCCGATTCCAGGCCAGCCAGTAATAGGTTTCTCCCATGAGGTATGTACTGAGCTCAAGAATCCTGTTGAGGGCTTTAATTGCTTCTTCACTTCGCCCTAAATAACTCAGGCAAATGGCTTTTCCCAAAAGAGCATCTCTGTAATCTTGTGAGAGCTGCAATATTTTTTGGTTATATTCGAGGCATTCTTCCATTTCTTCGAGAGCAAAATAAACCTTACTCAAGGAACTCATTAATGAAATGGAGCTGGGAAAGTGTTCATAAGCTCTCAATAAATTTTTCTCGGCTGTAAGAATTTTCCCAAACATAAGGTCTGTTTTTCCTAGGAAGAAGTAGGCTTCATAAAAGGAAGGCTCTTTTATGATGAGTTCCTTCAAGCTTCTGGGGTTGACTTCTTGAGAGATAGCGAGCTTATAAAAGATTAATGGTGAATCGGGAAATATTTTAAGTAAACGGGAAAGATCGTCTTTGTCGTTAATATGATAATGGAATTCTGAATAGAGAGAAATATAGATATAGGCAGAGAACACATCAGATTCTGCTTTTTCTCTTAACTGGGAGGCAAAGGAATTGGCGTTTGTTTTCAGCCAATTAAAAAAATTTTCAATTGATTGGATTTCGAGAGGATTGGATAATGCTCCCCTGGTTCTTGTCGAACTTACCTTGACAAATTCTAAACAAGTGGAATACTGAGAGAGAGAAGGAAAAGACCGGACATGCTCATTGGCAGTGGTGAAATATTTGTTGTTTATAACTCCGATTTCGTTTTCTCTCAGGCACAAGAGGATGGCCGTTTTAACCAGATTTTCTCTAGCTAATTTTTGATAAGGAGGAAAATCGAGGAGTTCCTCAAAGATGTGAAGCGCTTTTTTCAGACAGGAATAACTTCCTCGATTAAATAGAACTTGGGCTTTCTTTATTTTATTGCCAAATTCGGCAATTTGCTCTGGTGTAAATGGAACCTTTTTCCTTGGGGCACAGGATAGAAGTAATAAAAGAACAAAGATTAAAGCTGTCCTTTGCCATTTCTCTTTCATCAGCAAGTCTTTGAATGGAATTGAATGTACTTATTATAAATCTACGTTTGATGAAGAAAAAGTGTTTATAATCAATGATAATCATGCCTCACTCAATCTCTCTTTGAGTTGTCTTTTAAATATATCGAATTGAGCCGTCATTCCTTCATTTCTTGACCATCTTTCCACTTCTTTCATATCGATGGAATTGTCTGCACAGACAAGAATAGCTTGCTCTAAGGATTGCCTGTCATTCCAGTAGTAATATGCGGCTAAACGATCTTTGACGCAGTCAGTAGGGGAGAGAAGCTTCAAAGTCCGATTTCCTTTTCTTATCTCCGAAATTTCCTTTACAGGCTCTTCTCCGACAGAAAGGGGAGGAGGAATGAATTCAAGGAAAAATTCAGTATCTTTGTGTTTGAAATGCCTCCCTTCTGAATGAAAACTTATTTTTTCTAATAATGATTTTATTTCTTTCTGTTTTTCAGTCGAGATCAAAACAAAGTCTAAGTCGTAAGAAATAAATTTGTTATCAGTATAAATAGTAACGCATCCGCCTCCTGAGAGAACCGTATCGATCCCATGTTTAGATAAGTAGTCGGAGACGTAAATAGCCAGATCTTTTAAGGAGATATCTTTGATTTTCATTTAGAGCGGCTTTTTAGAGCGGCGAGGCCTTAGCCTTTTGATATAGAACTTCTGTGCCTCTTCTTTAGGGATAAATCTCAATGTTTTCTCTAAAAGGGCTTCTAATTCTTTTTTGAAGGGATATCTGGGATTAATCCCGAACAACCTCACCCTTCCCCTGAGTTTACTGTAGAGAACGCCGCCACTTTCTAGTTTCATCAATTGGTTTTGGACGGCATTGAGATGAAAATTGTATAGTTTTGCCATTTCTCTAGGATAGGATTCGCCATTGGTATAGATATACAAAAGAATCTTCTCTTTGATTTCTGATTCAAATAATGGTTCTAACATTTAATAATAATCCATGAATAATTCAGATTAATCAGTCATTTAACCAATAATATTGGTCATATGACCAACGCTATTGTTTATATCAACAGGAACATTATTTGTCAATAGCACAATATTGTCTGTTCCTGCCACGTGATATGTGTACTCTGGAGAATTGATTCGGATACAGAAGAGTGGAGGAAGGTTTATTAATATGCTCTATTTACAAAATTCCCAGGAATTTTCCGAAACCTTCAATTCTTATCTGATTCAGAATTGATTCTTGGGAAAATCTATGATTTAAATGAGCTGCTCAACAGCAAAAATGAGGAACAGAATATAATTTCTTCATGATGATAATCATCCATTAAGAAAATATTGAAAAAGGAAGAGTCAAGAGGCAAAATAACAGAGAAGGAGGTTATGGGAATTTGAGAAGTCCATAGAATACAGACTCCTAAAGGTCTGACTTAACTCAACATGAAGATTTTTCCCCTCTATAAGGATTTTTTCCGGTTTGTGGAGAGAATCTCTATATCTCTTGGCAAATGGAAAATCTATTATGAATATTATTACCAGCTCCACCAGGAGTTTTTAGATATTTACTTCTCACACTTCCCGCTTCTCGATCCTTCATCCCTAAAGGAGAGAGTAGAGAAGATTAAAGTATCTGATTATTCCTGGCTCCAATCTTTCCTATCTGCCTCTCCTCCCGAAAAAATTATCACTCAGGCATATAAGAGATGTATAGAAATCATTCCTCCAACAGAGGAGCCAGATGTTTATCTTTTTGTGGGGTTCTTCAGTCCCGATGGATTTGTGATGAACTTCAAAGGAAAACCTGTGATTTGTTTTGGACTGGAGAGATTCAAAGATTTCAGTTTGTTAAAGATCATCTTTGCCCATGAGTATGCTCATTTTCTTTTGAACTCGAGTGATGGAGATATTCCAGAGCGAATGAGTTTCAAATGGCTGTTGATTTCAGAAGGATTGGGAACGTATTTTTCAAAATTAGCTTTTCCAAACTCTCCGCTAGCCGATCATCTTCTCTTCAGAAGAGACAGGTTGAATTGGTGCCAGGCGAACGAATCTCATCTGAGAGAAATCTTTTGTTCGGGTAAGTTTTCTAACCAGGAGCTATTGGATTTCTATTTCAAAGGAAACCCAAAGCTTGATCTTCCTCCCCGTGCTGGTAAATATCTGGGCTTTCAGGCTGTAAAAAAATATTTAGCTGATAATAAAGAAAAGGATATCGGAAGCCTTTTAACTGGTAAAGAATCAGCCTTCTCTCTACCACTGTAATTCAGGATAGCTTCCTGATTTATGATATAATCCAAAAAAGGGAAGAACGGAAAAAAACTCATTTCCGTTTTTAAAGCCTGTTTATTCTTCGGCATGTATGTTGTCGGCAATACTAGCCAGGACAAACTTACACTTAGAGAGTTTGAAAATAAAATGTTAAAGTTGCTTAAATAAATAGGCCCGATTAATAAATAATTATATACTGAAAGAAAGGCAAGGGATTACTTCCCAAACATTAAAGGTGATCTGTTTGATATGGCAAAAGGAATTATAGTCAAGCCGATTAAAAGGGGGGATAAATGAAAAGTTTTATTAAGACCATTCATCTCATTATCATTTTTTCTTTATTTTTCTGCTGCGGACCTCGACAGGATAAAGTAGAAAAATATGTAGAAAATGGAGTGCAAGTTGTTGTTAATCACCTAAAGCCTCATAAAGTCGAGGGTGAACCGGGCACATTTGACCTTGAAAGAGAATTTTCCATTGATACAGAAAGAAATGGCATAGCCAGCACAGGATTAACAGATATAAAAGCTTTTGATATTGATTCTGAGGGGAATATCTTTTTTTTGCCTGAAGGGAAGACAAGTAAATTTATATATAAATTTGACAGATACGGGAACTTCAAAACCTCATTTGGAGATAAAGGCCAGGGGCCAGGAGAAATTCAATTCATCACATATTTTGGGATAGATGATCAGGATAGAATAGTCATAACAGATTACGGAAACAAGAAGCTTCTAGTTTTTAGCAAGGATGGTAATCTCATCGAGGAAACTCGCCTGGATTCAAACATCTGGGGAATAATCCCTCTCTCCAATGGGAACCAGATGATAGTCAGGAAAATGGCGGACCCGGAAGGAGATTATATCTATCAATATCCATTAATATTGTGCAATTCTGAGTTTGAGCAGATAAGAGAACTCGACAGGCAAAGAATTCCCAATTTTTTGAAGGAAAAAGGTCGTGCAATTGCTCCATACATCTTTATCTTCAGCATATCAGATGAGAAAATATATGTAGCCAATGCTGTAAGGGGCTATGAGATTTGGGTGTATGATTTTGATGGAAATCTCATTCGAAAAATAAAAAAGGAATATGTTTATGGGGATAAAAAGGAGTTTAAGAAAAAAGTCATGGAATTTAAACCTTCTGAGGAGTCTCTCAAGGATGAACCTAAATTTCCCAGTCAGCTACCTCCGTTTATGACTATTTTTTCTGATGATGGAGGACGGCTATTTTCTATGACATATGAAAAAGGAGATAATTCCGCAGAAAACATAGTTGATATTTTTAATAGAGAGGGAATTTTCATCGGAAGAGCCAGTTTAAAAAGTCTGCTTACTCGGTTTAGTTCAGGTCCGTTGTATCCATTCATCAGGGCTAAAAACGATCATCTCTATATTTTAGAGAAAAAAGAGAGTGGATATATGATATTAACGGTATACAATATTGATTGGAAAAGTTAAAAATAAGAGGAAATAAATATTTAAGGATCTAAGAAATAGGAAAGATTCCATAAATGGAATAAATAAATTCACATTTCATTTTAATGACAACCATAAATTCTATTCTCTATTCAAAACAAGATGAGATTGGCAAGAATTATCGTTGACGAATCCTCTGATCTGGAAGAGGACTTTGCCCGCGGGCTTAAAATAACCATTATCCCTTTTAACATCATCAACAAAGACGGGAAATCCATAAGGATTATTTCCAACCACAAAGAAAATTTTGAAGAAGGCATTTTTAACAACAAGGATTCGTTCTTTAAATACCTTTCCAAAGCAAAGAAAAAAGATGAAATTCCCACCACAGGAGCTATTTCTGTCGAGAAATGCAAGAATATCATCAGAGAGGCTTCGGAGGGGAAAAAAGATGTCGTCTGTGTTCTACTTCCTAAAGAGTTGAGCAAGATATATGAAAACATTGAAAGAGCCGCTGAATTAGTCAGCGCTGACATCGGCAATGAGATAAAAGTAGTAGATTCCAGACAAGCCTTTAGTGCCCAATATTTTGCGGTCAAGGAAGCAGCTGAATTAGCCCAGAAGGGGAGTAATGCAACGGCCATTGCAGACTATCTCAACCGAGTCAGGAAAAAAATCCATCTGCTTGCAGCCGTTTATAATTTTCGCTATCTCCGTAAAAGCGGCAGAGTTAAGAGGCTTAAAAAGTTAGGTTCTTACATTGCTGACTTATTAAAACTTTCCTCCATCATAACTCTAAAAAATGGTGTTCCTGTGCCTTTGGTGACAGTGCCAAGGGTAAGAGTGGAAGCGAAAATCATTTCCGAAATGGAGAAGATTACAGGCTTTGGTGAGAAGATTTCGGTGAGGATAAATTATGCCTGCGCGGAGACAAGAAAAAGGGCTGCCAAACTTGAAGAGCTGGTAAGAAAGCGATTTGGAGGATTTTTAAAAGAAATCTCTACCTATCAGACAGGACCCCTGGTTGGATCTCATGCGGGGCCGTATACACTTTCTGCTGCTGTGAGGAAATTTGGGTACGAAGAGATAACCGGTTTTGTATTAGCTGAGATGTTCGAAAGGGCAGGAAGAAAACTGAAAAAAAACGAGAGCACGTTGAACAGATTGAATATCTACCCTGTCATCGATGCTGATACAGGAAAGAATTTATCGTTTACCTTGAGTGATATCTCTGAAAATCTTGATCTGTCTTCTCTGAGTGAAACAGTCAGACAGATTGCTTTTCGTGCCTGTGAAAACGGTACAGGTTTCTCTGGTACAGGCGTGGCTGCCTATCTTTCTGGTTTCTCCTCTTATCATATCGAGAATGATATCAAGAGACTGAACGCCAAGCATTTTGTAAGAGCCATGGAGGAAGGAACAAAAGCTGCCTATCTTTCCTTCAGATCCCCCAAAGAAGGCACCATACTGAGCACTATGCGGATTTCAACAAGAAGAGCCATGGAATGTTTACAAAAAGAGAAAGATATCGCTGAAATTTTGAAAGAAGCTTATATCGCGACAGTCAAAGAATTATTGAATCCAGAAATTCAGGAAGTTCCTATTTTGAACAGGAAAGGCATTGTGGATGCGGGTGGCTTAGGTTTTGTTTATGTATTAGAAGGCTGGCTCTCTGCTTTAGGGAAAGAAAGGGAGATTGAGGATTTTATAGAAGAATTTCGGAAAAAAATTATAATCCAGAAATCTTCTCTGGGTTATAAATTTGAAGAAGCAAAACAGCCAGGCCTTTGTTTGAAAATAAAAATTGAAGGCCTGGAAGAAAAAGATAAAGAAAAGCTTGTGAAAGATATAGAATCTTTACCTAATCCGATAGAAAGCCCTTTATCCACTGTAAGAAATATTCTCCATATGCATATTTGCAGCCAAGAGCTTCAGAAGAGAGTTTTGGAAATATGTGGCAAATATGGAAAAGCTCACCTGTTGAAGGCGAGCCCTCTCTCCCAGAGTGATCTTGAACTAATCAAGAATAGAGTCCTATCAATACTTGGAAAAATAGGGAAAATTCCTAAAATAGTTGCCTGGTCTCTTTACTGGTTTGGCCTCCGGATTATTTTTCCCTTCAGAGAAATAAGATTGTGGAAACGCTCTCGTGATTTAATCCTTATTGCCAAAGGCTTGGAGGATACAGCCGAGAGCAGGGAAGAGGCAATTTTTATTTTTGACAAGAAAGGTAAGATAAAATATTTTAACAGGGCTGCCCTGGACTATGCAGGAGAACTTGATATTGAAGAGATCAAAATGCGGGATGAAATTATTCTGTACTTGCATCCTGAATTCTTGAAAGAAACAGAGGGGAAGCTGTTTTCTTCAGGGATGGAGGAGCCCTTCCTGTTCAATGGGAAAAGGCATTCTTTTAAATTGAGACAGCTCTACATCCAAGATGAACATGTGGGAGCCAAATTGGAAATAAATAAAAAATAAATTATAAGTTTTAATAAGCAAAAGGGATCAAAGAGGGAATTTTATTGTTTCTCATTTGTATTAAGAAATAGGGAATAGCCATGATGAAAAGATGTTCTATCATCTTGATTATTAGTTTTGCATCATCGTTGTTTTGTTGGAGTGGTGAGAGAAGGGAGCTACATCTCATTACTGTTGTCGGTGAAGCAAAGGTTAATGTTGAGCCCGATGAGATTCTCCTCAAGTTAGGAATTGAGACTCGAAATAGAAATATTATGAAGGCCAAAAACGATAATGATAAACGAGTTCGAACAGTCTTTGCTCTAGCCAAAAAATATAAAATTAAACCAAGTAATATAAAGACCGAAATTATCAATGTTGAGCCAATTTATAAATACCAAAGCAGAGCAATCATAGGATATTTTGTCCAGAAGACAATCGTTTTAAGAATGAAATATACATTTAAATCAGATGATATGCTTAGCAGTCTCCTTAAAGCCGGTGTCAATCGTGTTTATGGAATCTATATTTGTGATACAGAATTATGGAAGTATCGGAATCAGGCAAGAATACTTGCCATCAAAGATGCCCGGGAAAAAGCAATTGATATGGCAGAGGAGCTTGGCCAGAAAGTTGGCAAACCTCATCGAATCTGTGAGAAGCCATTCGACTGGCAGAATTGGCAAGGTAGTTACAATGAGGCAGAGAAAATCTATGAAATTCCACATGGTTTAATAAGAAGCGCCTTGGGCCCGATGAGCAGTTTTTCACCTGGACGGATCAGAATCAAAGCAAGAGTTCTAGTCAGTTTTGAGCTAAAAGATATATAAATTCAGATTTAGATTCTCAGAATAAGCTATTAAATAGGGAATTATTTTTTTGCTTCTTTAGCTACATCATATCTTCTGATAACTTCATTCGTAATATCCAGGGAAGAATCAAAATACCATAATCCAGTTGTGGAAAGGTCTAAAACCAAACTGAATTCTTTATTCTTTGCCACTCCCTCCACAATTGAAAGAACCTCATCCCTGATTTTACTAAATAATCTGAACTGCAACTGTCGATATTCTTTGGTTGAATCTTCTTCATATCTTTTGTATTTCGTTTCCAGTATATCGATGTCTAATACGAGCTGTTGTTGTGCTTCGATAGACAAGGTAAATTTTTGAGCGTCCAGTTTCTTCTCTAATTCTTCGATTTTGTTGTTAATACTTGCTAGTTGACTTCTGAAGTCTTGTTCTTTTTCCAGGAGTTGGGCAGATGCTTTTTTACCTTCTTCAGAATTTTGAAGAATCATCTCAAAATTTAAAACAGCCACATTAAGCGACTTTTGCGAAAAACCTTGAATGACAAGAACTATGAAAATGATAATGAATAAAGATGTTTTTCTCGCAGTGTTGTTTATCATCGTTCCCTTCCTTCAAAGATTTTTAAAAATCTGTATCAGATTTTCATACTTATAAACTATGCAGAGTCATTGAAAGTTGCGAAAGAAGCTTAAGATAAGGATTAACACTCAAGATAATTAATTAGGGTAAGCTGATAATTTCAATTTGATAAAATTTTGCATATGTACGATAATAATTTTAGGGGGAAGATTCGGGATATATGAAAGGTGAAAGCTCCAAAGAGCTCTTCTGGGTCTATCAAAGTGATCCTCCACTTCTAACAAGTTTATTCAAGAAAATCATAAAAAAGATCAGGAGAAGATCGACCACCTTTTCCTTCGCTATTTTTCTTTCCTTTTTCATCCATATGGTCCTAGTGGGATTCCTCTATTTCCTGCAGTCATCCGCTTCGATATCCAGAGAAAAAGCTGTTGAAGATGACTATAAGGCATTTGCCCAGGCCTTTTCTGAGATGAAAGATACTGCGCTCGGTGAGGAAAGCATGGATGAGCTCTTTTCCGGCCAAGACAAAAAAGATCTCTTGCGTATTCTTGAAGGGAAAAATTGGCCTTACTGGAAACTAGGGAAAAAGGAAAAAGTTGAATTCTATAAAAGACTCATTAGTTCCTATTCGAGGCTTAAAACGCAGAAAGAAGCCGGCGGCCAGGAATCGGATGTAACCATCGATGATTTTCTGGAGTTCTTAAAGAAAGAAAGCCGTTTCGAATTGAACTCTGGAGATAAAGTGATTGTCTCAGAGCCCATTCCTGGAAAGCAAAACTTGAGATTTTATACTCTGACCAAGGAGAAGCGGGAAAAGCTTAAATATCTAAGAAAACATGAAAAAAGGGAGCGGGAATATGCAGAAGTCAAAAGGAATCAAGTAAGAGTAGAGACAGAAACAGGGATCAGATACATACCCGCTGAATACTATTTCCGGCAATCTCCTTATGAGGAGATTTTGGCCCATGGAGCAAATCTTTTTTATATAGTAGAAGGTTTTCCTGTCCTGAAGAAGAGTGTTGTAAGCCGGCTTAAAGACAAAACAAGGAAATCACACTTTCCAGAGATAACCGGCGATGATTTTGTGGTAATTGTACTCAAGGAAATCCAATTAGAGCCAGAGTCTTCTCCCCGGCCAAGACCTCCACTCAAAAATGCGTTGCACATATCCGGTGAACAGATAGAACAGACTCTTGATGGATTGATGAACCTGTCAGAGAATGACCAATTCTGGTATTTTTGCGAGAAGTATCTGGAAACATATGATGCGAATAAAGGGGATTTGGCTCGATTAACCAGGGAGTTCCTCTATAACAATCTCAGCAATGTCATCATTGTTATCGAACCTGTATCAGCGGCATTCGATTTTATTGAAGAGCTTTATTACAACAATTCCTTGGACATTTTCTATCCCTCTTTTTGGGAGGAGAATCCAGATACAGAAACAGGCGTGGAATTTTTAGTTTGCTTGGCTGCTCACTATGACTTCGAGAGGAGATGCCTGGTCTACCTCTTTAATGCTTATGAGGAGGCTAAGAAGCTGGTAAACAAGAAGTATTACAGAAGAAATGCATTCAACAAAAAGGCAAAAGCCTATGTAGTCAAGGAAGTATATGAAGAACTCATTTCAGAGCTGAAGAGGAGAGGATACAAGTCCATAGAAGAAGTATTGGAGAGATACAGGAACGAGCAGATGAAAATCTACAGAATGATCATCGAGATGGGAGGCAGCACAAGAGATCGGGGGCTCTTTGCTCTCGGACGTTTCTTCTGGGATGAAGGGATGTATGAGTTAGCTCTAGAGAAGTGGAATGAGATTGATGGATCCTATCCCTCCAAGACTTTTCAAAGGATTATGACCATCTTGACTAATTTTGATGACCTAGACAAGATTGTCCCTCAGATAGACGGCATTTTTAATTGGGAATCCAACCAGAGCAGCAAATATCTTCTCAAAAGACTTCTCAAATACCACAGATGGAAAAATAGGAGTAAAAAAGAAAAGGTTGTCTCGTGACCAAAAAATCTGGAAATAAAGGTGCTTCCAATGACATTTTACTTATATTTTTTCAGTCTTTAAGATAGAAAAAGAAAAAAATATGATAAAATCTCTGGAAGAGTCATGAAAATCGCACAGCTTTCCATCAAGAGGCCGGTCACCATCTTCATGTTTTTTCTGGCCATTGTTCTTCTTGGTTTTGTCTCCCTCCGGGAGTTGAGTGTCGATCTTTTGCCTGATATCAGCTACCCTCGACTTTCCGTGATGACTCAATATCCTGGGGTAGCGCCCGAAGAAATAGAAACTTTAGTCACTGCTCCTTTAGAGGCCGCCGTAAGCCGCATTCCTGGCATGCGCCGGGTGGAATCTGTATCCAAAGAAGGAATCTCATATATGACCCTAGAATTCAGCTGGGGAACAGACATGGATTTTGCCATGCTCCACACTCGGGAGAAATTGGACAGTGCCCAAGATATGCTTCCCGAGGACGTGGAAAGCCCTACTCTCATTCCCCTGGACCCTCAGAGTAAGCCCATCATAATTCTAGCTGTTTCTGGAGATAGGACTCTTCTGGAGCTTAAAGAATTTTCTGAAGAGCTGGTCAAGCCTCGGTTAGAGCAGGTGGAAGGAATCGGATCGGCAGAGATTGCCGGAGGAGTGGAACGCGAGATCCAAGCAGAGGTCAATCCTGAACTTCTTGCCCTCTATGGCCTATCTATAGATGAGATTTCCCAGCGCATCGATGCCTTCAATCGCAATCTTCAGGGAGGACTTATCCGCAAAGGAAGATTCAAATACGCTCTGCGCGTAGTGGGAGAGTTTGAGCTGGTGAGCGAAATCGGAGAAATCAGCCTTAAAACCACTAGAGAAAGAGGTGTAGTCCGGCTCAAGGACGTGGCCCGGATCGTGGATTCCATAAAAGAACGCGAAGGCATTACTCGCCTTAACGGCAAGGAAAGCATCGGAATTTTAGTCCGGAAGGAATCGGGAGCGAATACAGTCAAGGTGACAAGGCTTGCCCGGGATATACTGGAGGAAATTGAAAAGGAATATCCTCAGATCGAGATCCTTGAGGTTTATGAGCAGGCCAAATACATCGAAAATGCTATATCCTCTGTGCTCAAGTCGATCATCTACGGTGCTATATTAGCATTTCTGGTACTTTTTATCTTTCTTCAGGATCTGAAAACGCCCGTCATCATTGCTGTAGTCATACCTATTTCCATTATAGCCACCTTTAATCTTCTTTATTTTCAGGATATCACTTTGAATATCATGTCTCTGGGAGGGTTGGCCCTTGGAGTGGGAATGCTGGTGGATAACTCCATCGTGGTCTCAGAAAGTATTTTCAGGCATAAAAGACAGGGGACAAAACTTGTGGATGCCGCCTATGTGGGTACAAAAGAAGTGGGGATGGCTGTAACCGCCTCCACCCTGACCACAATATCTGTGTTTCTCCCCGTCATTTATGTCCATGGAGTGGCAGGCCAGCTTTTTAAAGACCAGGCGCTCACCGTCACTTTTGCCCTCATCTCATCGCTTATCGTCTCTTTGACCCTTCTTCCTATGCTCTCTTCGCGGAGGTTTGAATTTGAAAAGAAAACCGGGAAGGAATCCGAAAGAGTCTGGAAAAAGGAAGAGGAAGAAACAACAAAAAGAAGATCAAAGTGGAGATATTTACTCTACCCCTTCTTGGGACTGCGCTGGCTGATCTATTTCATCCCTAAAGCTATATATCTTGTGTTCAATTTTGTAGGCAGTTTTCTCCTGCAGCTTATCCTCATGGTGTTTCGTTACCTCACTCTTCCCTTCAGGCCTATCCTCAAAGTTATCTTTGGGGGATTTAATTTTCTCTATGAAAGATTCGAGAGCTTTTACCACCGGTTCCTCATCTGGGCACTGGAAAATAAAGGAAAGGTTCTGACAGGCTCTCTGGGATTTTTAGTCTTGACAGCGATTGTTGCCACTCAAATGCCGCGGGAGCTCATGCCCAAACCAGAAGCTTCCTCTTTTGAGCTAAACCTGACTACACCTGTAGACTATTCTCTGGAGCAGTCTGCGGGTGTGGTTGCATACTTGGAGAAGTGGATGAGAGGACAGGATGAGGTAAAGGAGTTCTTCTCCCAGATCGGTATTGTCAGCGGTTTGGAGAGTTCTAACCCTAACGTATCCATAAATTCAGCCAGAATTTATGTGGAAGTCAATGGTTCTTCCCACCTGGAAAGGATCATCGAAGGGATGAGAGGATGGCTCTCCAGATTACCAGGGCTTCGCTTCTCTTTTCTCAAAGAACAGTCCACTCTCGCCGAATTCTTGGCCTTCGCCACCGCAGAGGTGGGGCTTAAAATCAAAGGCGATGATTTGGACCGTTTGGGCGAAATTGCAGGAGAGCTCGAGAGAAGCTTAAAGGGGACTAAAGGGATTGCAGATTTAAGCACTAATATTGGAGAGGGTAAGCCGGAGTTTCTGATAAGAATCAGGAAGGAAGCCCTGGGGAAATACGATATCTCACCTGCCGCCATAAGCAATTTTCTGGTGGATGCGGTAAGAGGAGTAAAGGCGTCCAAATTTAGAGAATTGGAGAAGAAGTACGACATACTGGTCCGTCTGGAACAGGAAACCAGGGAAAACATCGATTCCCTTCTCGATGAACAGATCCCTTATGCTGGGACTCTTATTCCCTTGAGAGAGTTGGTCTCGTATCAGATAGTCAGAGGGCCTAAGGAGATCCGGCGTGAAGACCAACAGAGAGAGGTTCTCCTCACAGCTAATCTTCGAGGTGCCAAGCTTAGCCAGGTTGTTCCCAGAATCCAAGAAAAGATTGACGAACTCGATCTGCCTTCTGGCTACAGGGTGGTCTTCGGGGGTGAGCAGGAGGAGATGAGCAGATCATTTAGAAGCCTGGTTTTTGCTTTTTCTTTGGCTGTCCTTTTAGTCTATATGATCATGGCTGCCCAGTTTGAGTCCCTCAAACATCCCTTCTTGATTCTTTTAACGCTTCCCATGGGTTTAATCGGCGCGGTTTGGGCCTTGTTTATCACAGGTCAAACTTTAAACGTGATCTCCATCATCGGCATGGTTGTTTTAGCCGGGATCGTGGTCAATGATGCCATTGTCAAGATAGATTACACCAACCAATTAAGGAAGAAAGGCTTTGGCCTCAGAGATGCTATCATGGAAGCCAGTCGGGTAAGACTCCGCCCCATATTGATGACCACGGTCACCACAGCCTTTGGCCTTTTTCCCATGTCTTTGGGTCTGGGGAGAGGGTCAGAGCTTCAGCAGCCCTTGGCCATATCTGTAATTGGCGGACTCATCCTGGCTACTTTCTTGACCTTAGTCCTCATTCCCTTAGCCTATGAACTGGCGGAGAGGAAAAAAGCTCAAGAGAAGAGATGAAGATTTTTGTGGATCGCCCGGTCGCTACAGCCATGTTCTTCCTGGCTCTCCTGCTCCTCGGTGTTTATTCTTTTCTCAACGTTCCCATCGAGCTGGCTCCAAAGGAGGAATATCCTCAAATGGACATCCAGACCACATGGCAGGGAGTTCCTCCTGAAATAATCCAGACACAGATAACCTCTCTTCTTGAAGAGCTCAGCTCCACTGTAAAAGGGGTGAGAAAGATTAGCTCGGAGTCCCAGATCGGCCGCTCTCTCATCACTCTGGAGTTCGAATCCAAAACCAACATGGAATTTGCCCGGTTGGAGTTAAGAGAAAAAATCGCCAAGGCAAGGGATGATCTGCCTTACGGAATAAGGCCCACTGTACGTCCTTATGTGCCTGAGGATTTCCAGGTCAAATCTTTTCTCAGCTACACCATCTCTGGCGCTTACTCCCTCCAGAGATTAAGAGAGCTGGTCAAGGAAAAGATCGAGATGGGCATCGGAGCTATCAAAGGAGTTGCAGAAGTTGAAGTCACAGGTGGAGCTGAGCCTGAGATAAAAATTATCCTGAACGAGGAAAAATTAAAGTCTCTTGGTATCCATCCTTACCTGGTGAGATACAAGGTACAGGAGAGAACTCAAACTTATTCGGCGGGAAAGATCAAGCGGGGAAGCCAGGAGTTTCTGTTCAAAGTCTCAGATCCGGTCAGGGAGATGAAGGAACTCGGGGAAACAATTATTGCCTATTCCGGAGAAAATCCGATCAAGCTCAAAGAAGTAGCCCAGGTGGTTCCTTCTCATCAAGATGTGTTCTACATCAACAGAATCAACGACCAGCCTACAGTAAGGCTGACCATCGCTAAGGAAAAAGGGACCAGCACCCTTAAGGTTGCCAGAAACGTTAAAAAGAAACTGGAAGACATAAAGAGGGAACTGCCTGGAGATTTGGTTTTCAAAACTGTTGATGATGAGAGTGAAGAGATCCAGAAAAACCTGAGAAATCTTTATCTTCTGGTAGGGATCATCATAGCGGTTATTTTTTTCCTCGTATTCCTGGTGCTGCGCAGTTTCAAGCCCTCTCTTCTAGTCCTCTCTTCCATCATCTTTTCAGTCCTCATCACCTTTAATCTCATCTATATTTTCAAAGTTTCCATCAATCTGTTGACCTTGGGAGGATTGGCTCTCGGCTTCGGACTCTTTGTTGACAATTCCATCGTCGTCTTCGAGAATGTGCTTCGCCTCAGAGAGAAAGGATTATCCACGGTGCAGGCGGCAATTCAGGGGGCCAGGGAAGTGATCCTGCCGGTCATCGCAGCCACGCTTACCACAATAAGCGTGTTCTTCTCTTTTGCTTACTTCCAGGGACGTCTGAAGATTTATTATCTTCCTTTGGCCATCGTCATCTCTTCGGCTCTCGCTGCCTCATTTCTAGTTTCCTTCTCTCTCATACCAGCCATGAGCCCCAGGTTAATGAAGAAGCCCAGAAGGATGAAAAAAGAAAGAATAAGAGAAGCCTATGAAAAGATGTTGAAAGTCCTCATCCGCCATCCTGTAGAGATCATTCTGGTGATTGTTTTTATTTTTTATGGAAGCTATAGATGGTTCAGGTCTGAAGTGACTCTAGGGGAATTCTTTCGCTGGTATTCCAGACAAAACCTTATGGTCAGCATTGGTATGCCCCCCGGAACGGATATCGAGAGAACAGACGTGGTGGCCGAACAGTTCGAAAAAAAAGTCCTAGAGAAAGACTATGAAAAAGAGATGAACACCTTTGTCTCTTCTGAGAGGGCTTACATCAGCATCACCTTTCCTCCTGAGATCGAAAATTCTTATCATCCTTTCGTGCTTAAGGAAGAATTGATCCAGCTAGCCACCAATTTTGCTGGGTTGAGCATCGGGATTTATGGGTTTGATCCTCAGGGCTACTATTCCAGCTTTGGCGGCGGTACATACTATGATTCGCGAATCAAGTTTTACGGGTATAACTTGAAAAAACTTAAAGAGATTACTTTCCAACTGGAAAGAACACTCCAGAGGAATCCCCGTATCAAAGAAGTGAAAACTGTTTCCAGTCGCTATGGCTGGTGGAGGCTGGATTCTTTCGAGTATGTTTTGAAAATCGATAAACAGACCCTTCGCGATTATGATATCGACCCCAATTACCTATATTTTCATATCCAGTCTCTCCTTCAGGGAAGAGTCTATATGCCGATGAGGGCAATAATTGGCGGAAAGGAAATGGAGCTTTCATTAAAATTTCCGGAGGCCGAGAACTTCGATCTGAAGAATCTCCAGAATGCCATGATCCGCTCAACAGGAGGGGAGTATTTAAGACTGGGGGAGATAACAAGGCTTGAAGAGAGGCCTATTGCAGGATCCATTGATAGAGAAAACCAGCAGTTTCAGCAGACGGTGATGTGGGAATTCAGGGGTCCCCCCAAGGCTGCTGATAATTATAAAAAAACCGTTTTTTCCAAATTGCAGCTTCCACCCGGCTTCTCTGCCACAATGGAGGAGGAGTGGAGAATGACAGAGGAGGAAAAAGGCCAGATCAAATTTGCCATCATTTTTTCATTTATCGTCATCTTCATGATACTCGCCTCTCTCTATGAATCCTTCGTCCAGCCTTTTTTCATCATTCTGGCTGTTCCTCTGGCTCTTATCGGAGTGTTTGTGGCATTTGTCATAGCCGATTTTCCCTTCGATTCATCAGCCTACATCGGAGTAATCCTTCTCGGAGGAATTGTGGTCAATAATTCTATCCTGCTTGTTGATCATATCAATTTGAAGCGAAAGCAAGGCCTTACGCTCATGGAAGCCGTATTGAAAGGAGCAAGAGAGAGAGTTCGTCCCATTTTTCTGACCACAAGCACGACAGTCTTGGGGATGCTTCCCTTGGTCCTGATCCAACTTGAAGTTGGAAAGAAACAGATATGGTCCTCCCTGGCACTTTCGGCTGTGGGCGGTTTGATAAGCTCTACACTCTTTATTCTGATTGCCATCCCTATTTTCTACTTCTATGGAGATTCCATCCGCTCCTGGGCGCTGGGGAAAATCGAAGAGTTCAAGAGAGCCTGGAAAAATTTCTAATCTAGAGGAAATACGGTAGCATTTCCATTTCCGTGATAGCTAATAAAAGCGTCGGTTTCTATCCATCCTTTTTTGATTTATCCTTGTTTTTCTGTTATAAAATTTTTTCTGTGGAGGTCAGAATGAGTGTATTTTCCCTCTCTGAGATAAAAGAAAGGATAGATAAGTTTCCCAGGAAAAACTTGGTTCATCTTCCCACCCCTCTTCAAAAGATGGAAAATCTTTCCAAAGAGCTTGGAGGGCCGGAAATATTCATCAAACGCGACGATCTGACCGGCCTTGCTTTTGGCGGAAACAAGAGCCGCAAACTGGAATTCATCATCCAGGATGCCCTGGACAAAAAATCCGATGTCATTATCACCTGGGCCAGCGTCCAGTCGAACTGGTGCCTGCAGACCGCAGCTGCGGCCCGAAAGTTCGGGATAAAGCCTTTTCTCATCCTTTTTAAGACATATGACCTCCCTGAGGAAAAAGACGGCAACCTTCTCCTGGATTTTATCCTCGACGCTGAGATACAGATCAGGGAAGCAGAAAAAGGGAAAGTTGTCTCGGAGGAATACGCTCAAGAAATCATCGCTGAAGCAGCGAATGAAATAAAAGAATGGGGCTATAATCCTTATGTCGCCCCTATCGGAGGATCGATGGTGGGAGGTTCTATGGATAAGCCTCTCGGGGCCATAAGTTACCTCAATGCTTGTGCGGAGATGATGGAGCAAGCTGAGGGATTAGATTTAGACTTTAATTACATAGTCCATGCCACAGGTTCAGGAGGCACGCAAGCCGGTCTTGCGGTGGGAGCCAAGGCTCTCTCAGATAAGATAAAAGTGGTAGGAGTCAGTGTCTCAGAGCAAAAAGACGTTTTCCAGAAGGATGTCTTGATCATTGCCCAGGATACAACAAGAGCTTTGGATCTGGATCTCTCTATGGACGAAGAAGACATCACTGTTTTAGATGAATATATCCAAGAAGGTTATGGGATTGTTAATAAAGAGGTTTCAGAGACAGTCCGTCTGGTGGCGCAAAAGGAAGGCATTTTTCTTGATCCTGTCTATACGGGGAAGGCCATGGTTGGCCTTGTTGACCTTATCAACAAAGGATATTTTAAAAAGGAAGACAAAATCGTCTTTTTTCATACTGGTGGCACTCCTGCCCTTTTCCCTAACAAGCACCATTTCGGTCGATTCCTTCAAGAGGAAATACATTTGAATTTCCGTCTCACCAAAGACAAGGTTTAAGACTGAAGATTATGTTTAGAGCTATTATTACCCTTTGAAGGTCAAGATAAATCAGTTAAAGAGGATTCATCATGAAGATGGAAAGACCCACGTTTAACGACGTTTTAGAAGCCAGAAGTATCATAAAAGAATACCTTCCTCGAACTCCTCTCTATTCCTACCCTCAGTTAAACCAACTTCTGGATGCCAAGATTTATATCAAACATGAGAATTTTCTGCCTGTGAGAGCTTTTAAAATCAGGGGAGGGATAAATCTCGTTTCCCACCTGACCCGGGAACAGAGAGAAAAAGGAGTGATCACTGCTTCTACAGGTAATCATGCCCTATCTATCGCCTATGCCTCCAGCATTTTTGGTGTCCCTGTGACCATTGTCATGCCTGAAAAAGCAAATCCCACAAAGGTGAAGGCGATAAGAAGTCTGGGAGCGAATATTGTCTTCTTTGGACGAATTTTTGATGAGGCCAAGGACTATGCTGAGAAGCTGGCAGGGGAGAGGAGAGCTCGCTTTATCCATCCTGCCAACGAGCCTTATCTGATTGCCGGGGTAGCTACATATGCTCTAGAAATTTTTGATGAACTTCCCTCCCTTGAAGTAATCATCGTTCCTATTGGAGGCGGAAGCGGAGCTTCCGGATGCTGCATTGTTAAAGAGGCCATCAATCCAAAGTGTGAAGTGATCGGCGTCCAGGCAGAAAAAGCCCCTGCAGCCTGTCTTTCTTGGAAGAACAAGAAGATTGTCCGGGATAAGATGGAAACCGTCGCTGAGGGATTGGCCACTCAGGTGGGTTACCAGTTGACTCAAGAAATACTCTGGGACTACTTGACTGATTTTATACTCGTTTCAGAGGAAGAGATGGAACAGGCTATCCTTCTTGTCATGGAACACATAAGAAATATGGCCGAAGAAGCTGGTGCTTCACCCATTGCTGCAGCTCTAAAGATAAAGCAAAGGCTTAAAGGCAAGAAAGTTGCCCTCATCCTCACCGGCAGTAATATCTCAATGCAAAGATTAAAACAGCTTCTCCCTGGCTAGCTGAGATCAGGGATTATCTTTTCACAGAGCTTTTCAGGTATTTCAGGAATTCGGTTTCTGTGGAGAGGAGAAGCCAGGTCTGTTTGTCCAGGCTGGCTTGGTAAGTCTCCAGAGTTTTCATGAACTGGTAGAACTCAGGGTCTAAATTGTAGGCCGAAGCATAAATTTTTGTAGCTTTGGCATCGGCTTCTCCCTTTATTTCCTGGGCAGTTTTGTAGGCTTCGGACTGAATTTTTTTCAGTTCGCGTTCCTTCTCGCCGCGGATTTCTGCACTCCTTCCATCTCCTTCTGAGCGGTATTTGGAAGCAATACGCTGTCTTTCCGCGATCATCCGGTCGAAAACTTTCCTCTGAACTTCTTCAACATAGTTGACTCTTTTTATCCTCACGTCTTTGAGCTCGATTCCGAATTCAGGGGTGATCTCTGAAGCCTTCTCCAGAATGATCTGGGCGATTTTTTCTCTCCCTACTTCGATTTCAGGAATAGCAGATGAAAGATCGAGGATATCAGCCAAATCTTCAGTGACTTCGAATTCACGGTTTGAGGATCGGACGATCTCGATGAGGTCGAAATTGGCTACAGCGTTTCTTGTCTCTCCGTCGATGATGTCATCGAGCCGGGATTGAGCACCTCTTTCGTCTCTTAATCTCTGGAAGAAGAGGAGGGGATCGCTGATTCGCCAGCGGGCGTAGGTGTCAACCCAAATGTACTTTTTGTCTTTTGTGGGAATCTGGTTGATATCTCCGTCCCATTCCAGCCATCGTTTTTCAAAGAAATTGGCTTTTTGGATGAAGGGAGCCTTTATATGCATTCCGGGCTTGATGATGGCCTCACCTTTGGGTTCTCCGAATTGAGTGATGATTACCTGATTGGTCTCGGAAACAACGTAGAGAGCATCGATGAGGATGATGAAAACCACTAGAATCACGCCGGCGATGATGCCGTTTCTCACTGTTCTGGTCATTTTTTCACCTCCTCACCCAAGTTCAGAAGGGGCAAGATGTTTTTCTGCTTTTCGTCAAAGATAATCTTTTTGTTGATTTTGGGCAGGATGTTGTTGATGGCTTCCAGGTAAAGACGTTTCCGAGTAACTAAAGGCGCCCGAACATATTCTTTGTAGATGGCTTTGAAGCGGCTAGCATCTCCTTCGGATCGGTTTATTCGCTCAGCAGCGTATCCTTCGGCTGCTCTTATTGTCTGGTTCGCTTCTCCCTTGGCCTTAGGAATCACCTGGTTGTATTCTGCCCAGGCTTCGTTAATTTTTCTTTCTTTTTCTTGAAGTGCCTCGTTAACTTCATTGAAGGAAGGTTTGACAGGGTCAGGAGGGTTGACATCTTGGAAGACGAGCTGATTGACTTCGATGCCGATTTCATAGAGATCACACAGTTCCTGGAGTTCTTCTTTGGCTTCATTGGCAATTCTGGCTCTACCGATAGTGATAACTTCGTCAACAGAATTATCCCCTACAATTTTTCTGACCACCGCCTCATTCATGTAACGGAAAGTGCTGCCAACGTCTCTGATCTTGAACAGATAGTTATATGGGTTTTTGATTTTGTACTGAACAATCCATTCCACCACCACCACGTTCAAATCTCCTGTCAGCATTAACGCTTCTTTCGCAGCCTCGGGCGTTATCGCGTATTCTGTTCTGACTCCAGGCCTGGTGGTGCGGAATCCAAACTCCATCTTCAGCTGTCTCTGGACTGGAACTTTAGTCAGTTTTTCAATCCCCAGGGGGAGTTTGAAATGGAGACCCGGGTTTGTGGTGCGTACGAATTTGCCAAAACGAAGAATTACGCCTATCTGCTCGGGGCTGATCTGATAAATTGAACCGAAAAGGAGAATGAGAAGGATGACTGCAGCGATGACGATCTTGATAACGTTTCCCTGGATTTTGGGCAATTTGATTTCCATGGAAGGAAAATCGTTTCTCATGGACACCTCCTTAAATCAATTATGAGCGTTTTCTTTCCCATAAAGGGAAATCCTTTTTCTAATTTTCCATTATTACGGAAGAAAATAGCGTATCCAGACCAATTTAATTTATGGCTATGATAACACAGATATAATACGATTTAAAGCTAGCTTCTATTCATGATTCTAGCGCTAAATTTTCACTCTGGTAGAAAGTTTCAAAAAATTTTAAGATTCTATTTATTTACTAAGGAACCTATTTTTTCCTCTAGATTAGAGAGTGATGATTTTAATATATTTATTTTAAATGATTTAAGAGATTTCACTGCCTTTAGGCCGCTTCCTGTGATCACCAGCACGGACTGTCCGTTGAGATTGAAATCTCTTTCTCTTGAAAGCTTAAAAAGACCGGCCAAGGTTGTGGCGGATGCCGGCGCACAAAAGATCCCTTCCAATCCGGCAAGAATTCTTTGAGCCTTGAGGATTTCCTCATCGGTGACATCGATGATCATTCCTCCGGACTGCTGGATCATTTTCAACACGATATTTCCTCCTGGAGGATCTGGATTGGATATGGCGTGGGCAATCGTTTCCGGCTTTTGGATCTTTTCTACCCTTGTTTTATCTGATGAATAAGCCTGGGCGATAGGAGAACACCCACTTGCCTGAACTCCCACAAAGTATGGAGGCTTTTGGATCAGGTCTTGTGACTTTAAATCCAGGAAGGCCCTCATCAGTCCGATGAGATGGCCTCCTGAACTTACAGGCACAAAAATGAAATCAGGAACTTTCTGATTGAGCTGAAGAAAAATTTCAAACCCTTCAACCTTGTAGCCTTCGATCCTGTTGGGATCCACAGAGTTAGCGAAGTATATGTTGTATTTTCTGCCGATTTGGAAACTCTTGTAGAAAAGTTCTCCATAGTCTCCCTTAACCGTGATCAGAACAGAATTATGGATGCCAGCGGCCAACAGTTTTTCTGAGGATATATCCTCCTTGACAAGAACGAATGTTTTAAGACCAGCCTTTGCCCCATAAGCGGCTGTGGAGGAGGCCATGTTGCCAGTGGAGACAGTCCCCATTCGTTCTATTTTTGAGGAGATAGCTTTGTGGATAACCAGAGCGGTTCCCCTGTCCTTAAAACTCAAGGTAGGATTTATGAATTCATTCTTGGCAAATAAAGGTGGCAGGTTGAATTCTTTTTCGATGCGCAAGAGTCTTACAAGGGGAGTTTGTCCTTCTCCAAGGCTGAGCTGTAGATTGATTTCTGAGATGGGCAGGAAATCAAGGCATTTTTCTAATGCCCCGCGTTTTTCAGGATAAAGAGATCTTTTTCCTGGAGAATAAGTGTAGAGGAGAGGTTCCTGGCAGTCTGGGCAGAAGGGCTGGAAGAGGTCTGATGAATATGTTTTTTTACAGAAAAGACATTCAAGCCGTTCCATATATTCTCTTCCTGGCGACCTATCAAGTTTTAGTCTATACGATATCAAGCCCACACGCAAAAGAATATACTGATTAGCATCCTTATTTCCGCTAATAAAAGCGTCGGTCCCTCTCCATCCTTGCCGAGACCCTCCCACCCGCCACCATGGGCTACGGATGGAAAGGAACCGACGCCTAATGTGGATAATCTTGAATAAAAACGATGGTTCCCTTCCATTATGGGCTTTGGATGGACAGGAACAGGCGTCTCATAATCCAACAGGATGAAATATATTCACTTATCATGGAAATGGATGTCCATCATCAGAAGGAGGAAGGTTGTAAATCTCTTCATACAGAGGTAAAATCAATCTTTGAAATCAGAAATGAACGATGAATTTTTCATGCGCAAGGCTCTGGAGCAAGCTAAAAAATCTCTGAACAGGGGAGAGGTTCCTGTAGGAGCTGTTGTGGTATCTGCCGAGGAGATCCTCAGTCAGGCACACAATGAATCCATTGCCAGGAACGATCCTACAGCCCATGCTGAGATTGTGGCCATAAGACAGGCCTGTCAAAAGAGACGCAACTACAGGCTCCTTGATTGTGATTTGTATGTAACGTTGGAGCCATGTTCGATGTGCCTGGGCGCCATGGTTCATGCAAGAGTAAGGCGTCTTGTCTTTGGGGCCCTGGATCCTAAAAGCGGCGCTGTCAAATCTATGATGTTGTTTCCTCTTGATCAGACTAACCATCGGATTGAAGTCAAGAGCGGTGTTCTAGCCCAAGAATGCGGTAAGATGCTCAAAGAGTTTTTTCAACAAAAACGCTGAGTCTGTTACTAACCATCAGAAGCGGAGAGGTGGCCGAGTGGCTGAAGGCGGCGGTCTCGAAAACCGCTATCCTGAATTTTCAGGATCGTGGGTTCGAATCCCACCCTCTCCGCCATTTTTCCCTTTGCTTTCGCATTGAATAGAGTTGCTTTGTTTTATGAAATCTGGGTGAGATGCTTATGATTGACGAAGTGCTTTTTTTTTGCTAATTTAATCTCCCCCCTCTCGGTTGAATGCTCACCGGAATCGATCGGAGAGGTGTCCGAGTGGCTTAAGGAGCACGCTTGGAAAGCGTGTGTGCGGTGAATGCCGTACCGTGGGTTCGAATCCCACCCTCTCCGCCATTCATCTGAAAGGGAGAGAGAGCTCGGCCTAAAGCTTGGAATCAGGCCTTGCTATGGAGAAAAGATTCTATTCCTGTAAGCTGATAACAGGCAAAAGGAGATAGTATGGACACGAAAGATTTTGTGATCTTGGAAGACCTCTATTGTGCTCATAACTACCAACCTCTGGATGTGGTCATCGACAAAGCCAAGGGAATCTGGGTTTGGGATGTGGAGGGCAAGAAATACCTTGATTTCTTGAGTGCTTATTCTGCCGTGAACCACGGACACTGCCATCCCCGGATTGTCAAAGCCATGAAAAATCAGGCTGACCGCTTGACGTTGACCTCCCGGGCTTTCCGCAATGACCAATGGCCCTTGCTGGCCAAGGAGCTTTGCGACCTAACAGGTTATGAAATGGTTCTTCTCATGAATTCAGGGGCAGAGTCTGTGGAGACAGCCATCAAAACAGCCCGGAAATGGGCATACCAGAAAAAGGGGATTGCCCAAGATCAGGCAGAGATCATCGCCTGTTTTAACAATTTCCACGGGCGGACAGTGACTTTAATCAGCTTATCCACTGAACCTCTTTACAGAAAAGATTTCGGTCCATTTACACCAGGATTTGTTTTGGTCCCTTATGGAGATGTTGAGGCATTGGAGGCAGCCATCAATCCCAACACAGCCGCGTTCTTGGTAGAGCCCATCCAGGCAGAGGCAGGGATCCTTTTTCCTCCAGAGGGATATCTCAAGGAAGCAAAGAAAATTTGTGAGGAGCACAACGTTCTCTTTATCGCCGATGAAATCCAGACCGGCTTGGGACGTACAGGCAAGCTTTTTGCCTGTGAATACGAGCAGGTCAATCCAGATATTATGGTGATCGGAAAATCGCTTGGAGGAGGCTGTTATGCCGTCTCTGCCACACTCTCTTCTCGGGAAATACTCGGACTTTTTAAACCAGGCGAGCATGGCTCCACCTTTGGTGCCAACCCCCTAGCTTGTGCGGTAGCCCGGGAATCTCTAAGAGTTCTTCTGGATGAGGATATGATTGAGAATTCCGCCCAACAGGGGAAGTATTTCCTTGAAAAGCTGAAAACGATAAAGAGCAGGCATATCAATGAAATCCGAGGGAAGGGATTGCTCATCGGGATTGACCTCAAGCCTGAGGCCGGAGGGGCAAGAAGGTTCTGCGAAGCCCTGAAAGAGGAGGGGCTTCTGTGCAAAGAAACTCATGAGAATGTCATCCGCTTTGCTCCTCCCTTGATCATCAGACAGAAAGAACTCAACTGGGCCTTCAAACGG
>CAYVAT010000039.1:0-28504 GCA_964449165.1 uncultured Eubacteriales bacterium | reverse complement strand
TCCATCCCCCGACTAGTTTACGTCAAATTATGCACGGAGACAAGACGTGAAAATTTGACATGAAGTAAAATTCCTATTATAAGTTCTGAGAACAAAGATGCTACGATAAAGAGCTAACCTAAGCTAGTCCAGAGCTACATATGCAAGATAATATCATAAAAAGCGACTGTATCTTCTTCAGGGGAGATAAACCCTGCAGGTACAAACGGCTGTGTGAAGAGTGCCCCTATTATACGCCCTTTCCTGCCAAGATACTAGTTATTAAAGGAAGAGCGATGGGGGATGTTCTGAGAACCACAGCCTTGCTGCCTGGGTTGAAGAGAAAGTATCCTCAGAGTCATATCACCTGGCTAGTAGATGAAGAGAGCACGGATCTTCTCCTCAACAATCCTTTTGTCGATAGGGTTATACCTTTCCGATGGCAGGAAATCCTGATATTTCTCGAGGAGGAATACGACATCCTCATCTCCCTGGATAAAGAAATTCTCTCCACTGCATTAGCTACAAAAATTAAGAGCAGAAAAAAATTTGGATTCGGGATCAATAACCACGGCCATTTGACAATATTTAACAAAGCCAGTCATTATGCCTATCGCTTGGGAATCGATGATCAACTGAAATTTTATGAAAATAAGAAAACATACCAGGAGATCATCTATGAAGCCTGCGAGCTCGACTACCAAAAAGACCAGTATATCTTAGAATTGAAAGAAGAAGACAGAAAAAGAGCAGAAACGTTCTTCAAGAAGAACAAATTGGCCAGGAATTCTGCATGGATCGGTCTCAACACTGGAGCGGGCTCGAGGTTCGAAACCAAGAGATGGCCAAAGGAAAGGTTTCATCAACTTATTCGCTTCCTGACAGAGAAACAAAAGGCGGTTGTTTTCCTCTTGGGAGGAGAAAAGGAAGAGAAGACCAACGCTTGGCTCCAGAAAAAATCGCATGGCAAAGTCTATAACACAGGAAACCGCAACGCTCTTCGGGAATTTGCAGGATTCTTATCCTTCCTGGATCTAGTGGTCAGCTCAGACTCGCTGGCCATGCACCTCGCTCTGGCTTTAAACAAGAAAGTCGTAGTGCTTTTTGGATCCACTGCACCTCAAGAAATTGAGCTATATGGGCTGGGCAGGAAAATCTTTGCCGGCGCCGATTGCGCACCCTGTTACAAAGAGACATGCCCAGATATGAAGTGCATGAAAGCAATCACAGCCGCAGAAGTCTACAAAGAAATCAAAAAACTTATCTAAGCGATGGTCAGTGAATAAAAAGGTCGTCATCGTTATTCCCACCTATAATGAAAGGGCGAATATCCAAGAATTAATCCTGAGAATTCTGGAGTTGAAAACCTCAGAACACCTTATGCTGTGGGTTGTTGACGATGACTCACCCGATGGAACAGCAGATGCTGTCTCTTCTCTTGCCCAAAGAAGAAAAGACATCCATCTTCTGGTACGTAAAGGTAAAAGGGGACGGGGGTCTGCGGGGATTGAAGGATTCAAGAAAGCCTTGATTCTTGATCCTCATTACGTCATGGAAATGGACGCGGATTTATCCCATCGTCCAGAGGAAATTCCTCGACTCCTGAGAGCTATGGATAAGTGTGATGTGGCCATCGGTTCCAGGTTCGTCCCAGGAGGAAGAGATGTCGAGCGCAACATCAGACGAAAATTCATCACCTTCCTAGTGAGATATTTCCTTCGCTTCCACTTGAAGATACCGGTTAAAGATGTTTCATCCGGCTTTCGCTGTTTCAGGAAAGAGATTCTAGAAAAGATTGACCTGGACAGCCTGAAATCCGAAGGGCCTTCCCTTGTTCAAGAAATCCTGTATAAGGCCTTTCTCTTGGGATACAGAATAAAGGAAGTTCCCATCACCTTCCAGGACAGAAAAAAAGGGGAAACAAAGCTCACTCTTTCTATCCTTTTTAAAACTTTCCTCTTCAATTGGAGGCTTAAAAAAAGGGCAAGAGCCTCATTATCTGAAAAGGGAAGATAAGCATTGATGGATATACATCTTCCTGATACAGAGCTAATTTAATGAAAAAGAGCAGAAGAAAAGCCCTCGGCCAACATTTCCTCACCAGCCGCACTCTCCTCAGAAAAATCATAAAGACAATCAATCCTCAGCCAGAAGACCTGGTCATAGAAGTAGGCCCGGGCAAAGGAATTCTGACTTCTCCTTTAGCCAAGGGAGCAGGAAAAGTGATTGCCATCGAGAAGGACAGTTCATTCATTCCAACGCTTCGAAGAAAACACATACCCCATCTTCTGATCTTGGAAAAAGATGTTTTGAAAGTTGATTTTAAAAACCTTTTAAAAAAGGAGAAAGACGACTTCAAGAAGGTCAAGCTAGTGGGAAACTTGCCTTATTCCATCTCCTCTCCTCTGCTCTTTAAGATCCTTAAAGACAAAGAGCTCTTTTCAGAGTGTGTCTTTCTTCTCCAGAAAGAAGTGGCCCAAAGAGTGTGCGCCGAACCAGGGTCAAAAAAGTTTGCTCCTCTTTCCATCATCATCCAAATCCATTTTTCGACGCAGATCCATGCCTTCATCCCTCCCCAGGCTTTCTCTCCGCCTCCCCAAGTCAAATCGGCATTGATCTCCTTAAAAAGGAGACCCTCCCCTCTCTTTCACATAAAAAACGATACGCGCTTTCTAGAACTCCTTAAAGGTACGTTCAGGCACAGGAGAAAGACTCTTCACAACAACCTGGAAAGGCTCGGTTTTCCCTCCCCCTTGATCCATGAAGCTCTC
This sequence comes from uncultured Eubacteriales bacterium, assembly GCA_964449165.1. GTDB lineage: Bacteria > Acidobacteriota > Aminicenantia > Aminicenantales > Aminicenantaceae > CAYSCW01. Next base: position 25,754 of record CAYVAT010000039.1, on the reverse strand, counting down.
CAAAATCTTGACATAAAAAAAGACGCTCGCCCCGAACAGCTTACCATCTTCCAATTCGTCAGCCTCTTTGATTTCATATATTCAGAAAAAATCCGAAAAGGAGACAGTTCTTCTCCCTGATAACATCTCCAAATTCTCAACAGTTAGGTATAACCGGGGTCAGGCTTCATCAGGAATGAAAGGACAAAGCAAGAATATAGCTTTTGGCCTAACATGATGGCGAAGCCTGACCCCAGAGGATTAGGCGGCGGTCCCTGTCTCTCCGAAGCCCATGGTGGCGGGTAGGAGGATCTTGGCAAAGATGGAAAGGTAGCGGCGCTTTTATCAGCCATCACGGTAGTGGAGATGCCATCCTTCTTCCTTCTCTCTTTCAGTAGAAAAAACAAATGTGCTATAATTTTTCTTAATGAAAAAAAAGAAAAAGAAGAGATCAACTTCATCCGTTCAGAAAACCAAAAGAAAAAAAAGAATCAGAACCACAGAAATCATCGCGGTCCTCTTGGTATTTCTGGCTCTTTTCATCTTCATCAGTCTCATAAGCTATGATTCAAAAGATCCTTCTTGGGCTAACGCCACTCCTTCCAATCAAAAAATTCATAACTATGCAGGGAGAGCAGGAGCATCCCTCTCGGAGGCTCTCCTTCAGTTTTTGGGATTTGGAGCTCTCCTTATTCCTGTTGCCTTGATCTATCTCGGCTACACCATGTTCTTCCCCCGACAAGGTCTTTTTCTTAAAACTGTAGGTTCTTTCCTCTTCATCATCATCTTCGGAGCTCTTCTGTTCATGCTCTTCGATCGATTTGCCTGGAGAGGAACCGAGATACAGGCAGGAGGGATCATGGGAAACCTGGTCTCATCCGTCCTTATCCGTTACCTGAACTCGGCAGGAACCATCCTGGTCCTTATCAGCCTTCTCGTTCTCCTTCTCATCTTCTTTACCAGGATATCCCTCAGGAATATCCTCGATATCTTCTCTCGACTTTTCCAATTCATCTTCAAAGAGATCCGGATTAAAATCATCCGATACCAGAAAGACAAACAGCGAGAAAAGATGCGCAAAAGAGTGGTGGAGAAATATTCCACCCCTCCTGAGCTTCGAGAGGAGAAGAAGGCTATCAGAAAAAAGAAAGACATTCAGCCAGAAGAAAAGATCAAGCCTGAACCTGTGCTTTCAACTCCTCCTAAGCCACCCACGGCAGAGAAATTTCTTTTTCCCGAGTTGGAAAAAAAGGGAGATTACCAGTTTCCTCCCTATAGCCTTTTGGACCCAGGTAAACCCCAGGAGAAGATCGACAAGGATGAGCTCTTCGATAAGAAACAACGCATCGAGGAAAAGCTCAAGGAATTTCGTGTGGAAGGGGAGGTCAGGGAATATCATCCTGGACCGGTTATCACCACCTATGAATTCTATCCTTATCCGGGAATCAAAGTCAGCCAAGTAGCCAACCTTTCGGAAGACCTTTCTCTAGCTTTAGGAGCAGAATCCGTGCGAATCCAGAGAATTCCTGGAAAATCCACCCTGGGTGTGGAGGTCCCCAACAATAAAAGAGAAATCATTAAAGTCAGGGATATCCTTCAATCGGAAAAATTCCGCCGATCACCATCCAAACTGAGCTTTGCCCTGGGAAAAACCATCCATGGAGAAGTCTACATCACCGATCTTTCCATCATGCCCCATCTTCTCATCGCTGGAGCCACTGGAACAGGAAAGAGCGTGGCTCTCAATGCCCTCATCGCCAGCATCCTCTACAAGGCCTCTCCCGAGCAAGTCAAGCTGATCCTTATCGATCCCAAACGACTGGAATTCTCAGTTTATGATGGGATCCCCCATCTTCTCTGCCCGGTGGTACGAGACTCAAAGAAAGCAGGGTCGATTCTACTGGATACCATCAAAAAAATGGAGGACCGATACCAGAAACTGGGGTATTTGAGAGTCAGGAACATCGAACAATACAACCACCGGGTAAAAACCATACTCGATGAGAAAAAAGGTCAACTCAGCCAAGAGGAAAAAACCTCGCTTAAGTTTATCCCCTACCTTGTTATCATTATCGATGAATTGTCCGAGCTGATGATGATCGGTGCCCAGGATGTGGAGTATTGCATCGCCCGGCTGGCACAGTTGGCCCGAGCTGTGGGCATCCATCTGGTAATGGCTACACAGCGTCCCTCTATCGATGTGATCACAGGGACCATCAAGAACAACTTTTCCAGCCGCATAGCCTTCCGCGTCCCTTCAAAAGTGGACTCTCGGATCATCATCGATTCGGCTGGTGCGGACAAGCTGCTCGGCTTAGGAGATATGCTCTTCATGCCTCCCAATTATCCGCGGCTCATCCGGCTGCACTGTTCCTATATCTCTCTGCCTGAAATCACCCGGCTGGTTCGCTTTGTCAAGCAGCAGGGAAAGCCCAGCTATGACGAAAAAATAGTCGACGTCCTTAAAAAACCGGCCACTCACGATGAGGAGGAATGGGGAGAAAAAGATGCCCTTTACGATAAGGCCCTGGAGCTCATCCTCCTTACAGGACAGGCTTCAGCTTCTTACCTCCAGAGGAAGCTCAAATTGGGCTATGCCCGAGCTGCACGGATCATCGATCAGATGGAGCAAGAGGGAATCCTCGGTCCGCCTGAGGGGAGTAAACCCAGAGAAATACTGGTCGATACCCGATCATATCTGAAAAAGATGAATGAGGAGAAATGAGTGCACAAGGCGATAAAGAGAAAAGCAAAGAAAGCTCTCCAAGATCAAAATCTCCAGAAGGCCCTAGAGAGAGCCTCCTCCCATCATTTCAAACATTTTAATCACACAAAAGACGATATCCCCTGGGAAAAGTACAAGGAAAGGGCAAGGGCAATCAAAGAAGAATGCGTCAAAAAACTGCCTCAGCTCATCCAAAAATTCAGCGAGGAGGCTGAAAAAGCAGGAGCTCAACTCTATCAAGCTTCCACTCCCAAAGACGCCCTCTCTCAGATAGAGAAAATCCTTGATCAGAAGAAAGCCAATCTTATCGTCAAATCCAAATCCATGGTGAGCGAGGAGATCGGGCTCAATCATTTTTTGGAGAAAAAGGGATACAAAGTAGTAGAGACGGATCTGGGGGAATGGATCGTGCAGCTGGCCAAGGAAAGACCTTCTCACATCACCGCCCCTGCCCTTCACAAAACCAAAGAAGAGATAGCGGAGCTTCTCAGCCGCCATCTTCAGAAGAAAATTTCTCCTGATTCCAAAGAGATCGTCAAACATGCGCGCGAGGAAATGCGAAAGACCTTCTTGGAGGCGGATGTGGGTATCTCTGGAGCCAATTTGGCGGTCGCTGAATCCGGAACTCTGGTGATTGTGAGCAATGAAGGGAATGCCCGGCTGGTGACATCCTTACCTCCAGTCCACATAGCCCTGGTGACAACGGAAAAGTTCGTTGAAACTCTGGAACAGGCCATCTCTCTGACAAAAGCCCTGACCATCGCCTCCTCAGGGATGAAATTGACCTCTTATGTCTCGTTTATCACTGGCCCGAGCCGCACCACCGATATCGAAAAGGAACAGGTTATCGGCGTTCATGGGCCCCAAGAACTCCACATCATTATTCTTGACAACGGGCGGCTCAAAATCAGACAAGATGATGAACTGGATAAAATCCTCTACTGCCTCAAATGCGGGGGATGTATGCTAGTCTGTCCCGTCTTTCAAGCGGTGGGAGGACATGTGTTTGGAGGTTCTGTCTATCCGGGAGGAATCGGGACTCTGCTTACAGCCATCACCCAATCAGCCAAGGAATCTTCAAGGATATGGGACTTTTGTTCGGACTGCCGGAAATGCGAGGAATTCTGCCCTGTTTCCATACCCACGAGCCAGATTATCCTCAGGCTCAAGAACGAGAGAGGACCAAACCTATGGGAAAAGGCCCTCTCCACTCTGTTTCGGAAAAAAGGCCTCTCCCAAACAGGAACCACGATTCTCTCGCTACTTCAGAGACCCTGGTTGGAGAACGGTTACCTGAAAAACCTCCCCTGGGTTAAGAAAAAATTCATCCCCGCTCTCAACCTCAAAAAGCCTGCTGCCGTTGAAGAAGGAAATGGAGAAAAAGTCTATCTTTTCGAAGGATGTATGGTAAGGCTCTTTTTTCCTGAAATCCGGGAGAGCGTCCAAAAAGGTCTCTCTCACTTTGGCTATCAGGTGGTCTCCCCAAGCGAACAGCACTGCTGCGGAGCTCCCAGCCTGCACTTAGGAGACAAAAAGGGCGTGAAAAGGCTCTTAAGGAAGAATATCAAATCTTTTAAGAAAGAAAACCCTCGCTACATTCTTACTGTCTGCCCCACCGGAAACGCCATGTTCAAAGAGACATACCCAAAGATAGAACCTGAGTTCGATATCTGGAAGGACAGGATCTTTGATTTTGCAGAATTCATCTCAAAGGAAGGTTTGTTTCCAGAAAAAAAGAAGGATATACCACCAACAGATGTTCTCTACCATTTCCCCTGCCATACTCTGAACAAGTCAAGCTCAAAAGATGAACCCAAGAAAGTTCTCGAAGCTTTGGGCTATAATCCTCTATTCGAAGAAGAACCCTACACCTGCTGTGGGTTTTGTGGCGTGTTTTCCTTGAAAAACCCAGAAATATCAGATCACCTATGGACAAAGAAAAAAAAGAAAATCGAGAAAAACAACCCGTCCCTTATCGCTACCGATTGTCCGGGCTGCCTTTTCCAATTGAGAGCAGGCTTGAAGAGAAAAGGCGACAGACTTAAAATCTTCCACACCGCCGATCTCTTCGCCGAAGCCATAAAGAACTCCAAGCCTAGAAAAAAATAACCTTTCCCCAAAGATTATATCTAAGAATATTTATTTATGGAGTCTTTAAATGATAAGAAAAATATCATCATCTTATCGATTTACTGAAGAAGATGTCCGAAAATTTGTCTTGGAGCTCTATGGCCTAGACACCACTGTCCGTCAACTTGTGAGCGAAATGGATCAGAATTTCCATTTGAAGGATAAAACAGGAAAAGAATACATCCTCAAGATCGCAAACCCTTCAAGAAGAAAAGAAGTACTCGATCTGCAAAACAAAGCATTGGAGTTTCTATCCAAAAACAACAATACCATCCGATGTCCCCAAGTGTGTAAGACCCTCACAGGAAAACAGATCGCATTTATTGAAAACGACAAAGGAAGAAGATTTTATGCCAGGATGCTGACCTACATCAAAGGCAGATTTCTTGCAGAGATCGATCGTCCCTCTTGGAAACTTCTGCACCAATTGGGGCGTTTCATCGGATCGTTGGATAGAACTCTTGTCCGCTTTCATCATCCAGCAGCTTACAGAGAACTTTCTTGGGATCTAAAAAACACCCTTCACTCCGCGGCAAGAATTTCCTACATTGATAATTCCCAACAAAAAAGACTGGTCGAGTATTTCCTCTTGCAGTTTGAGTCCTTTGTCAATCCAGTACTTCCTTCCTTGCCGAGGAGCATCATCCATAACGACGTCAACGACTACAACATAATCATGGACACGACACCTTCTGGCCATGACAGGATCGCAGGAATCATAGATTTTGGCGACATGGTTTATACACCCACAGTCTGCGAGCTTGCTATTGCCCTGACCTATGCTCTGTTCAATAAAGATAAGCCGCTTGAAGCAGCAGGTCATGTTGTACGAGGCTACCATGAAGTCTTCCCGTTGACAGAGAAAGAAGTAGAAGTGCTTTTTTATCTCATATGTGCCAGACTCTGTATCAGTCTCACCATGTCGGCTTTCAGAAAGACTGTTGAGCCCGACAACGCTTACTTCACTATCTCAGAAAAACCAGCATGGAAACTCCTTGAAAAATTCTTGGAAATCAATCCTCAACTGGCTTATCAAACTTTTAAAAAAGCCTGCGGACTGCCTGTTTCGACATTCGGGATGAGCGGTGGAGAAATCTTGAAAATACGGCATAAGCATATCGGCAAATCCCTCAGCCTCCACTATAAAAAGCCCCTTCATATCACACGTGGAGCTATGCAGTATCTTTTTGACGACAAAGGAGGAACCTATCTGGATTGTGTCAATAATGTCTGCCATGTCGGACACTGTCATCCCCGAGTGGTGAGGGCAGCCCAACAGCAGATGGCTATGCTGAATACAAATACCCGATATCTTCATGAAAACCTAGCCAGATATGCAGAGCGCCTTTGTGCCCTGATGCCTGAATCCCTGAGTGTTTGTTTTGTGATCAATTCAGGAAGCGAAGCTAACGATCTGGCTCTGCGCTTGGCAAACGCCTATACTGGCCAGGAAGATATCATCGTGGTTGATGGTGCCTATCACGGCCATTTGACCTCTCTCATCCAAATCAGCCCTTATAAATTTGACGGTCCGGGAGGCAAAGGCGCTTTACCACACATTCATAAGGTTCCTACTCCTGACACCTATCGGGGACTGTTCAAAGCCAATGATCCTGAGGCAGGAAAGAAGTATGCTCTTCACGTCCGGGAAGCCATTGAAAAAATCCTTCAAAACAGAAAAAAAGTGGCTGCATTCATGTTTGAATCCCTGATGGGCTGCGCAGGACAGATTGTCTATCCCCAAAATTATCTTAAAGAAGCCATCAAGCATGTCAAAATGTCTGGCGGTGTGTGCATTGCTGACGAGGTCCAGGTCGGCTTTGGCCGCTTAGGAAGTCATTTTTGGGGATTCGAGTCCCAGGATGTGGTTCCAGACATTGTCACCCTGGGAAAACCCATAGGCAACGGCCACCCTTTAGCAGCGGTTATAACCACACCGGAGATCGCACGAGCCTTTGACACAGGAATGGAATATTTTAATACCTATGGAGGAAATCCGGTTTCATGTGCTGTGGGAATGGCCGTCCTTGATGTTATAAGGGATGAAAAATTGCAGGAAAATGCACTAAAAGTAGGGACACAGTTAAAATCTGGACTCGAGGAATTGAAAAGCAGGCATGAAATTATCGGCGATGTCAGAGGAGTAGGACTCTTCCTGGGTGCTGAGCTTGTGATGGACCGGCAAACCCTGGCCCCTGCAGCAGAACAGGCCGCAGACATCATCGAACGAATGAAGAATCGAGGGATTTTGTTGAGTATCGACGGTCCGTTGGCCAATGTGTTGAAAATAAAACCTCCTCTTGTCTTTTCAGAGGAAAACGCAAATGTTCTGGTCGCCACTCTGGATAAAGTTTTGGCTGAGCTTTAGAGTAAGAAAATTTCTATCAGTAAACACTTCGGACTGGTATTCACGCCAACAGTCTCCGAGCAACCTATGAGAGGAACAGGGTTAGAAGCGATATTAAAGATCGGAAATTCACAAGAATAATTGGGGTGTTGTCAGTAATTCTGGGGAAAGAAAAAAAATCAGTGGACGGTATTGAGCTGGAAAAACTCTTCAGTCCTAGCCTTTATCTGCTGCCACTTCGTGAGAGGAACAGAAAAAAAGGCGTCCACAATTTGAGAATCGAATTGGCTGCCCTGTCCCTTTTCGATCTCCAACCTAGCCTCCTCAAAGCCAGCAGCTTTTCGATAAGGCCTATCGGATGTGATGGCATCCAATGTATCTGCCAGAGCAAAAATTCTTGCCTCCAGAGGTATCTCATCTCTTGCCAAGTTATAAGGATAACCGCTGCCATCATAGCTTTCATGGTGGTAGAGGACGATTTGGGCAGGCTTCTTCAGGAACTGGAATTCCTCAAGCAGTTCATACCCGATGAAAGGATGTTCCTTGACAACCTCCTTCTCCCCAACTGTGAGAGCCCCGGGTTTTCTTAATATAGACTCAGGAATTCCTATTTTTCCTATATCATGAAGCATTGCGCCTCTTTCCAAATCCAGTAAATACGCCTTGTTATCGATGCCCAAGGCTTTGGCCAACATCAAGGTATAGCTGGCCACAAGCTGAGAATGTCCTAAGGTGTCTTCGTTTCCATCAGTGACTTCAATCAAGTAAAGAAGGCCGGAGTTAAGGAAAAGCTGCTTTTCAATATATTTTCCATTCACAGCATCATCCGGCTCTCTGAAAAGACTCAGGTAATACCGATTTAAATCCCTCAGGATCTTCCTGGCTGAGTTAACCTTTCTTCGGCTTTCCCGTTCCAGCAGCCATGAATCAGGTCCGATGTTTCTTTCGATAACAGGAGGCAGGGAGTGAGAAAGCGACTTCTCCTCGAGATTGGCTTTCCCGACTGTCTCAAAAGTCTCAGCCTGAGTACGAAAAATATCAGGGTTTTCTTCTCGGGGGAATAAAAAGGGGAGAGATGCATTCATTTCCTTCTCTGCTTCCGTTGAGAGATGGCCTCTGCTCACATGAGAGACGTTCTCTGTTTTCATGGTCAAATGCGATGTTTCCATTTTCATTCCTTGGGTAGTTTAGTCGAAAGAACCAATAATAAATTGATTTTTTCTTTTCCTCATTCAATGGGCGGGTGTTGTTAATTACTGAAATGAGGAGTTTCTAAAGGGCTGCTCGTTGTTCTTTTAACCGTATCCAGAAGCTGGTATCCCTGTTCTTTTAACCGTTGTTCGATCAGAGAAAAGAACTCTCTTTCATCCTCAAACCTGTAAACTTTCTTCATCTCAAGCTTTTTTCCGAACATTTCCATAGCTTTTCATCCTTTCATCAGTATGGGAGTTAGTCGCATGTGGACATGATAAATTGAAAAAGAATAATCTTGTCTTCCGTGGTGGCGGTCCTTTTCCTTATTCTTATTATTACGCACATCCATTACAGAAAAAATGAGGTTTGAATTTTAAAAGGAAGCATCCTTAAGACCGTGATGAATTTAAATGTATATTAAATTGAAAAGGGTGCTTACATTTTAAAATCTGAGCTTGTCAACATTTTGGACAGGCTTTATAATGGAAAAAGTGAAAAAAGAGGAAGATACACTCGATCTTGACGCCATCGTGGCTAAATACAGGCCTGTAGTCAGCTTCAGGATAAAAAAATCGCTCGGCATTACCAATCCGGACTGGGAAGATGTGGTCAATGAAATCATCATGAATGTCATCGAAAAAGTAAAAAAAAGGGAATTTCGGGGCGAATCTTCAATAGGAACATTCATCTACACCATCACCAGCCGGAGAATCGTGGATTATATACGAAAAAAAAGTAAGGTGCTCAAATATGCGCCTGAGCCAGATCCATTCCCCGCTCCTCATGAAGAAATAGAAAATAAAGAAAGAGCCGAGATGATAGCCGATTACATAAAAAAATTGAAACCCAAGTACAGGGAGATCCTCTACCTTTATTATTATAGGGATATGACGAGAGAAGAAGTGGCAAAAAAGCTCGGCATCTCTCCTCGGAGGGTGAGTGAGAGGGTAAATTATTCTCAAAAACTGCTGAAGAAATTAATAAAAAAATGATTTTTCCGTTTTTTTCCCGTTTGTCCGACTAAATGGTTGAAGTCAATGGAAAGGCAAAAGCAATGAAAAAGTGTAAGTACGAAGACCTCATCGACGATTACCTGTTAAAAAGGCTACCTGAATCCGAAAGAGAGATGTTCGAGGAGCATTACTTCAACTGTTCCCATTGTTTTCAGGAATTGACAGAGCGCAACGAACTCATAGCCGTGGTTAAGGACAAAGGCTACTCTCTGTTCCAAGAAGAAATCATGGCAGAGGAAACAAAGAATGTCTCCTGGTTTGAATCGGTCCGCGCCTTCATCACTCCCAGAACGTGGGCCGTGGCCGCCGTTTCTGCCGCTTTATTACTACTAGTGGTTTTCGGAGTTATCCCCAGCCTCAGAACCTCATCTCCTCAGTTCTTCATCAATGAAGATTTGGTTAGAGGAGAATCCATCACCCTTATTTCCCCCGTCATAGATGTCTCCAATATTCCCACCCAGTTCAAATGGAAAAGCCATGGAGAAGGTGTGGAGTACAAAATCTACCTCTATAATGATCAGCTTCTCTGGACTGAGACCACCACTGAAAATTCGATTACTCTGCCTGAAGAAATCAGAAACCTGATGACTCCCAGAGAAACTTATTCCTGGCAAGTCAAGGCTTACGCCAAAGAAGGCGGCCTCATCGCTGTCTCCAGCAGAGTGCGGTTCAGGATCGCTTCAATCCAGTAATTCGAGGTTTTCTTTACTATCCGGTCCACTTATTGAGACTGAAAGCCCCCTCCTCTTCCCAGGAGGGGGTTTTTTTATACCTAAAAGGCTCTAGTCCTCTTCGACTTTTTCCTCCTCTGTATACATGCGGCCCCTGGTTTCCTCCTCAAAGGCAAGACAACACATCAATCGCCCGCACAGACCGGAAATCTTTGTGGGATTGATGACAATCTGTTGCTTCTTTGCTTTCTGAATGGTCACCGGTTCAAAATTCTTCATAAAACTGAAACAACAGAGACTCCGACCACAAACACCCAACCCGCCTATCATTTTGGCTTCATCTCGAACGCCTATTTGACGCATTTCAATCCTCATCCTGAATTCTTTAGCCAAATCTTTAACCAGCTGACGAAAATCGATACGTCCATCAGCAGTGTAATAGAAGATGCCTTTTTTCTCGTCGAAAAAATAGCGAACCATGACCAGCTTCATGGGCAGATTCCGTGCTTTGATTCTTTGGAGGCAGAAATCAAAGGCCTTTTTCTCTTTCTTCTTGAGCCATTCGAATTTCTTCAGGTCATCCTCAGTAGCTTTTCTGATGATTTTGACCACATCCTTCACAGAGTTCCGATGGTTTGTAATGCAACTTGGGACATCGATGACGATAGACAGATCCCCGCCTACATCGGACTCAACAATGCAGTAATCCCCTTCTTTTATATCTTCCTTTCCCTTCTTTGCTCTAAGAATCTTACCGGATCCTTCGGAAAGAACATAGACGATTTCAGACATTTTTCTAACCCTCGGAAAATAAAGAAGTGAGAAGCAAATTCACATTCAAATTTTTTTGAAGCGCATAAAGAACATAATCCATTTTCTCCAGCCAATCCATGGCCTTCTGGGGGACAAGAAGATCAGAGACTTTCACATACCTTTGCTTATAATCGGGATTCATCAGCAGCTTCAGATCCCCTTTTTCTTGAATCAGAATGAGATCCCGGCAGAAAGAGGAAAGAAGCTCCAGGAGCTCCTCCAATTCTTCCTTGATCTGACCTCGAGAGAAGGAATAACTCCTCAAGAAATCAGCCACTTTCTTTTTCCCATAGAGAGAAAGAAGCATTTTCCAGGCTCTTGCTCTTTGAGATTGGACCTCTTCCCACTCTATATTCAGGGCTTTCTTGAGGTTGCCTCCTACCAGGAGCGAAACGATCTTCGCTCTTTCCTTCCCGAATCCCTTCTCTACAAGTATTTTTTCGATATCTTCTTTGGAGATGGGTTGAAAACTCAGTGTTTGGCATCTTGATTTAATTGTCGGCTTAATCATCTCAGGATTGGAAGTGACGAGGATGACATAGGAAAAAGAGGGGGGTTCTTCCAGGATTTTCAGCAGAGAATTAGCAGCTTCATCATTCATCTTATCCGACTCAGTCACGATGAAAAATCTCTTCTTTCCAGCCATAGGCCTCAGGTAGGCGGTCTGTTTCAGTATTCTCATCTGATCAATCCTGATCATCTTATTCTCAGGGGAAATCACCATCACGTCGGGAAAGTTTCCTTTGCTTATGGCTCTACACGAGGAACAGGCTTCACAGGCATCATCTGCTTTGGTCTCACAATTCATGGCTTTGGCCAATACCAGGGCTATGGTTCTTTTTCCCACTCCTTCCGGCCCGCAGAAAAGCAAAGAGTTAGGGATTCTTTTCTTCTGAAGAGCTCTCTTCAGGATCTTTTTTTGGCGTTCATTCCCGAGAATATCCTTGAATGCCATGACTACTTGACTCCAGAAACTCTTTTTGTCTTGGGAGCCTCACCGGGATTAGCCAGCACTCTCTTCAGGAATTGGCTGGTGTAGGATTCCCTCGACTTCGCCACCTCTTCTGGGACTCCTTGAGCCACAATCCATCCTCCTTCTTCTCCGCCTTCAGGACCTAAGTCTATAATATAATCAGAATACTTAATGACTTCAAGGTTATGCTCGATGATAACCACGGTATTACCTATTCTGACCAATTCGGAAAGCACTTCAAGAAGCTTGCGGACATCATCAAAATGGAGTCCTGTTGTCGGCTCATCCAGAAGATAGAGGGTACGGCCAGTGTCTTTACGGCTGAGCTCTTTGGTCAACTTGATCCGTTGAGCTTCTCCTCCAGAGAGCGTGGGTGCTGGCTGTCCTAATCTAATGTATCCTAAACCTACTCTTTTCAAAACCCCTAATTTTCTTTTCAGCACAGGATGTGCCCTCAGGTATTCAAAGGCTTCATCCACTGTTAAAGCCAGATAATCGGCGATGCTCTTCCCTTTGTAGAATACGGAAAGTGTTTCTTTGTTATATCGCATCCCTTGACATCGATCGCAGGTTACGAAGACATCAGGCAAGAAATGCATTTCTATCTTCTTGGCTCCGGCACCTTGGCATTCTTCACAACGACCTCCAGGGAGGTTGAAGCTGAAGCGGCTGGCCGAATATCCCCTCAATCGGCTTTCCGGAGTAAGGGCAAAAAGCTGTCTAAGAGGCGTAAACGTACCTGTGTAGGTTGCTGGATTAGAGCGGGGTGTTCTCCCGATGGGCTTTTGATCGACAGAAACGACTTTATCGATCTGTTCAAGACCTAATATCTCTTTGTGTTTTCCGGCTTTCTGTCTTGCATTGTGAAACTCATTTTGAAGGCTTTTGTAAAGAATATCACAGACAAGTGTACTTTTCCCTGACCCGGAAACTCCGGTCACAGCTGTCATTACACCGAGGGGAATACGAACATCGATATTCTTCAAGTTGTGCTCTGCTGCTTTCTTGATTGTCAGCCAGCCTTTTGGCTTCCTCCTCCCTGAGGGAATGGGGATGGACTTTTCTCTCCTGAGATACTGCGAAGTCAACGAATCCGAAGAAGAGAGGATGCGCTTCAGGCTGCCCTCGGCCACTTTATAACCGCCGACTTCACCAGCACCAGGTCCCAGATCCAGGATAAAATCAGCCGATCGGATAGTTTGCTCGTCGTGTTCCACCACGATGATAGAATTCCCCTCGTCCCTGATCTCCCTCAGAAGAGAAATCAATCGGTGGTTGTCTCTCTGATGAAGACCGATTGTGGGCTCATCCAGAACATAGAGAATGCCTCTTAAGCGAGCCCCAACCTGGGCTGCCAGCCGGACCCGTCGGGCCTCTCCACCTGAAAGGGAACCAGTGGTGCGGCTTAGCTGAAGATAAGGAATTCCTAGCTCGACTACAATCTTCAAGCGTGAGTTGATTTCTTTGAGAATTTTGGAAACGACAAGCTCCTGGCTTGATTTAAATCCAACAGAATTCAGCTTTTCAATCAAACGGCTGACTGGAAGGGAGATCAATTCATAAATATTCTTTCCCTCAATTTTAACAGCCAGGCTTTCTGGTCTCAACCGGCTTCCCTGGCAGTTGGGACAAACCTCCCCGCTAAGTTCCACATCACCCCATTTATCCAAGATGGTCTGAATACCGATACCATGACAGGCTGGGCAGGCTCCATAAGGGCTGTTAAAGGAAAAGGTGCGAGGTTCAAGCTCAGGAAGGTTGATCTCACAGTAAGGACAGAGGAGGTTTAAGGAGTAGAAATAGTCCCTTCCATCCTCTTTTGTTACCAGAACATCTCCTTTGCTCATCTCCAGGGCCCTTGAGACAGCCTCCTTCAACCTTGCTTTGGAGGACGAAGTAACCTTTATTTCATCCACCAGGATTTCTATATTATGTTTCTTTGTCCTCTCCAGAGAGAGATTTTCTTCTGCTTCTTTCCATTGCCCATCCACACGAAACCGGAGAAAGCCTCTTTTCCGAAACCTTTCGAAAAGGGCATGATATTCGCCCTTGCGGCCTTTGACTACTGGGGAGAGGATTCTCGCCTTTTCCCGGGAAGAGCTGAGCAGTATTCTCTGAATAATCTGATCCGCTGTCTGAGAACTGACCACCCTTCCGCAACGCGGACAGTGAGGAATTCCCGCCCGGGCAAAAAGCAACCTCAAAAGATCATAGACCTCAGTTACGGTTCCCACTGTGGAACGGGGATTGGAAGAGATTGTCCTCTGGTCTATGGAAATGGAGGGTGAAATGCCCTCTATGGACTCCACATCTGGTTTTTCCATTTGTTCGATATACTGGCGGGCATAAGTGGAAAGGCATTCGATATACCTCCTCTGGCCTTCAGCAAAGAGAGTGTCGAAGGCAAGAGAAGACTTTCCCGACCCACTAGGCCCGGTAACCACAATCAGCCTGTTCCGCGGCAGCCTGAGATCGAGGTTCTTCAGATTATGCTGAGCAGCCTTCTTGACCTGTATTTCTTGTAACATATCTCTATTCTACCATAAATAAAGGAGGGACAGTCCCCCTTTTCCATGTGCTGATTACTTTTTCCATTGACCATTCGAAGAACTCATAATAATATAAAATTGACCGCCTCAGGAAACAAAGTGGACAGAGAAAAAAACCTTCTCAAATCCTTAGAAATCCTGAAAGAACAGGGAGCCAAGAACTTCTCCATCCGGGCCATCAAACATATTCCCGCCAGAGAGGGTCATTACGATGACTATCCCCAAGAAGTCCACCCTGCTCTCGCCAAAGCCCTTAAGGAGAAAGGATTCTCAAAGCTATACTCCCACCAGCACCTCTCCTGGAAGCTTCTGTCGGAGGGGAAAAATATTGTGGTGGTGACACCTACCGCCTCAGGAAAAACTCTCTGCTATAACCTCCCTGTACTCGATGGAATCCTGCGAAATCCCTCGGCTCGGGCTATATACCTCTTCCCTACCAAGGCTCTTTCCCAGGACCAGAGGGCAGAGCTGGATGAAACCATAAAGCTTCTCCCTGAAGAAATCCGCATCTTCACTTATGACGGCGACACACCCCAGGACGCACGAAAAGCCATCAGAGCCCGGGGTCACATCATCCTTACCAATCCTGATATGCTGCACACAGGAATCCTTCCTCATCACACAAAGTGGATCAAACTCTTCGAAAACCTCAAATACATCATCATCGACGAGCTCCACAACTACCGGGGCATCTTCGGCAGCCATCTGGCAAACGTGCTGAGAAGACTGAAGCGGATTGCCCGATTCTACGGCAGCAGCCCGCAGTTTGTCCTCTCCACAGCCACCATCTCTAACCCTCTGGATATCGCTCAAAGAATGATCGAAGGGCCGGTGGCCCTGGTTGACAAAAACGGTGCTCCTCAGGGCGAGAAATATTTCATCTTCTACAATCCGCCTGTGGTAAATAAATTCCTGGGGATCCGGCGCTCCTATGTCAACGAATCCCGCCGTGTGGCCTCCATCTTTCTCCACAACAACCTGCAGACCATCGTCTTTGCTCAGAGCCGCCTTATCACCGAGGTTCTTCTCACCTATCTGAAGGAAGACATTGAAAAAGGAATCAAGGACGAAGGCCTGATCAGGGGCTATAGGGGAGGATACTTGCCTCTGAAGCGAAGGGAAATCGAAAAATATCTGAGGGAAGGGAAAATAAGAGGAGTGGTCTCCACCAATGCCCTGGAGCTGGGAATAGATATCGGGAGCCTGGATGTAGCGGTTCTGGCCGGCTATCCGGGAACCATCGCCTCGACCTGGCAGCGTTCAGGACGAGCCGGCAGAAAGGCCGGAAAATCCGCTGCGGTGCTCGTGGCCTCAAGCTCCCCTCTCGACCAGTTTATCGTCAACTACCCCGACTATTTCTTTTCCAAATCACCAGAGCAAGCCCTGATCAACCCCGACAACCTCTCCATCCTTGTCAGCCATATCGAATGCGCCGCCTTCGAGCTCCCCTTCAAGGATGGAGAGAAATTCGGCAACACAGATATCGGAGAAATCCTTAAGTTTCTGGAAGAGGAAAACCTGGTCCATCATTCTAAAGACAAATGGTTCTGGACATCGGATGCCTACCCGGCTGATGGAGTGAGCCTGCGAAGCATAAGCTCCGATAACTTCGTGGTGGTGGACACCTCCGAAAAATCCAGGGCCATCGCCGAGGTAGATTTCTCATCAGCATTGACTACCCTCCACCCTAAAGCCATCTATATGTGCGAAGGGGAACAGTATCATGTGGAAAAACTTGATTACGCTCAGAGAAAAGCCTATGTCAAGAAGACGGATGTCGATTATTTCACCGATGCCATAGACTATACAAAAATCAAAATCCTGGATGTCTTTGACTCAAAAAACCTCAAGAAATGTCCCATTTCCCACGGCGAGGTCCATGTGGCCACCCAGGTGGTGGGCTTCAAGAAGATCAAATTCTTCACCATGGAGAATGTGGGTTCGGGAGATCTAAGCCTCCCCCAGAACGAGATGCACACCACAGCCTACTGGATCACCATTCCTGCAGATATCTTTCACTCTCTTCCCTATACTCCTGAACAAAAAATAAATGGCCTCTATGGCCTGGCCTACCTCCTCCATCATGTCTCCCCTCTTTTCATGATGTGCGACATCCATGATATCGGCGTATCCATCGGCGATAACACCACCGGAGGATCCGTTCCACCTCGGGATATTCCACTCAAGATCAGACGCGAAGAGCAGGCCTTTTTCGACGATGTCCAGTTCGAACCCAATATCTTTATCTACGACAATTACCCGGGAGGCATCGGCCTCAGCCCCTCACTTTTCGACCTGGAGGAGAGGCTCCTCCGCCAGTGTCTGAAGACAATCGAAGCCTGCCCTTGCAAAGAGGGATGTCCTTCCTGTGTGGGCCCAACAAAGGCAAGCGGGCAACTGGCCAAGCAGGTTGCCCTAGAAATCCTGCGCAGCCTCCTCTAAACAAGTAAACACATCATAATCTCCAGATAAAAAAGCAGGAAATGACCTTCCCTGTAATACATTTATGTATCAGACATCCAGCAGCTTTGGGATAAAGCCAAATGTAAATTCTCACCTTAAAAGACAGGAAGAAATCACCTCAAAATCCATCCTAAAGGGTGATGGAATTCATACCCTGGCTGTGGGAAAATTATTTTTTTTATAAGCATATCATAATGATTAAGTACACTTTTCATCCAAAAAGCAATAAGGAAAAACATCCTGTTTTGAAAGGCCCAAGATGAAAGATAAGAACAAGACAAAAGAAGAACTCATAGACGAGTTAATCACATCGCGCAGACGAATTTCTGAATTAAAGAATTCAATAAACGAGCTGGACCGGATTAAGATATCGTTACAGAAGAATGAGGAAGAACTGGAAGCGATTTTTAATGGGGCTAACAGCGGAATAGCAGTACTCGATAAAACGGGTAAAATTATCAGAGTAAACAGACGGGTAAAAGAGGTAGCGGGTTATTCGGATAAAGAAATTATAGGAAAACGATTTAGTCTTCTCAAAATGTTTCCTCCTCGAAGCATCAAAAAGATGCTCTCAGTTTTTAATAAGCTTAGAAAAGGGCAAGATGTGCTTCCTTATGAGATGGAACTGTATACCAGAAAAGGTGAAAAAATTATTGTTGAAGTCCGCAATTCGCTCTTAAGAAAAAACGGCAGATTTGAGGGTGTCATTGCGATTTTGACAGATATAACCAAGCAAAGGCAGGCGGAGGCTGAGGTATTGAAACAAAGCAAATACAATGAGCTCAGGGCAGAAATATGGAAGAAATCTGCTGATCCATCCTTGGAAGAAGAAAAAGATTTAATTCAAGAGCTACTGAATACTGTCGGGCCTTTCATAGACGTCAGCAGAGCTGCTTACCTGCCATTCAATCCAGAGAGAAAAGCTTTTGTCACCGAGTTGCAATGGTATAAGAAAGAAGCAGGAAGCACCCTTGGAGAAGACATTTCGCTTGATATAGCTAAAAATTTCTTCGGTAGAAAATGTGTGGAGATACCCAAAGATATCGATAAAATTAAAAAAACTTCCCTTCTCAGCAAAATTATAAAACATTATGCTTCTTCAAAATTAAAAAAACATAAAATAAAATCCTATTTAGTCGTTCCCTACGGAGATATTGATAGACCTAAAGGCATTTTTACATTTTCTGAATGTAAGAAAGAAAGAAAGTGGACTGAATTAGAGAAGAGAATTCTTTCAGAAGTGGTTAATATTGCCTCGATGAAAACCGAGCAAATAAAGGCAGAACAATTGATAAAAACATCGCTCAAAGAGAAAGAAGTGCTGCTAAGAGAAATTCACCATCGGGTCAAAAACAACTTGCAGGTCATCTCCTCTCTCCTTAATCTTCAAGCTCAATATCTCAAGAATAAACAAGACCTGGAGATGTTTAATGAGAGTAAGGACCGAGTCAGGTCAATGGCACTGATTCACGAGAAATTGTATCAGTCCCAGAACCTGGCTAGGATTGATTTCGCAGGATACATCAGGGATCTTATCTACAGATTGTTTCGATCTTATGAAGCTGATTCGGGAAAAATTGACCTGAAAATGGATATCGATGATGTTTCCCTCGGAGTTGATATAGCTGTTCCATGCGGATTGATAGTCAATGAACTCATATCCAATTGTCTGAAACATGCGTTTCCTGATGGCAAAAAAGGAGAAATTAAGGTAGGGCTTCAATCCATCAATAAGAGTGAGGTCGAACTTAAAGTGAGCGATAACGGTGTCGGCCTGCCAGATGACTTCGATTTCAGAGAATCTGAATCTCTGGGTATGCACCTGGTTAACATATTAGCAGACCAGCTTGGCGGTATGATAGAACTGGATAGAACCGGAGGTACAGAGTTCAAGATTAAATTTAAAAGAACAGGATAACCAGCAGACAGATCATCTCTTTAGCCCTTTTTAAGGTAGATGATCACCTCGAGAGTTTTCAAGTATTCGGAAAGAGCTTTTCGTGCTTTATCGGTCAACCGGACGGTCAGGCTATTTCGCCAGTAAGTATGTTTGGCTCCCGCTTATTCACTTGATCCGGTCTGCTCGTATCTCTCCTCCGCCAGCTTGGATGATCATGTGCGTTACCTCTCCCTGTTCATTCATAACGAAACGGATAGGGGCATCAAAAGCCTGAACTTCAAACTGAGTCTCAGATTCCGGAATTAGCTTGACCTTCCCCATTCCAGGAACTTCCAGGAAAAGCTGGTTGTCCTCTTTAGTGACCGTTAAGATGTTAGAGGAAAAACTGTATTGGCCCACATAAGAATCAAGGATTTTCGGATCGACCTGGAAGAATTCCCGGGTTTCAGAGCTCTTTTCCAAATGCTCCAGTATGAATTTCTCTTCCACCTGATATCTTTCTTTCAGCCAGTAAAGCCACTCCTTCTCGAGCTTCGAAAGGGGTTCTCCTATGGCTTCTGTCCAGGAATCCCTTTTTTCCTTCTCCTGGGAAGTCCTCCCTTCCAGGCGGGTTAACTTCTTGACAGACTGAAGCCCGTACCTGTCCATGAGAAAGGCGATGAAAGATCCTGAAGCTGGATAGCCAACCAGGGTCTTCAAACCAGAGGGGCCGATGTAGAAATTCACCATGTCCTTCAGGGGAAAGAGCTGTCCTTCCTTTAGAAATTGTATCACCGCAAGATGGTTCTTGTCCTTATCAGTGGCCAGGGCTTCGGTGTACTTCCCCAATCCTTCGTTGATAAAGGATGTTGACTCCCCCCAGTTCAGCCGGGTAAGGATATGGGTGTTCTCATGTACAGCCATGCCAAAATCCGGCACTCCTCCCCTGTAAACCATGAAAACTCCCTCTTCTCCTGCCAGCCCCCATCCCCAATGATGAGTGTAGAAAAACTTGGAATCGAAGTCACGGAAATAGACCGAATTCAAATGCTTCCACTGCAATTCCTTATCCTCCTTGAAGCAATCAAACAGAAATTGAAGCGCTCGCTCATTTACCTTGACAGATTCTTGCATTTCCTGTTCAGAGAACATCTCTCTGCGGAACAGGATGGCAAAATTCTCTGTCTCGGCCTTGGTGAAATTCCCCTCCATCTCCAGATGGATCTTTGCGCTTAGCTCAACACCATCAGGCGGAGTGCCAGATTCCTCCCACTCCTTGAGAATGGATTCACCGTCCACATCAAAATCGCAGAGCAAAATATCAAGGAAGGACTTCTCGGATATGCTGATCACCGGGATATCGGGAATATCAGACTCCTTCTCATAATCGACAGTGAGAAAAGATCCTGAGCCCTTGTGGGAGAAGACCAGAACCGCTGCTGCTCTCCTGGAGGCAGCCTCAGCTATCCTGGCGGAAAGAGGAACATCTTCTTTCGTTACTTCCTGGAGTTTATCCGGAAAATCACAGCTGAATAGGACGACTTTTCCCGCAACATCGATGTCTCCTGAGGTATAGTCTTTTTTTCTTCCCTTATAACTGTTCCACACCCCTTCCTTAACAATGCCGTCTCCGATGAAAACCACTGGACCGTCCACCTTCACATCCCGGCTGTAGCTGCCGATTCCCATCGGGGCGCGACGAAATCCTGTAACCACCACGGGAATAAACGGGATTTTCATCCGCGATCCTCCTTCCATCCAGACGTAGCATTGAGCCCATGAAAGCTCGGTTGCTGGATGGAAATAATAGGCCGGATCAGGCCCCTGCGGCCAAGCCCTCAACGGCAGCACAAGCCAGAGGCAGACCAAACCCAAAAATCTCACATTTGTTAATCGTTCACGTCGCCACTTCATTTCTTCCTCCTCTCCCTTCAAGCCAGAGCCTATAGGGATTCTAAGAGATCTCTGCCTATTTTTCTATTTCTTATAATCAAGGATGTAGCAAGAAGTATGCCATAAAATTCAGGGGAACTTCCAGCTTTTCACTTCAAAAAAGGCCAGAAAAGTGTTAAAGATCTTTACAGTCTTGACACTCAGACGGAGGTTGCTGTCCATCCGAAGCCCATGGCGGGGGCGGGAGGCTCTTGGCAAGGATGGAGAGGAAGCTCCGTTTTTATTATATTGAAGATTGACAGAAGAAGTCCTGTAACTTATATTTATCATCCAGAGACAAAGGCTTTGAAGAGAATGAAAAACGCGTTTTTTCTTTCACTTATCTTCCTCTTAGGAATTTTCTTTCCTCCTTTACTGTTTTTCCTGCCCCTTCTCTTTTATTTTCTATTGGTCTTTATCTTCGGGAAATTCTCGCCGCTTATCTCTCCCGTATTCAACAACATTCCCATTTACTCCAGGCCGCGAAGCCCCCCCTTTTAAATTTCCCCTCCTTTAATTTATTCTCATTATCATTAATAAAATTTTGCTTTCTCAACGAATTCTTACAATTTGAGGAAAATCATGATTCATTTCGATAAAAAAAGAATATTGAATCTTTGGAATAGACTTAAGGGAGTTCCAATCGAGTGGGATCTCAGACCATACCAGAAGATACTTGCTGAAATCAATGCCTATGATCTGGGGAATGCTTCAAACGATGAACTCAAAGAAATGTCTTACCGATTGATCGGACGAGCACAGCAAGGAATTTCTCCTGACGAGTTGCTGATTGAAACTTATGCACTCGTGCGAGAAATAGCATGGAGGATTGTAGGGCTGCGCCCCTTCGATGTGCAGATTATGGCAGGAATCGCCATGCATCAGGGTAAGCTTGTAGAGATGAACACCGGAGAAGGAAAAACTTTGGTTGCTGTTCTTTCCGCCTACTTGAACGCCCTTTCTGGCAAAGGAGTTCATATACACACATTCAACGATTATCTGGCGCGCAGGGATGCCGCTTGGATGGGCCCCATCTACGAGTTTTTAGGACTGAGTGTAGGATGTATCCAGGAAGGTATGTCTCCCTGCGAAAGGAAAAGGGCTTATGCCTCAGACATCACATACTCCACAGCCAAAGAAGCTGGCTTCGATTATCTGAGAGACAATCTCTGTTACCAGAGGAGAGATCTTGTTCATAGAGACTTCCATTTTGCTATCGTGGATGAGGCTGATTCCATTCTGATAGACGAAGCCCGTGTTCCTCTTGTAATAGCCGGAAACTCAGGGAAACAGGAAAGAAATCCCGGCCAATTTGCTGCGATCGCCAAGGGGCTCAGAGAAGAGATCGATTTCGCTAGGGATGAAGGCGGACGGAATATCTATCTGACAGATACAGGACTGAAGCAGATAGAAAACATCATTGGCTGTAATAATCTCCACGCTCCCAAAAATCTTGATCTGCTGACCAGGCTGAATCAAGCGCTTCACGCCGAGTATCTTCTTCACCGAGGCATCGACTATATTGTCCGAAAAGGAAGAATAGAGATCGTGGACGAGTTCACGGGTCGTGTTGTCGAAGACAGACATTGGCCGGATGGACTTCAAGCAGCTGTAGAAGCCAAAGAAAGAATCAACCTGGGTTTAGGAGGTTGCATCCTGGGTTCGATTACTATCCAGCACTTTTTACAGCTCTACCCTAAAATCTGCGGAATGACAGCCACAGCACGTCCTGCAGCAGAAGAACTTGAGCAGTTCTACGGGTTAAAAGTCGTAGTCATCCCTCCCAATCAATCCTGCATCCGAAAAGACTACCCAGACGTTGTCTTTACCCATAAGGAGGCTAAGATGAAAGCCTTGATCGAAGAGATCAAGCATGGCCATAGCACTGAAAGACCGGCTCTTGTTGGCACAGCAAGCGTGGAAGAATCAGAAGAGCTGGCTTTAGCACTTAAAGAGGCGGGAATCCCCCACCAGGTGCTAAATGCCAAGAACGACGAAATGGAGGCACAGATCGTGGCTCAGGCAGGCAGGCCTGGCATCGTGACCATCTCTACCAATATGGCTGGCAGAGGCACAGACATCAAACTTGGCGGAGACAAAGAACAAGAGCGGGATAAAGTTGTCAAACTCGGCGGGCTGTACGTCATCGGAACAAACCGCCATGAAAGCCTGAGGATTGACCATCAGCTGCGCGGTCGAGCTGGCCGTCAAGGCGACCCGGGGTCTTCTCGGTTCTTCATCAGTCTCGAGGACAATCTGATCGAACGATACGGCATCCGAAATCTCCTCCCGAAAACATATCACACCCTGAAACAGAACGCTCCGATAGATAATCTTTTGGTGAATCAAACAATAGCAAGAGGACAGCGAATCATAGAAGGACAGAACTTTGAGATCCGTAAGACACTCTGGAAGTATTCTATTCTTGTCGAAAAACAACGGGAAAGGATTCAACGCCTGCGTCAAGAAATCCTTCTGGATAAATCAGTCCTTGGCCTGCTTAAAGAAAGAGCCCCCGACCGCTATGCTGAGATGGCGCACCTTCTGGGAAAGAATAAAATGCAAAACCTGGAAAAACAGATCACTCTCTACCAGATAGACCGCTGTTGGACTGAACATCTTGCTTTAATTGCCGATATTCGCGAGGGCATTCATCTAGCAAGTGTTGGAGGACAGTCTCCGTTGAATGAATTTCATAAGACGGTCAACAGCGAGTTTCTGAAGCTTGAACAAAAAATACGTGATGCCATCATCCAAACATTCCAATCCATACCTGTCACAGAAAAAAGCATCGACCTGGACAAAGAAGGGATCAGAGGTCCTTCCTCGACATGGACGTACCTTATCACAGACAACCAGTTCGGACTCTGGGTGGGGTTGCTCCACGGGAGCAACATCGGATTCACAGCTACTGCAGCTGCTGTCTACGGCCCTTTGTATATTGCTTTGGGCTTGGTTCAAAGGTTTTTTCGGAAAAAAGAGGATTAAACTTCTTCTTTGAGGTTAAATATCTTTCGGATATCCGACAGATTGGGCAAGCATAACCTTTTGATCCGGACGCAGGTTCATCACTTTTGACACGGTCTCTCTGTCAATTAGCCCCCGAACTACAGTAGCCAATCCTTCAGAAGCACAATAAAGATAGACATTCTGGCTGATGAATCCCGTATGGGCAGCAGAGTAAAAATTTTTATCTTCCTCTGTCCCCCTGGTTATCTTGGAAAAATCAGCCACATAAATGAGGTTCAGAGGAACATCCTTAACAAAAGACTGTGTGCCTAGGGCAGCCCGAATATCTTCTGCCAGAACAGGTTTTAGAATGTTTTCTTTTGCATCATAGAGATATAGACCTTTGGCCAGGGCCACATAAATATCAATATTTTGCCAGTTTACAGCGGAGGGTGCTGTCCGTTTCCCTGAATCCTGACGATTGATTCCGAATGCTGCCCATAACAGGTTTGAAAGCACCTGTAATGGCAACTCATCGGAGCTGAATTCTCGGGAGGAATGACGGTCCTTTAGCACCTGCATCAGGGGTCTGCCGCCATCCATCTGTGGTTTCAAAAGCTTTATCTCTTTGAGCTCCTGCGAATGAATTGGATGAGGGAAGACAAGTAAAAAAGTCAAAATCAGAGAACCGATTAAAATTAATCCTTTGCTCATGACACTTTCTCCTTTGTTAGAAAACATGTCATACTATTAATAATACATTAAATAACATAGTAAAAAAACAAAATCATCCCTAAGCATCCTTACTTCAATGACAGTTTCTACAGCTGTCAGGTAAGCTAAGGAGGAAGCCATCCGGAAGCAAGCGGAAAAGGTGTTTCTCATCATCCACTCCGTTTTTAAAAACCAATCTGGAACTGGGCCAGGAAGACATCATCGGAAGCATTTCCTGACTCCTCACCGTGGAATTCATAATTAACTTGGAGTATGGTTCTCTTCGCCAGAAACCAGTTGATTCCCAGGGTGATCACATCACTCAGGTCTCCCCTGACATCTCGATTTAAATCCAGGAAATCATATTTAAAAATGCCTTGAATTTTTCTAGTAATGAAATCAAAACCACCCTGTACATACCAGCCGTTTTTCTTCACTGGTCCATCCTTTCCAAAAATAACCTCTCCTTTCAGGGTGACTTTGTCCTTCGAAAAACAAAGCTCCAACCCTGTCCTTTTTTTATTAAATTGAGTACCTCCGGATGAGGAGCCGTATTTGCCCTCGTAGTGAGCCACTCCCAGTGAAATCGAATCCATGGGGAAAAAGAGCAGCCTTCCTGCCACATCCTTGGAGCTGTTGTCGTCTGATTTGTTTATCCCTGCCCCGTTGAATATTCCCAAGGTATATTCCAGAACAGAAAAATTGCCTGCAACAGCTATTCCAATATCCCGGCCTTTGTTCTTACTGTCCCTTCCAGGGCAAAGACGCTCAACTGTCTGAGAACGGTTAATCGTATCCAGGCTTGCACTCGAGGTAAGGTTTTCCAGGCTAAAGGGTACCTTAAACTGGCCAAAACGTAGTGTCACCTGCTCAAAAAAACTCGTCTCTATTTGAATATCCAGAAGGACAGGATTTTGCATGGTCTCAACTTGAATCTTGTAATTTACTTTTTTTAGTATTTCTCCGCCCAGGCTCAGCCTGGCTCTTCTTATTCTGAATTCATCTATTCCCGCCTGAGGGTGGATATATTCCACCTGTGAATATCCGCTCAGTTTTAAAGAGGGCCCAGATACAACAGGATGTTCATCTCCTACGTGTACAAAATTGGCAATATCGCCTAAAAAAACCAGGCTATAAGCCAGAACAAAGATACTTTTTAAGTCCATGGATATCTGTGGTTCCTTTCTTTTTTCGCTTTCCAGAGATTGATTATTTTCAAAACTAGACTCCAATATTAACCTATATGTACTATAATAAGATTACAATAGCAATATTTTTTAAAATATATGGGAAAAAATGGATATTAGAGGCAACCGAGAACGACCTTCATTACTCCATAAGACAATTTTCCTCGTCACAGAAACAGAAATGCTTCTATTTATATTGACAAATAGGAATTACTCCTATATAGTAATGACATGAG
>CAYVAT010000038.1:0-28916 GCA_964449165.1 uncultured Eubacteriales bacterium | reverse complement strand
GAGGCCATGAAATAATCGGGTCTGCTTAAATCTATCTCTTTGATAATACTCCAATTAGGTACTATGGCAATATGGTCATCTGGAATTCGCTGGGCAGCCCAGATAGCACCCAATTCGCCACTTTCAGGATCCCAGTCAGGCCCGATGCTGAAGACTTCCAGCACCCATGCTTCGTTGGGATCTGCGATGCACAAGGCTTCTGATTCTGAAGCGCAGGAGGGTAGAAATCCGTATCTCTCGACTAGTGAAGTGATCAATTTAATCGCTTCTTGTGCTGTTTTACATCGTTGAAGTGCAAACAACTGTGCTTGTTCAATGGTCATGATTTGTTTGCCTGACTTCCTATCGACCTGTAACTCTTTCCTCTGGCTGAGTGTGCTTTCACCAATTGCCAGTTGATGTTCATTCATTTGAGGATATCCTGTGTGAAAATAAGCGAAGGTTTTCTCCACTTGCGGAATATACCCCATGATTTCTCCATAATCATTTAAGGGAGTTCGAACATTGAGCAGGCCATAATAGACCGGAGCCATTTCACCCTTTTTGTAGGTCATGGCAGGAACAACGTGAACCCTGCTTTCATCGCATGCACCTGTATGGGAAGTCATGACCGAGCCATCTGCAGAAGCAAGTTTTCCTACGATTATGTCAGTACAGGCATCATTAGAGGAATCTGGATGGCCTTGCGCGAGCATGAACAAAGGAAAAGAAATTACCAAAATTAAACTAATAAACTTATTTTGCATTGACTCTTTCCTTTATGAGTTTTTTTGTAGCGGAGTATGTGTGGAGGCTGG
Organism: uncultured Eubacteriales bacterium; assembly: GCA_964449165.1. Lineage (GTDB taxonomy): Bacteria > Acidobacteriota > Aminicenantia > Aminicenantales > Aminicenantaceae > CAYSCW01. Next base: position 28,119 of record CAYVAT010000038.1, on the reverse strand, counting down.
CGTTTAATAAAGTAATTTCCGCTGGTCTTGAAGCCATTTGTTGCTATCTTGCCTGAGTTCAGGTTTGAAAGTCAAATCAACATCTCGAGCCCGACTCTTTTTTTTACGAAGGCCCGAAATTAAATCCAAGTCTAAATCCTAAGATCCATCGGCTCGCCTGTTCTCAAAGACATCAAGAGCTGCGGGTCAATATCCTTACTCGTACCTTAATGAATCCACGGGATTGGATCTCGCCGCTTTGATGGATTGGTAGGTTACTGTAAGAAACGCGATAACCAGGGTCATGGCACCTGTCAGGAGGAATATCCAGACACCTATGCCTGTTCTGTACGGGTAGTCTTGCAGCCATTTGTAAGACAAGAACCAAGCGATTGGAAGGGCAATAATATTCGCCACAGCCACCCACTTCAAAAACTGTTTGGAGAGAAGGACTATGATTCCTCGGACTGTAGAGCCCAGCACTTTTCGTATGCCAATTTCTTTTGTGCGTTGCTCTGTCAGGAAAGATGCCAAACCAAAGAGCCCCAAACAGGATATCAAGACAGCAAGCGTAGCAAAATAGCGGAAGATCACACTGGACTGCTCCTCAGAGCGGTAGAGATGGTCATAATCTTCATCAAGGAAGCGGAAGATAAAAGGGAACTCGGGATTGAATTTCTTATAAATATTTTCAATACTCGCGATAGTTTGAGGAACATTGTCCGGACGGATTCTTGCGAAAATATACCGATAAAAGTGATGATTCGGCGCTGGATTATAGGTTTTGTAGAATATGATCAGAGGTCCGCTCTGGTAATAAAGGGGGAAGTAATTGAAATCGTTGATGACGCCGATTATTGTCCCATGGAATCTGCCGTGAGATAGACGTATCCCAACCGGATTCTCCTTCCCGATGATCCGTGCAAATTCCTCGTTGATGACCAGCTGGCCTGATTGAGGAGAGGCCGCAAGAGTCCGTTCTCTAGAAAAGAACCTTCCCTGGACCATTTCCATTTCAAAAGTTTCGACAAAGTCAAAATCACAACAAAAATATCGGATCATAGGGTCGATTTCTGGGCTTTTTCCTTCCCATCCCCACCCGTTTCCGCTCGAGCCGAAAATTAGAGGTGTTCGGGAGGTCAGTGAAGCCTGGGTAACACCTGGTATCTTCTGAATCTCCTCTTTGGCTGTTTCATAGTGTTGATAGAGGTTGCCGTTTACCGGGATGTACAAGAGGTTCTCTCGGTTAAACCCGAGGTCTCTGTTGCGCATATAATTGAGCTGTTTGTAAGTAACAAGAGTCTGGATAATGAGAGCCACAGAAATGGAAAACTGCAGCACGACCAGAATTTTTCTGAAAAGAGAGCTTTTTGATCCGAGACCAGAGGCATCTCTCATGATTTTTACAGGTTGAAATGATGACATGAACAGAGCAGGGTAGGAACCGGCGATAAGACCGGTGAGGAGTGTGGCACCCAGAAGCCCGAGAGTCAAACTCAGATTGTGAGAGGGGTCTAAGGTCAATTCTTTCCCGGTTAGGCTGTTAAAAGCAGGAAGCAGAAAAATGACGGAAAGAACTGCAAACACAAGAGATAGAAGTGCCATCAGGATGGATTCTCCGTAAAACTGCTTGATGATATCCTGTCGCAAAGCTCCAGTCACTTTGCGCATGCTGATTTCCTTGGCCCGGTTTCCAGCGCGGGCAGTCGTCAAGTTCATGAAATTGATACAGGCGATAAGTAGCACGAAAACCGCGATCAAAGAGAGCATTCGGACACGTGTAATCCGGCCTCTCCCGGTTAATCCATATAGATAGAGTTTTGAGTAAGGCCGGAGAAAGGGTGTGACGTCATCGCTGGGATGCCCCTTGTTTATACGCCCGGCGGTTTTTTCTTCGACCGCTTTGGGGGAGGCGTTTTCATGAAGCTGGACAAATGTTGTGAAGGAAAGATTGTACCAGGTATCGAGATGGTTCGGAGCATTCCAGTGTTCCTCAAGAAATTGGATAGGGACAAGAAAATCAAACTGAAGAAGTGAATTGTGAGGGATGTTTTTGAGCACTCCCGTGACTTCAAAATCATACTTGTTTTCAACACGGATGATCTTCCCGAGAGCATTCTCGGTGTTGAAGTACTTCTGAGCCATCCTTTCTGTCATCACCAGTGAGTGTGGATTTTTCAGGGCTGTTTTGGGATTCCCCTGGATCAAAGGGAAAGTGAACATCTCAAGAAGCGAGCCGTCAACCGCTTCCACATACTCACTGAATCTTTTTTCGTTGTAAGCGAATATCAGATCATGGGGTCCGTTGCAGAAGCGGACAGAATTGATAATTTCAGGATACTCTTTCTTAAAAGCAGGCCCGAGAGCAGGGGGAGTCCCGCTGGAAGTGGATGTTCGATTGCCCAGACGCTGACGAGTCCCGACGATGTAGAGATTGTCGCCGTTTTCATGGAAATGATCATAGCTGAATTCGTCCTGAACCCACAGAAAGATGAGAATACAGCAGGTTATTCCCACTGCCAGCCCAAAAATGTTAATAAAGGAGTAACCTTTGTGTTTTCTAATATTCCTTAAAGCGATTTTTAGGTAGTTTTTAAACATTTGCGCGCTCCAGTAGATTTTATATTTTGTGAATGCTGGGATAGCCTTAAGGGTCTGCATCCAGAACCAGAATTTTACTTTATCCGCACCTATATCCTTGGCGATCTCGTTGTATTCTTCTTCAAGATCGCCAAGGACCGAATATTCTTCCCCTTGAATAGCCAAGCGTCTGAGGATTCTCAAGGCTAATCCAGGTGGCCTGGGATGTTCAGGATTCATTAATTTTAGGCCTTATCCAAAGAAAATTCCGGGATTCCTTTCCATATTTCTCTGTTGAGCTGACGGGCAGCTTTCAGAGCCCTTATCCCCTCTGGGGAAAGTCTGTAAAATATCTTGCTCCGCCCACCTCTCTCAGCTGTCGGCGGCCCCGCACTCTTTATCACATAGCCTTTTCTGAATAGTTGGTTTAGAGCACTGTACAGGGTGCCGTAGGTGTAAACCTTCCCTGTCACTTGAGCAATTTGTTTTCGGATGGTCACTCCGTATGCGTTTTCTTCGAGACGCCAGATTGCCAGCATAAAAATGAGTTCGGACAAAGTTAAATCCTTCATTCATCTCTCCTTATATTATATATACGGAAAAACCGTAGAAATGGTTGTCAAAAGAAGTGATTATTTCTTGAGGGAGTGAAATCAAGGCTTAGAGTTGGCGATGAGATCTCGCTGAATCAGGATACAGGTGACTATTTCTTTTTTTCAGTCCAAATTTTTCTCTATATCCAGATTTATTCTCCTGTTATAGATCATATGATCCAAGCACGATTTTATTAATAGAAAAACTCTGATTTCTTACGATTTCTTAAGGAATGATTAAGTTGAATCTCAAGGAGTTGTCTCAGATAATGAAAATGAGGCTTGAGAAATGAGCAAAATATTATGATAAAGGAGCTTAAAATGATAAACCGATCGAGCTTTTCTCTGCTGCTGGCGATATCTTGTTGTGTTGGCCTTCTGGCGGGCGCTGCGCATTCCGGTTCTGAAGTCTTCCAGATCCCCAGAATCGAGGGACTTATTGTGGACGGTTCCGAAAGCGATTGGGGGAGACAAGGATTCCGTGTCGAGATTTTGTCAGATCCGGACGGTCAGACTTTACCTGTGGATGACTTTGATGTGAAATTCCGGCTCGCCTGGGACCTTCAGGGTCTTTATGTACTGGCAGTCGTGCAAGATGATATAGCCGTCGAGGAAGAAGATGTGGCCAGGCTGTGGCGGACAGACTGCGTGGAGCTCTTCGTTTCAGAGTATTTGGGCTCGATGAATCGGTACCATGTGGTGATCGCCTCAGGAGCGGACCCCAAATACAAAACAGCCCGTCAGAGGATTTACGACTGGCGGCACCCGCAATATAAAACGTCAGGGCTGACTGCCAAGTCCGAAAGTCGGGTACTCGAGAGAGAGTATGTTATTGAAGCCCTCCTGCCTTGGAAAAACCTTGGGATCAATCCAGGTCCCGGCACAGAACTGGCTTTTCAATTTGTGGCCAACGATGATGACGGAAACGCTGTGGATTCGAACGGCTCCCTTCGTGTTGCCTGGTTCGCCGGTATTGGCCCTAATAGCCGGCTCAACATGTACCGACTGAAGCTTTCGGATAAACCCAGCGAGGCCGTGCTGTGTCGCGTTGATCGTGAGATCAGCATCGGTCGATGCGTGATTTCTGTTCTTGGTTCAGGCGAATTGATCGGCAAGACAGTGGTCCTTCGGAGCGCGAATGGAATTATCAGCCAAGGAAAGCTAGAACTGGAAGAAGGACGGGCGAAGATTCGGTTTAATCTGGATTCAAGCAAATACCAAGATGAGTGGCCTCAATTGGATGTTTTCGTGGGTAAGAGAACCGTGGCATCGTTTGAAGCATTGCCTACCCTGGATTTGATCCTGGAGAAATACATCCGGGCCTTAGGCGGACGTGCTGCTATCGAGAAGCTAAAAACACGGGTATGTACAGGACGGTTTGTCGATGATCTGTCATGGACGGATCCTCATATCAAGACTTATCCTCTAAAAGCTTTGGCCGAGGTTCCTGATAAGTGGATCACAACTCTGCAAGTTTCAAAGGGGATTGAACAAAATGGGTTCGATGGCAAAATTGGCTGGAAGGTAAATCCTGACCGTATCGAACGAGATGACCGGATGAGACGATCGTGGCTCGGCTATCTTCTGAATCCGCAGGGTGCCCTGCGTATACGGGACTATTTTCCTGGGATGATTCTGAAAACAAAAGAGATGTTATCCGGGCGTTCGGTATTCGCGGTTAAAAATAAGACTGAGAAAATTCTGTATTTTGACGTGGAGACCTGCCTGTTGAGTTGGATCGGCAATGCTTGGGAATTGCGGGACTACCGTAAGGTGGATGGCGTCCAATTCCCCTTCCGCATCTCTACCAGCCGGAAGGGCGGGGAAAGCTATTTTGCTTTTGACACAATAGAGCACAATGTTCCTATCGAAGATGAGCAGTTTGCCATTCCCGCTGCGAGTGAGGTGTTCTCCGACGCTTTCGAGAACATCGAAGACACCAAGGTGCTTCCGATGTTGATGATGAAGAACCTGACCTACGAGCATGGGGAGATGAACATTCCCTGCCGGGATGGTCGCTTCTTCTATGACCTCATCCTTAAGAACGGCTATACGCGTGGGCTGGAGATCGGCACTTACAACGGTTATTCCACTCTCTGGCTCGGACTGGCTTTTCGGAAAACCGGCGGTCGGGTGATCACTATCGAGTATGACAGAACGAGCGGCGAGGAAGCCAGGAGGAATTTCGAGAAGGCCGGATTGGAAGATGTGATCGACTCCAGGATCAACGATGCCTTTGAGGAGATACCGAAGATCGAGGGAAATTTTGACTTTGTTTTCATTGATGCCTGGAAACCGGATTACGTCAGATTCCTACGTTTATTGAAGGACCGAGTTCTGCCCGGGGGGGCAATAGTCGCCCATAACGTTACCAATTACGCGCGGGATATGCAGGAGTTTCTGGATGCCATCCAGAATGACTCCGAACTCGAAACAACGTTTCACGAGATAAGCGCAGAAGGCTTTTCCGTAAGTATAAAACGCAAATAAAATGGATATGGCGGTCGATTCAAGGATTTTATTCAACCATTGAGGTCCCAGGTCTATCATTGGATGAAAACGATGTTTGTGCTATTGTATGCCATGAAGTTCTCGCATACCAATACGGAGGGAAATTTTGCACATCCTGGTGATTGAAGACGAACCCAAGGTCGCCCAGGCGATCTGTAAAGGATTGGAGTCAGAGAACTATCAGGTGACCGTGGCAGCGACTGGCGAAGAGGGGTATTTTCTGGCTACCACTAGAGCCTTTGACCTCATCTTGCTTGACCTCATGCTTCCCGGACGAGGCGGGCTCGAGATTCTTACCGCTCTTCGCAAGCAGAAATGCCAGACACCGGTGCTGATTCTCACGGCCAGAGATGCAGTCGAAGACAGGGTTTTGGGGCTGGACACGGGCGCTGACGACTATGTGGTCAAGCCTTTTGCTTTTTCGGAGCTTCTGGCGCGCATCCGGGCTCTGACCAGGCGCGGTAGGCCCGAGCAGGCCTTGAGGCTCAGGCTCGCTGACCTTGAGATTGACTGTGTTACCAGAAAGGTCGCGCGGGGAAAGCAGGAGATAGATTTGACAGCCAAAGAATTCGATCTACTCGAGTATCTGCTTCGCCACCAGGGTCATATTGTCTCACGTGAAATGCTGGCCCGCGATGTCTGGAAAGTGACATCCCGGGCCACACCACTGGATAACGTAATCGATGTTCACGTCGCTAGGCTGCGCCAGAAGGTGGACGCGCCTTTCAAGAAGAAATTGTTGCAGACGATCCGCGGGGTGGGTTTTATCCTGAAGGAGGGATGATTGTGATCCTGGGAAGCTTAAACATCCGTCTGCGGCTCACCATCTGGTACACAGTCGTCCTGCTGGTTATTCTCAGCATCATATTCCTCGGCGCCTATTTCTTCATTCGAAATCGACTGGAATCCATGGAGAGAAGCAGATTGGACAGTAGCTATGTGACTGTTGAGACTGTTGTCAGGAATTCGGGCGGAGACATATCAGATGTTTACCATCTCGGACAAGAGAGTATGTTCCAGCTTGCTCAAGACGGAAGGGTGGTCTACCAGACATTGGCGTGGCAGGACAGACTGTGGTCAGGAGCACAAAAAAATAAGCGTTTTGATGTCGCTGGCTCATGGCAGTCCCCGGAGGGCACTCTCTACTGGCTGAAGAAAGGGATGGAGCCAGTGTACGGCTTTGAGATTATCTTCGCTCAGGATGTCACTTCCACCATAGAAAACATCAAGTACCTGGCTGTTATCCTATTAGCAGGGATTCCCTTCGCTCTAATCCTGGCTCTCTTGGGCGGGTATTTTTTGGCCGGACGCACACTCTCACCTGTCAAGGCTATCACGAGAAAAGCAAGTGAAATCAATGCGGAAAGCCTTTCAGAACGCCTGCCTGTGCAGAATCCGCGCGATGAAATCGGCCGCCTTGCCTCTGTTTTCAACGATACTTTGGCTCGACTCGATGGCTCATTCAGACAGCTGCGCCGCTTCACATCCGATGCGTCGCATGAGCTGCGGACTCCTCTGACGTCTATCCGCAGTGTCGGAGAGGTCGCCTTACAAGGGCCTATGGACAAGAAATCCTGCCAGGAAGCCATCGGCAGCATGCTGGAGGAGACGGAACGCCTCACTTATCTTGTGGACAACCTGCTGACTCTAGCCCGGGGCGATGCGGGAAAGGCCAAATTGACTCCCCGCTCCCTGGATCTCGGTGTTTTGGTCGGTGAGGTCGTCGAAGAGCTGGGCATCTTATCTGAAGAAAAGAATCAAACCTTATCCACATCATTCCAGTCTTCAGTCATTGTGACCGCGGATGAGCCCACTCTACGGCAGGCGGTTTCCAATGTACTCCATAATGCGGTAGTCTACACCCCAAAAGGAGGGCATATCGAGATTCATACATCGAAGACAGAGGATGAAAACGTCGTCATCGATATCATAGACGATGGCCCGGGGATTCCTAAATCCGAACGCACAAAGGTGTTCGAGCGCTTCTACCGGATCAATGGAAGCCACTCCAGGAAAGAAGGCGGCGCAGGGCTCGGCCTAGCTATTGCCCGTTGGGCGGTAGAGGCCAACGGCGGTACTATTGCCTTCCTTGACAGAGAAGGCTCAGGGGCCCATTGCCGGATTATGTGGCCTGTTGATTAAATCCAATAGCGGCAAATGCCGTCATTGAGATGAAATCTTCGGATGACTTGAATAAATATAACGGGCAGCAAATGGTTACTCAACAAAAAATTGTTAACATGGGAGATAAGTTATGGATAGAAAATCATTCTGGGGCTTTGCTAGTATGAGGTTTCTTGTAGGATTGGGAATGATCATCCTGCTATTGTCTTTATTGGGCTGTGGGGATTCTGATCAGAATTCTCAAGAAGCCGTCACGAAGACTGACGTGGTGAGGAAGGATGGAGAAGAGATTTTCTACGATGACGGCTTACCTGAGGCTCAACATTCACCATGGACTGATGAAACAGGAGGCCAGCTCGGGGTAGTATTCACTCCAAAGTTTCATCCGGCAGTTCTGACTAGAGTGCGATTTTTGGTAGGGATTAACGGGATTCCCACCACTGAATTTCGAGTGAGGGTATTCGGCGCCTCGCTATCTAATGGTCCGGATGAAAGTCAGGATCTTTTGGCTTCTGTGGTGACCGCGTCGACGCCTTTTGGAAACAAGTGGGTTGAGGTTAATCTTTTAGACCAGAATATCATTATCACCAGTGGTGACTTTTGTGTTGCAATGGAATGGCTCACCCCACCAGGAGCTCATGGGGAGAACGCCCAGTTTATCGGAGTGGACTATTCAAACCCTGATGGGCGGAGCTGGTGGAAAACCGATTTTCGTTCCGAATGGAAAAGAATCGAGGAAGTCGCAAATGTCGGTGACCGGGATGTGATGATCAGGGCAACAATTGTCAAGGAATAGTCTAATAGACTCGCTCATTTTTCATCAAAAGAAGGTAAAATATCCAGGAGGTCATATGAAACGCTTTGCCTATTGCAAAAGATTTTTCACTCCCATTTTTTGGCAGATATTGAAGAGGTGAGATTTTGCCTTCTTGAAGGAGAAAAAAATTTTTTTTGATTTCTCTTTTGGTCTTATCTTGAAAAACCAGTAAATGCACTTTCATGATCTCAACTCACTTATTTTGCCCATCTCATCCCTTTTTTGTTCTTACAAACTCATGGGATTGAGATCAGAATCGGTAAGTTATGCCAGCTATTACGAAATGGATTAGAGCAAAGTTGTATACTTCTTCCACATTGGCGCCACCTTCAAGGATTCTGTACCCAGCCTTCAGCGTAATGTCTTTATTCAAATGGAGCTGTAAAGCTAGCAAGACATCTTCGGCTCGTCCTTGAGATGCAGCAAGAGCATCGCCGTCCAATAGTAAGCTCAATGTTTTAGCAAAAGACCATTCAAAACGGAAGTTTATGAGCGGTACAAAACCTACATTTGTTTTTTCCGACTTTTTGTTATTTCCTTCGACACTGATGGCAGCGTCCCTTATCTTGGCAGTGAATCCTAAGCCGAGCCTCAAATTTTCTTTCCTTATAAAGTCATATCGATAGCTCAGACGGTAAGAATTAAAGCGGTAAACAGCCTTGAGTGGCATACCTGCAGGAAAATCTTCCTCAAAAAATCTGATTGATTTGTTCACTTGACCTGAAGCATTAAAGCTCAAGGGAGCCACAAGAAAAGACAAAGTGTGTTTTGAACCTATTTGATATCCCAACCGTAATCTGAAGAAAAAAGTAGAATCTGTTTTTAGATCTTTCGAGAGGGAGAATTCAGTACCTGTATCTCTAGGTATTCTCACGTTATTATATCCGCTGAAAGCCAGTCCTGTTTCCACGTCAACAAGCCAGTGTGAATAGGCGTTTGAAAATATTAATGAGAGGAGAATGGCAAAGCGGACATAAATATTTATTCTTTTTTTCTTCATGGATAAATTTTTTCAGAATTGAGCATTATAGAACAATTTGCTAACTTATAAAATCTCCTTTTTGGCTGAAAAAGGAGAGCTGAAAGCAATGCCTTTTCTTGTGCACTGCTTTTGTTCTAACTTTTTTTTGGAAATTCAGTAGCGACTCTGATGACAACTTGAAACTCCTTCAGTTCACCGTCTCGCACAGCTCCTCGCTGCTCCAAAACTTGGAAAAAATGGACTTTCTCACCAGACGCCAAGAGCTTATCAACACCATCTTTTACAGCTTCTGAGATGCCTGCCGGAGAAACCCCGACAACATCAACCATTTTAAACATGATGTCACTCCTTTTCTTTAATAAAACTCATAAAGAATTTTACTGTCTTTTAGGAAGTCATGGGAAAAAGATGCTTGTTCTTTTTGCATATTCCTCAAATTCTTTATTGCCTATATAATTTTTTTCTAACATAGTAATGCCTGAAACTCTCAAGAGAAGGAATGTGATGAGCAGAGGGCTTACAATAGCTGTCAAACCGTTTCTCACAGAAAGGGCAATCAGGAAGATTCCCCACCACTTAGCAGTTTCTCCAAAATAATTGGGATGACGATTGTATTTCCACAAGCCCTGGGTCATGATTTTTCCCTTATTTTCTGCTTTTTTCTTGAATGTCAATAATTGATAATCTCCCACTGTCTCGAAAAAGAATCCTACGAGCCAGATGACAAGCCCTAGTATATCGAGAAACACGATTCCCGTTTCTTCAGAATGATTAATAAGCACCACCGGATAGGCAATGATTAAAAGCAGGAATCCTTGAAGCATGTAAACCTGGAAGAAACTTCTGATCAAAAACCACTTTCCCCAATCCTTTCTCCATTGTGCATACCGGAAATCTTCGCCTCTTCCTTTGTTTCTGATGGCTATATGTGTTGCCAATCTTGTTCCCCATATAAGAATCAATGCAGTGACAAGTATATGGCGAGCAACAAATACAGTCTGCAGAATAAAAGTTAAAGTCGCGACTAATATAAAGCCGATTCCCCAAGCAATGTCGACGATAGAGTTATCCTTTTTTATCCATGCTAGAATAAAACAAAACACCATATAAAGGAAGACACAGACAGCTGAATAAAGTATAAAATTAAACATGTTAAGAACTCATTCTATTTACTCCAGCATCAACGGATCCGGCATTAGCTAGGACGGAAACTTACTACGAGTGCAAAAATTCTAATTATCCTATAGATTATATAAAATTCTTTTAAAAATATCCCGCCATTAATCTAAAATCCGAATATTCGGGTTTAAAATTATACGAGACTTCGGTACTTAGATGGAAACAGTTGTGGGTGCATCTATTCTCTTGGAGGGATTACGAATTACACAAATTATCGAAGACAAATGGCGGCCGATGCAGGATTTGAACCCGCGACTTCTATGTGTGAATGTCGGACAGGAAGAGGAAAAAACGAAAGAAATTCAGTATTTCCTCTGTTGGAATAAGTTTTTCCGGACGTTTTCTTTTTCGATATTTTGACAATTTTTTGGGCACATTTCTTTGGCTGTTAATGTTATTTTGGTTTACCTCGAGCCATATCGATTCTCTCGGTCAGGCATCAATGTCGGTTGACGTTTTCTAGCCCGGAATCGCCCGTTCAAGCGAGGCTTCCACAAGCCTGGATTACCAAGCAATAGAATCCGGAATCTTTTCTGTTGCATGGTTGATATCGGGAATATTTATTTCTGTTCAAATGCGTACTTAATTGTTCGATAATGGACAAATATAATGGAATTAACATTGGACCCCCTCAAGAAATCATGTTGGCATATTTTTTGCTCTTAAGATAGGGAATGCAGCGATAGTTCAAGAAAAAACCGGATGAATAAAATAGGAGAATTAACAATAAAAACACAAAAAGCACATAGATTTTTTTTGCAGAGGAGACCCGCATGAAAAAAGTGATCAGGCGTTCACTTGCCGCAGCTGTGTCTATCGTGCTTCTCGAAATATTTATTCTGTATGCTGAGACTCCTTCAACCATTCCTGATACGCCGGCTGGAAAAAGAGTAAAAGAGTCTCTTGACATCATTAACTCAGGTGATATGGCTCAAATTCAAGGTTATATCTCCAATCAGTTCACACCAAGTTTTATCAAGATGTTCGGCCAAGAACGGCTTTTTGATTTTTATTACGGCTTTTTTGAGAAGTACAAAGGTCTTGAATTCTACAAAGTCCGGGAATCTTCACCTGATCGATTTGTCGCTGTGTTTCGCTGCCGGCAAACAGGGTCTGCTTATCTCTTTGGACTCACTGTGCTTTCAAGGTCCCCTCATAAAATCCAAGGTATCACCATCTTACCCATGACTCATCCCGATCAGCCGCAGAGCCTGGAATCCCTTACGGAGCCAGAAAAAGTGGATATGCTGGGATCGTACTTGAACGCCTTAGGGGAATCCGAAGTGTTTTCCGGGGCAGTCCTTCTGGCCAAAAATGGAAGAGTTATCTTCAAAAAGGCCTATGGATTGGCCGATAGAGAGGAAGGCGTGCTCAATCAAATAAATACCAGATTTAATTTGGCCTCTCTTAACAAGATGTTCACCGCCGTGGCTGTTGCACAGCTCTGTGAGCAGGAGAAAATGTCCTTTAACGACCCTGTCGGTAAATATCTTGATAGCGATTGGATCTCCGCAGAAATCTCAAAAAAAGTGCAGGTCAAGCATCTCCTTTCCCACACGTCAGGTATTGGTATCAGCAAAGGGGATGATAATTTATTCTACCTGAAAAAATACATCAGCCAAAAGTTCCGCCAAATAGACGATTACAAAATCCTGACTAAGGATGCCTTTTTAAAAACCAATCCTGGAAAGGAATCTTCCTACAGCAACATCGGATTCCATCTCCTTGGACCTATTATTGAAAAAATAAGCGGCGAAGGGTATTACGATTATATTCAAGCCCACATTTTTGATGTCGCCGGAATGAAGGATACTGGCTTTGATGAGCTCGACCAATTGGCTCCGAATACCGCCAGGGGATATGCTAAAGAGCAAAAGGATGGAAAAATATCCTGGAGGAGTAATGAGTCAGACTGCAACTGGAAGGGCACACCGGCTGGTGGAGCTTATTCGACAGTGGGGGACCTTCTGAAATTTGAACAGGCCCTTAAAACATGTTTGATCGTTTCGAAAAAAACAAGGGATCTTATGTTCACCCCTAAAACTAAGCTGGGTGCGAGGTCATACGGATACGGATTTAGTGTTCGTCAGTTCGAAGACCAACTAAAAGTTGGTCACACCGGAGGTTACACCGGCATCAATAACCACTTTTCTATGTATCTCAACAACGGTTACACTGTCATCATCCTCTGCAATATCGATTTAATCTGTGGTTCACCGGTTTCCGACATTGAATTTTTTATTAGTGGTCTGTTCTTTTGAACGAAGGCAAACTGGCAGCAACAGCCGAAGAGGTCATCGAAAGGCATATCGAAGCAACTGGCGGCAGAGAAGCCTGGAAGGCAGTTAAAACCATGGTCATTGTAATAAGCACCCAGAGCACAAGAGGCGAGCAACCAAGATTGGTCCGGATGTACAAGCGCCCATATTTTTACCGCCAAGGTTTTGAGAACAATGACCAATTCAGCGCAACCGATAGAGAATCGATATGGAATGTCAGTGATAATAGTTGGAGGATATATGTTTTTCAACTACATTAAAATCACATTGAGGAACATCAGAAAGCATAAGGGCTTTTCTTTTATAAACATAGCGGGGCTGGCTGTGGGGATGGCCTCTTGTATTGTAATCTTCCTTTATGTGGCCAGTGAGCTGACTTATGACAAGTATCATGATGATGCAGATCGTATCTATCGTGTGGCCATGTGGTGGAAGGTCCCTTCAGGGGAATTTCAAAGTGCGGGAATCAATGCAGGTGTTGCGCCGGAATTGAGTGATAATTTTCCTCAGGTGGAAATCGCCGCCCGTTACATGCCTATTCGTGACAGGATAGTCAGAAATGGCGATATGTATTTTTTTGAGGACCGCATGGGATATGCCGATCAGGAAATATTCGATATTTTCCATATTCCTTTTGTTTATGGAGACCCTCGATCGGCTTTGGTAAGACCCTGGACTGTCGTGATAACCCGGCGCATAGCTGAAAAGTATTTCGGGAAGCAAAATCCTGTAGGGAAGACAATTGAAATCAAGGAGGGTGCCTTTCGAGGCGTGCGATCGATGTCCAGCCCGGACTTTGAAAAAGCCGATTTTGAAATCACAGGAGTTGTAGAAAATCCACCTTCCAATACACATTTCAAATACGATATCCTTGTTTCCACAAAACAGCTCAAGCTGGATGCGCTCCGCCAGTCATGGCACGACCGCCAGACCTACACCTATATCAAACTCGCTCCCAACACGGATGTGGGCAATTTTGAAGAGCAGATCAGTCTTATGGCCTTTGATTACGTAGGGAGGCAGTTGAAAGAATGGGGTCAGGAACGGCGCTATTTTCTCCAGCCTTTGCCAGCCATTCATTTCCAATCCAATTTGCAGGGAGAGATGGAGCCGCCCGGGAACATAGTCTACATAGCCATTTACTCATTGATCGGACTTCTGGTCCTTTTGATCGGGTGCATGAATTTTATCAATCTTTCTAATGCCCGTTCTGTTTACAGGGCCAAAGAAGTTGGGATGCGCAAAGTCTTGGGGGCAGGCCGCTTCCAACTCGTCAGACAGTTCCTGGGAGAATCACTAATCATCACTATAATGGCTATGGGATTTTCCTTTTTTATATGTGATATTCTTCTACCGTTGTTTAATGAGATCGCGGGAACGACTCTGGCTTTTTCCCAGATAATCCATCCATATGTGCTTTTCACCCTGGCGGGACTTGTCGTAATTGTTACTGCTGTCTCTGGCGGATACCCGGCAGCGGTGTTGACCGCATTTAAACCAGCATCGGTGCTTAAGGGACATTCGTCTGCAGGGACAAAGGGATCGTTTATGATCAAAGTCCTGGTCGTTTTCCAGTTTGCCATATCCATCTTTCTTATCATCGGGACTCTAACGGTCTTTCAGCAGCTCAAATTTATGAAAAGCCGGACACTCGGATTTGATAAAGAACAGAAAATTGTCATTCCGTTCAGGTACACCTCCTCATTCAGCAGAAACTTCACTACTATAAAGAAAGAATTTTTAAGCCATCACTCGATCGTAGGAGCCACCGCCTCTTCAAATGCTCCGGGAAGGCGTCTGAGTGAAAGTTACTTGAGCCAGACTGAGGAGATCAACCAACCGGCAAAAAAACTGAATTTCATGGCGATCGATTACGATTTTATCTCCCAGTATAAAATCGATATGGCGGTGGGACGGCCGCTTCAAAGAGACAGAAATGATGCCAACAGCGCTATCCTCATCAATGAATCTGCAGTGAAATTTCTTGGGTACAATACCCCTGAGGAAGCCATCGGAAAACGCTGGTATCTTGGCTGGTATGATGGGAGGAAAGTTTCCAGAGAAATTATCGGCATTACAAAGGATTTTCACTATCGGGGGATGCAGGAGATGGTTGAACCTCTTTTCATGATCTATGCACCATTTGATTTCAACACCCTGACTTTGACACTAGAGACGAGTTCTTTAGGCGAAACCCTATCCTTTATCGAAAATTTGTGGCAAAAACTCTATCCCTCTTTTCCTTATGAAGGATACTTTCTGGATGAGGATTTTGACCGGCAGTACCGGGCCGAAGAGCAGATCGGCAAACTGCTTGGTATTATCGCCAGCATGGGTCTGGTCATTTCCACTCTGGGTCTTTTGGGCCTGGCAGCCTTTATGATGCAGCAGAGGACCAAGGAAATAGGAATTCGTAAAGTGCTCGGAGCCTCAGTCTCCAATATTGCTCTTATGTTTTCTAAAACATTTTCTAGATGGGTCCTTCTTGCCAGTTTTATCGCCTGTCCTTTGGCTTATTATGCAACAAAGATGTGGCTGCAAAATTTTGCCTACAGGGTGCATGTTGCACCTCTGTTGTTTCTTATGGCTGCAGCTATAGCTCTGGCTGTGTCGATTCTCTCCGTATCCTTCCATATTATAAAAACAGCTACGGCCAATCCGGTCGATTCGCTCCGCTACGAATAAAGAGCGGCTAATATTGGTCTTTTCATTACTTATGTTGTCCGGTATGAAATGTGGGTTGTGGGAGGATGGCAGAAAGTCCTTTGTCTTACCTATTGAACACGGCGGCTCTGAATCCTAATTCGAAATACCGTCCCCGCCAGGGGAAGCCCAGCTCGGTATAAATGAATTTGTCGAATACGTTAGTGACTTTCAAGAAAAGCTCGACACGGTTCCACCGATAAGCGGCAACAACATCCAAGTTGAAATAGGACGGAATCTCTTGGAGTTCATTGGTATCGATGTTCAACCAGGAAGAGGAGGACGCCAGCAAACCCAGAAGAGTTATGCGGAGGTTTGGTACGGGAAGGACCTGAAAATCGAAATTCAGGTTGTGCTTGGAAATTACAGTCAGGGGCTGATCGTCGCTCTCGTTCCAGTGATCGAGGAACGTGTAGTTCAGGGTCAGGGTTCCTTTCTGAAATGCTTTCTGCAATTGAAGCTCAAAGCCGTCTATGCGCGCCTTTCCGATGTTGAAATAGATGCGTTCGAAATCGTACTCCGGCAGGCGGACGCTGTCGATCAAATCCTTGAAGCGTGTCAGAAAAGCGGCTCCGCTCAACAAAAAATGCTCATTATAGGTAAACCCTAATTCCCATATGGTGCCTATCTCGCTCAAGAGATCCGGATTCCCTGAAGAGTCGGAATACATCGACCTCATGGACGGAAAACGCGATTTCTGGGAAAAGGAAAAATGCAGGTCCAGTTGCCGGATCGGCGTGTATTTGATACCGACAAGAGGATTGAACCGTGAAGTGTTCTCGCCGGTGAACTTATTGAGGTAGTCAAGGCTCAATCCCGCAACCAGCACCCAATTATCTGCGAAGGTAAAATAATCTTCCAGGCCTAAGGAAAATGTACCCTGGTCGTACTTATTCCAGGGATCACCTGCGTCATCCTGGGTTCTGGCTATATCCCGTTGAAAAGAAAGGCTGAATTTCAGCTGGTTTGAGCGGGACGTGGAGATGTCTGCCAGGCCGAAAAGACCGTAAATAGAATTGTTATGTGTGCTCTCGAACCGCATTACTTTCAGCTCACTATCCGTGAACATGTCCAGCACGTTGTCATGTTGAACATAAAACGCCCTGTAGCGGATAACCGATTTTTCGCTGAGAGCCGTGTACCCACCCGCATTGAACGAATAGCGGTTCCATTTTTTGAATCTCCAGTAGCGTGGTCTGAAAGCAACGATATCCGGAGGCATGCCGTAGTTGGACAGGTGAATTCCCGTATTCAATAATATTTCCGTATTATTGGAAGGATTGAAATAGATTTTCCCGTTCAGGTTGGCCCTTTGGTAATCAGTATTAGTCCTCTCCAGTCTTTCACCGGCCTCCTTATCCGGAATGTAATAACCGTCCGAATCCTGGTATTGCAGGCTGCCGGAAAACGCCCACCGGTCAAGCTGGAAGCCGGAACGCAATCCGATGCTCCGTGTGTTGAGCTCTCCGTAGGAAGCATGGAGCGATAACGTGGGATTGCCTGTAGGACGCTGGGTGATGACATTGACTATTCCACCAAGGGTGTTAGGCCCGTAGAGAACCGAAGAAGGCCCTCTGGTTAACTTGAGGGAGTCGATTCCATCTGCGGAAACCGTTTTCAAATCAAACGTGCTGTAATAGGGTTCATAGACGGGAATGCCGTCAATCAAAAGGGCAATCCTTCTTGAATCCACGCCCCTGAGTTTCAAGGTATAAACGGACTTGTCGCCGAATGTCACCGTAACACCCGGTGCATAGCGGATAGCTTCGGAAAGGTCGATGGGCTTGACCTGTTCTATCAGGGTTTCATCCAAAACCGTCACCGAAGATACCGGCCTGTCTTTGGGGGCTTCTCCGACCACCAGGATTTCTTCGGTGATAACAGGTGTTTTTTCCTCCTTTTTCTTTTCTTCCTGAGACTTTTCCTCCTGAGCGTGCACAAGACAAGACGATGCAATCAGGCTGAACAGGAACATAGAAAAGAGGATGAATTTGAAGGGGAATAAATGTATCCGCATGATTCTTTCTCCTTTTCAAACACGGAAGGCCCAGCTTTTTCAGGCTGAACCCTAACGGTCTAGGGGCATGGCAAGACGCTTTAGCCCCGTCGACTCGGAGTAAGTGTAAAATCTAGCAGAAAACACAAAAAAAAGTCAAGGAAGCAGAATCGCTTGATTCTGTGTATGTTAATGATGTCCTTCAACAAAGTGGCGGCGTCGGGTTTTCAGGACGGCATAAATTATGAATTTGACATAGAATATGCCCGATTATACAATCTGTTCGTTACTACCCAATATAATGTGATAATTAGATGAAAATATTTGCTTTTGTTGGAATTTCCGATTCAGGTAAAACACACCTCATGCGGAAACTGATCGGTGAACTCAAAAGCAGGGATTACACTGTATCAGTCATAAAACATTGCGCCCATGGTTTTGACCTCGAAGAACAGGGAAAAGACACAGCTCAATTTATGGAAGCTGGATCCGATTCTGTCTGTATGTATTCTCCGGATGGAATGGTTGTCTTTCAGCGAAAAAAGACCGAACTCGATGTTAAAAAGATTTCCAGAGAGTATCTTCAGTGCAGCGACATTATCCTGGTTGAGGGAGCTAAGTCAGATAAAAAACTCAAAAAAATCGAGGTGTTACGCAAAGGATTTTCTGAAAAAATATCTTGCTCTCCAGATGAACTGACCGCCGTTGTTTCAGATTTTGATGTGAGAGAGGACATACCTGTGTTTCATCCGGAAGACATTGAAAAAATTGTCGATTTCCTGGAAAATTATTCTGATGAAAAGGAGCCGCAGCTCCGGCTCGATATTGACGATGTATCCATAGCTATGAATCCCTTTGTCCAGAAAATATTCAGCAACGCCCTGATGGGAATGATCCATTCCCTGGAGGGGATACCGGAAGACCCGGAATGTATCACTCTATCCATGTCAAGAAAGGGAAAAAAAGATGAAAAAATTTAAACCCATAATGTGGCTGTTTCTCTTCGGCTCAATCTGGGGAATAAACGAAGTCTTCCTGGGAGAAATCCTCTATCGGAATGATGTTCAAAATTCATCGGTTATCCTAACGGTTATGGCTCTTTTTTTGCTGGCGATCTCTCGCGGCATGATTAACAAGCCCGGTTCTTCGGTCTTGATCGGGACATTTGCTGTTCTCTTCCGTTTAGCGAATACAGCCCCTTCCTACTGCCATCTTCTCGGAATCTTCCTTTTAGGTGCCACATTTGATGTCTTTTCTTCTTTGATCATCAAAAATAAAAAACAAGCGCCACTCAGATGGGCCGCAGCAGGCATGCTGAGTACTTTTGTGAATAATGCACTTTTTGCTCTTTTGATCACATATGTCTTTCGCTATGAATATTGGATAGCAGGGGGATTTTCAAAGGTTTCCTACCACATTTTTATCAGTGGGAGCATTATCACCGTTATAGCAGCACTCGTTGTGCCCTTGGGATTTTTTGTCGGTAAAAATGGAGGAACTCTTTTTGACCGGCGTCCGCGCTGGTCCTATGCTGGCACCATCCTCGTATCGATCGCACTCTGGACAGTCGCGAAGTTTCTAGGTTAACTGCAGCAATTCAGAACACAATATTTTTCATTCCTTCCAGTTGTTTATCAAAATCAAATTCAGATATTGGTGATGGAAGGAATATTTTGACAATCAGCTGTATAGGAAAAGTATCTAGCTTTGCCCTAGTCATAAGCAGCTTTAACCACCTATGTAATGACTGTAATCAGTGCAACACTTAAAACCATGATAACGGAAAAAACACTCCTGTAATTGACAACAATTTTTTCGTGTGATATTGACTAGAATGAAGGGCGGATTCTGATTAAAAAAGGAAGCAAATGGACGCTAGATAAGAAAACTATGTCTAGCTCCTGAAGGGGGAAAATCATCATGAATATTTTATCTTACAAGTACGGTTCGAACTCCCGGGAGTTCCCTAAGCTAAATGAGAGTCGAATTTTGATTCTTTCTCTAACTTTAGTTCTCTTATTGGGGATTCCAAATATCTCAAGCGGAATAGAGGATTGGCAGAAAGAATACGACCAGTTGAAGGCTAAGATTGAGCGAGAGGAATTAGAACCTCGTACTTCCCCAGAAAATATCAATGAGTACAGAAAATGGATGAGAATAAAGGCCGCAGACAGAAACAAGGCGACGGAGCTGGCCGGTAAAGCCCAGTTAAGCGGGAATCCCTATTGGCAGAATAAGTTTTTTGATTTAAAAGAACTCGCTCAAGACTCAGGAAACACCACTTTGTGGACGGGTGGCTATGTCTTCATGCGTATCAAGACAAAAGGAGCCAGTGGAGGTGCGGATAGTTGGGAAAATGCTGTCTTTAAAGCCGGACCCGAAGTGGGGCAAAAATTGTTTAGATGGGCAGAGGAATTCGGGTTTGATAGAGAAATCATTCGAGATTACGCCCGCTGCCTAATGCGCTTCGCCAACGGTGATGTGGAAGAAGGTAATACAGGACTCTATAAAGGTAGAAGAAGTGAATTCGGACATATTGATCAAGAAGGGAATTTGGTTATGCCTAACAGGGATTTTGACGTTAATTGCGAGAGGCGGGATGAGTTCACAACGCTGGATGAAGGTGAACCCATCCAGCCTGCCGATACTGCAATGGAAATGGTCGATGAGATCCGAGAACAATGCAAGTGGTATAAACTTCAGGGCGAGTATGACGATTCCACAGATTTGATGGAGGAATACCTCCAGGAAAAAAAGGTCTTGTGTGATTTACCAAAGGATAAGGGGCACTATTTCTTCCTGAAATTGGCTGAAAAGTATGACTTGCCCGAGGCTGAAGAATACATTGATGGATTCTACGCCACAATCTCCGGCAAAGTGGAAATAGAAACTTTGGAAGGACGGAAGCCAGCCCGCGGAGCAAAGGTGACAGTCAAAGCCCCTAAAGACAAGGAAGCACCGAGAAACAGACGAGAGTGGACCACGACAACAGATGAAGACGGAAAATACAAGATGAAGGGAGTCATCCTCCATAAAGATTGCTCTCCGTTTGAGATCACTGCCGAGCATAGGAATTGTGAAGAGAAGACAGAGTTTGTCGGGCCTCTTGAAGCACCGGATTCTTCCTATGAGTACAAAAAAGACTTGTTGATATTTTGTCCTCGTGTTTTGGAGGTTGATTGTGTCTGGTCAACCGATTACGAAAGATTCCCTGAATCCCATGACCGTTGGGGTGGGAAAGCCCATATCGAGATTTATGTCAGAGTCGTTGAAGAAAAAATTAACGGGAGCACGATCAAGACGCTCCAGGGGAGCGGTCAGGGTTCCCAGGAGTGCTGGGTAAAAATCGATCGGCCGCAATGGATTGAAAACGTACAGTATTCTAAAGCCATCGATGTCGCAATCAAAGGCACTCCGATTTGGTTTGATGTCTGCAACTTCTTGCTGATATCAGAAAATGCCGGTTTGAGTTGGGAGGTGGTTGAAGATCGAGATGGGAGGAAATACCGATGGCCTAATAAGGATTGGGGCCTACAGAAAGTATTAAGCAGCATCATCTTTACTATGACGGCTAAACCTGATTCAGTTTTCCAGGAGAGCGGAGAAGATATTTTGAAAACTCACTACGAAGTCACCGCGCGTTGGAAAAAGTGAGTCATTATTCCATGATTTTTCAAAAAAGTTTGAAGATAAGGGGGAAAGGATGAGAATTTTATTTAAGTTTTTTTTAATCCTGTTTTTCATCGGGGGGATAACGATATTCATTTGCGGCGAGAAAGGCGAGAGCTTTGAATCAAGATATGTTTCACTTGACCATTCAGGTATTCCAGGGACAGAAGACAAGAGTCCTTGGAACGACTATGGTTATGAAAAACTCACCCACTACTAACATCTAAAAATAACAGTATCACTACTAATACGACAAGCTCAATGATTCCTCCCTCTCCTCGGCTGCAGTCAGGAATTCCTGAAGGATCACAGGGGATGGTGGAGGCAGTTCAGCTTCAAAGGTCAGCAGTGTTAGGTTGGGTCGGGGTGACGAATGATCCTGTCGATTGTCATCGGTTATTCGATAAAAGAGATGATTCTCATCCGGTCGCCACAAGAAGGGAAGATCAATGGATCCAGCTTGTAGATCTTGCAAATCATCTCTGCCTCCCTTTTGCCGCTGGCTGTTATCTTGCTTTCACTGCTACATTTTTCTTCATAGATTTCTCCTGGTCGTTGACCTTGTCTTTTTGGATATGTTAATCTTATTGTGAGACATCAGCGGAAGTTAATTGTGAAAAATGATCAAGGATTTGGAGAGAAAACAAAAACGGATTTCCTATATATTTTAAAAAAATGAAAGCAAAAATTCTAATCCACTCGGTTCTTTGTGTTCTTCCGCTCTGTTTTTTTCTTATGTGGATGTCCGTTTATAGTCTCAATCACAGTGAAGAAAGCAGCCCAGCGGAAGCCCAAGATCGTTGGTTGCTACTCCTGTACGACGATGGAGATTTTAGCAATGGTTTCGATGCTTTATATACTTTTGCGGACGAAGCCTATGCCCATGAAAATCTTGATATTCTTGTGATGCAGGACAATTTCTGGTCGCCAGCTATGATGTGGCAGATCGGGACCAATCATGAAATGATCCCAGTTAAGTTCCTGGGGGAGGTCAACATGGCTGATGCTATCAGCCTGGAGTATTTCTTGAAATATGCTGACAGCCGATTTCCCGGACGTCGTGTCCTTCTCTGCTTCTATGACCATGGAGGGGGTTGGTGGGGAGCCTGTATCGATGAAACTAATATCAAAAAAGATCGTAATTCTCCGATTATACTTACCCCAGCCAATATACGGAGTGCCCTTGAAAAATCAAGATCAGTCGATTTGATCTGTTTCACTGCTCCCTGCCTAATGGGAAGTATTGAAGCTGCCTATGAGCTGCGTCACAACACCGAGGCATATGTTGGTAGTGAAAATACTAGTGGATATTGTTTTTGGCTCGGAACTATTCGTTTTATCTGTGACATTCTGAACAGTCGTCCTAATATCAATAACCATGAACTTGCTCAAGCCATTGTGGAGTCTACGGCGGCATGTTCGCAAATATATTTTCCAGACTGGGTTGGGTTTTCCTACACTATGGCAGCAGTGAGGAGTGATAAGCTGGATAATGCCGTCAATGCCATTGGGGAGTTGTGCACAGCCATCCTGGATAATCCGGATGACTCCTTTATCCTCTTCGATCAATCATTGGGGGACATACGGTTTTATGCTAATTCTTTTGCCGACATCATCGATCTATTCGAGGAAGCGATAAAGAGGTGTCAAAATCCTTCACTGTGGAACTCTTTCCAGAAGGCCATAGATTCCGTCCGCCAGGTTGTTTTAGCTGAGGCTCACGGAGCAGAATTGTATGGTTCTAACGGCCTGAACGTCTATTTTCCGCCGCCCCCCGATGTTTCATTTTCTATGTCTTATGGAGATATTGGCAATTCTTTTGCTCATGATGCCGGCTGGTTTGAATTTTTAAAGTCATACCAGGCTTCATGGCCGAATGCTTCAGTATCAGACACGGGTTTTACCATTCCTAAGACTAACGGTCTTTATCCTCCTTTCTACAAAACTTGGTGGTTAGAGCCTGCTCGCAGCTTCGATCCATCCCCAAAAACACGAGATGATCAATGAAGAAAGGAAGAAGCCTTTTTCGGATTATTTTTCTCATTATTCTTCTCATTCTTGGCTTGAAGCCTTCTTTGGGATTTGAGGTCGGAGCTTTGCTCGGCCCTACATTCAACCGATTCTCTTCACCCGATTTGTCTTGGAATTACCGGATATCTTACTCGGGCGGCGGGTATGTCAATATCCAGATAAGCCGTTTTTTCCAGCTGCAGCCAGAATTACGGTTCACAACCGCCCGCTCCAATGCTGTCATCTCTATAAATTATTTCTCATATAGTCAAGAAGTGAACCTCAATAAGACCATACAGTATGTAGAGCTACCGTTGACTCTCCATTTTATTCCATTCAACTGGAGCAAAATCAGGCCAAACCTTCAGCTTGGAGGGTATGGAGCCGTATTAGTTCATGGGGAAGATTATTTAGAATCCAAAGGTCAAAGTCACACAGAGGATATTCATGATGAACTCAAACGGTTCCACTACGGATTACTGATCGGGGCTGGGATTGATTTCAATATCAGCCGAATTCCTTTCCATCTGTCTTTCTTATGGCGGATTGCCCTCAATCCTCTAGCTGCTAATGATCTCCTCCAGCAAGAAATCAAATCGACAGGTTTCGTAATCAGCCTGGGGTTTGGAATCTGGAATTCCGGAGGCCGCGCTCATTAATGTAAAAGACAGGAATTTGCTTTTTGTGCCTGTGACAAATCCCTTGCAATTTTCCCCAGATACAACCCGTTAACATCCTAGAATCAAGTTATCACACCCAAGACGATACGGTCAACGACTCCCCACTCCTCTCGGCTACCATCAGGAGTTCCTGCTGGACGTGATGAGGCGGAGGTGGCCTTTCGCCTTCAAATGATCCTAATTAACGTTTGGACCTAATCCTTCTTCGGAAACAATAACGGCCAGAAGTGACAGGGCAATGGTTCCTAATTCCAATTCTCGGGGATGCACGGTTTCCAGAAAATCGCGCCCTGAGTGATGAACATCGAAATAGCGCTGTGAATCAGGTATAAGACCGGCCAGAACAGTCCCTTGTTTACCAAGGGGAGCGATATCCACACCGCCGCCTCCTTTTTGAATCCAATGGATCTGGATCGATTGAAAGACCACCACCCATTTTTGCATCCAGTCTAGTGTCTGCTCATCAGCATTGATCCCAATTCCCAGGGGCAAAAATCCTCCGCGATCGGATTCCACAGCCAAAATATGTCTTTCATTAGTCCTGTTTTCAGATCCAGCATAGTCGCGGCCTCCGGAGCCGCCGAATTCTTCGTTCATGAACATGACCGCACGGATGGTCCTCTTCGGTCTTAAATCAAGTGCTTTGATCAAATAAAGCGCAGTCAAAGCATGAGCGCACCCGGCTCCGTCGTCATGCGCCCCTGGGCTCAGGTCCCAGGAGTCCAGATGCCCGCCTAATAGGATGATTTCATCCGGCTTTTCGCATCCCGGCAGATCGCCTACAACATTATATGACTGGACTGGAGGAAGATTCTGACAGTAAAAACGAATAAACAGTTTTAAATCAGGGTCCAGTTTAAGAGACCGGCTTAAAAGATCCGCTCCCTGAGTGCTTATGCAGGCAGCAGGGATTTTAGAGACGTTGGGTTCATATCTCATCATCCCTGTGTGGGGGAAATCATCGTTTGCCGTTGTGGGGGATCTGACCAGAGCGGCTGCTGCTCCTACTTTGGAGGCTTCCACTGCTCCTCTGACCCGGTAAGCGGCGGCTTTTCCGTAAGCAGAAAAAGTATTGAGGATACCCGGGTCCATTTTTGCATTAAAAAAGATGATTTTTCCCGCGGCAGATTCGTTAAGGCTTTCCAGCTCAGTGAAGTTTTTGACTTCTATGACCCGGGTGGACAAACCATCCTCAGATGTGGCCACACTTCCCCCGATGGCACTGATGCTGAGAGGATGATTTCCGATGACGGAGGAAATCATGAGAGCCTCTTCCTTTGGGCCGCGAACCCAGTGCGGAACCGTGGTGGGTTCCAGATGGACGTTTTCCAGACCCATTTCCTGCATGATCTGGCGGGTTATCTCCACAGCAGCAGCAGCTCCCGGAGAACCGGATAATCGGTGTCCGGCCGAAGTGATTTTCTTCAGAATGGAATAAGAAGGAAGCTCTCTGAGCCCCTTTTCCAGCAGATTTTGAGCAATGTTTTGGTATTTTTCAATCAGGTCTAACGGGCTGCTTTTTGGCTGGGAGGAAGCGAATGAAGCGGTGATGAAAAGCGCCAGTCCAAGGCATCCTATTTTTAAACCTTGTTTCTTGGTGGACATATTGAAATCCTTTCATCATCCTGCATTAATTCCGTGTTTGCAGGGATTTTGTGATCAAAAATGGGTGTTTGCAAATATCCATGATGATTAAGAATAGAGATTAAGATTTATGATAAGAATTGTCAAAATTAAATTTGGAGGGCAGTGTCAC
This sequence comes from uncultured Eubacteriales bacterium, assembly GCA_964449165.1. Lineage (GTDB taxonomy): Bacteria > Acidobacteriota > Aminicenantia > Aminicenantales > Aminicenantaceae > CAYSCW01. Next base: position 2,261 of record CAYVAT010000038.1, on the reverse strand, counting down.
CTCACTCACACCGGAGCGAATCTATAGGATGGGCGATGCCGCCCGTGATGGCAAAGTCCCTTATTTAATTAACGCGGCTGGAGAAGAATCTGTAGAAAACGCAAGATAATCGGTTAAAACGAACGCTGCCTGGAGATAAGATGTCGGGCAGAGCTCAAAACATTCCTTGCAGCTATTTCAATTATAGAATGAGGGAGACCGGAAATCAATTTAATTTAGCCTTATTATTTCCCCCAATCGAATCGGCATTAGCCTGAAATTATAAAGCCGAAGGTTTTTTATCGTTTTCCGTGTTTCGTTTTTCCTACAGTTTTTTTATAATGAAATACTCGATTGAAAATGGTGAAGTCGCTTATCCTCCCTGTGTGCGTATTTTGGCTTTTGATGCCTGTCGCTATCGGCCAGGACATGTCGGTCGAGGAGCTTCTTAATAATCTGAAGACTGATAGCTATTCAGGAAAGTCCGTCGATCTCGATCTTGAGGATGTAGGAATTGAAACACTTTTTTCCCGCTTGGAGAAATTTTCCGGTCTGTCACTCGAACTCAGCCCGGATATCCCTGTGCAGTTCTCGGCCAAAAAAACATACCGTTTCAAACAAGTTCCCTGGGATCGGATCTTGTCGCTTATTCTCAGAGAATTCCATCTTGAAGCGATTCCGATGGATGGGGCCGTTTACATCCAGTCGATAGAGGACAATTTAATGCGAATCATAAGGGAAGACCAGCTCCAAACACGAGGAGCTTTCCGTATTCCTTCGCTATTCTACTTCCTTGCTGTTTTGGTTTTGCTTGGCGGGACAACAGGCTTTTTGCTTCACCGGAAAAGGCAAAAATCTGAACAAACATCATCAGGAGGATTTGTCATCGATCCGGACAAAGCCGATGAGATAATGAAAAGAGTTACGTATTTGTTCGAGGTGGAAAAGATTTATAGAAAAGAAGAAATTTCGCTCCAAACCCTATCCGAAAAACTGTCGATCCCGTCTTACCAGCTCTCCTGGATCATCAATAAAAAAATGAACATCACTTTCTCCGGATTGGTCAATTCATACCGTGTCGAGGAAGTCAAAAAAAGACTGGCCTCCTCACAAGATGATGGCAAGACAATCCTGGATATCGCCTTCGATGCAGGATTCAACACAAAGACCTCATTCAACAGGGTCTTTAAAAACCTCACCAGGATGACTCCTTCACAATACCGGCAGCGATACAAAGTGCCTCATTAGAAAAGTGTACGTTTTTATCTCCTTTGTAATCAATTAATTAAAAATCAAGAAAGTAACAGTTTCCAAATTGGGGCGACACGCAAGGGAAAAAATGTCAGACTGTACTCGGATGGCAGAGGTGAAAACAATTTGATGCAGCTTGGGCAAATGGAATAGAAGGCGAATGGGGAAAAAAACATCGTGGTTTTTCGGTATTTTGCTTATTGTTGTTTTCCCCCTTCTGTCCGAAGTCAAGAATGCGGACAAGCCCTTAAAAGGCGAGTGGGATTTCAAACCGGCTAAAGAATGGGAAATCGAATCGGCCGGTGCAGATGTTTTCGGCGTGCCTGCCAATATGCAGGTCTCAGATGAGGGATACTTGTACGTGTTTGACCGGGAAAACAGGAAAAACTACATTTTCGATCGCAAGGGGAACTTTATCAAAACATATGGGGCAAAGGGAGAAGGTCCAGGTGAAGCCAGGGATCAGAGTTCCTTTTTCCTGGTTGAGGATAAACTCTTGATCGTCGATGTCGGAAGGATCCATTACTTCCGATTGGACGGTACCTATCTTCACTCTGTTGTCAACAGCCTCTACAGCCGGCGTCCAGTCCTCTTTCTAAGTGAACACGAATTCCTGGCTGTTCCACTCGGTGCTTTCGAAGCTTCAGATTTCAAAGCGCAGATCAAGCGGATCAACCTCGAATCCGGCCAAGAAACAGTCATCGCCGATTTCGAGATTTTTGAAGGGGGAATCGGCAGGGCGGGGAAAATGGTGGGATCTCTCATCGTTCCCGGACTTACCCCTCTGATGACCGTGGGGTACGGTAATGGGCGGCTGTATTACGGCAGAAGTGATAGATACAAGATTCAGGTTACAGATCTGAGCGGAAAACTTCTCAATACCTTCTCCCTTGACCGGAAAAAAAAGAAAGTGCCCGAGGGTGTCAAAAAAAAATACTTCGGGCGATACTCCACCATGAGGAAACAGGCGCTCGATCAGATAATCGCAACCACACCGAATGAAACCACATTCTTCTGCAGGATAGAAACTC
>CAYVAT010000037.1:0-29900 GCA_964449165.1 uncultured Eubacteriales bacterium | reverse complement strand
GTAACTGACTGAAAAAACAGGCAATAAGGGTGGGTGAGCGAGGGGTCTCGAACCCCCAACCTCTGGATCCACAGTCCAGTGCTCTGACCTGTTGAGCTACGCTCACCACAGTTGCGGGTTCCAAATTTTCGCATCAATCCTTGATAATGTCAATACTGCTGCCCGTTGAGGTTTCACTGTCCGGATGTCTTAACCTGTTTGTTTTTTGAGTGTTAGAGTCGTAGAGGGGAGGATTAAACTGGCTCTTTCTGGCCTTCAATGAGATCCAGAACATCGGCTGCATCACGCCATCTTTCCTTCACTTTTACTCCCAAATCCAGGAATATCCTCGCATTGAGAACCTGTTCCATCTCCCGACGGGCCTCTGTACCTATAGTCTTGATCATGTGCCCTTTCCTGCCGACGATGATCCTTCGGTGGTTTTCTTTCTCCACAAAGATTGTGGCCTTGATATATTTCCCACTTTTTTCTTTGCTCGGTACAGGAGATTGTGGAGCCGGAGTGATAGGGCTTTTGCTTTTGGCCATATCCTCAATTTTTTCTATGTAGACGGCTGTAACAAATGGCAGTTCTTCCTTGACATGATTGAGGAGCTTTTCCCGGATGATTTCAGAGAGGAGGAACTTCTTGGATTGTGTCGATGTTTCATCATCTGAAAAGATTTTTTCTGCCTCGGGAAGGCATTCATAAATTTTTTCTTCCAGGATATCCACATTTATCCCTTTCAGGGCTGAGATGGGTATGATTTCCTTGAAATCCAGAAGGTCTTTGTATCTATCTATTATGGGCAGCACTCTGTCTTTTCTCACAATATCGACTTTGTTGATGAGCAAGATGAGAGGGGTGGAGATTTCTTTTAAGGTATCGATGACAAATTGATCACCATGTCCGAACTTCTGGGCGGCATCGATCAGAAGACAGATCAGGTCCGAGGTTTCGAGGGAAGAGTAAACGATGTTCATCATCCTCTTATTCAGCTTATGGAGAGGCTTGTGAATGCCAGGATTGTCCACAAAAATGATTTGGCCCTTTGTGGTAGTTTTAATTCCCAGGATGTTGGTCCGTGTGGTCTGCGGTTTATCAGATATAATGGCAATCTTCTGCCCCAGAATTCTGTTGAGCAGTGTGGACTTTCCCACGTTGGGGCGGCCGATAAGAGCCACATAGCCTGTTTTCATGATGTCAATTCAGTAGAATATCGATCCGTTCAGGAACGACCCTCGAGTGCATACTATTGGCTGGATTGGGAATCGGGCTCTTCAACTTTTTTGACTCTTATGGATTTTATTCTCTTCTGGTCGATCTCCAGGATCTCGAGCGACAGGCCTTTGATCTCGATTTTCTCTCCTTTCTGGGGGAATCGTCCCAGATTATGGGTGATGAATCCGCTCATGGTGATATAATCTCCCTCTGCCAGCTCGAGATCGAAGAGCTCCTCGATCTCTTCCACTTCTGCATCTCCAGAGACCACGTAGTCAAAAGGACCTTGTTTTGTGATCTGCGTTTCCTCTCTGTCGTATTCATCCTGAATCTCTCCCACGATCTCCTCTACCAGGTCTTCCATGGTAACCAAACCAGAGACTCCTCCGTGCTCATCCACAACAATGGCCAGTTTTTGCTTTCTTTTTTGGAATTCTTTGAGCAGCCGGGCCACTTTCATCGATTCAGGAACAAAATAGGCTGGTCTGATAAGCTGTTCGATAGAATCGTTTTTATGTCTGTCTTCAGAATATTCGAGGAGGTCTTTGGCGATGATGATCCCTTCGATGTTGTCTACCCTGTCTTTGTAGACGGGAATCCGGGAATGCTTTTCCTTGATGACAACGTCTCTGAGCCTTTTGATATCCGCGTCTTTACGGATACAGATCATTTCCACCCGAGGAGTCATGATCTCTCTGACCACTGTATCACCGAATTCCACTACACTCTTGAGAAGCACACCCTCCTCTTTTTCAATGATACCTTCTTCCTTGGCCTCATGGATGAAAGCCTGAATCTCTTCCGCAGAGGCTTCGTGTTCTGTTTCTTCTTCTTTTTCTGCAGGTTTCACCTTGATAAGAAACAGAAGGGGCTTAGCGATATAATAAGGGAATTTGTAAGAAGGAAGAAAAAGACCGAGAATTTTATTCCTACCAAGAGAATTCAGGAATCTTGGAAGGAGATCGAAAAATATCAAGTAGATGCCGAAGGAGAGGAAGAACAGCCACAGCGGCCAAAATCTGGACTGAGGGAAGACCAGATACAGGTAGATGAGGAAAGCGATGACAAAGAAGATTCTGGTGTAAACAAGAGCGACTTTAAGCTCGTCGTAGATATCGAGGATCTCTGAACGGAAATCCCTGTCCCTGTCTTCTAGAAACCGGCTGAGAGAAATTCTGGAAAAAGAAACAAAAGAGAGATAGAAAAGAGATAAGAGAAAAGCGGCCAAAAAACTTAGAGTGAATCCAATCCAGAGTGCGTAGTTAATCTCCATTTTTTCCTTTGAAAAGTAAACTTCTTATTTTTTTTTCTTCCTCTTCAATCCCCTTGCCGTGCTCATAACCAAGGAGATGGAGGAAGCCATGTACAGTCAATATTTCCAGCTCCCTTTCCAGGCCATATTTTTCAGGAAAACACTGCTTGAAAGCCTGGGCTACAGAAATCACGATATCTCCCAAGTAGAATTTTCCATCTGCTCCTTCCTCTCTTAAGGGAAAACTCAGTACATCAGTCGGAGTATTTTTATTCAGGAAGAGCTGGTTAAGCTTCTTGATCTTCCTTGTGTCCACAAAAACCAGGGTTACTTCTGGGTCTCTAAGCTTGTAACGATCGATCAATTGTTGGAGCAACCACCTAAATCTGTTTATGTTTATCCAATATTTTTTTTGCTGGTTGAGTATTTGTATCATTGGATTTTTTGTTTTTTCCTGTGGTTTTTTTCTTTTTTCTCTTCATCTCGAAGTCGAAGCCAGGATATTCTACTCGCTTCTGATAGATCATGCCCAGACTGGAGAGAAAAGAAGCTGCCACGGCTCTTAGTTCCTTTAAAGAGAAATCGCACTCATCGAGCTGTCCATCCCCTAAGTGGGTGTTAAAGATTTCTGTTATCATTCGTTTCAGATTATCTTGGGTATGGGAAGTGAGGCTTCGGGAGGCTGCCTCCACAGCGTCGGCCAGCATGATCAGAGCTGCTTCTTTGCTCAAAGGTTTTGGTCCAGGATATCGGTAGCTTTCCTCCCCGACTTTTTGCATTCCTGGGTCGTAGGCTTCCTTCGCCTTATGAAAAAAATAACGGACCAATGAAGTTCCATGGTGTTGTTCGACAATATCACGTATTTTCTTGGGAAGCTTCAATTTCTTTGCTTGCTCCAGGCCTTCTTTGACATGATTGATGATCACCAGAGTGCTCATGCTTGGCTTGAGGTCTTTGTGCATGTCAGGATTTTGAGGTCTGTTTTCGATGAAATATTCTGGCCTCTTGAGTTTGCCTATATCATGGTAAAGAGCCCCTGCTTTGACTAACATAGGATCAACTTTGATTTCTTCGGCTGCCTTCTCGGCCAGAGAAGAAACGAGAAGAGAATGGTGGTAGGATCCTGGAGCTTCGATGGCCATTTTCTTGAAGATGGGAAGATCAGAGTTGGTCAGTTCAAGAAGCTTGGTCTGGGTAATAAAGCCAAAAACATGTTCGTATACGGGAAGGAAAACAAAAGCCAGCGCCGCGCTCAAAACCCCTCCCAGGATGCCCATCAAAATTTCGCTGGAGAAGAACTCCAAAGAACCCATTCTTTCTCTGATGAGATGAAAAGTGATGATTACGAAGGTGTTAACAGGAGCCACAACAAAGAAGCCGGCCCGGAAAGTATTGGTTCTTTTATGTTTGCCATAGTATTTGATACCATAAATGGCGGCAAACCCTCCGATGAGGCAGAAGATCATCAGGTAAAAATTTGCCTTGAAAAGATAGCCGACCAGCAGACTGTTGATAATGGCAAAAATAAGGGCAATGGTGGAGCCAGTGAGGAATGCAAAAACAATCACTCCGAATTGAAACGGGAAGGCGTACTGATAAGTTTCCAAGTGTTCGAACAGAAAGAAAATGCTGTTCTCGCTGAAAGTTTGGGCCAAGAGAATGCATATTTTATAGAGAAAGAGGCTTAGAATCAGAGTTGTCCCCATCATGAGGTAACTTCTCCGTGCCTCTTTATACCTCAGGAGCGATTTCAGGTAGTACCACAGCGTCAGGAAAAGAAGGCCAAAGAGAAGGAATGTTCCAGAGAAGTTGGCCCACCAACTGGGCTTTGTCTGCAGGTTTTGGTTGATTATTTGGATTTGCTTGACAATGTCTCCGGTGACTTCATCTCCTTTTCGGACGATAACCTTTCCTTTTTTTATGGTGTAGAAAACCGGTTCCACCCGATCCATTGCTTGTTGTTTCCGTCTATCTGTTTCGATTTTGTTGTAGCGGAGGTTGTCTGAGATAAAGATATGGGATAGGCTGGTAAGAATGGATTTATCTGCCTGGGCCAGATCAAGATTCTCCAGCTCCTCAGAAAGCCTTTGTTTGCTCTGCTCGATATCAAGTATGGCGTTTACCTGCACATTTTTTTCCTTCTCCGGAGATAACTGGAGAGTCAGCCCTTTTTCTTGCTCTCCATGGATGAACAGGTTTTTTGAGAGGACAATGCCTTCCTCAGAGACTTTACCGATGAGGTTGATTAGTGTTTCTTCGATGGTAGAGGAGAATTTTGTCCTGGCCAGGGCTCTTATGGTACTGGTAGATATTTCGACTCCGTAGGTGTCAAGAGTTTCTTTCTGAAAAGTTTCTATCCTTTTGGTGCTAACGGATTTCTGTATCCACTCTTGTCCAGAGGAGAAGAAATTTCTTATTTTTTCTTCTGTGTTGAGAAAGATGTTCTTGTCGAAATTATAGACAGGAAGCACGCTCTCTTCTGCTTCTTGTTTTCTCTTTTCTGTTGTTTCTTTGTCCACGATGGTCAAATCTGCAGGAGCCACAATATCTGAGGAGGAGATTTCTCCTACCTGAAGCTCAGGAAGAGATTTGGATGGAAGGTAAGAGATGAAATAGGCAAGAATCAGGACAATTATGACCAGATACAAGAAAGGGTGCTTGATGATCTTTTCCAAAGGGACGAGTCTTGATTCTTTTTTTGGAGATGGAGGAGGTTTCTTTGGCTTCTGGGCAGGCGAGGATTTGTTCTTGAAGAGTTTGAGATTCTTAAACGAGATGGAATTCATTAGCTTTTTCGGGATTTCGCTTCAGCCTTCTCGTAGGCCTTGATAATTTTTTGGACGAGGGGATGTCGGACAACATCCTTTTCGTTAAAGTAGACGAAAACAATCTGATTGATCGAGGAGAGGATCTTTATGGCATGCAAGACTCCAGATTTTCTGGGCTGAGGGAGGTCGATCTGGGTGATGTCTGCTGTGACCACCAGCTTGGAATCGAAGCCTGTTCGGGTGAGAATCATCTTCATCTGTTCTTTGGTTGTGTTTTGAGCTTCGTCGAGAATGATGAAAGAAGAATTCAGGGTTCTTCCTCTCATGAAGGCTAGAGGTGCAATCTCGATAATTCCTTTTTCGATGAGCTGGTTGGCCTGCTCTGTCTGGGCCAGGTCGAAGAGAGCGTCGTAAAGAGGGCGAAGGTAGGGATTGATTTTCTGAACTATATCTCCGGGTAGGAAACCAAGCTTTTCACCAGCCTCCACAGCAGGGCGGGTGAGGATGATTCGGTTTACGGTCTTGTCCTGAAGATAGGAAAGGGCCATGGCCATAGCCAGATAGGTTTTTCCAGTGCCCGCTGGCCCTATCCCGAAAACTAAATCATAGGTTTTTATTGCCTGTATGTAGTCCTGCTGGTTGAGACTCTTGGGTGTAACCGATTTCCGCGAGAGAGCCAGGGGTTGGGCTGGATAGAATTGGTCGAACCGTTGACTGAGACCTTTTTCCAGAAGATCGAGGGCAATGTTGAAGTCTTCCTCTTTGAGGTTGTGTCCCCTTTCCTCGAGTTCTCTCAACTTATCGAAATAATATTTAGCGAAATCCACCTTATCTTCTGGTCCGTCCAAGAGCAACGAGTCGCCGCGGACAGAAAGTGAAATGCCCAATCTTTTCTCCAGCTTTTTGAGATTCCTATCCAGAACGCCAGAGAAGGCATTATTCTTGACAAAGGGGTGTTCGATTTTCTCCATATTAAATTGTGGAGGCGGGTGCTTCGATCATTTTAAGTAATTTAAGCACCAATATCCCCATTTGTCAAGCTAACCACAACTTGAGGAAGGACCCCCATTTCTGTGATCAATAACAGTCAGGTAAGCTAATTCGTCAGGCCGCGAATTTTTCTCAGCGAGGAAAATTTGCTTATTTTTCGGAGCATCGGTTCCTGTCCATCCTCGCCAAGACCCTCCCACCCTCCACTATGGGCTTCGGATGGACAGAAACCTTGCTCTCTTGGATCCGGATGACTTCCTCATCAACTTACCTGACTGCTGTGGAAAAGGTCACGGAAATAAGAATGCTTATGCGGCTTGAAAAAAAGGGGGAGAAGGTGTATAAATCGTATTTAATTGGCATATCTTCCAAAAAAAGTCCTTTTGGCAGGAAATCTCAGTTTTAGCGCGTAATTTTGAGATAGAAGGAGAGAAAGATGGAAAAAGAGTTCACAAATATCTCCATTCCCACATCCCTCTATAAGAAAATAGAGGAGAAGATCAAGGATTCAGAAATCAGCTCTGTCTCCAGCTATGTCACTAAGGTTTTGAGGGAAAGCCTTTCCAAAGAGGAAGGGAGTGAACAGCCGTTAAGCAAAGAGGATGAAGAAAAGGTCAAGGAGAGGCTCAAAGCTTTGGGCTATATAGATTGATTGACGTAGCTGTCGACTCAGAATTTACAGAACAAAAGCTGTGAACGGATCAAAGGAGACAAGGGAGATAGGCTGCTTATTTTGCTTGAAGCTTCCTGTCCCCATCTGTCAGAGAGCCAAGGTTTTGGGGAAAAGCAGATCCTGTTCAGCGGGCGAGACACTCTGCTCATATAGAGGAGGATAGCATGATTGCTCCTCATGGCGGTAAGCTTATCGACCGTACTTTTTCAGAACAAGAAAAGGAGAAGGCTAAAGAAAAGGCAAGGCCTCTTTCTTCCATCCGGCTTACTGCGGATCTCGTCAGTGATGTGGAAAATATTGCTTTTGGTGTCTATAGTCCTTTAGAAGGATTCTTAGGGAAGGAGGATTACCGAAGCGTTTTAAACCATATGAGATTGGCTAATGACCTTCCCTGGACCATTCCCATCGTGCTCGATGTTTCGAGAGATAAAGCAGGGAGCCTGAAAGAAGGGCAGGAAGTGGCCCTTCTCAATCCAGGTGGCGAGCCTATAGCTGTTCTCGATCTTGAAGAAAGATTCGAATACGATAAGGATGAACTGGCTGAAAAAATCTTTCAGACGTCGGATCCTGCGCATCCTGGTGTGTCCAAGGTTGCGGAGATGAAGGATATTCTTCTTGCTGGAAAAATCCGATTGATCCAGGAGTCACCCACTCCTTTTGCCAAGTATAAACTCAGACCTCTTGAGACCAGAATCTTGTTTAAAGAGAAGGGATGGCGGACCGTGGTAGGATTTCAAACCAGAAACACTCCCCATATCGGGCATGAATACGTGCAAAAAACCGCCCTTACTTTTACCGACGGCATATTCGTCAATCCTGTGATAGGACGCAAGAAGAAAGGGGATTTCAAGGATGAAGTGATTCTGGCCTCTTATGATGAGCTCATCCGCAACTATTATCTCCGGGAGAGGGCAGTGGTCGTCATACTGCAGATGGAGATGCGCTATGCCGGGCCGAGGGAGGCTATCCATCACGCCATCATACGCAAAAATTTCGGCTGTACCCATATCATCATCGGCCGAGACCATGCGGGAGTGGGTAATTATTACCCTCCTTATGCCGCTCAGGATATTTTTGAAGAATTCCCTGATCTGGTTATTGTTCCACTGTTCTTCAAATCTTTCTACTACTGCAAGAAGTGTCAGTCTGTTGTCAACGAAAAGATATGCCCTCATCCTCCATCAGAACACATCAATTTTTCAGGGACCAAGATCAGAGAGATGCTCAGCCAGGGGAAAATCCCTCCCCCTCAATTGATGCGGCCAGAAGTGGCAAAGATCATCATCAGCTACGAAAATCCCTTTGTGGAATAGAAAGAAAGGAAGTCATATGGAAAAGAAATGTGTGGTTGTGGGATTGGACTGTGCCCCGTCTAAAATCGTTTTTGACCAGATGGAGAAACTGCCGGTCCTCAGGGAGCTTATCGAAAATGGACTCTATGGAAACCTGCGCAGCTCTGACCCTCCTATCACCATCCCTGCCTGGATGGTGATGTGTACAGGCAAAGATCCGGGGCGCCTTGGCCTCTACGGGTTTCGTCACCGTAAGGATTATTCCTACAAAGATATATGGATTGCTACATCGCAATCGATAAAAGAGAAAGCGGTCTGGGATATAATAGGGGAGAGCGGCGGCCAGAGCTGCCTGGTGAGTGTTCCTCCAAGTTATCCCCCTCGGCCCGTAGCAGGGAATATGATCTCCTGTTTCATCACTCCCGGAAGCGAAAAGGAATATACCTATCCATCCCAACTCCGTCAAGAAATCGAGGAAAGGTTTGGTCCTTATATCTTCGATGTTGTCTTCAGGACAGATGAGAAAGACAGCCTCATTGAACAGACTTATGAGATGACAAGGAAAAGATTTGAAGTCATGAATTACCTGATCCGCAGAAAGACCTGGGATTTTTTCATGTTCGTGGAGATCGGCGTGGATAGAATCCAGCACGCCTTCTGGAAGTACATGGATCGAGAGCATCATCTTTATGTCAAGGGCAATCCATACGAAGATGTGATCATAGATTACTACAAGGATCTGGATAAAAAAATCGGAGAACTTCTCTCCAACATCGACAAAAACACCGTGGTTCTCGTTGTCTCTGATCATGGGGCCAAGAGGATGAAAGGAGCTTTTTGCATCAATGAGTGGCTGATAGAACAAGGAGATCTTGTGGTCAAGGAGAAACCTCAATCGCCTGTCAGCATGGATGGAGTGGAGGTGGATTGGTCCCGTTCAAAATACTGGGGATGGGGCGGTTATTATGCCCGTCTTTTTCTTAATATCGAAGGCCGAGAAAGCCAGGGCATCATCCCTCCCGAAGATTATGAGAAAGAACGGGATGCTCTGGTGGAAAAGATAATGTCGATAAAAGGAGAAGATGGTAGCGAGTGGAAAACACGAGTGTTGAAACCACAGCAGTACTTTAAAGAAGCAAGGGGAGATTATCCTGATTTAATGGTCTATTTTGATGACCTCTACTGGCGTTCGGCAGGAACCCTGGGGCATTCCACTAAGTATCTACTGGAGAACGACACCGGCCCGGATGATGCGGTTCATGCCCAGGACGGCATCTACATTCTCTATGATCCTCAGCGAAGAGAAAACAAGAGAAAAAATGCCCATATCATGGACATCGCTCCCACCGTCCTCCACTGTATGGGGCTTTCTGTTCCAGATGATATGGAAGGAAAGGTCATCGAGTAGAGTTTGCTCTCGGAGAGGAGACCCATAGATATGACAGAAGAAAAGGCAAGAGGCAAGAAATCAGATGAGCAGAAAGGATTCACGGTATGGTTTACGGGCTTACCCTGTTCAGGAAAATCCGCAGTAGCCGATAGAGTGGCTGCAATGCTGAAAGAGCAAAGCTTGAAGGTGGAAAGACTGGATGGGGATATCGTGCGTCAGAGCTTAACTCGAGATCTGGGCTTCTCCCAGGAAGACAGGAATGAAAACATCCGGCGGGTGACTTTCGTAGCCAAGCTCTTAACCCGAAACGGCGTGGCTGTTCTTACCTCGTTTATTTCTCCCTACCGCGAAGTCAGAGCTTATGCCAGGAAGGAAATCGGTAATTTCATCGAGACCTATGTCAAATGTCCGGTTGAAGTGTGCATGGAGCGTGATGTGAAAGGTATGTATGAGAAGGCAATTAAAGGAGAGATCAAAGAATTCACAGGGATTTCCCACCCTTATGAGGAGCCGCTTGATCCGGAGATCCTCCTTGAGACGGATAAAGAAACTCTGGAAGAAAGTGCATCCAGGGTCATTAAGAGATTGAATGACCTAGGCTACATAGATTAATTCCAGAAGCATCCATTTCCATGATGATGGCTGTATTCTTTTAAATATCTTTACTCATCATGGAAGTGGAAATGCTACCACTAAAATACTTTTCTTCTCAGTTAGTAACGTATATAATTGAGGCAAAATGGAAACTTATTTAGTGACCGGGGGAGCTGGTTTCATCGGCTCGCATATTGCTGAAGAGCTGGCTCTCAGGGGAGCAAGAGTCAGAGTCATCGATAATTTCCTGACCGGAAAGAAGGAAAACCTTGCTCCTTTCCTGAATAAAATCGAATTCAGCAAAGGCGATATCAGGAATGCAGAAACATGCCAGAAAATCACTGAGGGAGTGGATTATGTCCTCCACCAGGCTGCACTACCATCTGTTCCACGCTCTATTGAAAATCCCCTGCTTACAAGCGAGATCAACATCACTGGCACATTAAACCTTCTGATTGCCTCCCGGGATGCAAAGGTTAAAAAATTTGTCTTTGCCTCTTCCTCATCGGTCTACGGCAACGATCCCCTCCTGCCCAAGAAAGAAGACATGAGAGCCGAGCCTCTTTCTCCTTATGCGCTGAGTAAGCTTGTGGGAGAGATGTACTGCCGAGTTTTCAGCCAGATTTACGCTCTTTCCACGGTCTCACTCCGCTATTTCAACGTATTTGGTCCGCGCCAGGATCCTCTCTCCCAGTATGCTGCGGTGATTCCCAACTTCATAGTCAAACTCCTCAAGGGTGAAAGACCCGTTATCTACGGTGATGGTGACCAATCCCGGGACTTCACCTATGTTTCCAATGTGGTGGAAGCCAATATTCTGGCCTCAAAAGCAGAGGATCTGTCTGGAGAGATCATCAATATCGCCTGCGGCAAGAGAACCACGGTGAATACTCTGGCAGAAAAAATTAGTAAAATATTGAACAAAGATATAAGCCCTTCCCACGATAAGCCCCGTCCAGGAGATGTCAAGCATTCCTACGCGGATGTGTCCAGGGCGGAGAGATTCCTCAATTATGTGCCCAAAGTATCCTTTGATGAAGGCCTGAAAAAGACCATTCAATGGTACAAAGAAAGGAATGAGCATGGATAAAAGAGCCGCGAGTCTGGAGAAAAAAATAGTAACCAAGGAGGCTCATATCGGAATCATCGGTTTGGGCTATGTGGGTCTTCCTCTCCTCAAAACATTCCTTGCCAGTGGATTCAAAGTGATGGGTTTTGATGTGGACGAGAAAAAAGTCAGCCTGTTGAACAAGGGAAAGAGTTACATCAAACATGTTACGGCCGAGGAGCTGAAAAGCTATCTGGGCAAGCAAAAATACCATGCCACATCTGATTTCAAGAACCTAGCCAGCGTCGATGTGGTCATCATATGCGTGCCCACGCCCCTTGACCCTCATAAAAATCCGGATCTGTCCTTTGTCCTTAGGACAACGGAAGTGATTGCCCAAAACATGAGGAGAGGGCAGCTCATCGTACTGGAGAGTACTACCTATCCTGGCACCACTGAGGAAGAGATGCTTCCTATCCTGGAGAAGGGAGGATTAAAGGTGGGAAAGGATTTTTACCTGGCTTACTCTCCGGAGAGAGAAAACCCGGGTGACAAAGAGTACACAACAGCGAAAATTCCCAAGGTTGTAGGCGGAGTCACCCCGATCTGCAGAAGAGTGGCCAAAGGCCTCTATGATCAGGTGGTGGTCAGAACTATTCCTGTCTCTTCGCCCCGGGTGGCCGAGGCCACCAAGCTTCTGGAGAATATCTTCCGTTCGGTCAACATCGCCCTGGTCAACGAGATGAAGATGATCTTGGAGCTGATGGATATCGATGTCTGGGAAGTGATCGAAGCTGCTTCCAGCAAGCCTTTTGGCTTTTTTCCTTTTTATCCAGGGCCTGGTTATGGAGGACACTGTATACCTGTGGATCCTTTCTATCTTGCCTGGAAGGCCAAGGAAGTGGAGTATCCGACAAAATTTATCGAGCTTGCTGGGGAAATCAACACCCGAATGCCCTACTATGTGGTTTCCAAGACGATCGACGCCTTAAACAGAAGGAAAAGATCCATCAGAGGAGCCAAAATCCTGATCCTGGGCATAGCTTATAAGAAAGATGTCGATGACCAGAGGGAGTCTCCGTCCCTCAAAATTATCAGCCTGCTGCAGGAAAAAGGAGCCAAGGTCGCTTATAATGATCCATATGTGCCTGAATCCTACGGACATAGAGATTATCCAGGGCTGAAGCTAAAGTCTGAGCCTCTGAACGAAGGGAAGCTCAGAAAGTTTGATGCTGTGATCATAAACACGGATCATTCTGCATATGATTATGATTGGATTGTGAAGAATGCAGCCCTGGTCATTGATACGCGAAACGCCATAAAAAAGAAGAGGAGAAACGTAGTCAAAGCCTGAGGAGGATAGGATGAAAATAGGCATTATTGGTACAGGTTATGTCGGTCTGGTGACGGCCGTGGGACTGGCCGAATTCGGGCATCAGGTCACCGGGACCGATTCAGAAGTGGATAAAATCGAAAAGGCCTCGGAAGGAATTTCCCATATCTATGAACGCGATCTTGAATCCCTGTTGAAAAAAAACCTGAAGAAGGGAAACCTGACTTTCAGCCAGGATCTGGATGAGACTATCCTTTCCTCTGATATCCTTTTTGTCTGTGTCAACACTCCTCAAAGGGAGGACGGCAGTGCTGATATGTCTTTTGTGGAGAAGGTCTCACGGAAGATTGCAGAGAACCTCAACCACTACAAGCTAGTGGTGGAGAAGAGCACGGTCCCGGTCCGCACTTCCATGTGGATCAACCGCACCATCAGCCTCTACAAGAAGAGCGATGTGCCCTTTGATATCGCTTCAAATCCAGAATTCTTGAGGGAAGGGTCAGCGGTTTCCGATTTCCTCAACCCAGACCGTATCATCATCGGCGTGGAGAGCAAAAAAGCCAGAGAGATCATGCTCAAAATTTATGAGAAGTTTAAAGATCGTGTCCTTATTACTAATATCGACACAGCCGAACTCATCAAGCATGCCTCCAACTCTTTCCTGGCCTTGAAAATCTCCTATATCAACCTGATGTCTGAGCTGTGCGAGCGAACAGATGCAGATGTGGAACTGGTGTCCAAAGGGATGGGACTTGATCCCAGGATAGGAGCTCAGTTTTTGCGGGCAGGTCTTGGTTATGGGGGTTCCTGCTTTCCTAAGGACATAAGAGCTTTGACCAAGATCGGCGAAGATATGGGAGTCAACATGAACTTACTCCTGGAGGCTGATCGGATCAATCTGGAGAGGATCGGCGTTTTCGTGGAAAAAATAAAGAAAGCGCTCTGGATATTGAAGGATAAGAAGATAGCTGTTCTTGGCCTGTCTTTCAAGCCAGAAACTGATGATATAAGGGAGGCTCCTAGCATAAGGCTCATCAAAGAGCTCCAGGAAGGAGGTTCTCTTCTGCGGCTTTATGATCCTGAAGCAATAGAGAATATGAAGGCGGTATTTCCTGAGGACTCTCCTCGAATCACCTATGCTCAATCCGCTTATGAGGCTGCAAAAGGAGCGAACGCTCTGCTTTTAATCACAGAATGGGATGAGTTCAGAAACCTGGATTTAAAAAAGCTCAAAAGCCTTATGGATAATCCTATCATCATCGATGGCAGGAACATCTTCGAGCCCGAAGAAGTGAGAAAACTCGGCTTTGAGTATTATTCCCTAGGCCGCAAATAATCGATCTCCAAAATGTGATTTTTAAAATCCGTCGCTACCTCGACAAACATATCTTCGTTCTTTCTTACCAGCTGGAAAGGGACGTTCTTGCCGTCAATGTGGACCAACCAGTTTTCCTTAATATCTTCCTCTTTTACCTCGTTCAGAAAGGGCAAGAGGATCTTGGCCTTTCCCTTTAAATCAAGATTGCTGTTGTACTCCAGAGTGAGCTTCTTTTTTATTTCATCGAAGGTATAGGTATAGGCCACAAATGTATCGTTGGCAGGCAGATAGACATGGATCATCGCTGAGCCTTTTCCGATTTTGGGCTCTATATTCAGCGTGCCTTTCCCGATTTTAATCCCAAAATAGCCCTCGAAAATGGCCTTGCTCAGGCTTCCAGCACTCCCACAGAAGTAACCGTTTCCTTGACCGATGCCTTCCCGAGAATCCCATTCGAAGAAACTTCCGTTAGCCAGGTTTTTGCGCAGGATTTCAGCCAATTTCTCCTGAGCAAGGCTGCTGAATCCATGTTCGAACATAGCAAAGATGAGTTTATCCCCGAACCAATCCCACTGACCTCCATTTTGATATTCGTAGGGATCGTCCACCATGGGATGCTTGAAAGTGTGTTGAGGGTAAGGGGGAAGAAGGGTTCCGCTTATGGTGGAAAGACCGTACAAGCTCTGCCTTTTCAGGGCTTCTTCGATGATTCTTGAGGATTTTTCTTCACTTGCAAGACCGGAGAGGATGGCCTGGGTGTTTCCTCCCATGGCAAAGATGTTATCCTCATCAAAGTCATGACGGAATTCGTCCAGATGAAGGTGAACCCTGTAGAATCCTTTCTCTTCCTGCCAGAGCCATCTGTCTGTGTTTTTCTGGATAGAGCTGGCCTTTTGTTCCCAGAAGAGAGCCTTGTTGTTCTTTCCCAGAGACTTTAACATCTGTACTAGGTTGAGACAGGCCTCATAAAACATACTCTGGTCGTATATATCCACAGTCCAGTGGGTTTTGCTGTCGACATAGATGGCTTTTTGGTCTTGGTCGATGATGTCCACATCCCCCCAGTCAAGGGTGTGGGCCCCTATGAGAAGGCCGTATTTTTTTTCCATTCGGTGAGAGAGGATAGAGTGTAAGGCCTTTTCTAGCCTCTCGATGATGGTTTCTCCATTGATCTTCTTTTCGAGCCAGGCGGGCCCTGAAAGCTGGTAAACCTGGAAAGCAGCCTGGACAGCACTTGCTTCTTGGTCGCTCTCGGTGGTGTTCCTGTCGGCATAGCCAAGGGAGTCGATCCAGTCTTCTAGGCAGCCGTCCTTCCTCTGAAAAGCAAGATGCTCTTCAAGCCAGGAAGTGAGGTAGGACACATCATAGAAATAGCGGGAGGCAGGGATGATGGTGGCTTCGTCTCTCAGCCA
Source organism: uncultured Eubacteriales bacterium (assembly GCA_964449165.1). Lineage (GTDB taxonomy): Bacteria > Acidobacteriota > Aminicenantia > Aminicenantales > Aminicenantaceae > CAYSCW01. Next base: position 14,630 of record CAYVAT010000037.1, on the reverse strand, counting down.
TATCTGAGGGTAGTCTTTTCCTGCTGAGAATCCCCGGATCTGGCCGGTCCTGCCTTGGAACTCCACCTCATTTTCATGCAGCGTTATCCGGATAAGCTTTAATATTTTATTAAGCTCGGGGACAGAGGATTCGAATTTGGAGTATTGGCCATAGTCCAGACCCAAGGAGATTTCGTCTTCTGGCCACTTTTTTCCCTTGACTAGAAGTGCGACTTTAGCGGTCGGGGAGCCATAATCCTTAAACCATGATATTCCTTCTCTTACCAGGTCGAATTCGAGGATGTAGTGACCTTCTTCCAAGGGCACAATGATGTTTGCCGTTGCTTCAACTGATTGATTCGGCTTGATCATTTGGGGAAGTGGGAAGCGGCGGTTGTCGTAGCGGATGATTTTTCCCTCATGATCAAGAAGATGGTAGGAGAGAAGGCAGGGATTGGTGTCGGCGGAGCTCCAGGATGCCTTTCCCAGGTTCTTTATTTGAAACTTGACTGAGATTCTTCCTCCTTCAAACGAAGTAAAAGATTCTTCTTCTGGGTCGAGGCGACAAGCATAGTCTTCATTTTCTTGGGTATTTTTGAGAAAAAATGTGTTGAAAACCAGGATTCCTGAATAGATGATGAAGAGAGCTAGGATGAGGAATAAGACGACCCTCAGTCCTGTTTTCATTTTCCCTTGAGTTTAGAGAAAAAAGCCTGCCTTGTCAAAAAGATGGTTCAGCAGATTCTGGGCAGAAGTTCTGAGGTCAAGGGTTCAAGCAACCTCATTCCTCCTGATAAGGTGGAAAGAAGAAGCTCGCTTGGCCTCCCCATTTTATCATCGATCTCACCGATAATCATGGCTCTCTTTCCCAGTTTATCCCTCCGAACGTCTTCGAGCATGAGCTCCGCCTTTTTTCGGGGAACAACCAGGACAGCCCTTCCTTCACAGGCGAGATAGAGAGGATCGATTCCCAGCAGCTCGCTTGCTCCTCTTACCGCGCGAGAAAGAGGAATGTTTTCTTCTTCGAGATGGATAGCAAAGGGTATTTTCTCGGCAAGTTCATAAAGCACAGTGGCCAGGCCTCCCCGGGTGATATCCCTCATCCACAGGGCTCCTTTCTTCCAGAGAGGGAGAAGGAAATTAAGGGGAGCGCAATCGCTTTTAACCTTTGCCTCCAAACCGAAATCTCCCCTGGCCAGCATCACTGCCAGGCTGTGTTCGCCCAGCGTCCCGGTGAGTATGATTTTATCACCTGCACGAATTTTTTTTACGGCCGGCTTGGCTATGGTGATGCCAACACCTGAGGTGGTGATGTAGATTTTATCTCCCTGGCCGTAACGAACGACCTTGGTGTCGCCGGTTGTGATCTCCACCTCAGCCTTTCTGGCTGCCCTTTTTACAGAACGGAGGATTCTTTCCAGATCGTCCCAGGATAAACCTTCCTCTAGGATGAGAGAAAGGGAGATATATTGGGGCAAAGCCCCTGAGACCACCAAGTCATTGACTGTGCCGTTTATTGACAGGCTCCCGATATCTCCGCCAGGAAAGAATATCGGGTCCACTACATAGCCATCCGTAGTGAAGGTAATTTGGCGGGGAAGATGGGCTGAGTCGGATAACTCTTCCAGGAAAGGATTGTTGAAAGTTTTAACGATGTTCTGGGCGATGAAATCCCTCATCAGCTTTCCGCCGCTTCCCAGTTCCAAACTGACCTTTTTCATTATCCTGCTTTTCATTTTTTTGCTCCTTATCATGCTTTTGTGGTTCTGCTTCATCTGTCATACTTGAAGAAGGCGAGGCATGCACCTTCGTAGGAAACCATACAAGGGCCATAAGGCGATTCAGGAGTGCATTTCTTGGCAAAAAGCGGACACTGGGCAGGGCTGATTTTTCCCCGCAGAACCTCCCCACAGCGGCAGCCGGGAAGATCTCCTTTCCCTGCTTTTATATCCAGGTTGAATTTGACTTCAGAATCGTAGCGGGCATATCTCTTTTTTAATCTCAACCCGCTCTGCGGGATGAGACCCAGGCCACGCCAGTGGGCGTTCTTTACTTTCAGGATGTCATGGATAACTCTCTGGGCGGAATGATTTCCCGAGGGCCTGACCGCCCTCATATATTCATTAGCAACTGTGGGCTTTCCTTTATCTATCTGTTCCAGGATGGAAAGGATGGCGAGAAGGATATCCCCCGGTTCAAAGCCGGTTATAGCTCCCGGGATGCCGAACTCTTCAGCAATGAACCGGTACGGCTTTTCTCCGATAATGACACTGACATGCCCCGGATAGAGAAAGCCGTCGATTGAGGTATCCTTGGCCTCCACGATCGCCCTCAGGGGAGGAGGGATTTGCCAGAAAGCCGGAAGCACTGAATAATTCTGCACTCCCTCTGCATGGGCTTTTTTTACGGTCAGGGCGATAGAGGGTATAGTGGTTTCAAAACCGACACCAAAAAAGATGACTTCTTTATCCTGATTTTCTCTGGCTAGTAGAAGGCTTTCCATGGGTGAGTAGACAATCTTTACCATGGAACCGGCAGCAGGGGCGACTGTTTGAAGAGAGCCTATCTCAGTGGGTACCCTGGTCATATCGCCGAATGTGGCAAGAAAGAAGTTCTCCCTGCCTGTGACCAGATCTATGGCTGCCTCATGGAGTTCGTTGGGTGTTATGCATACCGGGCATCCGGGCCCGGAGAGCATTTCAACTCCTGCTTGCCTGAGCATGTTCTTCAGCCCATACCTGTGGATGGTCATGGTGTGTGTGCCGCAGACCTCCATTATATGGACAGGGGCGGGGAGAACTCTGGTTCTGCTCTCTATTTCTTTGAGAAGAGCCTGGATGACTTTCTTATCCCTCAGTCGCCTGGCGGTCTGCTCAGGAGTTTGCCTTTTCATTTCAAAAGCTCCTGATTCTTTGAAGCATTTTCATTTCCGTGAGAGCTAATAAGTGCGTCGATTGTTGTCCATCCTTGCCAAGACCCTCCCACCCACCACTATGGGCTTCGGATGGACAGCAATCGACGCCTGATGGGCACAATCTTGAATAAAAGCATCAATCCCTCTCCATCCTCGCCAAAAGTCTTACTCTGAGTTATAAGAACGGAATATTTTTAGCTGAATTATTGATGCTCCGCCAGCTCCCTCAGGAGAGCCAGGGTTTCCTGAGCTTCTTCTTCTTCCAGTTTAGAGATGGCGAATCCAGCATGGACGATCACCCAGTCTCCAACCTTCACATCTTCGAGAAGGGAGAAGTTTGTTTTGACTTTGGTGCCCAGATAGACCACTTTGCCTTCCTTGGAGGGTTCAACTTCCACTACTTCAGCCGGAATTCCTAAGCACATTTTTGACTCTTTTTCCTTGACTGAATAGATTACCAAATCCAGCAACCCAGGTCTATAGTTTTTGACAATTCCTCCTCAGGCTCCTATAATTGTGGAATGCAAAAGAGCTTAGAAGGATTCATCGAACCAGGCAGTGAGGAAGATCAGCTTGCCGGCAAGATTGACTTCTCAAAGCTCCCCCAGCATGTGGCCGTGATCATGGACGGTAACGGCCGGTGGGCAAAAAAGAGGAGTTTGCCCAGGGTTGAAGGCCACCGTGCAGGAGCAGAATCAGTGCGGGAAATAGTGGAAACCTGTGCCCGCCTGGGAATCAAATACATTACTCTCTACGCCTTTTCCAAGGAAAACTGGAAGAGACCCAGGAGGGAAGTGGCCACCTTATGGAGGCTTCTGGAGGAGTATCTGAAGAAACAGGATAAAGTTTTACTCGAGAATAGATTCCGTCTCAAGGTGATCGGACAGAGAGACGGCATTCCGGTTTCTGTGCATAAAGAGCTCGACAGAGTCGAGGAGCTCACCAAGGACAACGAGCGGATGACCATTGTTCTTGCACTCAACTATGGAGGGCGGACCGAGATTGCCGATGGCATAAAGAAAATACTCAAAGAAAGAGACTTTGATGTAGAGAGTTTTAATGAGGAAAAATTCTCCAGGTATCTCTACACCGCAGAGATACCAGATCCTGACCTTCTTATCCGCACCAGCGGAGAGCAGCGCGTATCAAACTTTCTTCTGTGGCAGATTGCTTATTCGGAGATCTGGATTACTCAGGAATACTGGCCCGATTTCCGTAAAAAACATCTGCTTCAGGCTGTTGTCGATTACCAGAAAAGAGAAAGGAGGTTCGGTGATATTCATCCCCATAGAAGGAGCGAGTAAATCCCTTTGACTTTTATTTTCGCCAAATGAGTCTACAGACGAGATTGCCCATCGCTCTTATCCTTCTTGTTTTCGTCATTCTCAGTGTCCAGTACCTTCCCCGCATCGGATTTTTTGTGGTCTTGCAAATATTGATTCTTGTCACTCTCGTGGAGTTTTATAATCTCTCGCGTAAGAGAAAACTTATGCCCCAGTTAGTTGTCGGGATTCCGTTGGCTTTAGTGATAGGCTCTTCCTTTTTTTTCCAGGAAATTCCTCTGGGGCTTGCTCTTTTAGCATGCCTCATGTTCATCGGCTTCTATTATGTCCTCACGGTCAACAAAGTCGAGAAACTTCCTTCCTTTCCCTCTTCCGTTGCCATCACATTGCTGGGTGTTGTCTATGTTAGTTTCACACTTAATTATTTTTATCTGTTGAGGGAGGAGAGGGGGGCTTTTTCAATCTATTTTCTTCTATCGGTTGTCTTCCTGGGAGATACAGGGGCGTATATTTTGGGTAAGCTGTTAGGACGCATGAAATTCTTTCCCATTGCAAGTCCGCGCAAAACATGGGAAGGAAGCTTTGGAGGTATTCTTTTTGCCTGCGTGGGAGCTGTGGCAGCTCAGGTTGTTCTCCTCCCGGAGATTGTGCTCTGGAAGGCCATTCTCTGCGGCTTTTTTGTCCATGTAGTGGCCCAGATCAGCGATCCTCTGGAGTCTCTGTTCAAAAGAGCGGCAGGAGTGAAGGACTCTTCCCACCTTCTCTTGGGACACGGGGGCTTTTTGGACAGAATGGATAGCCTCCTGCTGGCTACGCCATTTTTCTATTATTTCATCAGCTATTTGTGGGTGTAAAGAGGATTATAAAGAGGGGAACAGTTTTTCTTTTCTAAAGAAATGAAGAATATTGCGATACTTGGGGCTACGGGCTCCATCGGTCGAAGCACTCTCCAGGTAGTAGAGCGCTTTAGCCGCAGGTTCAGAGTAGCAGGCTTGGCTGCGGGACGAAATATCAGTCTTCTTCACAAGCAGATTGAGAAATTCAGGCCTCAAATTGTCTCTGTGGAGGAGGAAAAGAAGGCCGATGAGCTAAAGAGGTTGTGCAAGGATCTTGCTGTGAAGATTGTATTTGGTGAGCAAGGAGCCGAGGAAGTTGCCCGCTTTGAGGAGAACGATATCGTCGTCTCTGCTATCACTGGGATCAAAGGATTAAGACCTACTCTTGCTGCTGTCAAAGCAGGAAAAAGAGTGGCTCTGGCTAACAAAGAGTCCATGGTGGCGGCTGGTCCTTTGATTCAGGATGAAGCACAAAACTCTGGATCGGAGATCATCCCTGTTGACAGCGAACACAACGGGATCTTTCAATGCTTGATGAGAGAGAGCAAGGAGAACGTCAGGAAAATCATTCTCACTGCTTCAGGGGGCCCCTTTTTTCATACTTCCCTTGAGGAGATGAAGAATAAGACGCTGGAAGAAGCCCTGGAGCATCCGAGGTGGAAAATGGGAGAAAAGGTGACCATTGATTCTGCGAGCTTGATGAACAAGGGACTGGAACTTATAGAAGCCCGCTGGCTTTTTGGCGTTCCGGCTCAGCAGCTTGATATTCTGATTCATCCCCAGAGCATTGTTCACTCACTTGTGGAAATGAAAGATGGCTCTGTCCTGGCCCTGCTCAGCCCCACAGATATGAAAATTCCTATCCTCTTTGCCTTGACCTATCCCGAGAGAGAGGAGGCGCTTTTGCCTTCGCTTAATCTTTCCCAGGTTGGAGTCTTGGAGTTTTATAAGGCAGATGCTGAGAAATTTCCTCTTCTTGGCCTTGCCCGGTATGCTCTGGAGCAAGGGCAGAGCGTTCCTGTGGTCTTGAATGCATCCAATGAAGTGGCTGTTGAGGCTTTCCGGGATCGAAAAATACGTTTTCTGGATATCTTCACAATAGTGGCAGAGATTCTCGAAGACCATCAAAAAAGAGAAGTTACGAGTCTAGAGGATATCTTTGAGGTGGACCGGGAAACAAGGCAGCGTAGCATGAATCTCTTGAAAAAAAGGTACTAAAATGGGCTCAATCATCGGAACATTATTTGCTTTTGCCATTGTTTTTGGCGTGTTGGTCTTTGTCCATGAATTTGGCCATTTCTTCACAGCCAAGCTGGTGGGGATAAAAGTAGAGGTTTTTTCTTGGGGCTATGGGAAACGGCTTTTTGGCATAAAAAGGAAGGAGACCGATTACAGAGTCAGCCTGATCCCCATGGGAGGTTATGTTAAGTTCTCCGGAGAGGATGCCTATGCCGGACAGGAAACTGTTGACCTGACTAAAGTCGATCCCCGCGATTTCATGGCCAAGAAGCGCTGGCAGAGATTTCTGGTTTTGGTCATGGGTTCTGTGATGAATATCGTCCTGGCAGTAGTGTTGGTTTCTTTTATCAACATGGTCGGAGTGAGTGTTCCTGAATACCAGGAGAAGAAGCCTGTAATCGGCTGGATTGAGCCAGGCTCCCCAGCAGAGTCAGCCCATCTCAAGATCGATGATGAAATTCTCAGTATCAACAACAAGAAGACAAAGACCTGGGCAGATGTGGAACTGACCGTGGGCACAAAGCCTGATAAGACATTAACTCTGGAAATAAAAAGATACCATGAGATCCTCACGGTGAAGCTCACCACAGAGAGCAAGACCAGGTATGACATGGGCTATGCGGGCTTCGTCGGGAAGATAATGACCCAGATTATGAGTGTTGAGCCTCATTCCCCGGCGGAAAAGGCAGGGCTTAAGCCGGGAGATATAATCCTGGCCGTTAACGGAGAACCTGCCTACTATTATCAGTTTATCGAAATTATCAAAAAAAGCCCGGAAAAACAGCTCGAGCTCTTGATTAAACGAAATGGAAGGACTCTGAGTCTTCACCTGACTCCTCGCCGTAAAGGGGATATCGGGGAGATAGGCGTTCTTCATGGCCCGAAGATTGTGGAGAAAAGATACAGCTTTTTCCAGGCTATAAATAGGAGCATCGAGCAGAATATGCAACTAGCCTTCCTAGTGGTCAACTTCGTCAAGGATCTGTTAGTCGGAGAGGCTTCTACACGTCAGCTAGGAGGGCCCATCGAGATTGCCAACGTCTCCTATGCGGCTTTTCGCCAGGGGTTCATGGCCATGCTGGTCTGGATCGCTTTTATCAGCCTTCAGTTGGGTATTGTCAATCTGATTCCTATCCCTGTGCTGGATGGGGGACAGATCTTTGTGCTTGTACTGGAGGGAATTTTTCGCAGGGATTTCAGCCTTAAACTCAAGCAGGTCGTGATGAAGATCGGCTTTGCCATTTTCATTTTCTTGATCATTTTTGTCATCCTCAACGATGTCCAAAAGAGGCTTCCTAATGGCTGGCAAAGCTTCCTGCCCTGGTAGAAAGGTGCAGAATAATATCTCCGCTCTAGTTCAGATTTTTAACGCCATTCCTTCACCGTCCTTCTCGGCGCCTGCGGAACTCCCCATGGTCATTTGTCTCTTGTAATATAAATTTATGCACTATGGAGGCTTTATTGACTGAATGATTTCGTGCTCAGACATCCTCGGCGTCTGACTGCGTCAGATTTCCTCGAGGGACGGTTCAGGAAGGCTAGGGTAGGCTGGGTCGGGGTCTTCAATGCCGCTCCGACATTATCCTGCACCTTTAATTCAATTTTATATGCTAATACTTTGTTACAATGGTCCAAAATCAATGTTAGAATTCCGATTTTATTATAGTATCTGTTAAAATAATATCGAGCATGAAGAAAAACAATCAGAATTACCCTTGCTCCGAGGCTTCTCTTTCCCTTAAATCCTATCCCAAGATTACGAGGCGGAAGACCAGGCAGATAAAAATCGGGAATGTGGCTATTGGTGGGGAAGCTCCGATTTCTGTCCAATCCATGACCAAGACCGATACCAGGGACAAGGAGGCCACCATTTCCCAGATAAAAAGTCTGGAAGCGACTGGCTGTGAGCTGGTGCGCCTGGCCATCCCGGACCTGGAAGCAGTGGAGGCTCTCCAGGAGATCAAGAAGAATGTGAGCATACCTCTCGTGGCAGATATCCATTTCGATCACAGACTGGCTCTGGCTGCTCTGGAAAAAGGAATTGAGGGGCTGCGTATTAATCCCGGCAATATCGGATCAAAGGAAAAGGTGAAACAGGTAGTCAGGGCGGCCAAGGAAAGGAATATACCCATCCGGATTGGCGTCAACTCGGGCTCGTTGGAGAGGGATCTGCTGCAAAAATACCAAGGGGCTACACCAGAGGCCATGATGGAAAGTGCCCTACACCATGTGAGGATCCTGGAGGATTTGGACTTTGACCTGATAAAAATTTCTCTCAAAGCTTCGGATGTTTTCCGTACAGTGAGGGCTTTTGAGCTCATGGCCGAAGCGGTTGACTATCCTTTCCATGCGGGGATAACAGAGGCGGGCGGTTTTTTGAGCGGAACGGTGAAATCATCGGTGGGTTTAGGTCTTCTTCTCAACAAGGGACTGGCAGATACCATCCGGGTTTCATTGACAGCTCCGCCAGAGGAAGAGGTTCGAGTGGGTTATCTCATCCTTTCCAGCCTGGGCCTTCGTCAACGAGGAATACGTTTTGTCTCCTGTCCCATCTGCGGCCGCTGTGAAGTAGATTTCTTGAACATCGTCACAGAGATAGAGAGAAAGCTCGCTTCCATAGAGGATGATATCGAAGTAGCCCTCATGGGGTGCATGGTCAATGGTCCAGGCGAAGCCAAGGAAGCTGATATCGGATTGGCCTGTGGCAGGAAAGTTGGAGTGGTATTCAAGAAGGGCAAACTCCTCAGGCGATTGAAGGAGGAAAAGATCGTTCCAGAATTCGTCAAGGAAGTCCAGCATTTTATCAGAGAGAGAAAACGGACATAAGAAGACTATCATGAGAAAATCCACAACTATCACAGATATGTCAGAAGAAACATTACAAAAATACAGTAACCTGAAAAAGCTGCTCAGGAAAATGGAAAGGGTGCTGGTGGCTTTCTCGGGAGGGGTGGACAGCACCTTTCTTTTGAAGGCGGCCCATGATGTCCTGGGAGAGGATGTACTGGCCGTGATCGCCAGCTCTGCGACCTATCCCCAGCGGGAAAGGGAAGAAGCCCTCAAGCTGGCTGCAGAAATGAAAGTTCGCTGCAGGGTGATTGAAACACACGAGCTTGATAATCCTGATTTTTTCAGCAATCCTCCTCAGAGGTGCTATTATTGCAAGAAGGAGCTGTTCTCCAAGCTTAAAGAAATCGCCAAATCCGAGGGATTTCCATATGTGCTGGACGGGTCAAATTATGAAGATACTCAAGACTTCAGGCCAGGGCTCGAGGCAGTCGATGAGCTGGGTGTTCGCTCACCGCTTAAGGAAGCGGGTCTGATCAAGAGCGAGATCAGACAGCTTTCCCGTAAATTGGGTTTGCCAACCTGGCAGAAACCTTCTTTTGCCTGTCTTTCCTCCCGGTTTCCCTACTATACCGAGATTGATCCCCCAAGCCTGAAGCAGGTAGACCGGGCAGAAGAATATCTGCGAAAGCTTGGATTTTCCCAGTTTAGAGTCAGACACCATGATCAGATAGCTCGGATCGAGGTAGCCCAGCAAGATTTTTCCAAGTTGTTGGAGAAGGGTATGAAAGAAAAGATTATCAAGAATTTTAAGAAATGGGGATATATCTACATCACCCTGGATCTTGAAGGCTATCGGTCCGGAAGCATGAACGAGCCTCTTTTTATCAAGAAAAAACGCGTTTAATAAACCAGATTATCTGGCCTTTTTCCCTTCAGACCTTGAACCAGGTTGCGGGCAGCTATCATGGACATCTTGAGACGGGTCTCATAGGTGGCGCTGCCGATATGGGGAAGGAGGACAGCATTATCGAGAGAGAGTAGTTTTGCCTCAATCTCAGGTTCTCTCTCGTAGACATCCAGACCCGCCCCCCAGATGCGCTCGGTCTCCAGAGCCTCTGTTAGAGCTTTCTCATCCACGATTGGTCCCCGGGCAGCATTGACGAGTATGGCTTCCTTCTTCATCAGCTTAATCTTTTCGCGGGATATCAGATGATGGGTTTCTTTGGAAAGAGGGGTGTGGATGGTGACAACATCGGATGTGGAAAGGAGTTCTTCCAGAGGGACTTTTTTGGCTCTGTACTGTTTTCCCTTCTTAGGGCTTAATCTGGAAGGGTCAGTATAGACAATGTCCATGGAGAACGCCTGAGCCCTTAGGGCCACGGCTCTTCCGATTCTTCCCATCCCTATTATCCCCAGCCGTTTTCCTGTGACCTCCTTTCCCAAAAAAAGGTCGATTTTCCATCCTTTAAATTTCTTTTCCCGGACAAACTTATCTGCCTGAGGAATTCTCCGGGCAACAGCCAGGATAAGCGCCCAAGTGAGGTCAGCTGTGGTTTCGGTCAGGACTCCTGGAGTGTTGGTCACTAACACTCCTTTTTTCTTGGCATAATCGACGTCGATATTGTTGTATCCCACCGCACAATTGGCAATGATTCGAAGCGAAGGGGATGCATCGATTACTTTTTTATCGATTTCATCTGCCAGCTGGCTGAGCAGGCCTTCCTTGCCTTTGATTTTGTTCAGTATTTCTTTTTTTGTGAGGTCCCTCTTCAGGCTGCCAATTTCATAATCTGTATGGTCCTTCAGATAATCAAGCGCTTCGGCAAGGATTTTTCGGGTTACAAGGATTTTAGGCTTCATCTCAGCCTCCTTTGAACTATGCTCTTCAAGCATTATATGAAAAAGTGCGTAAACAAAAAAGTCCTCTGGGGTCAGGCTTCGTCAATCATGTTATGCCAGAAGCTATATTCTTGCTTTGTCCTTTCATTCCTGATGAAGCCTGACCCCGAGTGCCCGGTCGCTTGCTGGTCCCTCCCCCCTGTCACGAAAATAAGGATGCTTACCAATGCTACCTGTGGCTGGACTCAGTGTATCTATTAAACTAGAATATAAAGATGAAAAGAAAAGAAATCCTCATAAAAGATATTAATCTTAAGGATGAACGGTTCCGGATTAGCTCTTTTTTCTCGATGGAAAGCCTTCTTCTCTCCATAAAAGAGATCGGCCTCATAAATCCTCCTCTTGTGACAATCCGCAACCATCGGCTAGTCCTTGTCTCGGGCTGGAAAAGAGTCTTGGCCTGCCTGGAGTTATCTATGACTTCGATTCCTGTCTGGATTGTCAGGTCAGATGATGATCTGCAGATGTTTTTACTGGCTTTCTATGAAAACCTGGCATCGAGAGAGTTCAGCCTGCTGGAGAAGGCCAAGATTCTGCGCAAGCTCAAAAAACTAGGCGAAAAGGAGCAGAAGATTATCAGACACTATTTTCCTCTCCTCAACATACCCCAGACCTCTTATCATCTTGATCTCTACTTAGCCATATCTCGATTTTCCAAGGATGTTAAGTCATTCATCCACCAGAAAAACATGTCTCTGGCTTCTATAGAAGTATTTGCAGAATTCAACTCAAGAGAAAGAAAGCTTCTCCTCCCGCTGCTTCAGCCTCTGGGTCAGAACAAACGGCAGGAGCTGCTGGAAGATCTTCATGAGATATCTCTCAGGGATGGCGTTTCTGCTCAAGAGATTCTTACCTCGGAGGGGATGGGTAAAATCCTTCATTCTGAGAAGTTCTCTTTTCTCCAGAAGTCAGACCGAATCCGCCAATGGCTAAGGAGAAAGCGATACCCTCGCCTTTCCTCACACAAGGAGGCTTTAAAACTGGCATTGAGAAAGTCAAAATGGCCCGAGGATATTTCCATCGAGCCTTCGCCCTTTTTTGAAGAGGAAGCACTGACTGTCCGATTTCGCTTCAAGGATAAAGAGGAATTACGGTCTCTTCTTGCACGTCTTCAGCAGATTTCCTCCAAGAAGGAATTTGCGGAGGTGTTTAGAGAGCCTCCCGATGAATGAATCAGGTTATTCCCCTCGTAAAATCTACATCGATAAGAAAAGCCTCCATTTTCCTCTGACCCAAAGAATCATCAAAAACACGGGCTCTGTACCCAAGGAAACGATCGAAGATCCTCGTCTTCTCATCCAGGATCTAAAAACTGGTAGAGATCCAATCGGAGAGGGAAAGAAGTATATTTTTCTCACCGTGCAAAAAGGGGATTTTGTCAAGCACTGTCCTTGCACTCCCGAGTACATCGGCTGCAACTATTTCATCATCAATTCAGAACTCAACTGCCCCCTCGATTGTTCCTACTGTATCCTCCAGGATTACCTCTCCAACCCCTTAATAATCATTCATGTCAATCGCGAAGATCTGTGGAGAGAATTGGATGACTTCCTGCAAAAAAGAAGAGGGAGGCCTTTCCGCATCGGTACAGGGGAACTGGGCGATTCATTGGCTTTGGATTATATCACTGAGAGTTCCAGAGATTTTATCAGCTATTTCAGGAAGAATAAACATGCTTTCTTTGAGTTGAAAACAAAGACCACAAACATAAACAACATTTTAACTCAGGAGCCTGCCCAAAATATCATCGTCTCCTGGTCTCTTAGTACTCCCAAGATAGTCCGGGAACAGGAGAGAGGAGCTCCTTCGGTCGAGGACAGGATTGAAGCAGCACGTCAAGTGGTAGAGAAGGGCTTCCCGGTAGGATTCCATTTTGATCCCTTGATCCGGTATCCAGGATGGAAAGAGGACTATAAGGCAGTTATAGAAAGGTTATTCCATAGTATCGATCCTGCGAGAGTGGCTTGGATCAGTCTGGGCAGTCTGCGTTTTTCTCCTCATTTCAAATCAATCATCAAGGAAAGATTTCCTAGAGAGAAAATTTTCTATGATGAATTTATAAAGGGTAAGGATGGAAAATACCGTTATTTCAGGCCTCTTCGTCTTGAACTCTACAGAGAAGTCCTCGAATCTATGCGCAAGTATGGGGGTGAAGCGGTCCCTCTTTATTTTTGTATGGAAAATAAGGATGTCTGGCAGGAGGTATTAGGGTGGGTACCGAGGAGTGAGAGAGAAGTGGAAGGCTCTCTCTTGCTACTCGGGAATATCAAATGAAAGGAAGACTCCCCAACGCTTCAGATAAAGGGGACAGTCTTTTAATCGACTTTTTCTGCCTTTTTCTCTGTGATGATTCCTACAATCTCCACGCCCGAATTTTTCAGCATTTCGATGAGGTCGACGATTTTTCCGTATTCAAGATCTTGGTCGGCTCTCAGGTATAGCCTCTTGTCACTGGCTGTCATGAACGCTTCTTCCAGAAGGGTTTGTAGAGTATCTTCGGTGGCCTGTTCCTGATTGACATAGAGAGTGCCGTCTTTTCTGATGGCGAGAACGACTTCTAGGTTATCGGGCATACCGATTGTATTCAGAGCAGTCGGAAGTCTCAAATCCACTCCCTTTTGAACCAAAGGAGTAACCACCATGAAGATAATCAAAAGCACAAGAAGAACATCACAGAGAGGGACCACGTTGGGTTCAGACTTGACTTCTTCTTTTTGCCCGACTGAAATAGCCATTTTAAACCCCTTTACTCACTTATTATTTTGAATGGACTGGCCACTTAAGCTTTTTCTTCTTTTCTGACGAAGAAATCGACGATCTGGGAAGTTGTATTGGTCATTTCTGCGCCGTAGGTATCGATCCTTGTGGTCAAGAAATTGAAGCACCAGAGGGCGATTATGGCCACACCGATTCCAAAAGCTGTCGTGATCAAGGCTTCAGCGATTCCCTGCGCAACAGCACCGATTCCACCTGAACCAGTCAGGGCCATACCTCGGAAAGCATTGATGATACCGGCGATTGTACCGAAAAGACCAATGAATGGTGCAGAGGTAGCGATTGTAGCCAGGACGTTTGTTCCTCTCTTCAGCTCTTGGGTGAAAATAACAGCGGCTCTTTCACAACCTCGCTGCGCCGTCTCTACTTGCTCCTCCATTGAAAGGTTCGCTTCTTTACCTTCAAAGAACTCCCGGATTCCAGCAGCAGTAATTCGGGCCAGGTGGCTGACGTTAAATTCTTTTTTGGAAGAGAGATTTAAGGCCTCTTTGATCTGGCCTGCTTTCATCAGGTCAGCGAGCTTCGGGGCAACTAACTTGGATTTGTTTCTGGCTCTGAAGAAGATGATCTGCCGTTCGATAAAGAGATAGAGAGAAACAATAGATAGTCCGATAAGGATGATTGCAACTGCTTTAGCCACAGCTCCCATGGCCTGCCACATTTCAATCAGACCAAATTGCATTTTTGGTACCTCCTTTTAAATTCAAAAGCCATTCAAAGCTTGATTACTTGAGTTTAAATCTGACTGTAACGGTAAAAATAACGCCTCTTGGGCGGCCGTTGATGACCATCGGCTCATAAACCCACTGCCGTACAGCATCGATAGCAGATTGATCCAAAAGAGGGATGGAACGCAGCACCTTGATTCTCTGCACTCTGCCGTAGATATCAGTTGTGGCCTCCAGGATAACAACA
>CAYVAT010000036.1:20821-30282 GCA_964449165.1 uncultured Eubacteriales bacterium | reverse complement strand
CGTCTCCTTCTGCGCAGAGACACAAATTCTAGGAGAGAAAGAAAGGCGGGCTGTCTCCTCCCTCATCCAGAAGAAATTCAAAAAACCTAATTACTCTCCGGATCAGGATCTTTACCTCGCACTATGGAAGGAGCAGATTGTGGGATTTCTGGATATGGTTCCAGAACTAAGGATAGGAAGAATCATCTTGGATGGCTTTATCCTTTCCCCGCATCGACGAAATGGATTGGCAACACAATTGTTCCATAACGCCATAGAGAGAGCGAGAAGAGCTGGAGGCAAAGTTCTCCATGTGGTTATCCCAAAAGAAAATGAGGTATGCATTTCTTTTCTAAAAAAGATGAGTTTTTCCCCTGTTCGCCGTTTTGATGATCTTGAACTGGCACTCTCCAGCGTGGACGTTAATGAGTTTTCCGTCCCAGGAATCCGGGTGAGGAATCTTATACCAGGAGAGGAAGACCGTTTAACAGATATCCAGAATCAGAGCTTTATCGGCTCCTGGGGCTTCTGTCCGAATACCGTCGAGGAGATAAAGTTTTATCTGGAATGGACCGGATCCCAGATGAAGGATGTGATTGGAGCAGATTTAAGCGAAAATAAGGATATTGTTGGATACTGCTGGACCCATTTAGTGAGGGGAGGAGCTTGGGTCAGGAGGAGAGGCCGGATTCACATGTTCGGAGTTCATCCTGAATACCAAGGAAAAGGATTGGGAAAGAAGCTGCTGTTACAAGGACTCAACTACTTGAAAACAGAGGGAGCTGAAGTCGCAGAGTTGACAGCCGACACCCAGAACAAGCCTGCACGTGCGATCTACAGGTCTCTCGGATTCAAGCCCATCGCATCCAAACTCTGGTTCGAGAAAAAAATAAAAAAAGCCTCCTCAAATTTCCTTACATGAACATTTTCTTTTTATCATCCCATGATTTATTTCAACTTTTCCGCCCTCAGCTCTTCGATGATTTTCGCGTCCACCCAGTAAATATCGCTTAATCCGTTTTGGGAACTGTTATGAAACGTCTTGAAATCTTCATAGGTGAACGGTCGATCTGGAATTCTTCTTATATCTCTTCCCGCACTCGTAAAGAAAAGATATTTTCCATCCGGTGATATCATCGAGCAGTATTCTGAACCGGGAGTATTGATTTTATTGCCCATATTCCTGGCTTTTGTCCAGTTTCCTGTCTTATCTTTAAAACTGATATACAAATCACCCAAGCCGAATCCTCCGGGGCGATTCGAAGTGAAAATAAGGATACTCTCATCAGGCGCGATATAAGGATCAAATTCTCTATGCTCAGTATTTATGGCCTCACCCAGTTTAACGGCTTTCGAATATTTTCCTTCAACAAATTCCGATCTGTAAATATTGTTTGTCCCAGGACCTTCCCGTTGGCTCGAGAAATAAATAGTCCCACTCTTTGTCATCATCGGATAAAAATCGTGGCTATCGGAATTAATGCCTTTACCTAAATAAATGGGCTCGCCCCAGGTATTCCCCTCTCGTTTGACCATCCAAAAATCATAATCCTCGTTTGGTTTATCACTTCCTGGTATTGGCCTCCTTGAGCTAAACAGAATTTTATTTCCATCAGGAGACATCGTCACATCGATATCGCCGTACCTGGATGCGAATGGCAGCAATTTTGGCTGCGACCAGTTCTCTCCTTCCATTGTCATCTGAAAAATCGAAACCGCGCCTGAAAAATTCCGGACACAAAAATAAAATTCCCGGCCATCAGGTGAAAAGACAGAATTCAATTCATCAAGTCCAGTGGATACAATTTGCGGTTCAAAAACCTTGGGCGTCATCCCAGGAGATTCCTGACCGAAGTAAGGGCCCTTTAATACAGGGGCATTATTTTGTTGTGTGCAATTGTCAACAAAAAAGATGATTAAAACCATAAATCCCAGGAAAATTGTTTTTTGTTTCATGGCATTACTCCTTTTAATCTAATTTGACCTCACACTCCATGATGAGCGTCGCCCGTACTTGCCTTGCCGAGACGCTGCAGGTGCACTGGGGCGGTGTCGTTATCTAAGCCGCATCTGTACTTCATTTTCGACGCCATTTTCAAACTTTATCTTGTTGTATGATAACAACTTAGGATGGATTTGTTAAGTGATTTTTGTGTTTAATACGGGGAATATGGATTAGACATCCAGGATTGATGCGGTTTCCCTGTCTGTGATATATTGGCGCACTGTTCAGGACAGTATAATGCGAAGAGTCTTATTATTCGTTATCTGCGTATTCCTCTTTTCCGCATTTCTCCTCGGGCAATGGAAATCAAAGGAAGTCAGTGCTTTAAAGACGAAATCTGCAATAAAGGTGGATGGCCTTTTGGATGAATTAGAATGGGCTGAAGCTCCTGAGGCCAGAGATTTTATTCAATTGCAGCCTGAAAAAGGAAAGCCAGCTTCTGAACGAACCGTTGTCAGGATCCTGTTTGACGACCACTATGTCTATTTCGGATTTTGGTGCTACGATTCAGAGCCTCAAAAAATTGCAGCCAGGATGACGAAAAGAGATACAGACATTCGTTCGGACGATTCGGTTTATGTGATGATAGATACTTACCACGATCGAAGAAGCTGCTATTATGTGTGCACAAATCTTCTGGGAACTCAATGGGACGGCCGAATCACAGAAAATGGACTGACCTTCGATTCCACATGGGACGGGATATGGAAGGCGGCGGCCCAGAAAACAGATTTTGGTTGGAGCGCCGAGTTTGCTGTGGAACTCAGCAGCATAAAATATGAACCAGGGGAAAATAAAACTTGGGGATTAAGTCTGGGGAGGGGAATTCCCAGGAAATTGGAATTCAGCTTTTGGACTGGACCTTTGGAATCTCCTTATAAGGTTTCATTGTTTGGTGAGCTCAAGGGTCTTGATCTGAAAAAGGCGAAGAAAAAAACCCAGATCATACCCTACGTCATTTCCAAAGCCGAAGAAGGAGAAAAGACGATGGTTGAGGCTGGTCTCGACGTCCGGTATGCTTTTTCTCAGATGGTTTCGGGTAATTTGACCATCAACCCGGATTTTGCCACTGTTGAGGCCGATCAGGAAGAGATCAATCTAACCCGTTTTGAGGTTTTTCTTTCCGAAAAGAGGAATTTTTTCTTGGAGGGAAGCGAGATTTACGAGCAGAGGATCCAGTTGTTCTATTCGAGAAGAATATCGGATATTTATGGTGGGACAAAGGTTTACGGAAAATCCGGTGGATATGAATTCCAGGGTTTGACAGCCCAAACCAGGCCGGACGAGGAAAGGGGCGAGGACAGCTCCAATTTCACGGTTTTTCGTTTGAAAAAAGACGTCATGAAATCATCCAACATCGGTTTTTTGACTGCCAACAAGCTGGTAAACAGTAAAAACTGGGGAACCACCGGCATAGACACCGCTTTGTATTTTTCAGACACATTCCAGTTTACCGGACAGTTTGCCCTGAGCTACGGGGATAAAAACTCCGACAATATCGCCTTTTTTCTGCGGCCGAGCTATGATACGACCACCTTTCACATTCATCTCCGTTACACCCAGTTGGGGCGCAATTTTAGGGATAATGCCAATAAAGTGGGCTTTGTTCGAGACGACAACCGGAGGGAGCTCGATTCAGCCATCTCAAAAACATTTTTCCCGAAAATATGGGGATTCGAACGCATCGAGTATGATTCCAACTACAATATCTATTGGGGTCTGGATGGCACGCTGCGCAGTTGGCAGATAGACCAGGAGGTCGGTTTTGACTTGAAAAATAAGTTTTCACTTGTTTTGGAGCATCATGAGGAATACAAACTCTATGAGAAAGATTTCCGCAATCGAGAGAGTGTGCTGGAGATTGGGTACAACACTAGAGAATGGCAATCGGCCCAGGTCGCCTATAGCTTCGGCAGAAATTTTGACCTGGATTTTCATTTATGGGAGGGAAGTGTCAACTTTAAGCTGACCCGAGATCTTTCGATCTCCTATATGCTGGAACGGGTGCTCTTTGATCCGGATCCCGAGAACGAAAGCACCTGGATCCATGTTATCCGTGCTACCAATTATTTCACCAATGACCTTTTCCTGAAGCTCTTCTATCAAGTCAACACGGTGATAGACAAAAGTAATATCCAGATTCTTTTTGTCTACCGTTTTCAGCCGCCCTTCGGGTCCATTCAAATCGCCTACCAGAAGGGAACTGGAGAATTCGGCGAAAGAGGAACGCAAGGCCATACCCTGTTCCTAAAATTCGCCTACATGTTTTAGTTTTGAAAATTGGGATACATCATTTAATTAACTTGGATGATCCATAAACAATCATTGGATATGAATTGAGCTTTAATCTCATCCCAGGCCAGCTCATGGGGTTTCTAACGGATACTGTTGAGAAGATAAAGCCCTATCTGGAATTGGAATTTTTTCAATTTCAATTTTTGCTTTTATTTTCTTTTGTAAGTCGATATGATATTAACTCTTTTAACGCCTCGGAGAAGCCGAACACTTGCATCTTCGATCCATTTCAACCATATTCTTAGAAGAAAAAATCATCTTACATATTCATATTACATTTTCATAACATCTTATTGAGGAGGTTATTTTAAATGGAGAAAAGGGAAGTGTTGGAAAACATAGCCAGAAGGCTGCGCATTCATTCTTTAAAAATGACAACCAAAGCCGGCTCAGGTCATCCTACAACCTGTCTTTCCATGGCAGATCTTATGGCCTGTCTGTTTTTCGATGAGATGAGATTCAATCCCAGGAATCCCAAGGACTGGTCAAACGATGAATTCATTATTTCCAAAGGCCACGCTGCTCCTATCGTCTGGGCTGCCTACGCAGAGGCGGGAATCGTCCGGGAGAAAGAATTGATGAATCTGAGGAAGATAACCAGCGTCCTCGAAGGACATCCTACTCCTCGGATGAAATGGATCAAGGCTGCCACGGGTTCTCTTGGTCAGGGACTCTCAGTGGGAGTTGGCATGGCGCTGGCTATGAAGACGGGTAAATCACCAGGACGCGTTTTCGTTATGATGGGAGATGGCGAATGCGCTGAAGGGGCTGTCTGGGAGGCAGCCAATTCAGCTTGCCATTTCAAACTTTCCAACCTCTGTGCTGTGGCGGACATCAACAGGTTAGGCCAATCTGAGCAGACCATGCACGGTCATGATCTTAAAGCTTACGAGAGAAAGTTTCAGGCGTTCGGCTGGGAAGTGATCAAGATCGACGGACACAACATCAGCCAGATCCTGAATGCTTTCAAAAAAGCGAGGCAGACCGAAAAACCATCAGTCATCCTGGCTAAAACCATTAAAGGCAAAGGAGTCTCTTTTGTCGAAGACAGGAATGGTTGGCATGGAAAACCCCTCAGGGAAAATGAACTCAAGAAGGCACTCGAGGAGCTGGGGCCTATGCCAGAGGTGGATGCCAAGAAGTATTTAAGAAAGCCGCGAAGCCCGAAAAGCTTCCAGCCTGCGAAAAAATATAATTTCAAAAAGAATACATACAG
Source organism: uncultured Eubacteriales bacterium (assembly GCA_964449165.1). GTDB lineage: Bacteria > Acidobacteriota > Aminicenantia > Aminicenantales > Aminicenantaceae > CAYSCW01. The sequence continues at coordinate 24,787 of CAYVAT010000036.1, read as the reverse complement.
GGAAAAAACTGCCACGCGCAGAGCCTACGGGAATGCTCTGTTAAGCCTGGGTCGGGTCAACCCAGCAGTGGTCGCCTTGGATGGAGACGTCAAGAATTCAACCTATGCCGAGGATTTTTTTGAATCTTTCCCCGATAGATCCTTTCAAACCTACATCGCAGAGCAGAATATGGTGGGAATGAGTCTTGGTTTCTCTGCCAAGGGATTTATTCCTTTTGTGGCAACATTTTCCGCCTTTCTGAGCAGAGCACACGACCAGATCAGGATGGCTGCCTATTCTTTCGCCAACATCAAGTTTGTTGGTTCTCATTCCGGAGTGAGCATAGGAGCAGATGGCCCGTCTCAGATGGGACTTGAGGATCTGGCCATATTCCGGCCCATCCCCGGTTGTGTTGTTCTCTATCCTTGTGATGCTTACTCTACAGAGGGATGTGTGGAGTCAATGGCCAGATACAAGGGGATCACTTATTTGAGAACCACGAGGCCGGCAACCCCTCTCATCTATTCAAAAAAACAAAAATTTCCTATTGGCGGCTTAAAAGTGTTGAAAAAAAGCTCCAAGGACAGAGTTGCTGTGATCGCCGCAGGAATAACTGTCCATGAGGCTCTTAAAGCTTATGAGGAGCTCAAAAAAGAGGGGATATTCGTCCGGCTCATCGATGCTTATTCGGTTGAGCCCATAGATAAGAAAAGAATCACCCGCGAGGTGAAGGAGGTGAGGCGGAAAGCGGTGGTTGTGGAAGATCACTTTAAAAACGGAGGCCTGGGAGATGCTGTGGCCCAGGCTCTGTCTGGAAAAGCTGAGATTTTGCACCTTGCTATAGACGAACTTCCTCGCTCGGGAAAACCCGAAGAATTGATGGATAAATACGGGATTAATGCTCTTCATATCAAGAAAGCAGTGAAGGAATTGATCCAGCGAAAATAGCATGGTTTTTGAATTTAACAGGCTTATCTTCATTCATGCGGGCCGTTGAGTTAAACGAAAAAGGTGAACGCCTTTAAAAGAGTCATACCCCGATTTCCAGCTGTCTTTATCCTTCTCTTTCTTATTCCGGTTCTTTTCGGGAAAAGGCTTTTTCATTTAAAACAGGACGAATCTTCCGCTTATCCCCAGAAGGGTTTAGTCACAGTTGTTTATGACGGTGATACCATCGGAGTCAGATTCGAAAATGGTCAGAGCAAGAAAGTCAGACTGATTGGAATCGATGCTCCGGAGATGGATGCAGTCAATGATGAAGCCAGGTTTCGAGCTCTGATGGCCAAAAGATTTGCCTTTTTTTACTTATACAGAGAAAATATAGAGCTTTCCTATGATTGGGAGCTTGAGGACACTTACGGCAGGCTTCTGGCTTATGTGTGGACAGAAAGCGAAGGTCTTTTTAATAAATTTATTCTGGAGCAAGGCTTCGCCTCTGTTCTTCTTCGCTTCCCTTTCCGGGTTGACTTCAGAAAGGAATTCATGGAGGCAGAGACAGATGCCCGAAGCCAGGGGAAAGGACTCTGGCACGAAGGGCCTTATCCGTCCATTGAACTAAAACGTTGGAAGGAAACTCTAGGAACAATCGTCACTGTTATCCTGACTTGTGCTCATTCGGAACAACAAGGGAAATTCTATTTTCTATATGATTCAGGAGGAGAGTTTTCAGTTCTTATTCCCCAGGAATCTCTTTTCTTGTTTCCCGATGCTAAGAAGTATAAAGGGAAGACATTGTCCATTACTGGATTTTTAGAGGAGTTCAAGGGAAAACCCCAAATCCTTGTTTTTCTTCCCTTCCAGATACGGATGGTTGACTGAAATGGAAGGCGGAAATCTTCTTTTCAATTTCTTCATCATCTTCGCTTCGGCCAAAATCCTGGGAGAACTGTGCATCCGTCTGAAGATGCCTGCCATTATAGGTGAATTGATGGCAGGAGTGCTCCTGGGTAACTATGTTTTGCACATTATCGACACCTCCAACCATGTGTTGATGTCTTTTGCTGAGATCGGGGTTATCTTTCTCATGTTCCATGTGGGATTGGAGATCCGGGTTAAAGATCTTTTCGCCGTGGGCCGGACCGCTGTTTTAGTGGGATTGTTGGGTGTACTCTTCCCGCTTCTTCTTGGTTTCTTCTCCATGTTCATCCTAGGCTATCAGGTGGTGGAAAGCCTGTTCATCGCAACAGCCATCCTGGCCACCAGCGTGGGAATCTCCGTCAAGGTTCTGAAGGATATGGGATTGATCAAGCATAAAGTTGCCTATATCGTTTTGGGTGCAGCGGTCTTGGACGATATTCTGGCCCTGATCTGTCTTGCCCTAGTCAAAGGCCTTGCCAGGAAGGAGTTTCAGACGGTCGAATTTACCCTTCTTGTGCTTGAATCTCTGGCTTTTGTCGGTTTCCTCACCTTCTGGGGACCCAAACTGGCCAGGAGAACTCACAAATGGATTGAAAAGCTGAATATTCCTGAAGGGCCATTTGTTTTATCGGTCATCCTCTGTCTTGGTCTGGCAGAGCTTGCCGATATCATCGGCCTTGCTGCCATTATTGGCGCTTTTATGGCAGGAGTCGTGATCGATGAATTAGCTGGCGTGTATGAGCTGGAAAATAAGGTGAAATATGTGAATGAGTTTCTGCTGCCCTTCTTTTTTGTGATGATGGGAGCCCATCTTGATCCTGCGTTTTTTTTAAAGCCCAGGTTGCTGTTTCTTGTTGCTTTCATCTCTTTCACAGCCGCAGTAAGCAAGGTGATCGGCGCATGGCTGGGCTGCTTGAAGCATAAGAGGAGAATAAGGCTTCAAACCGGTGTGTGCATGATCCCCAGAGGCGAGGTAGGCATCATCGTGGCCCTTATCGGCCTATCCCTCCATACAATCACCCAGGAGATCTATACCGTTGTTATAAGCATGTCTCTGGTGACCACGATCATAACACCACCCTTGATTCATCTGGCATTCAGGAAAAGATAAGGTATTCTTATGGAAAAATTTCCACAGCACCGGTTCCAATCCATCCTTGCCAAGACCCTCCCACACACCACCATGGGCTTCGGATGGATATGAACCGCTACTTTACTATTTTCAATAATCTCGGAAATATAGGCTGTTTATTTTTGCTCTTTACTTGATATGAGAATTGTTTTATAAAACCTTATGTTTCTTCCAGAATAAAAAATGAAAGCAAAAGGAAAATTTTGTTTATCATAGGAGGCCTATCTATGGATAAAATCAAAAAAAACAAGGCGTTCTTCATTCTCCCTTTCTTTCTTTTCATTCTATTCTCTATCCTTGGTTATTCCCTCGAGGCTAAGGAGAAGACCAGTCATTTCCAGGAGAGTCTATACAGTGCGATGAAATGGCGCTCGATCGGACCCTATAGGGGCGGTCGGGTAACTGCTGTGGCTGGCGTTACCAGCTTACCGTTTACATACTATTTCGGAGCCACAGGAGGAGGGGTGTGGAAAACAGAGGACGGTGGTCTAAACTGGAAGAATGTCTCTGATGGATACTTCAACACGGGCTCTGTGGGTGCAATCGCTGTCTCTTCGTGGGATCCCAATGTTGTCTATGTAGGGATGGGGGAGGTGCCCATGCGGGGCAACGTTTCCCATGGAGATGGATTGTACAAATCTACAGACAGCGGAAAAACATGGACTCACATCGGGCTTGAAGACACAAGCCAGATATCCAGAATTCGGATTCATCCTCGCAATCCAGACCTTGTTTATGTGGCTGCTCTGGGACATGTCTATGGACCTAATGAGCAAAGGGGAGTTTTCCGGTCCAAAGACGGCGGGAAGACATGGGACAAAGTCCTGTACAGGGATGACAAAAGCGGGGCTGTTGACATGATTATGGATCCGATCAACCCGAGAATAATCTTTGCTGCGCTGTGGGAGTTCTACCGAACTCCTTACAGCCTTTCCAGCGGGGGACAGGGAAGCGGACTCTTCAAATCCACTGATGGCGGTGATACCTGGGCCGAGAT
>CAYVAT010000036.1:0-20721 GCA_964449165.1 uncultured Eubacteriales bacterium | reverse complement strand
GAAAACCCGAAACGTATGATCAATTCCAACGACGGGGGTGCCAACGTCTCCTATAATGGAGGGGAATCCTGGACAGCACAGGATAATCAGCCCACAGCTCAATTTTACCACGTGATAACAGATAACCATTTCCCCTACCGGGTCTACGGAGCCCAACAGGATAACTCCACAGTACGGATTCTCAGCAGGACAAGCAGTTGGGGAATCGATAGACCAGACTGGGAACCTGTAGGAGGAGGGGAGAGCGGTCACATCGCATCTCGCTATGACAATCCGGATATCATCTATGCGGGAAGCTATGGAGGGCTGATCACCCGTTGGGATCACAAAACACAGCAAACACGTATGATAAATCCTTGGCCGGAGAACCCCATGGGATGGGGAGCTGCGGATCTTAAATACCGGTTCCAGTGGACAGCTCCCATCCTTGTTTCCAGGTTTGATTCCAATGTGCTTTATCATGCTGCCCAGGTTTTATTCAAAACAACAAACGAAGGACAGAGCTGGCAGGTCATCAGTCCTGATTTAACCAGAAACGATAAATCCAAGCAGCAACCCTCGGGGGGACCGATTACCAAGGATAACACCAGCGTTGAATATTATTGCACTATCTTCGCTTTGGCAGAGTCCTACCATGATCCCAATATCCTTTGGGCAGGATCTGATGACGGGCTGGTGCACGTCACCAAGGACGGTGGAAAGACTTGGACGAACATCACACCGAAAGAAATGCCAGAATGGAGTCTGATTAGCATGATTGAAACCTCTACATTTAATCCGGGCACAGCTTACATTGCCGTTGACCGACATGAGCTTGACGATTTTAGGCCTTACATCTACAAAACTGAAGACTTTGGTAAATCCTGGAAGATGATCACACAGGGTATTCCAGTTAATACTTTTGTCCGGGTAGTACGTGAAGATCCTCGAAGGCGCAGCCTTCTCTACGCAGGAACGGAGACAGGAGTTTTTGTTTCCTTTGATGACGGCTCAAACTGGCAGTCTCTCCAGCTTAACCTTCCTGTGGTCCCCATTCACGATATGGCGGTTAAAGAGGATGACCTGGTTGTGGCCACTCATGGCCGGGCTTTCTGGATTCTGGATGATCTGACACCTCTTCATCAGATTAATGAAGAGGTGGCACAATCAGAGGTTTATCTCTACAAACCCCGCGATGCTTACAGGACGGAAGGCAGAAGCTTTCCTGTCCCCAACATGGGCCAGAATCCGCCCAGCGGGTCTATGATCTATTATTATCTTAAGGAGAAACCCAAGGAGGAGGTGATCCTTGAACTTCTGGATGCCCAGGGCAACCTCATAAAGAAATTTTCAAGCAGAGAAAAAAAAGAACAGCCTTCGAGACAGAGATGGTTTCCTATGGCTAGAGACCAGCAGGTTACAGCAGAGAAAGGGATGAACCGCTTCGTATGGAACATGCGCTATCCTGACGCAGAGCGGGTTCCGGGCGCTATTCTCTGGGCTGGAACGCTCACCGGGCCTGTTGCTGTGCCAGGATCCTATCAGGTAAGGATTAGTGTAGGAGAAAAATCCATGACCCAATCCTGGAATTGGAAAAAAGATCCTCGCCTGGAAACCGCACAGGAGGAGTTCCAGGAACAGTTTGACCTTCTGATTAAAATCCGTGATGAAATGACGCAGCTTAATAAAGCTATTAACAGACTGCGCTCCATCAAAAAACAGGTCGATGATCTCCAAACTAAGGCAAAAGAGCATGAAAAATGGAAAGGCATCATAGCCGAAGGAAAGAAGCTCAAGGAAAAGTTGAAAGAAATAGAGGATGTCCTTATCCAATCTAAATCTAAAAGTAGTCAGGATCCGCTCAACTATCCGATCAAACTGGACAACAAGATCTCTGCCCTGGCTTCAGTTTTAGCCAGCTCTGATTCTAAGCCCACTGACCAGAGTTATGAACTGTTCAAAGAACTCTCAGCACAAGCTGATGTCCAGATTGCCAAGCTGGATAAACTCATCCAAACTGACCTTGTTGCCTTCAACAAAATCGTTAAGGAAGCCGACATTCCAGCCGTCATCGTGAAATAGCATCTCTACACTTATGCGTCAATCAGGTATAAGAACTGAGATTTTCTTGCTTAGATTGTAAGTCAAAGTTATGGAAGTGGTTGAATAATGTACCAGAAGGTCAGCCAAAAACACATTGAGCAACTCAAGAAGATCGTCGGATCAGCAAACGTGGTTGTTGATAAGGAGAAGATGCTGGATTACAGCCATGATGAATTCTCACTCCCTGAAATCGCCCGCTTGCCTGATGTGGTGGTAAAACCTGTTGCGACCGAGCAAGTATCTCGGATTCTTCGGCTGGCAAACAGAGAGATAATCCCCGTCACTCCCCGCGGAGGTGCCACCGGTCTCTGCGGCGGGTCTGTTCCATTGCATGGTGGAATCGTTGTTTCTCTTGAGAATATGAATCAGATCATCGACATCGACAGTAACAATCAAATGGCCACGATCGAGGCGGGAGTGACGCTTATGGACTTTTATTCAAGCGTGGAAGAGTCAGGGCTTTTCTTTCCTCCTCATCCGGGTGAGGAGAGTGCCGAGCTAGGAGGGGTTATCGCCACCAATGCTGGAGGCGCAAGGGCTGTCAAGTACGGAGTGATCAGAAATTATGTTCGAGGGTTGGAAATCGTTCTGCCCGATGGGTCTGTTGTCAAGCTGGGTGGAAAACTCATGAAATCCAGCACGGGATACAGCCTCTTGCATCTGATGATTGGGTCTGAGGGAACTCTGGCAATCATCACTAAGGCCATCATCCAGCTTATGCCTTCTCCCCAAGTGACCAGATCTTTAATCGTGCCCTTCAAACGCCTGGAGGAGGCGATTGAGACCGTCCCTTTGATGATCCGGCGGAAAATTCTTCCCATGGCTGTTGAATTTATTCCTCAAGAAGTCATCGGAATCACCGAAGCGTTTTTGAAGAAGAAATGGCCCAGCACCCAGGGAGAAACTTATCTTCTGATCATCCTGGATGGGTCCAGTGATGAGGAAATCGAAAGGCTTTCTGAAGATGTAGCTGATGTGTGCCTTGAGAAGGGCGCTTTGGATGTTTATGTAGCAGACAGCCTCCAGAAACAAAAGCAGGTTCTGGATATAAGGAGTAAAATCTATGAGGCCTTGAAGGCCAATGTGCTAGATATATTGGATATAGCCGTTCCCCGCGGCGAAATTGCCCTCCATGTCAAAAAAGTACAGGAAGTTGCCAGCAAATACGATATTTGGTTGCCCACATACGGTCATGCGGCTGATGGAAATGTTCACACCCATATCATGAAGGCAAAATATGAGCATGGAAAGATCGTGCCCCTTCCAGAGAAAGATTGGAGGGATAAAATCGATAAAGTCCGCCAGGAATTGTTCAAGGATTGCGTTAAGCGAGAGGGTGTGATTTCAGGAGAGCACGGCATAGGCATGGTCAAAAGACCTTTTCTATCTTTGGTTTTAAGCAGAGAAGAAATATCCCTCATGAGAAAGATAAAAAGAGCTTTTGATCCCAATAATATTCTCAACCCAGGAAAGATATTTGAGTCGAGGCGAGAATCAAAAGCTTGAGATAAAAAATTGTTTCGTAAATAATTAACTAAAGGAGAAAGCACCATGCCCGATCTGTCTACTACTTATATGGGATTGAAGCTGCGTAATCCTCTTGTGGTGGGAAGCTGTGATCTTACCCGTAATGTTTCGGGAATCCTCCGCTGTGAGGAAGCAGGTGCAGGAGCCGTGGTCTTGAAATCCATTTTCGAAGAGCAATTCCTGGTGAAGGACAAAGGCTTAGAAGAAGAATACTCAATTCATCCGGAAGCGGTTGATTACTTGCGTTCGGGTGGACTTCTGGATTATGCGCCTCAAAAGATTTGTGCCACTATAGAGGAGGCCAAGAAGAAAGCGGAAATTCCAATCATTGCCAGTATCAATTGCCAGAGTCCCAAGCTCTGGCCCAGGTTTGCCAAGCAAATCGCTGATGCTGGAGCCGACGGATTAGAGCTCAACATCTATTTTCTCTCCCTTGAACTGACAACACCAGGGTCGGAATACGAGAAATACCATGTTCAGATCCTTCAGGAAATAAAAAGAGCGGTTTCCATACCTGTCTCTGTTAAGCTCGATGTGCAGCTTACTTCGGTCCCATACCTGGCCAACAGGCTCGCTGAAGAAGGCTGCGACGGTCTTGTTCTTTTCAACTGGTTTCTTGAGCCAGATATCGATGTCGAACGATTGAAAACCAAAGAAGCCAAAGGGAAAGGGAATTTCCACCAATCCTTGAGATGGGTGGCTCTTCTGTCAGGCAGAATCGATTGCGATCTTTCCTCCTCGGGCGGGTTGAAGGATGGAGAAGATCTGGTCAAGCAGCTCCTGGCTGGAGCTAAGGCAGCACAAGCCTGCACAATTCTCTACCAAAAGGGACTGGAAAGCATAAAGGATATCTTGACTAGGCTAGAATCTTGGATGGAATCGCATCATTTTTCCGCCATTGATGATTTCAGGGGAGAGCTTTCTTTCAAAAATCAGGAGCTGGCCTTCAAAGGATTGGGGGAAGCAGAAACTTATTTTCGGGCTCAATATTTGAAGACATACAAAGGATTCGAATAGCAAAAATCGGTCAACTTAATTTGGAACAAAGTCAAAATTTTTAAATCCAAAAAAGGGGGTAAAAATGGAAAGAATCACTGAGATCTTTGTCGTTTTGGAAAATCGCCCTTCCACCCTAGGAGAGTTATGCAGCCATCTTGCTGAAAACAACATCAACATAGAAGCTATTGGCGTATTTCAAGATACTGCCAAACTCTATGTGAAAAACATCAGCAAGGCTATGAAAATATTGGACAAATTGAATTATGCCACAGAATTAAGAGAGGTTCTCAAAGTCGACCTTGAAAACAGACCAGGTGCTTTAGGGGACCTGGCCACAAAGCTGGGAAACAAAGGAATTAACATTGAATATTGCTATGGCACCCTGAGCAGGAAGGGGAAAGCCGCTTCCGTTATTCTTGATGTTTCAGATATCGACAGGGCCTTAAAGTTGTTCAAGAAATAGTCATCCATCATTGGAGTTGAAGTGGTTATTGAAGTCAGTCTCCTCTTTACTTTTCCTTCTTCTCACTTTAAATTAGCATTTTCTCACTAGCAGTTATTATCCAGACGATTGGAGGTCGAGATGCAAAAAAAAAGAAATCTTCTGTTCACCTTTCCCCGGACATTCTGGATAGCCAATGTGATGGAGCTTTTTGAGCGTGGTGCCTATTATGGCCTCAATTCGGTTTTAGCATTTTATCTGGCCAGGCATCTTAAATTCAGCGAACAGTCTGTCGGCTTTTTACAGGGATTTGTCTACGCCTTAACCTATATCATGCCCATTTTTGGGGGAGCTTTAGCGGAGCGTCTGGGATACCGCAGGATGCTCCTGACGGCTTTTTCTCTGCTGACCATAGGGTATTTTGCTGCTGGCAACTTTGACTCTTATGGACTGATTTTTCTCTTCCTGCTGATCATGGCCACCGGAAGCGGGCTTTTTAAACCGATTATCACAGGGACCGTTGCCCGTACAACAACAGAAGAGAACAGTGGCTTCGGATTCGGGGTTTATTACTGGTGCATTAATTTCGGGGCTTTTCTCGCCCCTCTTTTTGTCAGCTGGATTAAAGGATTCGACTGGAGATACGTTTTCTTCTCTTCGGCCTTGTGGTGTTTTTTGATGCTCCTGCCCACGATCTTCCTCTACAGGGATCCTCCTTTACCAGAGAGCACAAAGAAAATAAAAAAAGTGATCAGCGAAGCTCTTCTGGTCTTGAGTGATTCGCGCTTCATGCTGTTGATCGTTATCTACTCCTGCTTCTGGATTTTGTATTTTCAGATGTTCGGTTCTGTGCTCTGGTATCTGCGCGATTTCATAAACCGCTCTGTGGTGGATGGATTCATGGCCAGGCTGGGAATCCCTTTTCGATTCGATGTGGAGCATGTGACGGTAATCAACGCCGGAACCATCATTTTACTTGTGGTCATAATCAGCCGCATCGTGACAAAAATCAAACCCCTTCCTGTTATGGCAGCAGGGATTGTTTTCGGGTCGTTAGGATTCCTGATCTTAGCTTTCACCCATACAGCCTGGATGTTTGTACTGGGGATCGCGGTTTTTTCCATAGGAGAAACGACAGCTCACCCGAAGTATTACAGCTATTTAGGTCTTGTAGCTCCAAAAGACAAGGTGGCTGTGTATATGGGGTATGCCTTTCTCTACGGAGTGATAGGAAGCCTCTTCGGGAGTAATATCGGCGCTGTCCTTTATGAGAGGATGCTGAAACCTCTAGTGCCAGGTACAGAAGCGGTAGCCGCTGGAATGCCTCTCTCCCAGAATATTATTAACCAGATCAAATTCTTCTGGTTGATATTTGTAATCGTGGGCGCAGTCTGTCTTTGCGGTTTGCTCCTCTACAACAAATTTTTCTCGGAAGATACACCCGAGGCCAACAGAAGATCATGGAAGATCATGCTGGGAATTTACTCAATCCTGGCTGCAGGAGGGATTTATTTCTTTGTCTATTCTCTTTTCCTTGCTGCTCAGGTTCAGTGGAAGACATTCGTCCAATCCCTGATTCTTCTCCTGCTTGGAGGAGGGGGTATCAGGATCAGTACAAGGAGAAACAAATGAAATCTCTGACCGAATACCTTGAATTTCATACGGCTAAAAGGCGGGAACTGATCAACATCACTCCTCAGGTTGAGTCTCTGGTCAAGAAAAGTGGAGTTAAAGAAGGACTCTGCCTGGTCAATGCTATGCATATCACAGCCAGTGTATTCATCAATGACGATGAGTCCGGCCTTCATCAGGATTTCGAGCAATGGCTGGAAGGGCTTGCACCTCATGAACCTATCTCAAAATACAGGCATAATCTGACCGGAGAAGATAATGCTGATGCCCACTTGAAAAGAACCATCATGGGAAGAGAGGTAGTGGTAGCTGTGTCCAACGGCAATTTGGATTTTGGTCCCTGGGAACAGATTTTTTATGGTGAATTTGACGGGCGGAGAAGGAAAAGAATTTTGGTGAAGATTATCGGAGAATAGCGTTTCATTCAGACAAATAGAGTCATGTTAGCCTGCTGAGTCTGCTTCCAGAGTATGCGTCCCAATCCAAGCATCGATGGGGGAGATGTTACTGAAGAATTCTTACTTGGTGAGGCTGGCCACAACCTCTGCAACCTGGCTGTTGAACTCTTCGGGGCGTTCGAGCATGGGATAGTGCCCCATGTGTTTCATGATGACTGCGTCGAAATCGGCCTTCACTTTCCTATTACCGGCCACATCAGTCGGAAAGAGATCGCCGTTGATGGCCCTAAGAGGAGCGGTCAGGCGGCGGACTGCAGCGCCCTCATCATACCCGGCAAGGGATAAGAATATGGCATGGGCTGCTTCAGGCGAGGTTCCAGCCATGCGCCTTTCCGCTTCCGCCACCAGAGATGGGTCGGCGTCGGCATGGAAGAGCATCTTAACCATCTGCTTCAAGGCACCGGCAAAATCGCGCTGGAAAGACTCCGCCCTCTGTTCTGCCTCTTCGGGTGTAATCCGGTAGTCCAGCCGCTGGAAGGTATCGACTCCGACCACGCCCAAGACCTGGCCGGGAAGAAGGAGGGCGGCTTCGATGGCCACAGGACCTCCAAGAGAGTTACCGAAGATGATGACGCTCTTGAGCTTTTCTGCATCGATGACGGCCTTCACGTCAGCGCCGAATTCCGGAATTCCCCATTTTTTCCGGTCGAGTCCCGACTCCCCGTGACCGGGAAGGTCGAGAGCAATAACCCGATGACGAGCGCCGAACGCTCGGAGCTGTCCATCCCAGAACGTACGATCTGCCAGCCCGCCGTGGATAAAGACCAGTGCCGGCTCTCCGGCTCCGGCAGCCGAATAGACGATTGTCACTCCGTCTTTGGCCGAGCATGTTTTTCTTTCGATCTTCGAAGTCATGGATTCTTCTCCCTTTGCGCCGGCTGCTGTAGCCATCAGAGCTGCAACCGCCAGCGCTCCTACACAGATGATTTGATTCAGGATGCGCATGTTAACCTCATCCTAGGATTATAAGATTCTGACGATAAAAATTCCAGGACCTTCCATTCTAGTTGAATGGATAAAGGATTCTGGTGAAGATTATCGGTGAATAGCGTTTAGCTCAGACGAAGAGAGTTACGTCAGCCTGTTGAGCCTGCTCGATAAAAGTGACCACTCCCACGCACTGGGCTACCTCATCGATTATTTTCTCCCTGGGTATCTCCATCACTTCCATGCTCATCTGGCATCCATAGAGCTTGACACCCAGGTCCACTGCAGTCTGTCGAAGCTGGGCGAGGGAAGGAACGCGTTTGGCCTTCATCATTTTCTTGAACATCCAGCGGCCGATTCCCCCGAAGCTCATCTTGCTGGGAGTTGACCGGTCGATGTCTCCGCCATAGAAGATCCCCAGTAAGCGCCCAAAAAAGCTTCTTCCTGTTCTTGCTTTTTTCTTGAGAGCCCTCAGGCCCCAGAAAGTGAAGAACATGGTTACATCCATGTTCGAAGCAGCCGCTCCGGTGGCTATGGAGAAGGCTGCAAAAAGCTTATCCATGTCGCCGCTGAAAACGACCATGGCGAGCTTCTTTTTCTTTTCTTCATTCATGGCAAAAAGAGGTTTGTCTGGATTATTTATGAATAATCCAGGTTAAATGCCTTCAGGGTAGAGGAGGGCATTGAGCAGGAATTTGTATGTTCCGTGAGATTGTGCTCTGTGCTGGCAGCGAATGCCGATGAGAACGATATGTCCCTTCTTATACTTGGCATCCACGACTGCAGCCTTGCGGGAGATCACGTCTTCTCCCAGAAGCCAGCCACTCAGCAGGATGTGATCTTTGGGATAGGAGGCCACAACCTTTCTGTCCCAATCTCCTGATTGAGGAACCCAGGTGCTCATAGCCAAGCTGCGGGAGAACATAGCTGGCGCCTGCTCTGGCATTCCATAGCCGATGGGTGTTACATTATCTACGCTGATCTTCAATAAGGATGTGGGGCAGAAGAATTTTGTGCGACTCACTTTTTCAGTGGCATTACGGGCCGGGACCTTGAATTCTTTGAACACCAGGCCGCAGGCTTCATTCAATGTGACCAGGATTCCGCCTTGTTCCACGAATTCTTTCAAAGCATCCACACCTTCCTTTTCGATCCCTCCCTCATATTCTGGCGGCATCTCAGTGAAGTACCGGGCATACGGGGAGTCGGGGCTGGGCTTTCCGGACTTGATGATTTCAGGCCTTTCGCTGGCAAAGACAATCACGTCGTACTTTTCTTTCAGGTTGACCTTCTTTTTTTTCGTTCCCTTGAAATCCTTGTTGTGAATGGTGGTGAAGGGGATGCTCATATCGTCGAGGACATAACGGGTCCATCCTTCGTCCATGTTCGAGTGCCAGGATTGGTATAGAGCTACACGGTGTTTCTTCAGCAAAGATTTAGGGATATCCTCGACGTTTTCTACTCCCTGAGCTGAGAGATGCCATTTTTCAAAAAGCCCTGGAAGGGCCTTCTGGACTTGAGGTGAATTTTTGATGATGAAACTCCCTGCTGCAGCTTTGAGTCCATCCTTGTTGATGCATTCCTTGGTCCGAAAGATCTCTGCTCCATCTTCGAGGAGAGCAAAAATAACTGCAAAGGAAGCATTTTGGCGTGAATCCAGGATGATGTAAGGAGAACTCTCTGAGGGAATGCTTGCCCCAGGATGAGGAACTTCATCCAGCCTTTCCAGCTTGACCTCAAAGGGAGTCTCTATCCTGTCGCAGGTGACACCCATCTGGAGAGGAAGAGTCCATCCTGCGTTATCATAGGGGGGCTCAGGAGGGCCGCCCGGATATTGTCGCATGTCGGGGTAAACCTGCTTTTCCAGAAGAGCTTGGGCATAAGGTTTGTAAGGTTGCGACATCAGAACCACGAAAGAGCCGGCAGGGTAGAGCTTCTCTCCTGCTGTGAAATCTTGTGTGGCCTGATGTATCTCCACTCCTCCTAACATCAAGATATCCAGCATCCTGAGGGTGGTAGGATAGTCCCACTGTTTTTTAGGTATGACAAAGGCATAGGGCTTTCCTTTCTTTCCTTCGTCGATCGAATCTCGACCCATCTTGTAGAAATTGTAAAGGAAGTCATTTTTATAGATGGAGCAGGTTTTGATCAGACTTAAAGAGAGCGTCAATTCATAATCCACAATATCTCTCAATCTCCACCATCCTCCAGGCCAGGGATCGGGAAAGTCAATTCTTTTTTCGTAATAGGATGAGGGGAGTTCTGTAGGATCGACATAGATAGGAGTGGCCACTTTAACCGAGGCCATCTCACTCAGAAGCCCCACAGCGTTATGGAGCCAGGAGGTATCATCACAGGCACCAATCCACCAGCCAGTGAAGCTTCTTCCATGGACAATTCCGCTGAAGCCGTTTTTCTGCAAATCGTAGGCCATATTGGCCCCACAGAGGTTAACTCCCCGCCAGAGAAGTGGACGGATAATAGGAACAGGCGGGTCCTTATAGGGAGGAATAAAAAGTCTGGCTCCGGTGGATCCCATCTGGTGTTCGTCAATATGAATTTGCGGAATCCAGTCATGGTAGAGAACTTTGGCCACGGCACGGGTTTCTGAAAGGTTGAACATGAACCAGTCGCGGTTATCATCATGTCCGGCGTAATAATGGTAGAGCCATGGCATCCGGCCTCCTTCATATTTTGTTCCCAAATATTTCCGGTACCAGTCGGTTACCATCTGCTCGCCGTCGGGATTTGTTGTGGGCACAAGAAGGAGGATGACATCCTTCAAGACTTTATCAGTATCGAATGGCGTATCTCCTGTTATCAGCTTGTAAGCCAGTTCCATTGCCATCTGTGAAGAAGCGATCTCTGTTGAATGAATGTTACATGTGATGAGCAGAACTACTTTTCCTTCTTCTGCCAGTTTCTTGGCATCTTCAAGGGAGAGATCTCTCGCTTCTCTCAACTTTTTAATGATATCTTTATAGGTATCGAGTTGGGCCATGTTTTCTTCGGTTGTGATTACAGCCATGATCATCGGCTTCTTCAGGGTAGATTGGCCGATGGTTAAGACTTTTATCCTGTTCGACTCTTGGTCGAGCTTCTGAAAATATGCCTGGATTTGATTGTAGTCAGCGAGTTTACGGTCTGCACCGACTTTGTGCCCCAAGAAAGCCTCGGGAGATGTCTGTGCTGGAAGCAGAAAAGGTAAACAGATCATGAAGACAAAAAGAGATAGGATTCTTTTTGAATTTGTATAAATTTTCATTTTGAACTCCTTGTGTAAAGAAAATACAGAAAATTTTATTTATCACTTGCTCAATTTGCTGTCAAGATAATTTATGACGAGAGGAGGGAAGTCCTCTTGGACATTCCAAATAAAACAGTATATGAATAAGTTTTAAAATACCTTTGATAAAATCCAGATAAGAAAAAAAGGGAGACTTTCTATCTGCGAGATCCTCTGAGGAGGAAAAGCCGTAGAAGCTGCATGGCGGCCATGGCCGTTGCCGCCACATAGGTTAAAGCGGCTGCTGAGAGGACTTGACGTGCTTCTAAAAGCTCATCTCTCTCCAGGTATCCTCCTTGGCGCAAGAGAACAAGGGCTCGCTTGGAAGCGTTAAATTCCACAGGAAGCGTGAGCAAGCTGAACACAACGGCGCCAGCAAAAAGGAGGATGCCGATATCCATCAGGATGCTGGGGCCCTGCCTGCTGAATATAAAGCCTACGAAAAAGATGGGAAAGGCAAGGGAGGATCCGAAGCTGACAACAGGGTAGATGGCATTTCGAAGATGGAGAGCTAAGTAGCCTTCTTGATGCTGGAGTGCGTGTCCTGTTTCATGGGCAGAAATACCGAGCGCAGCGATAGATTTGCTTCCGTAAACTGCCTCTGAGAGCCGGAGGGCTTTCTTGCGGGGATCGTAATGATCAGTGAGCCGACCCGATGTTTTTTCCACCTTGACCTCTGCACCGCTTGTGTTGAGAATCCGGCGAGCAAGCTCGGCAGCGGATATGCGGGAGGAGGCAACTTTTTCGCTGAAACGCTTGTATGTGCTCCTGACTTTTTGCTGGGCATAGATAGCAAGAATAAGCGGAGGAATCAGGAGGAAGAATGTGTAATCCCAGAAAAACATCTTTTTTCTCTTCATTAATGATAGCAGTTCGCCTTTTTTCCGTCAATCATGGAAGAGCAATCGTCATTTTTTCATAGCCTGGCTTCGCTGATCCTATTGACAAACAGGAAGTATAAGATTAGGATTTCTTCTCGCTTAGTAACCAAGAAGAGCAGAAAAGGACCGTGCTAGACGGGGAATTAGCGGCGCCCTGTAACCCACAATCCGCTACAGTGGGGTTGAATTCCTTGCCGAGGCTGTTCCTTGTCTGGCCTGTGTCTATGTTAGTGGTGTTGAGGGATAGGGCCCTGTGCAAAGAGCTTCCTGTGAATCCCGTCAGGACCGGGAGGTAGCAGCGGTAGCAGGTGAGCCTCTTGTGCTGCAGGTCAGCCTTACCTGAGCTAACGGCATGGATAACGCAGGGGAGGCGTTGTCGGAGCAAGGTGCACGGTCATCATTTAATTTTTAGTTAAGGAGGATTTCTGAATGAGAAGGAAGATTTTCTTTATCCTTTTGGCAATATTCTTTATGGCTACTTCTATCGCTCTGCTGGCCCAAATCAAGGAGCCTGTGGAGCCTGTCAACTGGCGGGAATTAACACCCTTTCTCATCGATATCCCAGAATGGGAAGCGGAGGGAGATGCGGAAGGTTCCAGCATGGATATGGCTGGCTTTAAAATTTCTCAGGCTGAACGAAGCTATACTGCAGAGGAAAAAAATCTCACCATCACTATTATCGATGGCGGATATGTCCCAATCGTCTATGCAGGAATAAAAATGGCCATGGGTTTTGAATTGGATACAGCAGAAGAATATGTTAAAAAAGTCACTATTAAAGGCTTCCCTGGGGTAGAGAAATATGAAAATGAGGATAAAAAAGCAGAAGTCATGATACTCGTGATTGACAGGTTCCTGATACAGCTGGAGGGCCAGAACTTCGAGAATGCTTCAACATTGACAGAGATCGCCCAGCTTCTTGATCTGGAAGGAATTTCCAACCTGGCACAGTAGATTAACTATATTATGTCAATTTGATTTGAGCTTTTTTGATCTTTTTCAGGACTGAAACACCGTATGGACAGACTTTCTCGCAAATTCCACAATCTGTACAGGAGGAAGCTGTCTCAGTAGGTTTCAGACGAGAATATATTCCTCTGGCTAGATTCCATTTTCTGTAGCTTTCCAGATAGATCAAACAATGCAGGATGGAAGTGGTTTTGATGCGGGATGGACAGTTTGCTTCACAGACACCGCATTGATGACAGTAGTCCTTGCTATTCTCAAGAACATGACGATAAAGAGCGCGTCTTTCTTCTCCGAGCAACCTCTGTCCAACAACAGCCAGATCCTCTTCCATCTGTTCAAACGTCAACATCTCCGTGACTACAGAGGAGACACTCTTGTTTTCAAGAACCCATTTAAGCATTGCCTGAAAAAGGGAGGTTGACCCTGTCCGGTATGCCTCAAGATTTTGCCTTTTTGCTCCCACCTTGAGTGTTTTCATGGCGATTATTCCTACATCGTTTTCTTTGGCTAGAGCGATGAGACGTCGGATGCCGCTGGCTCCTAAATAATCGTTATAGATTTCGATTTTCTCTTCTGTCTCCTGGATATCAAAGACGTTATATCCTAGCTGGATCATATCGTAATAGCCACATTCAACAGCCTTTTTAACAACTTTGTGGTGATTTGAATGACAGGAGAGACCTCTGAACCTGTATTTTCCTTCTTCTTTCAACTGCTCAAAAGCCGAAATTAATCTTTCATCAGTAAGGTCCTTTTCGTTCGATGCCCCGTGAATCAGAAGAACATCCAGGTAATCCGTGCCCAATCTTTGAAGGCTTTTATTCACCTTATCTATGATAGATTCTTTATCCCAGTTTCCTCTCAGATGAAATTTCGTTCCCACATGCACCTTATCTCTTCCTACAGCTTTAAACAGACGCCCTATCTGACGCTCGCTGTTTCCATTCTGGTAGGATTCGGAGGTGTCGATGTAATTAACTCCTCTCTCGATTATTTCCCGATAAATCGCCCAATCAGGAAGAGGACTGCCTCCGAGCGAAATCTCAGAGATGTAAAGATTCGTCCTTCCCAGACGACGATAGAACATCTGGTCTTTCTTCAGACGATCTTTTTTTTTCTCAATGGGAAAAGCGGTTTGACAGGCTGAAACAGAGGCAGACAGTGTTCCATAAAAAAATTTCTTAAGAAAGGCCCGCCGTTTTGGGCTCATCCCAGGAGTCCCGATTTATCGAGGATGTTTTTCATCTCTTCTTTCTGGCTTTCATCCAGAGGCAGGAGAGGGAAACGGGGTTCTCCTCCGTAGTAGCCGAGCAAATCTAAAGCATATTTGAGCCCGGCAATTCCCAGGGTTTTTACGATCGCTTTGTTTACCGGGATCAGACTGGTCTGTATTTTCCTGGCAGCCTCTATTCTTCCTTCTCGATAGAGCTTGTAGAGATTGGCACACTCTGCAGGAGCCACAGAAGCGAGTCTCAGAATGCCTCCGCTGGCACCCATGATCAGGCCGGGAACAAGAATACTTCCTGCCCCCAAGAGGATGGTGAAAGAGGAATCCACCTGAGGAATAAGTTCTGAGGCAAAAATCGCGTTCCCAGAGCTATCTTTCAAGCCCACGATATTAGGATGAAGCGAGAGTTCAACCATCAGAGGGATATCCACAGAGACTCCTGTGTATTGGGGGATGTTGTAGACCATAACAGGCACTTTCGCCTTATCAGCAATGGATAAATAGTGCTTTTTCAGGACTTCATGGGTCATGCTGGGAGTGTAATAACTGGGAGTGCGTATGAGAGCGGCATCGATGTCAAAAGCAGCCATCCTGTTGGTGAATTCAAGGGTTTCTTTGGTGGATTCCCTCGCTGTTCCCACTATGATTTTCTTTTCTGCTGCCGCGGCCTCTTTTACAGCTTCGACAAGTTTCTCAGATTCGTCATCCGAGAGATAGACACATTCTCCTGTGGATCCCAGCACAACATAGCCTGAAAGGTCGAAAGCATTGTATTTCCGGATGTTCTCTTTGAACTTTTCAGGCGCTATTTCGCCTCCAACAAATGGAGTGGTCAGAGCGACAAAAATGCCTCTAAAATTTTTATCCATTTTCTTCCTCTATTCTTAGAATCTTATTTCTTGATGTTTTGCCAATGTCCAAATATATTGCTGGTTTTGAGCTGCTTAGCGAGACTTAATATTTTTCGATATCTCTTAACTCTTTTTCACTCAGGCCAAAATAATGCCCGATTTCATGAAGAACCACTTCTCTGATCTTCTCTTTGAGATCTTCTTCTGAGTGACATATCCTCTCGATCGGCTCTTTATAGATAACAATGACATCAGGAGGTATGTTTCCATAGTATGATCCGCGATGCTTGAAAGGCACGCCGTGATAGAATCCCAGAGTCGTCTGAAAGGGTGAGCCTCCTCGATCTCTGGAGATCTCTTCTGGCGGTTTATCCTCGATAATCACCGCCATATTCTGGATATGTTTCTTGAATTTTTTAGGGATTTTTGAGAGAGCTTCCTCTACGTATTTCTCAAATTTATCTCTCTCCATAATGCTACTTTTCTATCCCGTCGCGTGCCCTGACTCCTTTGGCGAAATAATGCTTCTTCTCTTTCATCTCGGTCACCAAATCCGCTCTTTTTAAAATGGAGGATGGGGCATACCTCCCTGTCAGGACGATCTCTGTCTCAGGTGGCTTTTTATCGAGAAATTCATGGACTTCTTTTTCATCGAGAAGGTTAAAATAAAGGGCAACATTGATTTCATCCAGAATGATGATTCTGTATTGTCTGGAAAGCATAGCATCCAGACATCTTTTCAAACCTTTCTTGGCTCTCTGCTTATCTTCTTCGTCCGGGTTTTTGGTGACATGGATAAAACCTTTGCGCCCGAATTGTTCTATTTTGATCAAAGGCAAGAGCTTTTTTGCGGATAAAAGCTCACCGTAAAGTTGTCCTTTTAGGAATTGTCCGATGTAAACCCGCATATCATGTCCTGCTGCCCTGAGGGCCAACCCTAAAGCCGCGGTTGTCTTTCCTTTGCCCTTTCCTGTGTAGACCTGAATGTAGCCTTTGCGCTCTTTCCTGGCCTCGGTTAATCTGCTTTTTTCCAAAGCTTTACCCTTTCTCATCGCTTATTTAACTATATTTTAATCCTACCTGTGAGTCAACAGAAATTGGGCTTCGTATGAACAGCAACCGACGCCTCTTTTCCTGATTGGACGAAATATAACCACTCTTCACAAGAATGGAGAGGCTGTCGAGTTCAAATTTAAATTGGGGAGTGTCACTGAATTATGATATAATCTGCCTCATGTTGGACGCAAAATATGTTCTTGAGAACGCAGATGTTGTGGTAAAAAAGACAAAAGCCCGCGGACTGGATTTTAACCTTAAAATGTTTTTCAAGCTCTATGAACAGAAGAGGGATTATCTGAAGAAAAGCGAAAATCTGCGGTTTGAAAGGAACAAAACCTCTCAGCTTATCGGACAGATGAAGAGAGAAGGAAAGGATGCCTCTGCTTATGTCCGAGGAATGAAAAAGATTTCCCAAAGGATCAAATTTCTGGAGGAGAAATTAAGAGAAATCGATGAAAGATTGGAAAAAATCCTGCTCACCATCCCTAACATCCCTCATGACTCTGTTCCTGAAGGGAAAGATTCAAGGGACAACGTTGAAATACGAAAGTTTGGAGAGAAACCGAATTTTCCATTCCATCTCAAGCCCCATTGGGATATCGGAAGAAAGCTGGGTATTTTGGACTTTGAACGGGCGGCAAAAATTGCCGGGTCCCGCTTTGCCGTTTATTTTGGAGACGGAGCCAGGCTGGAAAGAGCGCTGATTAACTTTATGCTAGATGTACACACAAGGGAAAGAGGTTATGAGGAAGTGCTTCCTCCCTTTATCGCCAATCAGGAAAGCTTGACGGGAACAGGCAATCTGCCGAAATTCGAGAATGATCTCTTTAAACTAAAGGGCTATTCCTGGTACCTGATTCCCACCGCAGAAGTTCCGCTGACCAATCTCTATCGTGATGAGATTCTTGAGGCTGACTCCCTTCCCAAAAGGTTCGTAGCTTATACGCCTTGTTTCCGCAGAGAAGCTGGCTCTTACGGCAAAGATATCAGAGGGTTAATCCGCCAGCACCAGTTCAATAAAGTTGAGTTGATGACCTTTTCTCTGCCTGAAAATTCATATGATGAGCTGGAGAGGATGACTGTTGATGCCGAAGAAGTCTTGAAGAGGCTGGGTCTTCATTACCGCGTTGTTGTTCTCTGTACGGCAGACCTGGGATTTGCCGGAGCAAAGACATATGATCTTGAATTGTGGATGCCCCACCGCAAGAAGTACCTGGAGATCTCATCCTGCACAAATTGTGAGGAATTCCAGGCAAGGCGGGCTAATATCCGCTTCCGGAAAAGCCCCAAGTCAAAACCAGAATACGCTCATACCTTGAACGGCTCTGGAGTGGCCCTTGGCCGGACCGTGAGCGCCATACTGGAGAGCTTTCAGCAGGAAGACGGCTCTGTACTCATCCCAGAGGCTTTACAGCCGTATATGGATGGACAGGATAAAATTTCTTGAATGCCCTCAACTCTGCTTGTCAGCTGCAGGAAACGACGATAAAATAAACAACGATTGGAGGGATGGCCGAGTGGTTTAAGGCGGCGGTCTTGAAAACCGCTTCCCGAGTAATCGGGACGGGGGTTCGAATCCCTCTCCCTCCGCCAGTCGGAAAAAGAAAAGTTCGGTTCGCCCTCTGAGAGGGCTGGTCCGAGCGCAGTCCATTTTTGGCTCTTTTCTAGAAAGATATTGATATGTACAAGAAATATTCCAAATATTACAGCTATGGTTTTATATTATGAGGGAAAGAGAATAATTAAACTAAAATCATAAAAACATGGATGATAATATCAAGAAGTCAAATCTCGAAGATTTGGGTTATAGTGCATTTTTCGAATCCAGTCAAAAAAAATTAGATTTGGACAACTGTTTAATTGCACGAGTTATTGCTGAATATAAAGAGTCTTATAGAGTAAGAAGCAAAACTGGGGAATATTCAGCAAAAATAACCGGAAAACAAATGTTTAATGCATTATCAAGAGAAGATTATCCTGCTGTAGGTGATTGGGTGGTCATAACCGAGCTTGATGAAGAACAGGCGATAATCCATAGAGTATTGTCGAGGAGAACTGTGTTAAGAAGGAAGTATAGCGATAAACAAGAAAGTCAGATTATTGCAGCAAATATTGATATTGCGTTCATTATCGAATCTGTTGACAGAGATTATAATCTCAATCGTTTTGAAAGGTATCTTGTTTTAGTAAAAGACGGAAATATTAAGCCAGTAATCGTATTAAATAAAATTGATTTGATTTCAGACGCAGAATTAGATTTAAAAATAGGACAAATAAAAGACAGATTCAGTGAAATTGACGTTATTCCAACTAGCGCTATCACTGAACAGGGATTGTATGAATTGATGAGATATTTAATAAGGGGGAAAACATATTGTTTTCTCGGTTCATCAGGGGTGGGGAAATCATCCTTGATAAACAAGTTACTTGGAAGAGAGGAAATAAAAATTAGAGAGATAAGCCATCGTACCGGAAGAGGTAAACACACCACTACAAACAGAGAGATGTATTTTTTGGAAAACGGAGGAATAGTAATAGACAATCCAGGAATGAGAGAAGTTGGCCTGGTTGACTCAAATGCAGGGATGGAGGATGTATTTGGTGAAATAATCGCTTTATCCAAGAATTGTAAATATGTTGACTGTACACATACACATGAGCCTGGTTGCGCTGTCTTGAGCGCCGTTAATTCCAAAAAATTAGATGAGAATAGATATTTGAATTATATTAAGTTGAAAAAAGAAACTGAATATTATGATATGACAGAGCTTGAAAAAAGAAAAAAAGATCGCCAATTTGGGAAATTTGTAAAAAAGGCGCTGAAACAGTTAAAGAAATATGAAACTTGATTATCGGGATTAAGAATTCGCCGCCAAGCTAGGTAAGGATGGAGGAGAATCGCTGCTTAACTACCTAACTTGATAAAATGTAATCAATAATAACAGAAACAAAGGTGATGTAGCTATAGGGCATGAATTTTGCCTAAAAACAAAAAAATGTTAAAATAGCGTCTGTCTGCTCTATGCTGCGGAGAGGTGCTGGAGTGGCTGAACAGGGTCGCCTGCTAAGCGACTGTCTCGATTAATGTCGGGACCGTGGGTTCGAATCCCACCCTCTCCGCCATATCCCACTTTTACTGACAGGATTTCGCTTTCCGTGCCCACTGCAAGTCCCTCACAAATCATCATTAGAGTCTACTAAAAGGTAACAATTGATCTAAACCTTTTTGATCTATCCTCCGTCTATCTCTATGATAGGATGCTCAATGAAGGTTCTCTTCAGAGCTGATGAGATTCTCTTTTTTGCAGTCTTTTGCCTGAAAGAAAAGGATTATGATCCACAGCCTGCTGTCGGTACATAAGACAGATCTTGGATTCTGTACTAAGTTTCATGAAAATATCGGTCCTTAGGGGGAAATCATGCTGAAGAACTACCTTATCGTCGCTTTGAGGAGCATCAGAAGAAACAGGGTCTATTCTTTCATCAACATAGCCGGGCTGGCCATCGGGATGACAAGCTTTATCCTGATTTTCTTGTTTATCCAGTACCAGTTAAGCTATGACCGGTACCATGAGAATGCTGATTGCATCTGGAGGGTTGCCACGGATAGCAGATTACATAAAACAAAGACAGCACTCTCATCCAACCCGATGGCCCCTGAGTTGTCCCGGGAATTTCCAGAGATTGTCCAGGCTGTAAGGATTGACCATATTCACAGGAAAGTATTGATAGGCTGTGAGCAAGGATACTTCAAGGAAACACGGTTCTATCTCTCGGATCCGAATGTTTTTGAAGTTTTTTCTTTTCCGCTGGTTAAAGGAAATCCAGAGACTGTTTTGAAAGATAAATATGCTGTTGTAATTTCCGAGGATATGGCTGAAAAGTATTTTGGAAGTGAAGATCAGGTCGGAAAAACTCTTAATTTTGAAAATAAATTGGATTTACATATATCCGGAGTCATGAAAAATATACCTCGCAACTCTCATTTCAGTTGTGATTTCCTTGCCTCTTTTGCCTGTGCCGATGAAGTCTATTGGAAAGGATATTCGGAAGACAAAACACAGATGAGCCTTCACACTTACATATTACTCAGAAGGGGTGCATCGGCTTCGGAACTGGAGCAGAAGCTGCCGGGATTTGTCGATAAATTCCTGGCTCCTGTGCTGAAGAAATATGCGCCGATGAAAGACAGGATTCCCGGAGGGTTGGACAATTTAAAATTCAGACTTTTCCTCCAGCCGCTGACAGGGATACACTTGCATTCCAATCTTTCTGCTGAATTGTCTGCCAACTATGATGTCAGGTATATCTACATTTTTTCAGCTATAGGAATTTTAATTCTGCTCATCGCCTGCATCAACTTCATGAATCTTGCGACCG
>CAYVAT010000035.1:0-32525 GCA_964449165.1 uncultured Eubacteriales bacterium | reverse complement strand
TACCTTTAATATTATAATTAAGGCCCACGGCGGGGTCGTAGTTCAGTTTGGTTAGAACGCCGGCCTGTCACGCCGGAGGTCGCGAGTTCAAGTCTCGTCGGCCCCGCCAGATATCAAGCCTGTTTTCCTTTGGAAATCATCTCATTTGGCCTTATTTTTCCATTTTGGCAACCTTCATAAAACTAAGCGATTTTTAGCATTTCTGGTGCCAAAAAGGGAAAATCCTACTCGATACATTCTTCTATTTCCGCCTGAAAGCATATAGGGATTTGACTCTGGGATTTATTTGATATAAATATGGAATTGCAAATTGGCGAGAATGGGGGGAGAAATGAAGTACATCAGAATTTCATTTCTTCTAGTATTAATCTGTTTATTGTGCAATTGTGTCAGGTCAAGAGTGGCACCCTATCCCCATTATAAATATCCATCTACCAACCAAAATGATGTTCACGTTTATTATATCCTCCCAGCAGTTCCCTTTGTCATTATAGGGGAAGTGAAAGGATATGGAGCACCTGCCGCTTCTTGGAGTAGAGTTGAAAACAGCATGAAAATAAGGCCGCATCAATTGGCGGCGATACAATTATCCTAGCCATAAGAAGAGACCCTTATGCAGGAACATACAAAACTCCTTCTTCTGGAAATGTCTTCGTCTATGGAAATTATATTTATTATATTTATCAGCCTAATACTTCTGTAGCAATGAAAAGAAAACGCTTAATAGGATTAGTAATAAAGTGGAAAAAGTAAAATTTCTATATTTTTAGGAATGGCAGGTGCAAGAAAATTTACACCATGTTAAATCTGTAGACTTCCATGATGTAAATAAAAATTTAGGGAGGTGTAAATATGGGTTATAGAGGAACCATTAGAAGCATTGGCTCAGCAATTAGAGCCATGGAGAGAGAGTCAAGAAGGAGACAGAGAGAGCTTGAGCGACAACAGAAAGCAGCGGAAAGGATGCAAGAGCTAGAAAGAGCTTTATATGAAGTTGAAGTATATGAAAATTATGTTGATGTAATATCTTCAATTCATAAAGAATGCGGTAGCGATTGGAATTGGGAGGAAATTAAATCTTCTAATCCGCCAGTTGAACCGAAGTTTCAAAATGAACATGAATATGAAGCCCAAAAAATATTGGATAGTTATTCCCCATCTTTCTTTGATAAGACGTTTAAAAAAGTAGAAAAGAAGATAGCACGGTTTAAAGAGAATTTGGAAAAAGCAAAAGATCTTGACAAGGCAGAATATGGAAAAGCATTAGAAGAATATAAAAAAGATTATGAAGAATGGAGGACTTTGCATGATATGGCCGAGAGTGTATGTAGTGGGGATTATGAGATATATTCTAAAGTGATAAAATTTATAAATCCATTTGAAGAGATTAGCGAATATGGTTCAGAAATCAAATTTCAAGTAATCAATAAGGATTTTATCATTGCAAATGTTAAAGTCAGAGAAAAGGATGTTATTCCGGCTGAAGTAAAAAGTCTTTTAAAAAGTGGGAAACTTTCAGTCAAGACAATGCCCAAAACAAAATTTTATGAACTCTATCAAGATTTTGTATGTGGAGTTTCTCTACGAGTTGCAAGAGAATTGTTAGCTTTATTGCCTATCAAGAAGACGATCATAAATGCTATCTGTAATATGTTAAACACAAAAACTGGCTATATGGAGGATATGCCTATTCTTTCTGTTTATTTCCCAAAAGAGACTTTAGTTAGCCTGAATTTTGATATGATTGACCCTTCAGATTCAATGGAGAATTTTGTTCACAAGATGAACTTTAAAAAGAGCCAAGGATTTGATTCCATAGAAGAATTGAATCCTTCTGATTATTAAAGTCTGAGTGATAGCTATTTAAGGCTAGTGGAACCTATGCTTATGCCGTGCTTCCGAAGTTTATAATGACGATTAAGTTGATATATATCTAAAATAGACGAAGAAAGAAAATTCTCAGAAAAGAGAAAAAAAATGAAAAAATGTCCTTATTGTGCTGAAGAAATTCAGGATGAAGCAATAAAATGTCGATATTGTGGAGAATGGTTAGATAAGAAGAAAAGAAAAGGTCATAACGAAGAAGAAATCATCAAGAAAAAAGAAAAACAAAAGGAAAGAGATAAAGCTGAGCACGAAAGTAACGATGGAATTGTATTAACTGAAAGATATCGACAGATGGGAATAGATGAACTATCAGCATTTCAAGATTCCTACACACCTGAAGAATATACACAAGAAGCACAAAAAATCATTGATGATATACTAGCCGAGAGAAAACAAGAAATAGAAAATTATAGAAAATCCATCAAAGAGGATTCAATAAGATTTATTTCTGAATTTAGATCGGCTCATTCAAAAGCTCAGTTAGTAAAATTCTTTCTCATACTTATAATAGCTCTTGCCTTGGTCGCTATCGCTTCAGACTTTTTTCAATTAGATTTACTAAATAAGATAAAGGAGGGAGCTTACTATACAGGAACAGAGGCTATCTCAAATGATAGTCGACAACAAATTATAGGGGTCTTACAAATAATTATTCTCATCATCGCTGGAATAGCATTTCTATTATGGTTTTATAGATCACATCGAAATTTGTCTGCTCTAGGTGCTAGAAATTTAAAATACAGTTCAGGATGGGCAATAGGAGGCTTTTTTGTTCCTTTTCTGAATCTTGTTAGACCATACCAAGTAATGAAAGAAACATATAAAGAAAGTGATCCTGACTTTACTTTTAGTGTCATTTCTGAAAAATCTAAATGTAAGGACCCTCGTTCATCTTCCTTGGTAGGCTGGTGGTGGTTTCTATATCTCCTTAGTATTACTTGGGGGTATGTTGTAATGGGAGTTCTTTCTGGGGAATCTCTTGAATCTTTAATTTCGGGAACTTGGCTGTCTATATCCTCAGAGATTATTGATATTATAGCCGCACTTGTAACTATCAAACTAATCAAAGAAATAGTGGAGAAGCAAAAGAACAGGTACGAACGACAAGTAGAAAGCAAATAAAGAAATTCAGGTGAATTAGATGGAAATAAGAATAATCTTATTAGAATCTATGAAAATTAACACAAAATAATAGCTTATTGATAAGAAAATAGAAAAGCTGGCTTTTATAAATGAATAACATTAAGAAAAAAATCTTATTACCTTCAATAATAGCAATGATTCTTCTACTAGTTGCGATTTTTTCAATCAAAGAATACAGCTTTTACATTTTGTTGAGATGGATTGTTTGTCTAACTTCGATATATATTGCTTATTTATCTTACGAAGCTAGAAAATTCAGTTGGATATGCGTGATAGGAATTATCGCCTTAATATTTAATCCAATAATTCCTTTTCATTTAAATAAGGACATTTGGATTGTGATTGATTTTATAGTAGCGATTATATTTGGGATGACAATATATGTTTTTCGAAAGGCCGACAAAGAAAAAATGAGGAAATGAGAGTGAAGCTTTGCATTGTTCCATTTACTGTAGTATTGAGGAAAGAGAGAGTGGGGAAGGGAAGAGAATGCCATCTGGCTTGACTACAAAGATAGCCACTGCATTTTTATCAATAATTATAATGTCTATGATCATCCTAAATATATTTTCAGGTATAGTGGGGGTATTTGGTTTGCAACTATTGGTCAGTGGGAATTGATAGGTATCGGATTACTTCTCTCCTTTACTATGCCATTTTTTTATTCAATCGTGAGTCTACCTGGTATAGGATTGGGTGTACTTGCTATTTCAGAAGTATCAGCATATATGCCGATTAGAGATGAAAAAAAGCATTAATGCTGATGCGATTAGAGCCAAAGCAATCCAGGCTCCCAAGTTAATAAAAGAAAGCTAAGCGTAGTGTTGCCCCATTGAGGAGATGCTTGGAATAATTCTCAATATTTTTCAGTCATATTTATTATTGACGAAATTAAGTATTAAAGTAAAATATGAGAAATCAAAAAAAGGACGGTACCATGAACCCAATCGAAATATTAATCGAGGATTATAAATTATTAAGAGAAGAATCATTGCAATCGATGAAAAATAGAAATGCAATATTAACATTTGGCTTAGCAACATTAGGATTTGTTATTCATGCAGGAGTTAGCTCATTTACAGCTGGAAATCAGAGTGGATATTGGTTTTCCTTTTTTATCTTTTACCTGGGCTTACCTTTAGTAAGCTTATTAATTCTCATTCTGTGGGTGGGTGAGGCAGCTAGAATGAGTAGAACAGGAATTTATATGAAGGAAAGAGAAGTTCTTGTTAATTTGTTATCTGGCTCTATAATTGATAAATATAAAAATAATGTAAACTTTGAGAATGATTTTCCTAAACATTATGATAAAGTTCTATATTGGGAAAATTACATAAGAGAAAAAATAGGAAAGAAGAAGACAAGACAATTAAAGTTTCCATATCTTGCTGTTTTGTTTTTGTTCTTTGGGATTTCTTTAGGTTCTATTATAGTATCATTTAAATTGCTTATGCCATTTTTATGCTTTTCAACAAAAACACAAATTATACTTTTAACTGCAGGAATTATTATATTTAGCGTAGTTTCAGGTTTAATTATAAAGAAGTGTTTCGAAATGGAATAATTATTACAATCGCATGATTAATTAGAGGAAAAAAATAGAGGCAAGTTTAGTCAAAAATCCAATTTCCTAGTTATCAATAAAGCTTCGGTTTTTGCATCTCCGTTGCAAAACTTTTTACTAATCCTAAATGAAGCATGTAAAAATGTCCTATTGTTATGATATCGAGGGAAGTGAACCCTGAATAAAAGATTTGTAGCTAGCTTCAAACCTTCTTTCATTCTGTTTTCATCTTAATGAGAATAGCCAGGATATGCTCATCAGATAATATATAGGCATCTAGGGGAGGGTTATTTTTTAATCACCCCTGAAATCATCTTTTAAGACTATTTACTCCTATAAACTGTAATTATTAACATATTCTCGCTTTATTTCATCTTTATTGGAGTGTTTGTTTAGATTTCAAACCCTTTTAAGAATACATAATCTCTTGTTATAACCGTATAAATAGGCTTATCCCCTCATTTACAGTCCTAACTCTCATGGCCACTTATATAAACAATCTTCTCAAGTGTCAATTTCAGCATCTTTTCCCGAATAAGTTCAACAAGGTTCTTTGTTTCACATAAGGCAAGAATTTCTTGTCGTGTAAGTATTATGAGCTTAATTCTATCTCGGACTAAAGCAGATAGCACTTCACTATGAGCACTGCTAACGCCATTCTGAGATCCTGTTATATCAGAAAGACTAATAAGCAAAGCGCATGTTGCTCCCCTATCCTGTAACTTACGAACAAACCATCCAATATCTGCGCTGCCAACTGGCCGAGCTAGGTTCTTACATTCTGTGATAAGAATTGCATCCAAGAAGCAAAGTTCTGAGACATTCTGAGGATTCCAGAATACTACATCGATTTCATGCGCTCGCCTGCCATCCAGTATGTTTTTCTTATAGAACGAAATGCCAGGGACCTTCTCAAAAATATATCTAGCGAGTTCCTCAAGTATGTTTCCTTTAGCATCTGCAGTATCAGCATTGTCAGATTGTTCAATATATTCTTGAATTCTTCTCTGTGAGTACCTAGCCATTATTCTGGTATTCCATGAACAATTTGATTTCTTGCTGTGAGAATAACATCTTTAAAATCTTGAACTAGAAGAGATCGGACAAAATCTTCCAAGTCCCATCTGATAATTAATGGGCCTAATGAAAATTTCTGTTGGAATCTCCTGCCTTTTCGGTCAAGATAGAGGAGAATCCCTGATCTTGCATCAGAGGCACTAATATAATTAACTAATTTTTTTTCTATTGTCTTGAGTCGATTATGATTAAGTTCTCCCACTTTGATTTCCACGATAATCGGATTTCCAAGCGACACTTCGAGTTCATCACTCCATAATAGAAAGTCCACAACTTTGACTTCTCTCGTCGGTAAAGATGATACGACATGAAGGTCTAATTCTTTAAATAGAGAGAGGACTAAGTTTTCTACTTCTAGAGCCTGACTTTTTTTGCGCAGCCTCCTAATTTGTTGGAGGTAGGTTTTTAAATTCTTCTGCTCCTCAAAGAGTTGTTTCTTTTCAACAGATAGTCTTTTCTTTTTTTTGGTTTTTTTCTTTTTGATAATATCCTGAATAAATTGTGATAGTGATCCTCGCAAAATCTCTGAGTCCTCGAGTGGTGTTCTTAAAAAAACGTAACCATGAACTACGTTAGGAAGCATACACTTTGGATCAACAAGTATGAACAGCGGTTTTTTCAGACCAACTGAAATTCCTATTTCAAAGTAGACATCAGCGGATGGCCTTTCAATTATTGCAATAACAAAGTCTGAGTCTTGAATCTTGTCAAGTACAGTTTCATAAATCTCATCACCTGGTTTAAAGTCGAATGCGTCAAAAGGTAATACATCTAGGCTACGCAGAATTGATCGTATAACGCCAGTTTTTACACTCGCTGGAGAACTTATAAAACATTTAAGATCCTTTCCCATAGTAAAATCCTTTTTTCATTTTATCTTCTAATTCATATTATGTTGGATAATGTTTTTATTATATCCTAAATAATATACTTCATTAAATTAGAATGTTTGCAGATAAGATTTTTTGACGCCATAAGTGTATCAACTATGAAATCCTGATATATCTAATTCCTACAGAGAGGCCTTAAATTTTCCCAACAGTTAGTAACACAACAATTATGAGTGAATTTTTCTATAGATCATCTTCAGAATGAACTAATGATTTTTTTAGGACTTCTTCAATTTCCTCACATAAAACTTGTGGCTCATAATTATCTGGTTCAACTCGCTTTTGGAAAAGATTCATTAGAGTCTTCAATGGTGTATTTTGATTGATCTTATTTTTTCTTCTGGCATATTCTAGCAATTTCTCTTTTATCTCTCTGAATTTGGGATGTTGAATTTTCTCAGCCTCTGTTTCAATATATGACGCTAACTTCATACACCTTGGTGCCAGGTAACTATCAGGGAATCTATTCATCTGATTAAACTCTCTCAATGGCTGTTTCATCTTTTGGAGGATCTCTCTATCATGCTTTAATTTTCTCTCTTTATTAATCTCTTTCTTTTCATAATTAAACTCCGCCAATGATGAAACAAGATTCATTTTTTCTAGGTCGTCAGTTAGATTCTGGATACTGATTCTGCTCTTGGCTCCGTCTCTACAATCTTTACAAGTAATCCTGAATCTAACGACAGCGATACTCCCTTCACTGCCATCTGCTATAGGCTCTCCAGAGCCTGCGTATCCACCTACAACCAAACTTCCTGGTTTCCTTTCATTTCCAGCTACTGTTGCCCAACTCTTAGTTAGAGAGCCTTTTTCCACATGCTTAAAGCATAATACACTCGGATTAAAACTCAAATCCAAACTAAAGACTTTTATCTTTTTGGTATTTCCTTTAACAGAAACTATTGATGTCATCATCATACCTGTGCCCCCAGCAGGCGGTTTACATTCCAATTTAAGCTCATTACTTCTAGACTCTTCAATCTCCATCTTCACGCTTTCACCAAGATGTGCCCTTTCTTTCAGGGGTGCTAGGCCCAGCGCATCAAAAAGTCTCTTATATCCTCTTCCGAAGTCTCGAAAGTCACAGTATGAGAGCCTACGAAGTATTGGAGGCAGCGGAGTATCGTCTAGGAGACAAGGTAATATTAGTCTTCTTAATGTTAAGGCACACTCCCATTCTAAATTCACCCAGTATGACTTGGAAGATGCATCTGACCATAGTAAAACAAACACTTCACACCAATCTATTCCATCGTTTATTTTTTTTGGCAGACTATCACCAGGTTTAATTTTCTCATAGTCAACCCAAAGCTCAGCATTATCCTGGAATAATAGATCAGAAATTTTCTCAGAAATTTTACTATCTTTCCAAGTATGACTGAGAAAAACTTTAGGCATTCTCTTTTGCTCTCTATAATAACCCAAACTTAGTCAATTTTTCTAGTCAGCAGGTCGAAGAATTCTTATACAGAAAATCCAAGATAATTGAACGTCGCTTTACACTTATAATTAGTTTGACTCCTCCTTTTATCTCAACAATGGTTCGGAATAAAAATCTAAGAGGCGGCCATAGAGGCCGTTCTCCACGAGGCTAATGGTTTTTTTACTATGCCTTGAAATATGGCTGTTTAGGATGACAGAGACCTAGCCTAGTCAGGCCAATCGTGCTGTGGTGTGATAGGAGCTAAAAAGAGATTAGTTGGAGAAGTTGTCGCCTGAAGGCAGAGTTGATAATGTATGAATGTAGAAATAGGCTTCCGAAAATTATAATAAATAATAATTTTAATAAGAGGATAAATTTTTTTATTTAATTCATCTATATCCAAATTAGTTAAGATATATTTTTTTATAAATGAATATTCTTAATATTTTAAATTTTTTTCTTTACTAATTCGCTATTTCATCTACCTCTAAGAACTCCTCAAAATATATCCTTCCTCTGAGAAGCTATTTTACTGTACTATTTTTTTAATTTAGATAAACAAGGACTTTAGCATATTCGGCTTTCAATTTGGATCAAACTTATATTTTTTGTCTTTTTTACTGCTCTAACAAATGCCCTAGATATAAACCGAAAACTTCAACTGAACCATGATCATAGCAAACAAGTATCTCTTTTCTCTAGCTTCTTTATAGGCTTCAAACCCATTTTGATAACACTGATAAGACAATATCTTCTTGGGAGGAATACTCATAGGTTTATGCCTAAGCAAAGGATGAAAAAATAATCTTTGGTTAGTTATTAATAGAACACCTCTTGATGTTTCAACAAATCTTTATTCTTTTTCAATATGACCTCTATAAGCGCCTGCTCTATATCGTACTCCTCTGGCTATCCTAATACTTACTCCGTGAGATCTCCCTCTATAACCTAAGCTAACCGATCTTATTTCTTTAAGAATTACAATATCAGCAAAGTGTATAGTTTCATCTTTTTTGAAGATTAGTTATCCTATCCCATCAAGATATATTTAGGTGTAGGCAATTTTCATTCTTTTTTGATTAAACTTGCATAAACATAATTTCTATAGTTCTTCCCTACTCAATAATGATAATTTTTTATCACATTATTTGTAGCGTTTTGTTGTTTATCCTGATTCATTGAAATATACAGTACAGCTCTTCTACTTTTCAAAATATAAATTAGTTGCTTCAAACTGCTATGAGATCTTAGCAAACTCTGTATTATAGCATTTAGGACAAGGCGGAAGAGTATCATCAGAATTATCAAGTCTTACAATAGTACCACAATTAGTGCACTTATAAGTTCCAATTCCTGGCTTTTCTCCTGTAGTAGGCATTATTTACCTCCTTACTGGCAAGATTTGTAATGCTGACAAAAGTAAATTATCTAATCTAAACACAAAAAGCAAGATGGAATACTCTAATGGGATTTTGATTCCCCCTTAGAAAGAATAAAATTACACAAAGGGAGGGTACGACGAATAAATTCATAATCCTATTGCTGGTTATACTCATCACAGCTTGCTGTGGCCCAAAACAGGAAAAAGTGGATAGGATTATTGAGGATGGAGTGGAGGTTGTTTTCAATCATCTGGAACAATACAAAATTGGTGATATAAGCTCGTTTAGTTTAGAAGAAATATTCAAGATAGATACTGAGGAAGCTGAAATAGCGAATCTTGGGATTGCAGATATCCGAGGTTTTGAAGTGAATTCTGCGGGGGAAATATTTATTCTAAGAACTGTAAGTGGAGAAAAAGTATAAATATTTTTGTTTGGGAAGGCCATTTATGGGCAAGAATCAAAGCCAATAAATTTTACTGTTTAACAGAGAAAGATAGCGGTTATAAAGCATTATATGTATACAGCATGAGATGGGAATAGAGGCATGAGGGATTTCGACTCTAATCCTTACGCCATAAGTACAGCGTAGGAATCATAAGAAAACGCACTTTTCCCTATCACTCCAGTTTATTCGATTCTCCATATGACTCTGTATCTCTTCACAACCTGATAACCTTCCTCATCTTCTTCTATGGTATAGAGCTTATTTTTTTTAAAAACAGTGGGGCGGTATTTAAGGGGGATTTTAGCAATGTACCTTCCTTCAGGGTCAAAAATATCATAATAATATCCTTTTTCCTCTGCTGCTTTTTCCCAGGTCATGACATAAATTCTGTTTTCATCGTCAACTATAAACCATCGGTAAGCATTATGATGTTTAGGTATGATAAGTTTCCATGATGGTGGAAGCTGTGGCTCTCTTTTTTTCGCTTCTTCTATTTCTTCTTCTGTGATTTCTACAGCATCATATTCTTTTATGATTTTCTTAGTCAGCCTTCCTTCAGAGTCAAATATTTTTAATTCATAGTTTTTTGGATATCCGCAGATTACTTGATTGTTTTTAGTTATGTCCCATCTCAGAACCCCCATAAAAGGATTATAGCGATTAGCTGCGCCTGGTAATGGTGATGATTCTAAAGCATGGAGGTAGTTCATTTCAGGGTCGAACTTCTGAAGCTCATACCTCGGATTGTCTTCTTCTCTTACAATGACAATGCCAGTTATATTTCCCGCTGAATCAATATTGAGCGTCATTAACCCTGCCTTTGCAGTTGAAAGATTTTTTATAAATTCTCCCTTTATGGTAAAAAACGCAAGACGACGATTTCTTGGATCATTTACCATGATTTCATTTTGACCTGTAATAGACATAGAAAGAGGATTTTCCAGTTCACCAGGCCCCTGCCCTTTTTTCCCAATTGTTTTGATATATTCTCCTTTGTTATCGAAAACTTTCACATGTGCTTCTTTGAAGTCAAGGACATAAATTCTTCCTTCGTTATCAACGTCAATATCTCTAATCAGGGAAAACATGTATTCATCTTTCTCTTTTTCTGCTCCAATAGATAATTCCTCCTCTATACTAAAGATATCTTCCCCATACATCGGCTCTTTTGGATTCTTGACAACCGTAACACCATTTTTTTCTTCTATCGTACCTTTCCATTCAGCCTTTTGCTTTATCCAAGAGATGCAAAGCAGGAGAAGAGACAAAAATAATGGAATTGAAACAACCAGGGATTTTGCTCTCATTTTCCCATCCTCCCCGCTAAAATATTACCTCAAATTAAATCCAAACGCAAAATGTCTTTTCTTCACTGCGTGAGCTGACGTTTGAAGCCATTGCAAATAAAATCGTATATTTACCAGTATATTTATATGACGCATAATATGTGTTCTTTTAACAATAATGAACGCATTAAATTGACGAAAACAATTAAGGGAGAGAGAAAATGATTAAAATTGTAGAACAATCAGAGGAAAAAGCAGTTCAGCCATCAGAAGTGAAGAATCCCGTTTGTCCCCATTGTTCCCAGGAAATTAAGACGATTTACATGCGCGAGATCAAATCCGTTCTGGGAAAGCGCTATCTTTATTATTGCTCAGCATGCTTGAAAGTTCTCGGGATTTCTCATCGTAAAGGCTTCTGGATGGGATGAGAGGAGTTAAGCCGCGAATCAGCAACTTCTTTTAATTATAAAAGTTATGAAGGCCTGACCCCGAAGCTTGAGAGGGCGTGTATTGACAAAGTCTGATGCTCTCCCCTATAATTTAATGTGATGTTACGGGGGCGAATTGGGTTCGACGGAGATAGTGAGGCTGAGGTTGCATGTCGAGGCTCCACCCACCTCGTAAAAAGGTGGAAACAAACTAAGTGCAGAACAACTGCCTGTAGCTGCCTAGAAGTAGGTATGCCGTTTCTCTTACGTTCTCCTGCGGCGTTTGAGAGGCGTCGTGAAGCAGGATAGCAAGCCAGGGCTGTTCTGACCCTGGCAAGCGAAGCATGATCAGGACTGGTTCCGGAGTGCCTCTCCTTGTCAGACACTTTGGAACGAGATGAAGATGAGGATAAGCATGTAGAGACTTCTTGCTGAATGTCTCCGGACGCGGGTTCGATTCCCGCCGCCTCCATTCTAGGTCCAAGAGACACGTTTTTGAGAGAAATTGTTGAGTCGAGAAAAAAGCTATAGCAGGTTCATCTGGACATTTGTCTTTTTCTTTATCCTTTTCTCCTTCTCATTTCCTCAAGGTCAGCCCACACTGAAGCTCTCTGTTAAAGACTTTGAGAATTTCAGCCGGGTGACTATCGAAGCTCCTGTCTCCTTTGTTTCCCAAATCGAGAAGAGGTCTTCTTTTCTGATGGTAAAAATCAGGCCAAACGCTTCCTACCGCTTTCAGAGGAGTTCTTCTCTGGGGCGGACCGTTGAAGCCGTGGGAGGTGCCAGAGGAAGGGATTATTTCCTTATAAACATCCGCATGAAGAGCAGAAATTTCAGCTATGATCAATTCACTCTGAGCAATCCTCCCCAACTGGTTATTGACATCACCCTCACCGAAGATGAATTGCAGAGAAAGGAGCAAGCTTCAAGAGGAGATGAGAAAGAAAAAAAAGAAAGCCAGGCATCCCAGCCTCCATTTCAACCCTCCCGGGATAAGAAGGTTATAATCATCGATCCTGGCCATGGAGGACTGGAAACAGGGGCTAAAGGAAAGTTGGGTACTGAGGAAAAAAACATCACTCTGGCTATCGGTCTTAAGCTGAAGAGCATTATAGAGCGGAATCTGGCAGCTCAGGTTGTGCTGACCAGAGATAAAGATATCGATTTTTCCCTCGACTCTCGAGCCGCTATCGCGAACAATAACAGGGCGGATGTCTTTGTCAGTATCCACACCAACAGTTCCTATCGCAAAGATGCCCGCGGCTCTGAGACCTTTTTTCTCAGCCGGGACGCTACCGATGAGGAAGCCAGGAGGCTTGCTTATTTGGAGAACAATTCGGCGGAGGTTGAATCCGGGATAGTCAATGACAACAAGGACGAAATCCAGATGATCTTGTGGGACATGGCCCAGGCTGCCTATCTTAAGGAGAGCAGTCAACTGGCTGAATACATCCAGAAAGAGCTGAATGTCCTACTGGGTACGGAAAACAGAGGCATTAAACAGGCTCCTTTTAAAGTGCTGACAGGAGTAGCTTGCCCGGCCGTCCTGGTTGAGGTGGCCTTTATCTCCAATCCTGAGGAAGAGAGAAGACTGGGAACAGATGCGTTTCAGAATAATGTTGCCCAGGCCATCTATCGCGGGCTGGTGAATTTCTTGAGGGTTTCCTCTCGATAAAAAAATGGATAAAGGAAGAGTCATCATTGTCGGTTTTCTTTTTGTCCTGCTGGTCGTGCTGGTGGTGCTTTTTCTGAGCAGAAGCGGTGGGGAGAGGATAAAGAAAGCTAAAGAAGTTACTTCCCCTGAACTGGAACAAGTACCAGGAGAAGCTGGAGAAACAAAAACAGTTGTTCTTTTTTTCCCTGCAGAGGAAGATTCCCTTCTTCATCGTGAAGAAAGAGAAATTTGGTCCTCGCCCTCAGTGGTTGAGGAGGCAAGGCAGGTGGTGGAAGAACTCCTCCAGGGCTCCAAGAATGGCTATCTTTCTCCATTCCCTCCAGAGACAAGTCTCAGGGAGATTTTTCTCACCCAAGAAGGGATAGCCTATGTGGATTTTTCCCGGGAGATGCAGGAGAATCACCTGCACGGCTCTTCAGCAGAGATGTTCACTATCTTTTCTATCGTGAATTCTCTTACTTATAACTTCAAACCGATAAAAAAGGTCTTCATCCTGGTCGAAGGAGAAGAAAAAGAGACGCTGGGCGGCCACATCAGCCTGGCACAACCTTTCCTGCCCAAGTACGATTTAGTAGCCGAGTGAGAGGAAAGGTACCTGTCCTCGTTTTTCATAATGAAAAAACTGGCCAGAGTATCCATCATCGGCTTCCCTAATGTGGGAAAGTCCACTCTCTTCAACCGTCTTTTGGGAAAGAAGAAATCTCTGGTTCATAATCTGCCAGGCATGACCCGGGATCAGGTCTCTTCCTTCTGCCGATTAGAAGATAGGGAGTTTGTCCTCACCGATACAGGAGGTTTTTTCGATACCCAGGAAGATCCTTTCTCTTCGCTGGTCAAGGAGAAAGCCAAGGAGGCTTCCCTTGAGGCAGACCTGATTCTTTTCGTTTTGGATGGGAAAAGAGAGCTTTTGCCCGCAGAGGAGGAACTTTTTCTGACTCTGAGAAAGCTTGACAAGCCAGCCCTGGTAGTGGTCAACAAGATTGATTCCCCCTTCGAAGAACGGAAGATTGGCGATTATTATCGGCTGGGCAAAGAGAAGGTCGTGGCCATATCAGCAGAGCATAAGAGAAATCTGGAAGATCTGGAGAAGGCTATTGTGGAGGCTCTTCCCCCCGCATCTCCTCGAATGGAGCAGCTTAAATCTCTTAAGATTGCCATAGTGGGCCGTATCAATGTGGGAAAGTCTTCTATTGTCAACCGAGTCTGCGGTGAAGAGAGACTGATCGTCAGCGAAATTCCTGGTACGACTAGAGATAGTACGGATACCTTGATCATGCGAAATAGGAAAGGCTTCACTCTGGTCGATACAGCGGGTATAAGAAAATTGAGCCGCACTCGTGACAAAAGAGAAAAGGCCAGCGTCATCAAGGCAAAAAAGGATATCGGCCAGGCGGATGTTGTCTGTCTGGTGATGGACGCCACCCAGTTTCCTACACGCCAAGATACGGCGATCGCCCATCTTGCCCATCAATCGGGGAAGCCCCTGTTGATCACTTTGAACAAATGGGATCTGATGGAGAAAGATTCTCAGTCAGTGGAAGAATTCAGGAAAAAAGTTTTCTTGAAGCTCGATTTTGTTCGTTATGCTCCGCTTCTCTTTATTTCAGCGCTTACTGGGCAAAGGCTGGTCAAAATTCTTGATGTAGCCGAGCAGGTTTATCAAAACGGATGCAAGAAAGTAAAAACCTCTCATTTGAACGCATTTCTGAGCTGGATAAACGAAAATTATCCTTCTCTCTCCAAGAAGAAGAGAAAGGTGAAGATAAAATACATGACGCAGATAAGGATTCTTCCTCCCACTTTCATCCTGTTCGCTTCCTCCCGCCTCTCCCTCGCTTCTTCCTATGAAAAGCTGTTTATCCATCTCTTGCGGGAGAGGTTTGATTTGTGGGGAACTCCGATTCGCCTCATCTTGAGAGAGAAATAACGGCGGGCCGGGGGATTTATGTTTCCCTTGACTTTAATCTGTTTATTGATTATAAAATTTTTTTCATGCATAATAATAGTCCGGAGGGAAGGAGGTCGTGATGTTCCGAAAAAAATCAACCATCGTCCTGGCGATTCTCCTCGCTGTTTTTGTCGTCTTCTTTACCAGCAGTTGTAAGAAGCTCAATCCAAGCAAGCTTAAATCAACTTATCATTTCAACAGGGCCAACAGCCTATTTTCTGACGCAAAATATCGCGATGCCATCGAAGAGTATGAATCCGCTCTAGAATATAATCCAGAACTCTCAGAAGCCTATCGTTATCTAGGAGAATCCTACAAGAACCTATACAAACCGGGTGTGGATTCCCCAGATAACATGGAAAAAGCGGAGAAGGCTTTGGAGGCTTTGAATAAGGCCTTTGAGATTGACCCCAAAAACAGAGAAATCATCCATTCCTTGGGCAACATGTATGATATGATGCGAAATCTTGAAGAGGCAGAGCACTATTATCTCATGATCCTGGATTTGGAGCCCACCAATATGGAGAATTATTATGTGGTGGCAGGATTTTACAAAAGATATGCTGCCGAAAATGAAGAGTTAAAGAACAAAGCAGAGCAGATGTATTTACGAAGGATAGAGCTTGATCCGGAAAACCCTAAAGGATATTCCTATATCGCTCAATACTATGGTGAGATGGGTCCTATTCCTGACTTTGATAAAGCATATGAATACAACTTACGCCAGGCTGAGTTTGAACCCGACAACGCGCTGATTTATTACGCCATAGGAGTGAATCGGTTCTCTAAGGCATATCGTCTCCAAAATGTGTTGCCTCTTCCGGAGAGAAAAAAATTGGCAGAAGAGAGTGAAACAAACCTAAAGAAAGCTATTGATATCGACCCGACTTATTCATATTCCTATGCTTATTTGAACATCCTTTACAGGAATGTCTTTGCCAAGATCTATCCCGAGAGGGCGGCCAGGTATATCGCTGAAGCCGATGCATGGCAGGAAAGATTTAGGGATGTGAGGAAGAGAGAAGTGGAGAGACAGAGGCTTGAAGAGGAGCTGAAAAAAGGGGAGATAAAGTAGACCAGGAACATATTTCTTTCGATTAACTCCATAGCTATTCCTTTTTAATCTCATAGTCAAATGTTCATCCCCCTCAAGGACGAAAATCCTACTTATCGCTTTCCTTATGTAACCGTACTTCTTATCGGCTTAAACATTTTAATTTTTTTCTATCATACCTTCTCTGCTTCTGGATTGCAGTATTACGTGCTCAAAATGGGGGCCATTCCTTATGAAATTACCCACTTCACCACTCTTCGCGGCATTCCCCGGATTTCTCCTGCTCTATCCTTGATCACCTCCATGTTCCTCCATGGAGGGCTCTTTCATCTTTTCGGGAACATGCTCTATCTCTGGATTTTCGGCAATAACATCGAAGATTTCCTGGGACCTTTCCGGTTCGTTCTTTTTTATCTCATCTCAGGCCTGGGAGCCAGCCTTA
Source organism: uncultured Eubacteriales bacterium (assembly GCA_964449165.1). Taxonomy (GTDB): domain Bacteria; phylum Acidobacteriota; class Aminicenantia; order Aminicenantales; family Aminicenantaceae; genus CAYSCW01. The sequence goes on along the minus strand of CAYVAT010000035.1, from coordinate 15,875 downwards.
CCCACATCATTTTTAATCCCAATTCTCAGGTTCCGATGATTGGAGCGAGTGGGGCGATTGCCGGAGTCCTGGGTGCATATTTGATTCTCTATCCAAGAGCAAGGGTTTTAACCCTGGTCTTTCTCTTCATTTTCATCCGGATCATTCCCATTCCTGCATTCTTCATCCTGGGTTTTTGGTTTTTTCTTCAGGTGTTCAGCATCGGCTTTGGGGGGGGAGTGGCATGGTTTGCTCACATCGGAGGCTTTTTGATCGGGATCGCTCTGATAAAACTCTACTCTAAAAAAAGAAGAGCCAAGGTCTGGATCCATTGAATTCGCAAGGGACCCTCGGGCTTCGGATGAACCGGAACCGGCGCTGTGGCCGATTATATCCCTCCTCATTAGCTCTCATAACAATTGAGAAGCTTCCAAATTTCGTTCATTAATTGTAAAGAATACAGTTAATTATGAAGCTTGTGGAAGCCTGATACCAATGTTGATCGAGGTTGACAATAATCTTACAATTTAGTATTTTAGAGCATCGCTGGTACTTAAAAATCATAAGGTCAGATTGAGAGATGAAAACATACGTGCCTAAAAAAGATGAGTTGGAGAAGAAGTGGTGGCTCATCGATGCCGAGGGAAGAGTGCTCGGACGACTAGCCACAGAGATCGCTGTTCTTCTGCGTGGTAAGAAGAACCCTAAATATGTCGATTTCATGGACAGCGGAGATTTTGTTGTGGTGATTAATGCTGAAAAGGTCAAAGTCACAGGAAAAAAGATGGAGCAGAAGAAGTATTATTCCCATTCCGGATATCCCGGAGGATTAAAGGAGAGGACTCTTAAAGAGCTTTTGGCAAAAAAGCCAGAAGAAGTGATCAAGAAGGCTGTTTGGGGAATGATTCCCAAGAATAGGCTGGGTCGTTCAATCCACAAGAAGCTCAAGGTCTATCGAGGAACTGAGCATCCCCATCAAGCTCAAAATCCGCAGGAATACAGGTTTTAGGAGGGAAGTTGAGTTTAATACAGTATTACGGAACAGGGAAAAGAAAAACTTCGGTGGCGCGTGTGTTCCTTCGCCCCGGCAAAGGAGATATCTCCCTTTTTGTCAACAAAAAGTCGCGTCCTTTTTCCGAATATTTTCACTTGGATAGTCAAAAACATATCATCAAACAACCTCTTCTGCTGACCGAGACAGAGAGTAAATTTGATATTTTTATCCGGGTCGTCGGTGGGGGAAGAAACGGCCAGGCCGAAGCCATCCGGTTAGGAGTTTCCAGAGCGCTTGTGGAGTTCAACAGAGAATTGAGACAGACGCTGAAGCAGGCCGGCCTGCTGACCAGAGATGCCAGGATTAAAGAAAGAAAAAAATACGGATTGCTGGGTGCTCGGAAGGCCCCTCAATACCATAAGAGATAAGCGGAGGTTATTCGTTGGTTAATGTCACTATGAAAGAACTTCTGGAAGCTGGAGTGCATTTTGGCCACCAGACAAGACGTTGGAATCCCAAGATGAAAGATTTCATCTTCGGCCAGCGCAACGGGATCTACATTATCGATTTGCAGAAAACGATAAGAATTTTCAAGGAAGCCCTCCAATTTGTATCTAAGACCGTGGAGAATGGAAAAGATATCCTGATGGTGGGGACAAAAAAGCAAGCCCAAGATATCATCAAGGATTATTCCTTGAAATGCGAATCCAATTACGTCAACCAGCGATGGCTGGGGGGACTGTTGACCAATTTCGATGTGGTAAGACAGGGAGTGGAGAGGCTGATTGAGATGGAAGAGATGAAGGAGGATGGGCGCTGGGATCTGCTTTCCAAGAAAGAGCAGTCTAAACTTGACAAGGTTTACAGAAAGCTCTCTAAAAACTTGGGCGGGATCAAAAATATGGTCGAACTCCCAGGAGCTATATTTATCATAGACTCCATCAAAGAAGAGATCTCAGTCAAAGAGGCCCAAAAGCTGAACATCCCCATCGTGGCTGTGGTGGATACAAATGGTGACCCGGAAGATATCGATTTTCCCATACCTGGAAACGATGATGCTGTAAGAGCCATCGAATTGTTCACTTCAAAAGTCTCAGAAGCCATAATCCAGGGCAAAAAGAATAAGATAGAAAAAGAACTGCAGGAGGCCAAGAAGGAAGAGATGGCAGAGGCCGAGGAACAGCCCTCTCCGTCATCTGAAGAAAGTCCGGTAATAAACGAAGAGAAATCAAGCTCTTCTAATTCTGAAGAATCTGCTTAAAGAAGGAGAAGATATGGAAATTTCAGCTGATCAGGTCAAGAAACTCCGTCAGCGTACCGGAATTGGATTCATGGAGTGTAAGAAAGCACTTGAAGAGAGCGAGGGAGACGTGGAGAAAGCCATCCTCATCCTGAGAAAGAAAGGATATGCTCGCGCCAAGAAGAAAATGACTCGGGAAGTCGGAGAGGGAATTGTAGGGTCCTACATTCATCTCAACGGCAAGATAGGCGTGCTTGTTGAGGTCAATTGCGAATCGGATTTTGTCTCCCGCAATAAGGAATTCGGGGAGCTGGTCAAGAATATAGCCATGCATATTGCGGCCTCTGATCCCCAGTATGTTTCTTCAGAGGAAATTCCAGAAGAAGTGCTGGATCAGGAAAAAGAAATCATCCGCGATCAGTTCAAGGATTCAGGTAAGCCACCTGAAATCGTTGAGAAGATCGTTCAGGGGAAATTGGGGAAATTTTTCGAGGAAGTCTGTCTTCTGGATCAACCCTACATAAAGGATGATAAAATTTCCATCAAGGAGCTTTTAGCTTCACATATTGCCAAATTCGGGGAAAACTTGATAATAAGAAGGTTTGCCCGGTTTGAATTGGGCAAGCCTTAGAGCTAGGTCATGCCTCAATCTGAACCTGCCTATCAAAGAATATTGCTTAAGCTCTCGGGTGAGTCTCTTCTCGGAAAGCATAAATACGGAATCGATCTGGATATGACAAAATCCATTGCTGCCGAGATAAGGGAAATCCACGATTTGGGGGTTGAAATTGCCATCATGATCGGCGGCGGAAATATCTTTCGTGGGATCCATGGGACCGCGGCAGGGATGGATCGGGCTTCGGCCGACTACATGGGTCTGCTGGCCACGGTGATAAACGGCATTGCCCTCCAGGATGCCTTGGAGAAAGAGGGCGTTTTCACCCGCCATATATCGGCTGTGGAGATTAAGGCCGTGGCTGAGCCTTTTATCCGGAGGAGGGTAGTCCGGCATCTGGAAAAGGGAAGGATCGTCATCTTTAGTGCCGGAATTGGCAGTCCCTACTTCACCACGGACACGGCAGCAGCCTTAAGAGCTTTGGAGATCAAAGCCAGCGTGATATTGAAGGCGACAAAAGTGGATGGTGTCTACTCTGCCGATCCATTGGTGGATAAAACTGCCAAGAAGTTCGAGTCCATAAAGTATCTGGATGTGATAAAGAAAGGTCTGAAGGTGATGGACACCACAGCTATATCATTATGTAAAGACAACAATCTTCCTATCATCGTGTTCTCGCTTAAGAAGAGAGGGAATATCAAAAGGGCTGTTTTGGGCGAGGCAGTAGGAACTCGAGTGGGATGAGAGGCGCCTTTTTTCCTTGAAAGGGCTGAAAATATCCTTGAAGAGGGATCAAAATGGTTAAGGACATATTGAGAGAACTTGAGAAAAATATGAAGGGCTCTATAGAGCATTTCCGAAAGGATCTGAGCAAGTTAAGAACAGGGCGGGCGAATATCCAGATTTTAGAGGATATAAAAGTAGACTATTACGGAAACGTGATTCCTGTGAATCAGGTCGCCACACTGGGTGTGCCTGATCCCACCTTGATTACCATCCAACCCTGGGATCCTTCTGTGTTGGATTCGATCGATAAGGCCATTCGGGCAGCGGACCTCGGCCTGAATCCTATCAACGACGGGAAGATGCTCAAAATCCCCATTCCCCCTCTGGATGAGGAGAGGAGAAAGGAAATCGCCAGGCATGTTAGAAAGATGCTGGAAGAAGAGAAAACGATTCTTCGCAACATGAGAAGAGAGAGTAAGGAAGCAGTAGAGGAGCTGGAGGAGAAGAAGGAAATCACAGAAGATGACAAATACTGGGGTTATGATAAGCTTCAAGAGCTGACCGATGAATACACCAAGGAATTAGACGAGCTGGCCGAAGCTAAAGAAAAAGAAATCCTCGAAATTTGACAGATATTTTTCGATTCTAAGCCCTACCCTCTTCTGAACCAATTTTCTGTTGTTCCGAATTTTGTCCTGATAGTTACACCCCAGCCGAGGATACTCAGCACGAAGGCGAAGAGAGAACCGAGGATGGGAATAAAACCGATAATACCTACCAGGATAAGGCCTATGATAACAGAGAGAAGCGGCGAAGGGCTCTTGGATCCAAAGCCTCTGGAGATGCTTTCGCCGAAGAAATAAAAGAGAGTGACTCGCCCGAATATTTTTATGATTATGGCGATGAATATGAGAGCAAGCAGGATGGGAATGCCTATCAGGATGAAAGACAAAAAGACAGAAAAGATAAGCAGTCCGGTGAAGATGATGATAGCCAGCAGCCCGATGCCAAAAACAGGCCAGAAAGATTTTCGGATTTGAAAAGATGCCAGAGATAGTTGACGGGGAAAGACAGCAGCAACTATCAGAGCAAGAATAAGCCATATGAAAAGGGAAATCAGCTTGATGATGATGATCAGCGGGATAAAAGGTGCAACTCCGAAGCCGCCCAGGAACTTTCCCAGGTCTTTAAAGCTATCCATCGGGAGGTAGACAGTGTCTCCTTTGACCGCTGCTCCCGGCACTTTGTCCAAGGTTCCACCCAAAGCCACCACATCTCCTTCGACCTGGGCGCTCGACTTCAGAGTGATATGCGAGCCGAATCCTAAAACAAGCTCTCCTACTTCGCCTTCCACAGTGATGGTGCCTCCGAAGGCTACCACACTCTCGGTGACTTTTCCTTTGATCAGGATGTTTCCCCCGAAAGCAACTACGTTATCTTGAACTTCATCTTCAGCCACAAAGATATCTTTTTGGATCATAACGCCCCGAGCGTACAGAGGAAGACATCCTAGAAAGATGAAGAGAAGGATGAAGGGAAGGAATGTTTTATCTTTCATGATTTTTCTCCACCGATGAATTTTCTCCTCACCCCAAAGATCAGAGTTAAAGAGAGAATGATGGTGAGGACGATAAGGATGATCTGTACTTCAGGGTTCAAGATTGAAGTAAAGCGAATGAAGCCCTCGAAGAGGAATCCCAGGAGTTGATTGATGACCTTGATGAGAAGAGAAATCAGTTTGAACACTTTGATCAGCAGAACAGAAGCGGTTCGGACAAGCTCCAAGAGTCCATGACCAAGACCGAATACCACCTCCAGGAAATTCTCACCCGACAACACAAAGAAGATAAAGAATGTAAGAGAAATGGACAAAAGTCCTGCAGCTGCTGCGGCCAGCCAGCTTCGAAGCGGGACTTTTTTGGGGGAAATCCGTTCCATCACCTGACAGGCAAAATCTGGAGGGATCTCCCACAAAGGAAGACTTTCCGATGCCTGCAGCAAGATCTTTCTCTCTTCCACGGCCTTTTGACACGCGGGACAGGATGTGAGGTGCTCTTTGATTTTTTGGATCTCTGGAGGAGTGAGCTCTTTCTCGAGATAAAGATAAATCTGGTCGGCTCTTAAGCATCTCATGCTTTTTTCTCCAGAAGGCTTCGTATCAATTCTTTCGCCTGATATACCTTGTTTTTGACTGTTCCTACAGGAAGACCCTTTATTTCTGCCATCTCGTCGTAGCTAAAGTCATTGATATGCCTCCAAACAAAAAGCTCTCTCATCATAGGGGGAATCTCTTTCAATGTTTGTTCGATTCTTTCCTTTAGCTGAACGAGTTCGTACTTTTTGGTAATCGAAGGTTCATCATCAGGAATTTGGAATCTGATTTTTTCATCATCACCAAAAGGCTGGTCGACGGAATAGGTATCGAGTTTTTTCTTTCGCCAGTAATCGATCACAAAATTAGAGGCGATCCTGAAAAGCCAGGTTCGGAATTTGTACTGCGGCTTGAATGTATGAAGGGAGGAATAGGTTCTGATGAAGACCTCCTGAGTAAAGTCAAGAGCGAGTTCTCTTTCTCCCACCATACGACCCATGTAGTTGAAAAGGGAGGTTTGATATTTTTTGATAATCATTTCAAAGGCCTCTTCTTCACCTTTGAGCGTCCGTTCGACTAATTCCTTATCCTCATCCATGGAGGACTTCCTGTCCTCAAATCTTAATACGTAAGTCACGGGAAATGGTTTTGCTGAGATCTTTTGAGGTCAGGTCAGGCATGATCCCGGTGTTCGATGATTTCCACATCCTGGGGCAGTCTCAATTCAAAGAAGTCATGGGGGAATTTCACGTTGGTTTTTATGCTGGAGAAGATATACTCGGTCTTGTTCCCTGCCCAGTCAAAAAAGATGGCTTTCTGGATGAGCCAATTTTTTTCGTTGATCTCGAGCAGGATGAATGAATCCTCCTCCTCTTCTTTTCTCGGCGTCAATTTGAGTTGATAGGCTGATTTGTCTTCCGTAGGGAAGGGGCTGAACTCCACTTGATAATTGTCCAGAATTCCCTTTTTACCTGAGAGGAGGGCCAGGATATCCGATTCATACCCTTCCCTTTCTAAGTCGTATTTGGTAGCTTGATTTTCTTCTGGAATGTATTCCCAGAAGACGCCATCTTTAAGGAGGTAGGTTTTTTCTTCCGGGTCCTTATACTCCCAACGCATCGAGTCAGGCTTTTGAAAATTGAAATTTCCTTTTTCTTCGAGTGGCATTGAGACGGTAGAGGAGTAATAAATCTGCTCAAATTTTGCTTGTATGGAACGGAGGGAACGAATTTTTTCTTCGGTTTTAAGAGCTACATCCCCTGCAGTGTAAGACGTGATAAGCGAAGACAGCAGAAGAAGAGAAGCCAGAAGCGACATATCCCCTGCATTATAGCATATTTGAAATGAGAGAAAGATTTCTTTTTCTTGGAGAGAAGAGATGTCCAGGATCAAATAAACAAGTTGCCAGTCCTCCTCTCCTTTGCTATAAAGGGCTGGATGAAGCCCGAATTTCTTTTCTCCCTCCTTGTCTACTTCCTCTTTATTCTCCTGGGGAGTTTCTTTTTCTCGAGGAAGATGAAGAGTCTGGAGGATTTTTTCCTTGCTTCCCGTAATCTTCCTTTCCTTCTGGTCTTCTCTTCTCTTGTAGCGTCTTGGTTCGGAGCAACCTCAGTTCTTGTTTCCACCGATGAAGCCTACAACCAGGGAATAAGTGCTTTTTGGGTTATGGGTGTGCCGGCCATTCTCACCGTTTTAATCTTTGCATTATTGCTCGCTCGCCCGATCCGCAGGCTCCCTCTGGTCAGCCTTCCCGACCTGGTGGAATTGCGCTACGGACCTTTAGTCCGACATCTGGCCTCGCTCTTGATCATCTGGTACATGGTGCTTCTGGCATCATCGCAGATGGTGGCCATGGGGAATTTTTTAAAGACGTTCCTGGGAACATCCTACTTCGTCAGTCTGCTGATCGTCACGGCAGTGGTTCTTCTTTATTCTACCTTCGGCGGTTTTTTCTCTGTAGCTCTGACAGATGGTATCCAATTCTTCCTGCTTGTGGCAGGCATGGTGGGGCTCTTCATTTTTCTTTCAGAGGGATCTTCTCTAAAGGAGATTTCCCGCTTGGCAGCACAGACAGGGAGACCTCATTATTTTGATTTTTTCTTCGATATGAGAAGAAACATCCTGATCGTCCTCTCTTTTACTCTGGCCTGGACGATCTCTCCGATCGTATGGCAGAGAATTCAGGCAGCCAGAAAGGAGAAGGAAGCAGGGATGGCTCTCTTTTCAGCCTGCGGAACATTTTTTATCCTTTACGGGATAGTCATTTTTATCGGCATTTTAGCCCTTCCTCTTTTTCTCTCTCCTGGGCTCCAGGGATCACTCCTTTCAGAGATTATTTCTTCAAAAGCAGGAATGTTCTTGGGTTGTCTGCTGTTTGTGGCAGTTGTGGCGGCTGTGATGTCGACCATGGATACGGCAATCAACACCGGGGCCTTGTCCCTGACTCGAGATGTCTACCAGCAGGTCTATCCCGCCTCTTCCCAGAGAAGTAACATCTGGGCCAGCCGCTTTTCTACAATAGTCATAGGGATTCTGGCTTTTCTTATCGCCACTCGATTCCAGAGTATTCTGAAAGCGCTGGGGCTTGCTTCTGAAATTATGGCAGAAGGTCTCTTTATTCCGGGTATAGCAATGATCTTCCTTCGAAAAAAGCTGCCAGCAGCAGGACTCCTGAGCCTTCTTTTCGGGGGAGGATATGCTCTTTTTGGATTCTTATGCCAGGTGAGGCTCCTGCCTATCCAGTGGATACCTTGGCCGCAATCAGTTCCCTATGGAATAGCTTTATGTGCCTTGGGCTTTTGTCTTGGAGTCCTGATCGAAAAGTTCAATAAGTAGCCAATCTTTATCCTATTAAAGAAAAAATGATGCTCATGCCCTCTTTTTTCCCCTTTACCCCTTATTGAGATTCGTATATCATTTGTGGCGATGCATGTCTTGGAGAAAATTCGCTGGGCACTTGTCGGCTTCTTCGGGAAGATTATTCTCTGGCTGTGGGCAAAATCCTGCTGGATAACGCTCTCAGGGCATGAAGAATACCAGAAGTTGAGAGCGGAAGGAAAACCTGTGATCTTCCTCGTCTGGCATGGCCGTATCTTTCTGGTCCCCTTTTTTTTCCGCCGAAGGCGAGTTGCACCTCTGGTGAGTCCGAGCCAAGATGGAGAGATCGCTGCCCAGATTATGGCCAGATGGGGATACCGCCTCATTAGAGGGAGCAGCTCGCACTCCATCATAAGAGCCTGGAATCAGATGAAAAAGGAACTTCAAGCAGGTAGAGAGGTGCTTATCGTGCCTGATGGTCCACGGGGTCCGAATCGTAAGATAAAACCCGGTGGACTCAGGCTTGCTCAGGAGTCGGGAGCATATCTCGTGCCTTTCACCTTCTCAGCTTCAAAGAGGAAATTATTGAAAAGCTGGGATCAGTTCCTGATGTTCTATCCTTTTTCCAGGCTGGTGGCTATCTATGGAAGACCCTTTAAGCTGGATTCCGCTCTGACTGAGACTGAGCTGGAGAGGGAAAGCCTAAAGATAGAAAATTATATGAAAGAGCTGGACGAGAGAGCCGACAGATATTTTAAGTAAATGCACCCAGATTTCTTAGTCTCCCAAAAAATTTCCTTTAGGTAGTAAGACGGCGGCTGCTGTCCATCCGAAGCCCATACATAGTGGGAGGGTCTTGGCGAGGATGGATGGGAACCGGCGCTGTGGCTGACTATATCCCATATCATTAGCTATCACGGAAAAGGAGATTCTGTTAACTCCCAGGAAATAGTTTGTCCTGGTTTACGAATTATGCTATATATACAGGCAAAAAAAGGAGAGGTAAATGCGGGTCAGAACATTTTTTCTCATCTTCGTTTTTATGAGTTCTTCTTTTCTGTTTCCCCAGGGGAATGAGGATTTAATCGCTCAGGCAGACCAGCTCTACGATCAGATGAAGGATATGGAAACAGCTCAGGCAGCCCTGGATTTATTACGGAAGGCCGTGCTCGAAATAGAAGATAAATATGAGGCATACTGGAGGCTGTCTCGTATCCTTTACTACGTCGGCGCCCACACAGAAAAAAAGAAAGAGAAAAAAATCATTTTTTCTCAGGGAATATACTATGCCAAGAAAGCCGTTGAATCAGAACCAGATAAGCCAGATGGTTACTACTGGCTGGGCGTTAACTACGGAGTTTATGGAGAGACGAGGGGAGTGCTCAAAAGCCTGTTCCTGGTCGATGATATCAAGAAGGCGATGAACAAAGTTATTGAACTGGACCGCTCCTATGAAGACGGCGGCCCGGATAGAGTGATGGGACGCGTATACTATAAGCTTCCCGGATTTGCAGGGGGAAGCAAAGACAAGTCCCTTGAACACCTCTTAAAGTCGAAAGAGTATGGACCCGATGATGCCCTCACCCGCATCTATCTTGCCGAAACCTACCTTGATTTTAAGGAGATCGAGAAAGCCAGAGACGAGTTGGAGTATGTGCTCAACATGGAGCCTGATTCGTGCTGGATCACGGGCGTAGATGAGTATAAAGAAGAGGCAAGAAAGCTGCTTCAGAACAAAAAATTCAGGAAGAAAGAATAGGCTTTAGATTCAGCATCCACTTCAAGGTAATAAGTCGACCTTTTTGTAAAAGAGTTTAGGGCAAGAGACGAACGCTTTAAACAGATGCCTCTCATCAATAGGTCAATGAAGAGAAAAGTCGGTTTTTGTTTTTTCTGTGTTTTTCTCCTTCTCATGAAAATGGAAGCCTCCACCTTAAGTGTCAAGATAACTGGAGGCTTAAGCTGGATTGGCGGAGGGGACCTCAATCGGCATATCCGCGGATGGAAAGACTATTTCCATGATCGCAACCAACAACCTTATTCTTATGATTTTAATCTGGGAGAAGTTCATCTCTTGTGGGAAGGGGAACTGGAGATGGTCTATTCCCTCTCTTCCAGGTTTCAGGTAGGCTTGGGATTGGAATATCTGGATAAGAGCACAGAAGGAGAATTGTCCTCCAGCGTGGAATATGAGAGGGACTACTTCAATTCGTCCCAGGATTTGGGTGTGATCTCTCTCGAGGAACGCCGGCTTCAACGTCCTCGTTATCAGTTGAGAACAATCCCTTTGAACCTTACTCTTTATTACTGTTTCCCCTTCAGCGCTGAGGGGAGAGCCTTCATCGGACTGGGTGCAGGATACTACTCGGGAAAATTGAGTTATAGAGAGGATTATCAGTATGACTTTGATTATGAGGATGACAAAATGCTTTCCGGTTCACTCTTGAGCTTTGTCGAGCAATATGAGACTTCAGGGGTGTACACTGAAGAGACCCGGGCCCACAGCCTCGGTCTTCATGGCAAAGCAGGTCTTTATTTCAGAGTCTATAAAAACTTCCATTTTGAGCTGGAAATCATAGGAAGATGGGCCAGCCTTGAAAACTGGGAAGGCAGCAAGCGGGATGCCTTCGACTGGAATCATACCTGGGGCTTCTGGGGAGTGAACACCGAACAAGGCTCTTTGGATGAAGAATACTCAGGAAAGCTCTGGATAGTCGGGTCTCGGAGTGATGTCACTGAAAAGTCCTATCCCCGCTTTGTCTTTTCTGAAGATAAGCCTCTCTTTTCTTCCTACTCGGATGTGAGGCCAGCCCGGATCGATTTGAGCGGAATTTCCTTGAGAGTAGGAATTCGAATCAGCCTCTAGTCAGTTTTCTGTTTTACCTTGCTACTTGTATCCTCAACGTTTCATAGAGGGTGAGGCTGTTGGGTCCTTGGACAGTAAGACGGAAGACCAGGTGATGGCCTAAAAAGGCAGCAGGTATTTTCACAACGAAAGGTTCGGTTGAGGATTGTTCTGCAGATGGAGCTATCAAGGGAAAGGTAACGACAGCATTGAGGATAGTGATTTCCGGATGAGTGGAAGCCAGGTGTCCTTCAAGGGAGAGAGCGGGACTTAGTCCTTGATTGCTTAGAGTCGGCGAGATCTCGATTACCTCTCCAGGCTCGACTCTTCCGTTGCCGTTTCCGGAGCTTTGGCCTACTCGGTCATCATCCATGGAGTAAGAGAGAAGCTTGGGAAGGGCTGATTCGATTTTAGCTGCTGTTGCGGCGTCGACAATGCCCCATCCGTAATCGTTATCTGGATTCTGGGCACGGCTTGCGGTTTGGAGAAGAGCCGAGCGGACCTGAGTCGGAGTCCAGTCTCTGTGGATTTCCAGAATCAATGCCACAACTCCTGCCACAAGTGGGGTAGCGAAGGATGTCCCCGAACCTGTGTCGTAGGAGTCGTCCCTGCCTTCGCTGCTGTCGGCAAGCCAATTATCGACGCCAAGGGCACAGACTTCGGGCTTGATCCTTCCATCGTAAGTGGGCCCAGGAGAGCTGAAAGAGGCGATTTGACCATTGCTGTCCACGGCTCCCGCCGAGATCACATCGAATCCATCGGCAGGAGCAATGATATGTCCCCAGGGATTGTCTCTCTCGTTTCCAGCAGCGTTGACCACTACAACTCCCAGGCTTGCGGCGCGATTGGCGGCGATGGTGGTCACTGCCACTCGGCCGTTCATGTCCTCAAAGGTATACCAATCTATATATCCAAGCGAAGATGAGACTACCTCAGCTCCCAGAGACTCTGCCCATTCTAAACCGGCGACCCAGTAGTCTTCTTCGATGGGCTGTTCGAAAAGCGTGGTCTCTGTCTTTGCCAAAAGAAAGTCGGCGCCGTAGGCCGGCCCTACCAGTTGGCCTGGGGCATAACCGCCCAGGATTGACCATGTGCCTGTTCCATGGGAGTCGGAGTAATCATTGGGGTCGAGAGGATCCTGCTGGACGTTGTTGTCGTTGTTAACAAAATCCCGTTCGTCCACGATATGGGCTTGCTTGAAGATATCATGGCTCTTGCGGAATCCTGTGTCCATCATGCAGACAAGAACGCCTTTTCCGCTGTATCCCAGCCTGTGGAGAGGGAGAACATCAACCTGGTTGAGCTGAAAGTAAGAAGGCCCATAATTGAGGAATGATTGATTCTCATCACTGGAGGTTAATGCTCTCTTGTGAGTGGCAATCAGATCTTTCCTCTGGAAAGAAAGGACCAGATCGATTTTGCTGACAAAACCCCGTGCTGCGAGGGAGAGGATCTGTGAGGGTGTGGCCTCAGCACTGAGGGCATTGAGCCAGCGGGACTCCGTTCTTATTTTTTTGACCAGAGGCTTAACACGTTCACGATAAGGAGAAAAAAGAGGAAGATCGCAGAGGTCGACCAGATTCTCTTCTTTACGCACTTTGCTCCGCCGCCAAAGACAACGCTCTTTGAGATTCTGGCGAGCCTCATACAATCCTTTCTTCATCTCTGCTTGGGAAGAGATTCCTTTATCCGGGAAATATACCCATATTTTTAGATGCTTACCCGCCATGGAGGGATCAGCCATCCTGGTCTGCAGCCTCAGGCTGATTTTGGAGCAGAGAGGAAAGGCTTGGGTGGATTCATCGATTTTTTGTGGCCTGTTCGAGGAAGCGGCGATGAAAAGAAATATAGATAAAAATGAGAATGCAGTAATGTATTTTTTTGAGATGTGTTTTCTCGGTTTCAACTCTGATTTACTCTGAGAAAATTTGGGCTTCAAATATTTCGATTTGAGCTTCCTTTTTCCATTCATCCTCTGGCAGGCCCGCTTTCAAACAGCCGTGGCTGAGAAAAGTTTCCACGTCCCAGTCCCATTCGACAGGAACCTGAGGCAGAAGAAGTCCTTTGTTGATTCCTTTGGAGATGATAATACCGTGCGTTCCTATTTCGATCTCTTTGATATCCTTAACAGGCCTGGGAAGTGAAAGCACTGATATCTCGATTTTGGTCTTATCGAGTTCTCCGAGGTTAAGAGGCTTAAAACGGAAATCTTGGGTGGCAGCCGAGATGGCTACCTCGGTGACTGTCTCATACAGAGGCTTATAGGGAAGGGGGTATCCGATGCAGCCCCTCAGTTCATCGTTCACTTTCAAAGTCACGAAAGCTCCTCTTTTTTCTCCGAGCGTTTCATCCTTGATTTTGACTTTTGGAGTCTTTCCGCTCTCCAGGTATTCCCGGATAGCTCTTCGGGCTAAGTCCAACAGGAATTCCTGTTGATCTTTGTTCAAAGGATTTGTCATGATCTCACTTTTCAGTTTTCAATCGAATAGGCGAGAAAAAAAATTCCTTCTCATAATCTATGATAAAGGAACGAATGGACATTTTTTTCTTCTGCTGATGGATTTTAAGAAAAAGTCTTCCATAAGCAAAAGGAGCTAACACTTTTTTTATTCTCCGCTGCTCGGGTTTGAAGGAAAAGAAGCCGATCAGTCTTCCGCTGAACAGATAGTCAAGATCGAAGTAGTTTTGGGGAAATGAAGAAAAATTTTTTAATGCAGGGAAGACCTTTTCCACAAAGTATCTGTGACCTCTCTTGTGTCCTATGAGCAGTCCATCTGGATTTCGTTGTGGGCCAATAAGGCTCAGGGCTTCAAATGAGCGGTAGGCTTCCCTGGAGAGGTAAGCATCCATCGCTCAGAATTATAACAGAAATTAAAAATAAACTGCAAACTGTCAGCAGGTAGGATAAGCCAGCTTGTTCCTAAGAGCATCGGTTTCTGTTAAAACAAGCCTAAGAGAGGGGAGATGACTCTTATACCAATCCAGATGAGGATGATGCCGGCGATATTCATCCAGATTCCATATTTCATCATCTGGGGCAGTCGAACCATGCCAGAGCCGTAGATGATGGCGTTTGGAGGGGTGGCTACAGGAAGCATGAAGGCAAAGCTGCAGCCGATGGCACATCCTAGGACAGGCGGAAGGGGATTGATGGCTGCTGTTTTTGAGATGGCGATGATGATGGGAATGATCATGTTGGCGGAAGCGGTGTTGGAGGTGACTTCTGTCAGGAAGATACTGAAGGTGATGGTCAGGAACGTGATCAGAGAGAGGCTGGCTGTGGTTCCCGGTGAGATAAAAAATCTGCCGATCGAATCGGCCAGACCTGTTTCAAACATCTGGAATCCCAGGGACAATCCTCCTCCAAAAAGGAGAAGAGTCCCCCAATCTATCTGTATGGCTTCCCTGAGAGTGAGGGTGAACTGACCTTTTTTGAAGTCAACGGGAAGGAGAAAAAGAAGGCAGGCTCCGATGACAGCGGCCACAGATTCGGGAAAATGAGTGTGAAGCCAGAGGGATAGCGCCGATTCCTTTCCCCAGATGAGGGAGACAAACCCTGGAAATGTCCAGAGGGAGACGGTTACTAGAAAGGCCGCCAAGACATTTTTTTGGGCGCGGCTCAGCCCTTTTTGAGCCATTTTGCTCTCAGGAGGAAAGATCATTTTGCCTTTTGGAAGTTCCCTTTCTCTGCCTAATTTGGATTTCATGAACAGAAAGAGGACCAGATACATGGGCAGTAGGATGATGAAGCCGATGACCATCCATTGGAAGAAGGTAATCCTGTAATCTGCCAGATTTTCCAGCATACCGATGGCGATCAGGTTGGGAGGGCTGCCGATGGGAGTGCCGATCCCCCCGATAGAAGCCGAGTAGGCAATCATCAACAGCATGACAATGCTGAAAAGGGAATGCTTTCCTTCTTTATTTTGGGAAGGGAAAGCTGCGAGAATCCCGAGGACAATGGGATACATCATGGCTGTTGTGGCGGTGTTGCTTATCCATAACGAGAGGAAAGCTGTTGTTAAACCCAGAGCAAAGAGGATTCTTGTTCTTTTAAGAGCAATGGATTTGAGCGAGAGGATAGAGAAGGCGAGCTTTTGATCAAGACCGTGAACACTCATTGCCTTGGCCAGGATGAAGCTACCCAGAAAGAGCATGATGATGGGATTGGCAAAAGGAGCGAAAGCCTCTATGACAGAAGCCACCTTGAAAGTGGTCATAAAAACAGGAATGAGGAGGGCTGTGGCGGGGATGGGGATGCATTCTGTCACCCACCAGACAACAATCAGGAAAAAGATAGCCAGGAGGCGATGGGCCTTTGGATTGTGGGAAAGGATGGGAGAGAAATAAGCGACCAGGAAAAAAAGAGGGCCGAGGATGAGTCCCCAAATTTTTCTGCTTTCCATTTTTGATCTTAATGATTCAAAGGATTTTTCGCCAAGATTGTATCAAATGAGAAATGTTTGAAGGTTTCTTTTTTACTTTAAAGGGTTTGGGGGGTTGAATCTTCCTGAACTCTTCAGGCATGAAGGTGGATTATATTTTTTTTCCACCCAAAAAACAAGT
>CAYVAT010000034.1:0-34488 GCA_964449165.1 uncultured Eubacteriales bacterium | reverse complement strand
ATTGCGCATAATAGAGTTACTTAGTCATTGATTCTAAAATGCCGGGGTGGCGGAATTGGTAGACGCAAGGGACTTAAAATCCCTCGCAGGGTAACCTGTGTGCCGGTTCGAGTCCGGCCCTCGGCACCATTTTTCTTTCTAATCTTCTTGAAGACGAAAGAATGAATGCAACCACGCCAAAACAAGTGAGTTATTTTCGAACTCGGCCTTTGGAGGAGGTCTATCGCTTCCTAACTGAGGTAAATGAATAAGCCATGATCTGAGCCAAAGAAAGAACCAGATCTGCCAATTGTACCGATACTGAGTACATGCTCAAAATATATTGAAAAAGTGTTAAATTTAATCGAGCAAGTTTCAGACGCTCTTATGACGGTATGTACGTTTGGACATGCTAAATAGATGAAATAACAAACATAAGAAAAAGGATGGCATAAAATGAAACTAATTGGAAAGGTAATATTTGGTATCCTGTTTGGATTACTGTTTGCTGCCAGTCTGGCACATGCACAGGAAGATGTACAGGGCAGCAAAGATCATCCTCTTCTTACCCGAATGCCCGATTTTTACATCTCAGACTATGAATACAAAGAATTCGACACGGCTGATTTCAAAGATGATAAGGGGGAAGATATTAAAGTCGAAGGACACATATATGACATTTTTTATGAGATCAAGGAAGGGAAGAAGGCTCCGGGTAAACTTCAGGTCTTAAGGAATTATGAAAACGCTATAAATAAGATTGGGGGTTCAATTGTTTACGAAGCAGGAGAGGAAGCTTGGCTCAAGGTGGAAAAGGCCGGGGAAATAACATGGATTTATGTAGATGCGAGAACCGATGGAGAATATGAACTGTTAATTGTAGAAAAGAAGGCGATGAAGCAGGAAGTGATCGCAGATGCTAAAAGCCTGGCAGAAGATATCAGCTCAACAGGGCATGCATCGGTTTATGGCATCCATTTTGACTTTAATAAAACCACGGTTAAACCGGAGTCAGAGCCGACAATGAAAGAGATAGCAAAGCTTTTGGAACAAAATCCTGGATTAAACTTATATGTGGTTGGGCATACTGATAGTGTCGGGAAAATTGACTATAACATGCAGCTATCCAAAGCAAGGGCCGAGGCTGTTGTAAAAGCCCTAGTCGAGAAATACGGAGTGTCTCAGAACCGTCTTGATGCCTATGGAGTAGGACCATTAGCCCCGGTTGCTTCGAATGAAACAGAGGAAGGACGGGCCTTGAACCGTAGGGTAGAGTTGGTGAAAAAGTAAGCCATGATAAAGGAAGCTTTTATGGGAAAAAATGAGCTATTTCTTCAAGTTCTAATTTTTTCTATTTTGCTCACAGAGTTGCCAAGAAAAACTCTTGCTGACTATAAATTCAAAGACGAGATCCCGGTCACTCTCAATTTAAGAAGCTACTGGGATTATCAGGACCATCGCTGCCAGTATAATTGAAGGACAGATCCACCTGATTATGATTGACAATGTTGGAAAAGGTGATGATGATCTTTTTTTCAAGCATTTTAGAGTGCCCGCCGAGAGTGCGAAAGAGATGATCGAGTAGATCTAAGCTATATATTAAACTTGGGATGACTGTTTTTACAAAGATCCAAAATTAAGTCCGACACCGATTCCTATGATCCATCGGCTCGCCTTGTAAACGGCGGAAAACTCAGTAAGGGTTGACGTACAGCGCGGAGAGAATCCATATTGATAAAATATATCAAAAGAAAATCCTCCGATCCTTTCGTCCTTCCTATAAATTGAGAACATTGGACCTTCATAGCCGATGCCAAGGGACAATATATGAGTATCTAAATCGGGAAAAACTGGATGGAGTTTCTGTTCAGAGACGGAACTTTCTTGATAGGTGTAACCGGCTCTGAGAGCTAAAAAATCACTAAGATAATACTCAGCACCCAACATGATGCGCCAGGTGTTTCTCAGATTGAGATCAACCCCCTGCCTGACATAATGTGTCTTAAATCCATAGTAATCTTCGAACGCCTCATAGAACTGGGAATTGATGTTGAATTTCCATTGTTTTATCTTGCTCATCTCATTCCACTGAATGTCCAGCTGAAAATTCAGGCTCTTCGCTGGCGAATACATAAATCCTAAAACGAATTCCTGAGGCATTGTAAGGGTGGAGGTCGTTTCCAGGTTCTTGAAGAGGAGCGGCTCCCAATAATCGCGATAATTGAAGTGGCTCAATCCTTCCAAATTGAGTTTCACTTTGGGCTGGTATCTTCCTCCTACCTGGAGGTTATCGTTAATCCTTATTAGTATACCGGTAACAAAGCCTATGCCTTTTCCGTTGACATTAGATCTACTAGCAACGCCTATCTCTGGATCATATACTGTCTCAGGAAAGAATGAAATTCTGTCGTATAACCAGGTAACATCAGAGAAGATGAAGTCTATTCCAGCTCCAACAGCAAGGTTGTTTGAAATCTTAACCGCGAGCACAGGACGAATACAATAAGAACTCAATTTTGAGGTAATCGACAAGAAGTGTCCTGCCCAAGGATCCAGCGTTTCAGGCCATTGGATATTCATCGAGTTGGGGGTGAATCCTCCGATGCCGATGCCGATTCTATCCTTGATGTTCAAGGAAATGAAGTGGGAGCCAAGAAACTGGAAGGGAGCGCTTTCAAATGGTTCTTGTGATCCTGGATATTCTGCTGTTAATCTCAACTTGAGACAATAGATATTTGTTTTGAGCCTGATTCCTGATAAAAAAGCTAGCCCAGCGGGATTGTAAAAAACGGCTGTAACATCATCCGCGCGTGCAACGAAGGCTCCTCCCAGGGTAGCCGCTCTGGCACCGAGTTCAAAATTCCTGAATCCAGATGCTTCTAGAAAGCAGGAACCTGAAATCATAAAGAACGCTGCGAATGAGATAATTGTCTTTTTCCCCATGATCATGCCTCTATAAAAGAACTTATTCTCAGACACAAAATTTAAGTATCTCGACCATTCAATTACCATAAAATCGGAAAAAATTTCATGATATCAGAGGAAACTTTGATATGTTCTTTTTATTCTGTCGCTATGAATTTTTCTCCAATTATAGCTAGTCTCTTTTTATAAGAATTTAGTTTTTGTATTTTCCTTTGAATTGAAAGAATTTCATTTTTAACTGAGCTGGTTGAATCAACATTTTTGTGCCTATTTGCCTCTCGATTATTGTCAGGAAGTATAAATCACGGCTCGAGAAAATGTCAAGGACAGCTTAGGAGAGTAGATTATCTACTCGAAGCCATCCGCAACGCCAAGAACCAGGTGTTTGTTCCTGATAGGCACAAGGAACCTAAAATCCCTCCTAGGGTAACCTGTATAACGGTTCGAATCCAGCCCCTGGCATACAGCTAGAATTGAAAGTAGGCCAGAATTTTTTGGCAAGTTTTGGCGTCTCTGTGATATGATAGCCGTTCGAAAGGGAGGAAAAATATTCGATGGATGTAGTCGTCGCTGAAAATGTAACCAAGGATTACACCACCGGAAAGGTTATGGTCCGGGCTCTTGAGGAAGTAAACTTCAGTATTTTGCCCGGTTCATTCGTTTCCTTCGTGGGCCCTTCGGGGAGCGGAAAAACAACACTCCTGAACTTGATTGGATGCCTGGACAAGCCAACGCAGGGCATGCTCACTGTGGCAGGGACGGATGTGGCGCGTCTCGACAGGCGCAGCAGTGCCCTTTTTCGGGGGAAAAATATTGGATTTATCTTCCAGGATTTCAACCTGATTCCTATCCTGACGGTCTACGAGAATGTCGAGTATCCGCTGGTCATGGTCCGCGGTGTCGATGTAGAAAACCGAAAGAAAAAGGTTATCGAGCTTATTGAGGCTGTGGGAATCGGAGCCGAACGAGATAAGTATCCCGACCAGCTTTCAGGAGGCCAGAAGCAGCGGGTGGCCGTAGCCAGGGCCCTGGTCACTGCACCCAAGCTCGTCCTGGCTGATGAGCCGACCGCCAACCTTGACAGTCGTACGGCTGCCATAATTATCGGCCTGATGAAAAAGATGCGGGACAGCCTGGGAACAACCTTTATCTTCTCCACCCATGACATGCGGATCGTGGATGCCGCCGAGGCCATTCACACACTCCGGGACGGAAAGCTCACCGATATGATGAAGAAAAATGTCGAAAAAAAAGGAGAGCACTATGTCTAGGCTAATCAAAATCGCCCTCCGCAACCTTTTCCGGTACAAGCGGCGCACGATTCTGACCATGTCCCTGATCGCGATCGGTGTGGCCTTTGTCCTCATTTTCGTCAGTGTCACCGCCTCCTTCAAGGCGCTGATGATCGGAGAGATCACTGATTCCATGCTGGGTCACATTCAGGTGCATAAGAAGGGCTACGTCGCTTCGATCGACAACCTTCCCCTTAATCTTAACCTCAAACCTCAGGCATATCGGAAGGTGGAAAAGATACTGGCCGAAATCCCGGAAGTCGAATCTTACTCCCCGCGCATCAAATTCGGCGGGGTTTTCAGTAATTTCATCGAGTCGACCAACATTCGTCTTAATGCCGTCAACCCGGAAAAAGAGCTGGCCACCGTGCCTCTCCTCGCTTCGCGGATAACAAGCGGGAGCAGGACGATCAAGCCGGGCACAATCCTTGTTCCAGAGCTCCTGGCCAGAGGCATGAAGGTCGAAGTTGGAGACACCGCGGTCGTAGTGGCCACTAATGAGGACGGCTCGGTGAACGGTTACCAATTCACTGTAGGCGGCGTGCTGCGCAGCGTCACAGGACCCGGCGGCAGGGACGGATACATTCACATCGACGACGGACGCCAACTCCTGCGCCTGGAGGAGGCAGAAATTTCTGAAGTGGCTGTCCGTCTCAAGACATTCGACTCTCTCCATAGGGTGGCAGAGAGCCTTGAGGAAACGCTTGGAAAAGAGATGAATGCACAGGGCAAACCAGTCTTTGAGATCCATACTTGGAAGGAACTAACTCCGTTCTTCAACATTGTCCGGATGATCGATGTCATGACCTTTTTCATCAAGCTCATGCTGATCGCCATCGTTCTGATCAGCGTCATGAATGTGATGATTATGGCCGTTTACGAGCGGACACGAGAAATCGGAACGATCGCCGCCATCGGCACCCTCCCAGGCCGGATCCTCTCCATGTTCGTTATCGAGGGTTTAAGTCTGGGGGTGCTTGGAGCAGCTTCAGGTACTATCCTGGGCAGTATAATCTTATTTATCCTGAATGTCCTCAAAATAAGGTTTAACTTCGGCCGGCAGCAGGGATTGATCCTAGCCTCGAGCCTCAATCCTACAGATATCCTGACTATCAGTCTGATTGTCGTAGGAGTGGCTGTGCTGGCCGGTTTTCGGCCGGCTTTGCGAGCCTCGCGGCTTGAACCGATCAAGGCTTTACGACATATCTGAAGAGGAAGGTATGAGAAAAAAGAACTCGGCAGTATTCACGATCGCCCTGCGCCCATCGATCTTCTTTCTGGCTATCGGCTCGGCCTTAATCCTTTCGGCCCAGGCTATTGATGGAAATTCCATCCTCGAGAAAATGGATCGGAACCTGAGCCCTGAGTCTTTTGAGGCCTTCCGCAAGCTCATCAACATAGAACCCAACGGGCGGACAAAGGAGTTTGTGCTCTACACGGTTAAGAAAGGAACAGATAAGGTTGCCGCCTTATTCCTCTCTCCTGCAAGTGAAAAAGGGAGAAGCACTCTAAGGCTAGAGGATAACATGTGGCTCTATATCCCTAATGTGGCCAAGCCGATCCGGATCACCAGCCTTCAGTCAGTGGTCGGCGGAGTGTTCAACAATGCCGACATTCTGCGCCTGGATTACGGCGTGGAGTATTCAGTCGAGAAGGCAGAGGACCTCAATGGAGAATACATCCTCCACTGCAAGGCCAGAACAAGGACAGTTGCCTACGACCGCCTGACAATTCAAGTGGAAAAGGAAAGACTTCTGCCAATCAGGATCGATTGTATGACCGAGGCCGAGATGCTCATAAAAACGCTTTCCTTTAAAGAGGTCAAGGATTTTGGCGGAGGCATTGTCCGTCCTTCTGTCATCGAGACTGAGAGTCCCCTTTATAGGGGATACAAATCCATAATGATCTTCGCTAACATCAAGGCACGGGAGTTCAAGGATGAAGTTTTTACCTTGCCCTTTCTTCCTCAGCTTGATTCCCTGCGCAGGTAAGTATCGTTTTTGAAAAAATTCCCTATGGGTTGACCAGGTGAACAACAGATGGAGAAAAAGAAGCGCCGAATTGTCCACCTTTCAGGATTTGTCCTCCTGGGTCTGTTCTTGTTCGCTATCGTGGCATCAAGTCAGGAGAAAGAATTTAAATTCGATATCGACGAATTCGCCAAGAAGGCTTTTTCCCTGGACGGGTATATGGAATTCCGGCCGTCCCTCTTTTGGCTCCGCCAAAATTCTTCTTTTTATAGGCTGAAATACTACAACCAGGATAAACGAAAGATGCTGGAGGAGGGGTACTTCGCTTTGCTTGCAGACCTTGCTTATGGGAAAGGCATTTTCGAGGCTCTTCTGGAACCCTACTTGGACTATACGGTATCGTCGTTTGAATCAGAGGCAGGAGCCAATCTTTTTCAAGGATACCTGTCGCTGAAGCCGTCGGTTTCCCTGACCATCTATGCTGGGAAGAGGACATTGCGCTGGGGGAAGGGGTATGCCTGGAGCCCAACCGCATTGGTCGAGCGGCCGAAAAATCCCAACGAACCGGACCTTGCCCGTGAAGGATACTGGATGATCACGGCTGATTACACGAGAAGCTTTGTAGGTGCTCTCAAGACATTATCTTTCACACCAGTCATCATCCCAGTGTTCCAGTCGGTCAACGAAGCTTTTAGCAAGAAGAAGGGGCTGAATTTTGCCGGAAAGGTCTACCTTTTGTTCCTGGATACCGATATTGATCTGGTGGTTTTAGCCGGGAAAAGCCAGTCCATCCGGTTTGGCCTGGATTTTTCCCGAAATCTCTGCTCCAACTGGGAGGTTCACGGTGAGATCGCCATTCTCCGCGATCTGGAGCGAAGGAGTGTGGGAGATGATGGTCAAATCCATGTGGAATCTTTTGATGCGGCAAGATACCTCCTGGGCCTGCGTTACCTTTCCGGAGCGGAGACGACCTACATTTTGGAGTATTATCATAACGGCGCTGGTTTTGGCTCTCCCGAGATTGAAGATTTTTATTCCTTTGTGGACCGTGCTTATGAAAGATATTTTTTCCTAGGGGATGATTCGCAGATGAAGGCGGCGGCGGGACTCGAGTCCTACAGCGGATTTACTCCGATGACGGACTACCTTTTTGTGCGGATTACGCAGAAGGATCCCCTGGGAATCCTCTATCTGAATCCGGCTGCAACAGTCATTGTCAATCTCTCAGACGGGAGCGCTTCCTGGTCTCCTGAATTAGCCTACAAGGGTTTTACCAATTTTGAGCTGCGGCTAAAGGCTGCCGTCCTGTCGGGCAGGAGCAGGGAGGAATTCAGAGAGAAACCAAACCGATTCCGGCTGGAGTTGCGGGTAAGGTATTTTTTCTAGGTCTGTGAAGATTTCCTGGGTATGGTTTTCCTCCAGAACGTGCTTTACCGCATCCTCTACACTTCCCGTAAACGCAATAAATGTGATATTTTTACTCTCCAGGGCACTGGCCATCTTTTCTCCCACATTTCCTGCTACGAAAACAGTGACCTCATGCTCCGCCAAAAGCTCTGCGCATTTGATTCCAGCATTGCCTCTTGTGTATCGGTGCGGATTCTCGAGCGCCTCCAAAAGCTGTCCTTCCTGGTCAAAAAAGAGAAACCAGGGGGAGCGGGCGCCTTGGTACCCAACTTGTGAATCGATTGTCTCCCCGTCTGAGGCTATGGCAATCTTCTCCGTTTGTTCTTCCGAGCCGCTAAGGAGCGAAAGACCTCCCATGATGAAAATGGTGATAAAGGCAAACATAATTCCTGTCTTTTTCATTGTAAAATATCCATTTTTATACATATATTTGCCGTTATGTATAAACAAAGACTACTTTTGCAGAGGAAAATTTTTTTCTCAGTTTCTTGTCTTGAGGGATGGCTGAACATTCAACATATCTTTTAAGATTCTTTCCCTGCATAATGAAAAAGAATAAACCAGAAACAAAGAAGGAGTCAAGGCTGACTTTTCTTTTATGTATAATATGAGCAGGGATTTGTTTTCATGATCATTTGAGATGGAGAGAATATGTTTGAAGACAGAAAGGATGCAGGCAAAAGACTCGCGCAAGCTTTAGAAAAACACAAAAAAAAGGACGTCATTGTTCTGGCTATCCCAAAGGGCGGGGTAGAAGTGGGCTACCAGGTGGCCAAATATCTCCAGGCGGATTTCAGCCTGATCGTCACAAGAAAACTTCCTTTCCCAGATAATCCAGAATCAGGCTTCGGAGCCCTAGCAGAGGACGGGAGCACTTTTATTTATGAACAATTTGCCTCTTTTTATCCGGAACAAACCGTCAGGAAGATTGTCGACGAACAAAAGAGAGAAATTAAAAGAAGAATCGATGTCTTGAGAAAAGGGCACTCTTTACCTGTAATCAAAGGTAAAACAGTCATTCTGGTCGATGATGGTATTGCCATGGGATCTACTATGAGGGCTTCCATCAAGCTGTGTCAAAACAAGGGAGCAATAAAAATAGTGGTGGCTTCGCCTGTAGCAGGAAGAAAAGTTGCCGGAGAAATCGGCAGAATGGCTGATGAGGTTGTCATTCTGGAAAAACCCGTGTTTTTCAGAGCGGTCGCTCAGGTCTACAGGAATTGGTATGATGTCTCAGACCAGGAAGTTAGGGAGATATTGGAGGAGTGGGAGATACAACGGCGAGCATAGAACAGATTAAAATCTCAAAGTAAAGATTGTTTCTGTATTCGGTTCAGAGTGAACAGCTATGGATCCATGGTGCAAGCGCATGATCTGACGGGATAAGCTGAGTCCGATACCAGAGCCTCCTTCTTTAGTAGAGAAAAAGGGAATAAAGATCTTCTCCATGTTTTCCTTGGGAATTCCAGGCCCGTTATCTTTGACCTGGATTATGATCCTTCCTCTTCCATCCAAGCTGGCATCTAAATTTATCCTTGCCTCCTTGCGTTTATCCACCGAGTGAAGAGCATTGAGGAGAAGGTTGATAAGCACCTGTTCGATGAGCTCGGGGTCAGCAGTGAGTTCTAGGCTCTGTGGGTCTATCCGGGATTCAAAACGAATGCCTTTATCTTTGATGTTGGCTTGCATGAGCTTTTCCACACGGGAAAAGAGCTCTCTTATCGGGAAAATCTGAAAATTAGGTTTTTGGACCAGGGTCAGATTTCTGTAGGCATCCACAAAATGGAGTAAACCCTGGCTTCGCTTCTGGATTGTCTGAGAGGCATGATGAATATCATTAAATGATTCGGAATCTATTTTCTCGCCTGAGGCCTGAACGGAATAGCTATCCTTTATCAGTTCGTTGATAGTGGAAGCCAGAGAGGCGATGGGTGTTATCGAGTTCATGATTTCATGGGTGAGAACGCGGATAAGCTTCTGCCACGCCTCGATTTCTCTTTCTTCCAATTCGCTGTGAATATTCTGGATGGAAACCAAAGAATATTCTTGTCCCCGAAGCTTAAACTCAGCCGCATAAAGAGCCAAATGCAGCAATTCGTTTTCATCTTCAACCTTAACCAATGCCCTTTCCCTGGGCTTTAGCTCAAAAAGGGTTTTCACCAGAGTTTTGCTCAATGATTGTAGAGATTTTATATTCTTGAGTTGGGCAGTTCTCAATAAGCGTTTTGCGGCTGTATTGATCAGCTGCACATCGCCGTTTGGCTGGAAGGCAATCAGGCCGATGCCCACGTGCTGAACTACGGTCTGTAAGTAACGGAAATGTTCTTCTTTCTCAGCCCTGGTTTTGCGGAAGGCATTCATGACGTCGGTTAGAGCTTTTTTGAGTGCGGTAAAAGATGATCCGCGGCCGTCATCTTTGAATGTCTGGGAAAAATCGCTGTATTTGATGGACTCGAGAAAGCGGGTCAGTTCCCTGTTTGTCTTCTGCACATAATTGATGAGTGAGTAGATTTGGTAGATGATGAAGAGGCCGATGATAACCAAAGCAGCATAAATGTTTGTCCGGAAGAGGAAATAGAAGAAAGCACAGAAGGCTGCTCCAAGAAGGAGAACACGGATTGTGCAATTAATGCGAAACTTCTTAAAGACCATATTTTCCTAATCTTCGATACAGAGAAGCTCGCGAAAGCCCCAGCTCTTTGGCAGCATGGGTGATATTTCCCCCATATTTGCTTATAGCTTTATGGATGATTATTTTTTCTATATCTTCAAGATTATAGTCCTCGAACACCAGAGCATCTCCTTTTGCTTCGGGAGCAGGAAAGAAGAAATCAGAAGGTTGTAAGACCTGGGAATCGCTCATGATGATGGCCCGTTCTATGGCATGCTGCAGCTCTCTGACATTACCCGGCCAATGATATTTTTCCAGCCTCTTCATGGTTGCAGGGCTCAGCCTCAGGATTGGCTTGCTGTATTTTTTGCAGTAGATCTTGAGGAAATGTTCTGCCAGAAGAGGGATATCCTCGATACGATCACGCAAGGGGGGGATGTGAATCTCCACAGTGTTGATCCGGTAGAGAAGATCCTGGCGGAACTTGTTTGCGGCAATCGTTTCATGGATAGGCATATTGGTTGCACAGATAAGACGGACATTGATGGTGATGGGTTTGTTGGAGCCGAGCCTGGTGACCGTGCGGCTTTCCAGAGCACTCAAAAGTTTGGCCTGAAGAGGCAAGGGTAGATTGCAGATTTCATCCAGAAACAGCGTTCCACCAGAGGCAATCTCGAAGCGGCCGGCCCGGTCTTCTCTGGCGTCAGTAAATGCGCCCTTGACATGGCCGAAAAGTTCACTCTCAAAAAGAGTCTCACTCACAGCTCCCATATCTACGCTGATAAAGACTTCTTCGACTCGATCGGACTGGCGGTGGAGTTCGCGGGCAACCAACTCTTTTCCTGTGCCGTTCTCTCCCAGGATGAGCACATTGGCATCTGTTTTGGCCACTTTCTGGATGACAGCGAACACGTCCTGCATGGCGGGGCTCTGGCCTATGAAATCATGAAATGGCTGATCAAGATCAGCGCTTAGCTGTTTCTGCCTTGAACGCAGGCTGTCAGCTTCCCTTCGTGATTTCCGAAGATTCATGGCAGAGGTCAAAGTGGCCACAAGCCGTTCGTTCTGCCATGGCTTGAGGATGAAATCAGTGGCCCCTTCTTTTACAGCACGAACAGCCATTTCCACATCACCAAAGGCGGTGATCAGAACCACAACCACAGAAGGATCGATTTCGAAAATTCTACTCAGCCAATCAAAGCCTTCCTGACCGCTGGTAGCCCCCTTGGCGAAATTCATATCCAGAAAAACGACATCATAAGAGTCATTTTTAAGAAGAGAGGGGATGACTTCCGGCGATTTTTCCGTACGAACCTGAGAGACATGTTTTTTAAGAACAAGACGGGCTGCCTGAAGAATATCTTCATCATCATCGATGATGAGAATTTTTCCAGTCTTTTTATTCATCAGCTTTTCCTCCGGTGGTCTTTTTTTGTCATGAATTTACTTTCAAATGTGTTAACATATTACAATCACGGCCAAAATTACCTGTCGGTTGCTCTTTGTCCATTATAGCAAAAAGTATCAGGGGAAATCATTCATGCAAGAAATATGCCTTTTAGAGGAATACTTGTTTTATCTAATTTTCACTGGCTGAATTGATGAAATCATCTAGAAGCTGTTCTAAAATGAACACTAGATGTCTTGCAATTGAACACTTTTTTTTGGTTTTGCTGTACCTGTTTGCCTTTTGACTGCGTAGGATATTATTCTGGCACATTTATTGCACAGGAAAGAAATCTAACAAAGCGATTCCAAAATGATTATAAGAAAATGGAAATATTCGAGCGATATTGAAAGACAGAAGGATCATCCATAAGGAGTAAAAGAATGGGAATGGATCGCAAGATTGAGAAAAAAAAGTGGCCGCCGAAGAGGATCGCAGCGTTTGCCGCAGTGGGATTATTTATAGTGGCGGTGATTTATATATTTGTTTTTGGAGTCAGTAAATCATCATTGAATGTGAGGGCAGAGCGACTGACTTTATCCACGGTAACCGAAGGCCCATTCCAGGAGTTTATTCCTGTAATGGGGAATGTTCTGCCTATAATTACCCATTATTTGGATGCGTCTGAGGGAGGAATAGTCGAGGAGATCCATTCAGAGGCTGGTAGTTTTGTCAAGAAAGGAGATAAAATCCTGAGATTGGCCAACACCAATCTTTTGATAAACAGCATGTGGCGCGAGGCCGAGTTGTTCCAGCAGATAAACAACCTGCGCAACACCCGTCTCGATATGGAGAGATACCGGTTACAATTGAGCCAGGAGCTGGCTAATATCGAGAATGAGCTCCAGCAGCAGAAAAGAGTCTATGAGCGTTACAAAGAGCTGGTTAAGGATAACCTGATCTCCAGGCACGTGTTCGAGCTGGCCAAAGATCAGTATGAATATCTGCTGAAGAAAAAAGATTTGACCGTGGAGAGTCAGAAGAAAGACCTGGAATTCAGGCAGAGCCAGGTAGAGGCATTGGAAGCCCAGGTCAACCGCATGCAGAATAACCTTGAAATCATCAACGGCAGGCTTGATAATCTCAACATTAAGGCCCCGGTTTCCGGCCACCTGACCTCATTGAATGCGGAGATCGGACAGTCCAAATCAGCAGGAGAACGTCTGGGGCAGATCGATGTTTTAGAGGGCTTCAAGGTGAGGGCCGCCATAGATGAACATTACATTGCCCGAATTGAGTTGGGAAGAACCGGGGAGTTTGAGTTTACAGGAACGACTTATAACCTGGTGGTCGAAAGAATATATCCTGAGGTGAGAGAGGGCCGTTTCGAGGTGGACATGGAATTTGTCGGCGATGAACCTCAGGGGATTACCCGCGGACAAACGCTGCATATTCGGTTGGAATTAGGTGACATATCTGAAGCCGTTCTCCTGCCTAGAGGGGGGTTTTACCAGACTACAGGAGGAAATTGGGTTTTCGTGGTCAATGAGTCTGAGAGAGTGGCCACCAAAAGAAGGATAAAACTGGGAAGGCAGAATCCCCAGGTTTTTGAGGTGCTCGAAGGTTTGAATCCCGGTGAGAAGGTCATCACATCTTCCTATGAAAGCTTTGGAAACATGGATAGGCTTATTTTAAAGTAAACCTTAGACACAGATAGAGCGTCTTATAAGAATAAGAGGCTTTACATTCGGATAGATGGATATCAAAATGAAGGCTTAATCAAGGAGGAAAGGCATGATAAAGACCAAGGACCTTAAAAAGGTTTACACCACAGAAGAAGTCGAAACAACAGCTTTGAATAACATCAACTTGGAGATTCAAGAGGGAGAGTATGTGGCTATCATGGGACCGTCAGGTTGTGGGAAATCGACGCTTCTCAATATTCTGGGAATGATCGACAAACCCTCCAGTGGCGAGTATTTGTTTCTCAGCGAGGAAGTCAGCAGGTATTCGGAAAGGCGGCGGGCAGGCCTTCGGAAGTCGAATATCGGGTTTGTGTTCCAGAGTTTTAACCTTATAGATGAGCTGACAGTCTTCGAGAATGTTGAGCTTCCGCTTCTCTATCTTGGTTACTCATCCTCAGAGAGGAAAAAGAGAGTAAATGAAGTCCTTGAGCAGATGGAGATCATAGCCCGTAAAAATCATTTCCCTCAACAGCTCTCTGGGGGTCAGCAGCAGCGAGTAGCTGTAGCCAGGGCTATCGTGGCCCGGCCAAAATTGATACTGGCTGACGAGCCAACAGGAAACCTGGATTCGGCACATGGTGAGGAAGTGATGAAGCTCATCGGGGAACTCCATGAGTCGGGCACCACAGTGGTCATGGTTACTCATTCACCAGCCTATGCTGAATTCAGCCATCGTATCATCCATCTCTTTGATGGGCATATCGTCTCTGAGAACATCCAGAAGGAATTTAAGATTTAATTTCCTTGTCTTAGAATCCTGCTGATAGATATAAAAGCAGAGCAAAAGGGGATGAGGAGATGAAATGATGAGAAAAATTTTATGCTTTAGAATGGCCATAATTTTTCTCGCCACACTTCTCATTTTCTCATCTGTGTTTTTTGCTTTACAGAGAGAAGAATTTGTCGAGCCTTGGGAAAAGAGACTGAACAGGAATCAGCCGCCGGTCAAGATTATGGACGCCATCGGCTTGAAGGAGGGTATGGTGATTGGGGATATCGGCGCTGGCAGGGGCCGTTTCACAGTCTGGTTTGCAGATAGAGTTGGGCCGAATGGCAAAGTCTATGCCAATGATATCGTCGAGAATTACCTTCACTCTATCGAACAACGATGCAGAAGACTCGGTTTCACCAACGTCATCACCTGTTTGGGCACAGTTGTAGAGCCTCATATACCCGAAGAGGTACTGGATATTGCTTTTATGATCAACGTCTACCATCACTTGGAAAAGCCTGTGGAGCTTTTGAAAAATTTGATCCCCGCACTGAAGAAAGATGGAATTCTGGTCATTGTGGAAAGGACTCCAGAGAAATCTAGATGGGCTTCAGAAGCTACCCCTAAAGATAAGCTTATCAAACAAGCTGATCAGGCTGGATATACATTAGAAAAAATCGAAACATTCCTGGCTGAGGATTATATCTATTTTTTTAAAAACCGGAATGCAACCTCTTCAGAAAATATAGACAAAGATTTTTTTTATGAGGAGTGGAGGAAGTTTGGTTGCTTAGTAAATCATTAAATCTATATTTTATTCATGAGTCCAGAGGAAGGTAGCGTTATTAATCTGTTCGCTTGTGGACACCATATGTTACCCTAGCGAACACATGTTTTAAGCATATCCAGGACTCATTATCTTTTTCCTCTGGTGGCTATGATGGCATATTTTTTGCTTAATAATCATTTTAGAAAGAACATATGATTAAAAATTATATAAAGATCGCATTCAGAAATCTTGTCAAGCAAAAGGTGTATTCCTTCATAACTGTATTTGGGCTTGCTGTAGGCATCACCTGCTGTCTTCTCATCTTGCTCTATGTCAAACAAGAGCTCAGTTATGATACTTTCCACTCTAATGCAGATAAGATTTACCGCGTTGGTCATAAGACCATAAGGCCCCAAAGCACGAGCTTGAGTGCTGCTACACCTACCCCTTTAGCGCCGGCACTTAAGGAGGAATATCCAGAAATCGAGCATATCACCCGGGTATATTTTGATTCTCAGGTTTTATTTGAATATGAAAACAAGCGAATTTACGAGGAGAATGTGATATATGCAGATCCTGACTTTTTTAATGTTTTTCCTTTTCAACTTCTGAATGGGAATCCTTCCCATTTGCTGGATACTCCCGAATCTATGGTGATTACAGCCTCTACAGCTCAAAAATATTTCGCGAATGAGGATCCCATAGGAAGAGTCTTTCGGGTGAACAACCAGTATAATTTCATGGTCACAGGAGTGATAGAGGACGTTCCAGTTAACTCCCACTTTCACTTCGATTTTGTTATTTCTTTTCTTGCTAAAAATGAACAGAACTTTGGTTTGTGGCTCAACGCCTGGACCGGATACACAACCTTATATACCTATGCCGTATTACCTAAAAATATAGACGTTGAGGAATATACGTCTCGAATCGAAGACATCATCACTCGCCACGCTGGAAAACGGCCAGATATCGAGAGAAAAATATTTTTGCAGCCTCTAAAAAGTATTTATCTGCATTCTCACTTGGAGGACGAGATTGAAGCCAACAATTTCGTCTCTAATCTGGTTATCCTTTCCACGATTGCCTTCCTTATCCTGGTCATCGCCTGCATAAACTACATGAATCTGGCCACAGCTCAATCTTCCAGAAGAGCCAAAGAAGTGGGAATGAGAAAAGCCCTGGGGGCTCAGCGGTTTCAGCTGGTAAAACAATTCGTAAGTGAATCCATCCTTCTAACTTTGTTAGCCATGTTCATATCACTGGCTACCGTTGAATTACTTTTGCCCACTTTTTCTTCCCTAGTGGGCAAATCCATTGTATTTAATTATGGGAAGAATATCCTGTTTTTAGGCGGATTTTTTCTCCTGACTCTCTTTGTCGGAATCCTTTCCAGCATTTACCCGGCCGTGTTTTTATCCAGGCATCAACCCATAAATGCATTGAAGGGCTCAAAGGAGGCTGTTAAAGCTTCTTTGGGTCAACTATTTTTTAAAAGATCATTGGTCATCATTCAGTTCGTTGTCTCTATTCTTTTGATTGTCTGTACGCTGATCATCAATCAACAGTTGCGTTACATGAAGAATGCCCATTTAGGTTTCGACAAGGAACATATGCTGATTATTCCTATCCAGAGTGAGTCAGGTCGAAAACAGTATGAGTCGATAAAAAATGAGCTTATTAGATATCCAGGTGTCATAGGTGCGACAGCCTGTTTAAGAGCTCCCATTTCAGGCAACATTCTTGTGACGTACGGACGCCCGGAAAGTGCCTCAAAGGAGCAGGCCTTTCTTATCTATCACAATTTTGTTGATATGGATTACCTCAGTAATTTTGAGATCGAAATGGTTGCAGGAAGAAAATTTTACAGAGAGTATTCGACTGATTTAAAAGAAGCCTTTATCGTCAACGAGGCTACAGTTCGAAAGATGGGGCTTGCTTCGGCTGAAGAAGCGGTCGGCAAGAGATTTCAGACGGGACTTGGACTGAAAGGTACAATCATAGGAGTGATGAAAGATCACCACATCTCCTCATTCCATGATGAAATTGAACCTATGGTTCTGAGCAATGATCCTGAATATTTTTGGACCATGGCTGTGAAAATAAAGTCGTATGATATTTCTGGCACCATTCAATCGATAAAAAAGACATTTTCCAAATTTGTACCAGAATATCCTTTCACCTATACTTTTTTGGATGAGGATATTAACACGCTCTATCGAGGAGAAAAGCAGACAGGCAGGATCATTCGCACATTCTCCATAATAGCTATTCTAATTGCCTGTTTAGGATTATTCGGGCTGGCTGCTTTCGCGGCCCAGAGGCGCACAAAGGAGATTGGAATTCGCAAAGTGCTCGGAGCAACAGCTCCCAGCCTCGTCCTGATGCTCTCCTCAGAATTCACCAAGTGGGTGCTTGTAGCCAATATTGTTGCCTGGCCAGTGGCTTATTATGCCATGAACAGGTGGCTCCAGGATTTCGCCTATCGCATCAACATCGGGTTTTTGCCTTTTGTTTTGGCCGCAATTCTGGCTTTTGCTATAGCATTGCTCACCGTAAGTTACCAGGCTATAAAAGCTGCCCTGGCCAATCCAGTGGATTCACTGCGTTATGAATGAAGTCTGAATAGGAGGAAATTATGCATCTGAAAGAAATTCTGCAGAAGATTGTGGAGAATAGAGAGACTGTACTGTTGAGTGATAAACAGCAGGATTGGGAAGCCAGCGTTCTGCTGGAGAAGCTTTCCGAACCTATGCTAAAGACCGAAGCTTACCTTCAGCCGGGATTATACATTGCCGAAATCAACGAAGGTGGTTATCTTGGACGGGTTTTATACAGGATAAAACAAAAAAGAAATGAAGATTGACGAAAATCCGGGACATGTGCCGGTCGTCTCAGATCGGTTGCGTGTGCCTTGATTTCCAAAGAAAACAAGGAGGATACAAATGAGAGAGGTTGTCCTTCAAATCCCAACCATAGAAGCAGAACAGAACATAGACATCGAGGTCAAAATCAACGGGAAGAAACGCACGCTTCATTACAGGGTCGAAATCATAGTCTGGGAGGACTACAACGGTGAGAAAGCAGATAAGGTTGAAGTCATCAAGCGGGTGATTAAAGAGCATGGCAGGGATTGGCAGCTGGTCCAGATCGGTGTGCCCACCAGAAATAATATCCCTATCATGTTCCGAAGAAAAGCAAAAAAAGAACAGATCTACGGCTCATGTTTAGAAATTGTCTGAAAATAGCCTTATTCTGCGTTTTATTTCCCTTTGTTTCGGGATTGTCCTGAGAGAGAGGATCAAAATTTATTGATTCATTTAAATAAAGGCCTTACAGTATGTTAGCAGTAAGAGCAAGGAGTTGGTCATGATAAAAATGAAAGACATCACCAAATATTATTCAACAGGCTTTGTCAAGACCTTTGTCCTGCGGAACATTGACCTGGAAGTCAAACAGGGTGAGTTCTTAACCGTTATGGGGCCCTCTGGTGCAGGGAAATCAACCCTTCTTTACATCCTCGGTATGCTGGATAAGCCCTCAAGCGGTGAATATTTCTTCTTTGATAAACCTGTTCACAGATTCAGCGAAAGACAGCTTTCAGAGCTTCATAAGCATCACATCGGTTTTATCTTCCAGAGTTATCACCTCATCGATGATCTCACAGTCTACGAAAACCTGGAAACCCCTCTTCTCTATAAAAAAGTCAAAGGAGCTGAGCGGAAAGGTAAGGTTTGTGACATGCTTGACAAGTTCAACATCGTAGCCAAGAAAAACCTCTTCCCAAATCAACTTTCTGGTGGACAGCAGCAGAAAGTGGCTGTAGCCAGAGCTGTGATCACCAGCCCTCAGCTTATCCTGGCAGATGAGCCTACAGGAAACTTAAATTCCCAGGAAGGAAAAGTGGTGATGGATTTACTCAAGAAGCTGAATAAAGAGGGGACTACAATCATCCAGGTGACCCACTCTGAAGAAAAAGCAGCCTACGGAGACAGAATTATTAATCTTCTGGATGGGTGGATCGTTGATTGAACGTTTTTTTATCGGGCGCATTCAGCTTTGAGGTAGAAAAAGTACGGTTTAAGACCTGACTTGAATTGCTGATTGCTCCCCAGGAGGTTCCAAATGATAAAAAAAAAGGATTTTTTTATTCTTCTTTCCATTGTTCTTCTGGTTGCTGGGGGCTATGCCCAGCAGAAAGAGGTAACCTTATCTCTTAAGGACTGCATCCTGAAAGCTATGGAGAGCAACCTCGGGATTGCCGTTGAAGTTTTGAATCCGGAACTTGCCCACATTTCTGTCTCCATGGCCAAGGAAAAATTCATGCCCCGCCTTTCCTTCGCTTACGGCACTGAACATACCAACTCACCTTCTTTTTCGTGGATAGAAGCTGCTGAAAACATCGCTACTGATTACAATGATTATTCAGCACAAATCACTCAGCTCATTCCCACAGGAGGAGAAATTCAAGCTTATCTCTATTCTTATAAAAACGACACCAATCAAAAATTCCAGACAATAAACCCCCGTTATGGGAGTACGTTGTACTTTTCTTTTACCCAGCCTCTGCTCAAGGATTTTGGATTTAAGATCAGCCGCAAAGATATCATCATCGCCCAGAACAACAGGGATATCTCAGAAAATCAGTTCAAGCAAGTTCTTTTGGACACGATTTACAACGTGGAAGAGGCTTACTGGAACTTGGTCTTCAGCATCGAAAATCTCAAGGTGAAGAAGCGATCCTTGGAGCTGGCCCAAGATCTTTTAGCCAAGAATAAGAGGGAGGTTGAGGTAGGCACCGTTGCGCCTATTGAAATATTGAGCGCACAGGCTGAGGTGGCCACCCGTGAAGCAGATATTCTGCAGGCTGAGGCCATGGTCGAGAATTCTGAGGACCTCTTAATGACTATCATCAACCTTACTGCTGAAGGGGAAGAGGTTAAGATGCGGGCGGAGATTATGCCTGTGGATAAGCCGGCCTATGAGATAAGGGAGGTGAGTCTCGAGGATGCTCTCATTACCGCCTTGGAAAACAGGCCCGATCTTCAGGCAAGCAGGATTAATATCCGGAACAATGAGCTTAATCTGAGTTATGCTAAGAATCAACTTCTGCCAGACATAAGCCTCCGGGCATCTTACTGGAGTCCGGGAATATCTGGGACGCAAATTCTCTATCTCAATAATGACCCTCTGACTGAAGTGGTTACGGGTACGATTTCTGGCAAATCAGTCAAAGCGCTGAACGATGCCTTCGATTTCAAGAATAAGAATTGGTCAATAGGATTAACTCTTAGCATTCCTCTGAACACTGTGTTTTCCCGTGCTGCCTATGCCGAGGCCAGGACGAGTCTGGACCAGGCTCTCTTAAGGCTTAAAAACCAGAAACAGCAGATTTTTCTCGAGATCAGGAATGCGGTGAGGGCTGTTCAGACAGATTACCAGAGGGTCCAGGCCTACAAAATTGCCAGAGAGCTGGCAGAGAAAAAACTTGAGGCAGAGGAGAAAAAGTTAAGAGTTGGGTTGACAACGAATTATGTTGTCCTCCAGTACCAGAGGGATTTAGCCGACGCTCACAGTGCGGAATTGAGGGCTGTCATCGATTATAGTCTTTCTCTGGCCCGTCTGGATAAGGCAATGGGAACAACGCTGGAGAGGAAGAATATTAAAATTTCCGAGTATATGGGTAAGTGAACTAAAAATCCTTGCATCTGGCTAAACATTGTAAAGCAAGACTGTCTTTGTTCTCTTCTGTTGTTGACCGAATAAAACCGATTCTTTGGCTTTTTATGAAGGGGAGTTAAAGCTTGCATATTGTCAGTAAAAATGCGATATATTGACCATTATGAAAAATAACCCGCCTGACCAGACTACTTTAATAAAACGAATCGATTTAACCACACCCCTTATCAGTTTCTGCGACGCGCCTGATCCTGAGCCGTTTAAGCCTTTGGTCAGGCCCGAACAGAGAGACTGTATTTTCTCTTTTTATAAGAATTGGCTTAGAGGGGAAACTCTTCACATTACAAGGGCCCATTACGGTTGCGGAGGCGCAGGTCACTGGATGTGGGGGATAAGGGCGCGCTCCAGGAGGGAATTCATCAAGTTTCTGGTCGATGATGAAGGACTCAAGGCTTCCCATGAACTTATGGAGAAATGGATTGACTCCGCCAAGCCCTACAAAGCTACCTATCCATATCTTTTTGTTGGCCCTTACAGGAAAGACCTATGGGAATATGTTAAAACTATCACGTTCTACGTCAACCCGGATCAATTGAGCGCTTTAATGATCGGGGCTCAGTATCGCAGTGCTCCGGATGATCCGCCTCCTGTGATAGCTCCATTCGGCTCTGGATGTTCTGAGCTTCATCCCTTTGAGGATCTTGACATTCCCCAGGCCGCCATAGGGGCGACTGACATTGCCATGCGTCAGCATTTACCTCCTGACATTCTTGCCTTCACTGTCACAAAGCC
The DNA here is from genome assembly GCA_964449165.1 of uncultured Eubacteriales bacterium. Lineage (GTDB taxonomy): Bacteria > Acidobacteriota > Aminicenantia > Aminicenantales > Aminicenantaceae > CAYSCW01. The sequence continues at coordinate 13,223 of CAYVAT010000034.1, read as the reverse complement.
AATGTTCAGACAACTCTGTGAATTGGATGAGCGCAGTTTCCTCTACAAGCCTTTCCTCCTTAGATTAAGGCGAGCGCGGGGTCTTCCCGAAATCGCTGAAGAATAGACAGAGGAAGAGGGAGCACCGAGAAAGGAGGGATTCCTATGAAAAGGATGAGGAAGGAGTTCAGTATAACAATCCTTCTTCTTCTGGTTTTTTGTGCGGGAGAGAAAGAGCCGAGAAATGAGGCCCAGGAGGAGCTTACTAAAAAGGAGCTTCTGGGGAAAAAGATATTTTTTGATGCCAATCTCTCCGATCCGCAAGGTCAATCCTGTGCCGCCTGCCACGGGCCTTTGGTAGGTTGGACAGGACCTATTGAGGCGATTAACAAGGCAGGCGCTGTCTACGAAGGAGCTGTGGCCAGTCGATTTGGAAACCGAAAACCACCCACCTCTGCTTATGCGGGAAGGAGTCCGGTCCTCCATCTGGATGAGGAAGGAAATTTCGCGGGAGGAATGTTTTGGGATGGAAGAGCTACAGGAATAATTGACGGGGATCCCCTGGCAGAGCAAGCGATGGGACCCTTCTTAAATCCATTAGAGCAGAATAATGCTGACAAGAAAAGCGTGGTGATGAAAATCAAAGATTCAGACTATGCTCATCTTTTTGAGGATGTCTGGGGACCAGGTTCGTTGGATTGGGAGAATGATATCGATAGGACATATAGGAGGATAGTAGATTCTATCGCTGCTTTCGAGAGATCTTCTGAGGTGAATCCATTCAGTTCCAAATTTGATGTGTTCTGGAAGAGAGCAAAATCTGAAGGTAAAGATGTCACAGCCCTGGATGAGATGAATTGGGAAGATTATAAGAATTTAGGCTTGGAAGATGACGAGGTTGAAGGGTTGATGCTTTTTATTAGCAAGGGCCAATGTGCAAATTGTCATGTTTTAAATGAAGGTCCCGACGGAGAACCTCCTGTGTTTACGGATTTCACATATGATAATCTTGGTGTCCCCAAGAATCCCGAAAATCCCTTCTATTCAATGCCTGAGGAATGGAATTCTGAGCGAGAGGATTGGATCGATAGGGGCTTAGGAGAATTTCTGGAGAAGACACAAGAATATGCCCCATATGCCAAGGCAAACTATGGAAAGCATAAAGTTCCTACTTTGCGCAATGTCGACTTGAGGCCAGAAAGAGATTTTGCCAAAGCTTATATGCACAACGGGTATTTCAAGAGCCTCGAGAGTCTCATGAAGTTTTATAACACCAGAGACGTTGAGAACTGGCCTCCTCCTGAAGTAAGCGAAAACATGAACAAAACCGAGTTGGGCAATTTAGGATTGAGTGAGAGAGAAGAAGAGCTTATCGTTCTTTTCATGAAGACTCTCTCTGATGGATACGCTGCATCCAAGAAAAAAGAATAAGATGACATTTCAACAGCATCGGTTTCTGTCCGTCCTCGCCAAGACCCTCCCACCCCCCACTATTGGCTTCGGACGGACAGCAACCGCCGCCTAATAAGAACGTTTCCGATGGAGACACTTTTCCTAATTGAATGCATAACTTGAATCAGAAAATGTGCGCCTGAAGGAAGCGTCCTCGTTGGATGAATTTGTCCCTTTTCTAGTCGTAAAATAAAATATGATTTATTATCAGCGTTTGTACAAACCGATCAACTCAGTTTGAGCCAGGATATGACCTTCCATGGCCTCTTCAACATCTTCTTTCCGAACACTCTCCTCTAAATCAAGCTCAATATCCAATGCGTAGAGTTTAAAGAAATAGCGGTGAGTACCTGAAGGGGGGCAAGGACCGCCATAATTCTTTTTCCTGAAGTCGTTTATTCCTTGTCTTCCGGGAACGCTGTCCTTCTGAATTTGCGATGTCACGGGAATGTTGAAGACCACCCAGTGAACCCAGGTTCCCATGGGGGCATCCGGGTCATCGACGATAAGGACCAGACTCTTTGTTTCCTCTGGAATATCCTCTATGTTGAGCGTGGGATTGACATCCTGTCCATCGCAGGTGAATTTCGATGGAATCATACTGTTATGTTCGAATTCCGGGCTTGTCAGCTTCATAGTGGGCCTCCTTATATTGTTCTTTCCTTCTGGGCTCGCGATGAGTCCAGAAAACAGAGCCATGTTTGCCATCATCAAGACAATAATAAATTTCTTCATCCCGTTTTTTTTCATTTTTTGTTAGCTCCCTTTTATTATCTAAAGAATACAAAAATCTGAGGCTCAGGTAAAGTGTTTCCTTTTATTTCCTCTCTGAAATATTGAGGAATATGATTAAATCTATCGACATAATCTTTGAAATCCGCTGTCGACGCTTCTATAATAGCTAATCGGGATTGCGATTCTGTTTTTTCTCTAAATATGAATAGATCATCTGAAGATATGAGAGCACTGCGAGAATGCTAGAAAACATTCTTTTCATCGCAGCCTCATTCCTGGCTGCTGTGGTGGCCACCATTGCCGGTTTCGGAAGCTCCGCTCTTCTTATTCCCCTGGCTGTCCAATTTATGGACATCAGGACCGCTATATTCGTGGTGGCGATTTTCCATCTGTTCAACAACATCTTTAAGATAAGAATTTTCTGGAAGAAAATAGATTTTAAGACATTCTTTCTCTTTGGGATTCCCAGCATCATTTTAGCTTTTACAGGCGCAATTCTTATCTCTGTGATGCCTGTAAATATCATCAGAATGATTCTGGCTGTTTTTCTTATCATTTATGCCATTTATTCCCTTGCCAGACCCAAATTTGCTCTGAAGGAATCAAAAATAAGCGCTGCTCTAGGGGGAAGCCTTTCTGGACTTCTGGCTGGTCTTATAGGATTAGGTGGAGCGGTGAGAGCGGCCTTCTTGGTTGCCTTCAACCTTTCTAAGGAGGTCTTTGTGGCCACATCAGCCATGATTGCGGTGGTTATAGATATCACCAGGATTCCCACCTATATATTCACCAAGATTGTCAAGGAAAGCTCCTACTATCTTCTTATTCCGTTCTTGATCATAAGTGCTTATCTTGGTGTGAGGACAGGAAAAGTACTCCTGGCAAAGATTAAACAAGAGACATTCCGAAGAATTGTTGCAGCGGCCCTTCTTTTGGTAGGAATCAAGATTCTGGTTTAAAGGAGAGAGATGTATGAAAGAATATGACATCATCGTTATCGGATCAGGCTCCGGTGCAATCATCGTCGAACAGGCCCTGGCCCATAATTTAAGCACAGCCCTTGTGGATAAAGATCCTTTAGGGGGAACATGTCTCAATGTGGGTTGTATCCCTTCCAAGATATTGATCTTTCCTGCAGATCGGATAATGGAAATCCGTGAAGCCAGGAAGCTGGGTATTCAGGCGGAAATCAGGGAGATAGACTTTAGGGGCCTTATGGAAAGGATGAGACGATCCGTTGAGGAAAGCAGAAGCCATATACAGGAGGGGATCAGGCATACCCCAGAGTTGGATTTTTATCAGGGAATGGGTTCTTTCACCACAAACTACACAATGGACATCGGAGGAGATAGAATAAAAGGGAAAAAAATTTTCATCGTTTCCGGAGCCAGGCCTCTTATCCCTCCAATCAAAGGCATTGAAGAAGTCGATTACCTCACCAATGAGACTCTGCTCGAGCTTGAAGACAGACCTGAGAGCCTGATCATCATCGGTGGCGGATATATTGCCGCAGAATATGCGCACTTCTTCTCAGCCATGGGGACCAGAGTGACGCTAATCCAGAGGGCAGAAAGGCTGGTTAAGGAAGAGGAGCCTGAAATCTCGGATTTGCTGAAGGAAAAAATGGAAGAGCGGATAGAAATCCACACCCATACCGAAGCTGTGGAAGCTGCCAAAGATGATGGAGGTTATAAAGTCATTGCTGAAGACAAGTCATCTGGAAAGAGGAGAGAATTCAAGGCTGAAAAAGTGCTCATCGCTGCTGGACGAAAATCGAACGCAGATCTTCTTAAAGTGGAAAATACAGGAGTGGATACGGATGAGAAAAACTACATAAAAGTCAATGCCTATCTGGAGACAAGTAAGGAAAACATCTGGGCCCTGGGAGATGCCATCGGGACAAAGATGTACAGGCACTCTGCCAACCATCAGGCAAACCTCGTCTGGCATAACAGCATGCACGGAGAGAGAAACAAGGTTAATTTCATGACTGTTCCCCATGCGGTGTTCAGCTATCCCCAGATTGCCTCGGTGGGTCTTGAGGAAGCCGAAGCTAAGAAAAATTACGATATTCTAGTGGGAAAAGCTAAATATTTGGACGTGGCTAAAGGTGAGGCCATGAGGGATGAGGAGAGTTTTGCCAAGATCATCGTGGAAAAAGAGACCTGGAAGATCTTGGGTTTTCACATCATCGGCCCCTATGCTCCCATCCTCATTCAGGAAGTGATCGATGCCATGGCTTCCGTGGGAACTGTAATGCCTATTGTCAACGGCATGCATATCCATCCAGCTCTGCCCGAGGTAGTCCAGACAACACTTTCAAATCTTCAGGAACCTTTACCCTAATTTTAGCACCTATTTCTGCTTGACATAAAATTTTCTCTCATGATATATCCCTAGTGGAAAGAAGGAGGGATTCTGCAGTCAGGAAGATACAATCCAAAGAGCTCAGTATAAACTTGGCAAACAAGGAGAAAAGAATGAAACAATTACGTTCTATCAATATTTTATTTTTAGCCCTCATTCTCCTTGCCAGATACACATTCACCGAGGAGCGCATTTATCGGACATCATGCGATGAAGCATCCAAACCGGCGTTTATCGGAGGATCATTGTGTGGCAACTGTCTTGAGGCTTTTGTAGACAGGGAACTCGATGGTTTTTCTGCTGGCGAATCAGTGCCTTCGGAGGGACTGAGAATTGTCAAGCAAGATGACTATGAATTTTCAGTTCAATTGAATGGTGAAGAAATATACCTCTCCCATGCGGCTGATGTCAGTATTCATAAATCTTACAGGGATATCGACGGAATGAACATCGATATTCTTTACGAATATTCAGGAGGGAACATCTGTCTGGCCTTTACCTACCGGGTTATCGGCTGGCGCTCGGATGGCACTCATTTTGTTTCTGAAAAATTCGGAAACTGTAAGGGTCCCCAAATTCAGCAAGAGGGGAACAAATTAACACTTTCATTCGAAAGCTATGTGGGAAGACACTCTGGAACCACCTATCCAGCAGAAACCTGGGAATATGTGAACGGAGTATTACAAAAGGTGGAAACACTCCTCGTAAAGCAACCCGCAAAGAAAGCTGAAAAAAAAGTTCCAGCCAAAAAGAAGGCCGTCAAGAAAAAGGCCTCTAAAAAAACTCCCGTTGAAAGGCCAGAAAAAAAGAAAGCTGTTAGGAAAAGAAAGACTGTTCCAGAAAAAATCCCAGTGCTGGAAAAGATTTACCAGGCAACGCGGGATGAAACGGCCAAGCTGGTGTTTGTCGGAGGCTCAGCATGCTGCAACTGTGTGGTGGATTCTGTGGGCAGCCTTCCCGATGATTTTCCCGCCACAGAGGTAAATTCAATGACCTTTTATCTTCTTGTCAGCCGTTCCAACAGCGTGTACAACAAGATCAAAGTCGGAAAGACCAGGCTCAAACTCATACTGGGCAATTCCCAGGTAGAAGCTGAAACACAGGAATTATCCACCGAAACCATGGACCCGGTAAGGCACAAATGGTATGTCCGGTTCAATTTCGATCCTCCTGTGAGTGTGGGCCCTGGTACAGAGTGGAAGCTCTTGGATGGAGATGGCACATGGAAATCTGCGGCCATTGTCCATACGAGCAGCCGGGCATCCGGGGGGTTGCCGGGAAAATACATTACCAAAAACTGTCAATATGCCAGAACAGAGGATGCCTGGTATTCTGTAAAGTTTGACTTTTCAGAGGCTCAACCCACACCCTCACCTCTCTCCGCCTCTGCTTCCGTTTCAAAGACTTCGGGAAATATTCCTCTCTCTTTGGACTTCACTGGAAGTGCTACAGGGGGCACTCCTCCTTACACCTACTACTGGGATTTTGGCGACGGAAGCACCTCTTCCAGTCAAAACCCTTTCCATATTTACTCCACCGCCGGTAATTACAATGTTTCCCTGACTGTCATTGATTCTCAAAACAACGAGTCGTCTTCTTCTCTGACCATTACCTCCACCACACCTGAATCCCAGCATCAGGTCTCTGTCGATATCTCAGTTTTTGACCCAGGAGGGAAGTATCTCTTCAAGCGGCCAAACGAACGTGAGGGTTGGGATACTGAAGAAAACCTTCCCTCTGAATTCAATCTTGTGATCGAAATCTTTGATGCCGATGGTGCTCAGATACCAGAGGGCAGGAAGAGTATTGAGTTCGAATCGAATGCCCGAGGCGGGGCCATGAGAGTCATTCCCACCGTAACGATTGGTCCCCTGTCCAGACCTCCCCATCATTACCGGCTTTCACTATGGGAAAACGACAACAAGGATCCGGCATTAAACCCTGGAGATCACCTGATCTGGAGCCAAAACGGAGAGCACTGCAATTTTTCCAACACTCAAGTCAACATTCACGGTAACAACTATTATGGCGTTGAGGAATGTAAAGGGAGTGGGAATTTAGATTTTAATTTCAACGACCATTATGCCTTCCGCCATAAAGGAAACGATGATTTTACTTTTGTTAGCGGAGTCATAAGAAACGCTGGATCTGAGTACGAAAAGGCTTATATTCTGGTCAAAGTTAGCAACTAGAATTCTTTTTCACAAATAGAATGCCGCCTTCTTAATGGATAGGTGTCGGTATTTATCTATTTTTTATGAATATCGTTTCTTAATTCGGGTGATTGTGTATTCACAAGGCAGATTGCCTTTGCGGGGACGCTCTATTTGTTTTCTTCTGTTGCCTCTTAGCTCACTGAGGGCAATATGGTAATTTCTTATGGTGCGCTGCTTTATATGCAATTGAGAAGCCAAACGGCCGAAGGATTTCCCTGCTTTCTTTCTGGCAATGAGAGCTTCCTTGCATCTCCTCAAGTCTGTGCGCATTTCATGCAATAATTTTCTCAACTCAGCTCTTTTTGCATTGTCTATATATGATTTGGTTTTTTTCAATTTTCTTTTTGCGCGTATTGCCGAGAAGCCAGATAATGGGCCTATAACTGCAACAGTGATTGATGCCATGCCTGTTCCCAACAGTTTTAAAAACTTCCTTCTAGGTAATTTATTCACCATCCCTGGCCTTCCTTTACTTTTTGGTCGTCACGGAGCTTGATACCTGCTCTGCTTTGTAATTTATGTGGGAGGGGCGATGCGGGATTCGAACCCGCGGCTTCCGCCGCGGCAGAACCCGTGGGTTCTACCACGGCAGCACTCTATCCCTGAGTTAATCGCCCCGTATTTTTCACCTCAAAATTGTGAGTCTTTCCTTCTGATTGGATTATGTATAATATAGTTTTCAAGCTGGGTTATGTCAAGCTGTGCATGAATCTGTTGCGAACACACTTGACAGAATTATCAATATGTCGTATTTATTATTAATATAAACTCAAGATATTGTATACATGGTAGGGACAGATTTGATGAAACAGATTAAAGGAGGAGAAGATAAGAAGGAGGGCCGGGAGAGGAATCCCTATTCATCCAGCTTCCGTTCAAGCTGACACGACACCTTGGATGGGCCCTCCTCTAATTCTTTTTTCATATATAATATAGGGTCTGCCCCCTAACAGTGTCAATCGTCTTTCTGGGTGGATTGGATGATGAATTCTCCCCCTGTTTTTTCACCTCTAGGGGTGAGAAACTAGGGGAAACATAAAAGCAAGGAGTCTGAGATATGGATGTGAAAAGATTCATAGAAGAGAAAATCGAGGAAATTAAGGCTTCAACAGGATCCGAAAAAGTTCTTTCTGCTTTATCAGGGGGAGTTGATAGTTCCACCTGCACGGTTCTTGCTCACCGGGCGATTGGAGACAACCTCAAGGTGATCTTCATCGATGATGGCTTGATGAGAGAGGATGAGCCGCAAGCAATAAAGGATATTTTTGCCAGCCAGGGTATTGAGGTGGAAATCACCGAGGCCAGGGATGAATTTTTCGATACCCTCAGGGGCAAAATCGATCCAGAAGAGAAGAGAAAGGCTTTTCGGAATGCATTCTACACTGTGTTCAGCAAGGAAGTTTTAAGAAGCCAGGCAAGATTTCTGGTTCAGGGGACCATTGCTGCCGATGTGATCGAGACTAAAGGAGGAGTAAAGACCCAGCATAACATCCTGGAGCAGATTGGGATCGACCCAGAAAAAGGCTACGGTTTTAGAGTCATCGAACCTCTGAAAGAATTGTTCAAGCATGAGGTAAGAGAAGTGGCCAGAGAGCTGGGGCTTACCCCAGGAATCCATCAAAGGATGCCTTTTCCCGGGCCAGGATTGGCTACAAGAATAATAGGAGAAGTCACACCAGAGAGAGTGATGCAGGTAAGAAAGGCAACCAGAATCGTCGAACAGGAGATGGAATCGTTAAAACCTTTTCAGGCTTTTGCTGTGCTTTTGAATGACAAAGGAACAGGGATAGAAGAGGGAAAGAGGAAATTCGGCGATATCATCATCGTCCGCTCAGTGGAAAGTAAAGACGCCATGACTGCCGAGCCCACAGAGGTTCCCTGGAGAAACCTAAGAAAAATTGCCGAAAGGATAACCTCGGAAATACCTGAGGTAGTCCGCGTCGCCTATGAGATTACGCCCAAGCCTCCGGCCACCATTGAATATATATAAAAAGGATTTATCAGGTTGGAGGCTCCGCTCTCCAGAAAGACCCAGTCTAACATAATCGTCTCGACTCTCAATTTTTTTTGGGGATGATTCCGAAAATGTAAAATAATCATGGCTTATGGATTATAATAGAAAGATAGATGATGATTCACTCTGAAGTTGAAATGAAGAGAGAAATAAGGTCAATAATATGGTGGGGTGTTGCCATCAATGCTTTCTTGATCGTTTTGAAACTTGTCTCAGGTATCGCAATCAAATCCCATGCTCTTGTCGCAGACAGCGTTCATTCTCTTTCCGATCTCTCCACGGATTTTATCGTTTTGGGGGGGACAGCCCTGTCTCGCAGACCGCCGGATGCAACTCATCCCTATGGACACAGGAGGTTCGAAACCATAGCCTCTCAATTGATCGCTTCAGTGTTGTTGGTGGTCGGCCTCGGGCTCCTATGGTCAGCGGGAGTCTCCATCTTTTACCATCGCCAGAATTACCCTGGGTATGTGATGTTAGTGGTGGCAGCAACCTCTGTTGTTTTGAAAGAGATTATATTTTTCAAGACACGGGAAATCTCCAGGAGGACAGGCAGCGCATCTTTATACGCAAATGCATGGCATCATCGTTCCGATTCCCTCTCATCCATGGCAGTCCTTCTAGGGGGAGTAGCAAGCCTTCTTGGTTGGGGATATGCTGACCAGGTAGCTACGATAGTGGTTGGCTTCATGATCGTGGGAGTGGCCGGGAAGATTTTTCTAGAGGGAATCGTCGAGTTGAGCGAACATTCTGCAGATAGGGAATCTATCCGAAAGATGGAAAAAGTCTTGTCAAAGGAAAAAGATATCTCCAGTTGGCATGCCCTGAGGACAAGAAAGCTGGGCGGGCAGTTGTTTGCAGATGTTCATATCGTGGTCAATCCCCAGCTTTCGGTCATAGATAGCCACGAAATAACTATGAAGATCGAAGAAAAAATCAATAGAGAGATCTCAAAGCCAGTGAATGTGCTGATTCATGTTGAGCCTGATATGACTAAAAAGAGGGATATTCTGAAAATGCGGGAAGAATCTTCCAAACGTTCCTAGACAACCTAAGCTTTATCAGCAGCTAATCAGAAAATCAACCTGTATTTCTTTAAAAAAATTACAATTTTACATCCAGTTATAAAATTTGCACTTTACCCCTGTTTTTATGACTGGGAGTTATAAAGGGAAAAAATGAGTCATCTTGTCTATTTCTCTATCATCTTGTATTCGTAAAACTGCATGCCACGCATCTTATCCAGGAGGAAAACCCTGTCTTTGTCGACGCGGATATCATCCACAAAATGGTTGACTGGAATCGTCCCCAGCAGGATGCCTTCAGGGTCATACACTTCCAGTTGATACATGTCCGTCTTCCTGACATCTGTATTCCCCCCCACTGACATGGACATGGATTGTTCCCCGCTGGAATCCCTGGAGACTCTTAAATTGGACTGAACTCGCTCATCTTCCTTGATCTGCCTCCTCAAGTTAACTACCCATACTCTGCCCTTATTGTCCACGGCAATTCCGTTGGAACACGTGTTCATCTCCGGCTGTTGAATGGATACCATTCCGCCGTTTCTTTTCATGCTCCCCTTGTTCTTGGGCTCGGTGCTGTAGTTGAGTTCCCGGCTTGATTTCCAGAGAAGCTTTCCCTCGGGTGAGTATTTCTCGATGCGGTTCTGGTAGTCGAAGGCAATATAGAAATTATTCTTCTTGTCACCTGTGAAATGAAAGTTATTGCCCGTCCTGTTGAGGAGGAAATTTTTATAATCAAAGGGATCACCTGTTTCTTTCTTAACGTTTCCTTCCATATCAAGAATTTTAATCAGCTTAGGCAAATCTTGGTCTTCCTCTTCCAAAGCACCGGGGCCTATCAGCATAACGCCTCCGCCACCCATAATCATCAGGTCCTTTCCTAAGACTCTTATTATGCCTACTTTCTCTTTTATCATTTTTATAGTTTTGTGATTAGTGCCGTCAGGCTTGAGGATCTGGATTCTTTGATTTCCCTGATCCGCAATATACATATAACCTTCTTCATCGATATCCAGCGAGATGGGAAACTGGAATTCACCAGGGCCCTGGCCTTTGTTTCCGATAGAGGCGATAAATTGGCCGTCAGGACTGAATTTTTGAATGCGGTGGTTGCCGGAGTCGAGAATAAAGATGTCACCTTGGCTGTCAAAAGCGATGTCAGAAGGCATGTAAAAAAGCACGTTTTCGTCTTCTGACTCAATATCCCCGATTGTTCTGATAAACTCCAGAGAAACCTGAGGATGACCTGCCCATTTTCCTGGTTTTTCATTATGGATGATAGGGATACCATCCACGGTTTCTGTTTTCTGGGCCAAGGAAAGTAAAATCATCAAAAAAAATGTGAGCCCAAAAAAACCAATCCATCTGAGTCGTTTTTTCATTATTCACACTCCTTTTTTAATTTAAACTGTTGGAGGACAAAATGAGTTGCATAACATTAAATTTTGATCCTGTCGAGAACCTGAACAAACCTGGGGATAGCACTTCTTACCAGAGTGATTGATTCTTCGGGATTCTGAATATACCTTATTTTTATGTTTCCGCCTTCTCTAAGCTCGACGATTTCATAGACTGGAAACTCGCCGACATGGATGATATCCAAAATCTTTTCTTTATCTGGATCTGGCATATCTCTCTCCTTTGATTTATTCCTCATAGCTTTTCTAAGGTTGATTTACATTTTATATGATTTTACCAACCTTCTCCAGATTGCATTTTTACGGGATTTAATCGGCGATTCAATATGACTGATGCACTCGTTCAGATAGATTAGTGACGCCTTGAGTCGAGTTAAAATGGATTGACTTCCCAGGGGAAAATCTGGTATTCTGCATAAACGAATTCCCGGTGGCGCTATCGTCTAGGGGTTTAGGATAGGTGGTTCTCAGCCATCAGACCCGGGTTCGAATCCCGGTAGCGCTGCCACTCTTATTCTGCGTTTTTTCCCCTGTAAGACTGCTGATTTATTTTTTTCTGGTATTCAATTGCCATACAGTAATTTCAGTGCAGTTCTGCGAAATTTTAGAAGAATTCGATACCAGCTACAACCAGGGGAGAAGTTCGCCCTGTATCTATAGGCTTGCCTGTGTCGAAATTATGACCGGCTCCTGCGCCTAAGATAAGCGTTAGCATTTCTGAGAGCGGAATTTCCAGAATAAGGCGTGCTTCAAAGATATGCTGATCAGGAGCCTGAGTGGATTGTCTGAAAAGAGATTTATTATCCCTGTATCTGTATCCCAGATCAGTCCCTAAGGTCAGATGCCCGATAGGAAAATGGATTCCATAATGAAAACCGTAGGTTAATGATTCACTGATATCATCATCGATGTTGACTGCTCCAAGAGAAACGATGGAATACATGCTGTTAACAATAAATTTAACTCCTGCCGTGGCTGCTACGGAGGTTCCTCCCCAAAAGGCGCCCTTGATAGATCCGTTTTTGGCAAGATTAACCAAGCCGAAAGGAACACCATTGTTTTCTTTTTTTGTGTAATTGACCAGACCGATCTGAACTCCATCCGAGATACCACTGACATTGGCTACTCCAACCTGAACTCCCTTTGAATGGGCAGCCACGTTAAAGACCGATAGCTGAAAACCCTTTAGCACGTTACCGGCGGCGTTGAAAAGACCGGCTGCTTGAAATCCATCTAAATCCTCACCGACAACATTAAACAGAGCTGAAACCTGGGCTCCTCTGCATCGCTCCCCGATGACATTAAAGACACCGCCCAATTGGATCCCAGAATATTTCTCACCGACAATGTTTGCCAATCCCGCAGCCTGAAAAAAGGATCCATGCTCGCCTGCGATATTCATTAGGCCAGTCATCTGGAATCCTGAGAGATTCTCTCCAACAACATTCATCAAGCCAGAAAGCTGGAAACCTGTAAAATCCATACCCGCGATATTGGCCAACCCGGAAGATTGCATTCCCTGCCCGGATTCACCAACAATACTGGCCAGTCCGCAGATCTGAACACCTTCAAGATTATGAGATATCGCTGAACCTATGATGCTTAAGTCGAATCCGGAGACATATCCTACTCTGCCGTAAACCAGAGACAGGTTGATATTCACCCTGTCATGCTTTGTTTTGTTTATGCTTACAGGATAGTAAAGGGAAAGGTTAAAAAAATAGTGTTTACCCTCCTTATTCTCCTCCTCTTCCTGGGCAAAGACACTGGCTACCATAGACAGCATGACCAATATTAAGAGTAAGACACTAGCTTTAAGTCTCAACGGGCACCTCACATGTACTTGATTGACTCATTCTAATTTACGTAATTTTAGCAGATAAAGTTCCCCACATTTTCTAGTGAGTCATAATTTCTTCAGTTTCATCCTATCGGCAAATCAAGTTGATAAGAATAGTGTCCCCCATTAAAACTGGAGTTTTATCAATGATGATGATATTTTAGATTTTGCAGAAATCGT
>CAYVAT010000033.1:0-35622 GCA_964449165.1 uncultured Eubacteriales bacterium | reverse complement strand
TTACAAGGATGCTTTGTATAATCTTGCCTTATGGACTAGAACCTCAAGGCTTGTCTTGAATCCTTTATCGTAGATCCCGTCAAAAGCAATAGTCAGGGCTGGAATTCCTGATTCTCTGTGAATTCTTTCAAGATAACACTGAAGTGAACTCCCGGCCATACAGGAGGCGGGAATCAGATTACAGAGGCCGTGAATCCTGCCCGAGCTGCTGAATAAAGACGCAGTGCCGATTCCTTCAACAGCTTCACTGGCAGCTTCAGGGTCCATGAACTCAGATGCCTCATCGATCACCTTCGCTGCTCCAGCTTCAGGCAAAACTAAAAAAGGATCCACTTGTTTTGCCGTATTGTGTTCAATATGCTGCTGGAAGTATTTAATACACTTCAGAAACCATTTGCCCTTGCTTCTTGTCGCATTCTCCATGGAATAATTCAGGAATGAAGACGACAGCGGGAGGACAGTAACTGCTCCTAATTCCTCAAGATGCCTTATTGAATATTGATTGCTTGGTTCATGGATTCTGACATAGCCTTCTCCCACTATGCCAATGATGACTTTATCCTGATTTTTGTTGACCGGAACTTTCATGATCCTCTGGAGAAAGTCGTGAGCTCCCTTCTTGATATTTCCATCAACGATAGTTTTACAGAATTCTTGCAGTCCAGCCTGATAAGCTTTATCCATCGTGCCTTTTCGAACCTCATAAGGCCTCCTGGAAAGCACGAGCTGTCTTATTTTCTCGTTGGCTGTTATACTCTGCCAGAATCTGTAAAAGAACCTGGCAATTTTTATCCTGGTCAGCTTTTGTCCGCCATTGATCAATTCCAGTTTGCCTATATATCCTGTGGTGCCGCCAGGAGTAGGAGTAATCACGGGAATAGTGTCAAATCCTAATCTCCGGAAAACGAGTTCCTGCAACAGAGAATACACCTTCTGCCGGCAAGCTCCGTCTGCCTGATGATTAAAGAAGGCAACGCTTCGTGGATCGATATCTGAATTCATCATAAAGTAAAGATAGTCTCCTGCAGTCATTCTCGCGGGAAGACATGTTTTCTCAGGAATGTAGCGGTTAGCCATGGCCAGTGATTCCGGTGTTGACGCTTTTAAGGCTTGCGCTTCAACTCCCAACAATTTAATAGATTCAGTGAAAACAGCAACATCATCGTCCAGATCAGGCACATAGAGTGTCCTCCTCTTCCGTGGGATGTGAATGACAAGTCTTGCTTTCTCGTATATTTTTCCTGAATCTATCCTTTCTTTTATGCTGTCCATCAATGCTTCCACTCGGGTCTGGATATGGGCAGGTGCGGTTGTCTTTCCTACTTCAATCCCCAGAAAAGATTTCCCGCCAAGGGCTTCCCGATAGAATTCTTCAAGAAAAGAATCCGGACCGCAGGAAAATACAGAAAAAAATATGCTGTTGAGCCTGGGATTTGTCCTTATGATTTCAGCAGCCCTCATGACTTTGTGATAGTAATTCCAGTTGGCAAGATTCTGGACATCACTGATATCGACATCCTCGAGAGGAAGAAAGTCAAGAGGGATGGGAAAACCTCCGGCCTCTTGTATCATTTTAGGCAGGTCGACACTGACCGCAGAGTCTGCTAATGTGTATGATCTTCCCACCACGACAACAGGAAACCTGTAATTTTTAATGTTCAAAAAGACATCTTGGCCGCGCTCTCTAAGCTTCTTGTTGAACCGGCGCAAGGCTTCAAGGCCTGCGCGAAGTGCCTGCTTTGTTTCTTTTCTCGTCTTTCCCAGTTTCTGGGCAACTTTTATCATCTCCTGTTCGAGATTACATCTTTGTTCATGCAGATGGATAGCTGGCCGGAGCATAATTCCGGCAATATCCGAAAGCTCTGCTGATGTGCTCGTTACAGCAAAAGGCATGTTCTGTGATAATGTGCAAAAATATGTTTTTCTTTCTTTCCATTTGGTTTGAGGGCCGTCGATTAAACAGGGAAAAAATATGTAATCTACACTCTGCTCAAGTAAGTCTTTCAGGTGGCCGTAGGCGATTTCGGAAGGGAAACATGTTTCAGCGACAACATGGTCGAGGCCTTTGGCAACAATTTTTCTGTTGGTCTTGCCTGATATCACGACCTCACACCCGAGTTCCTGGAAAAACGTTTTCCACAGCGGTAAGAATTCATAATAAAAGGAGAAAAGACGCGGAATGCCTATCCTGAGCCTGGATTTTCCGTTCTTTTTTTCAGACCTCCAGTAATCCGCTTTGAGGAGCTGCTCTCTTTCTCTGAAAAGATCCGGGGCTTCTCTTTTTGTCTTCTTTTTCTGTTTAGTTGCAAGGGAATATTTCTCGCATCTGTCCCCTCCATAAAGAACCGCCCCATCGTTTGTTGTGACTCTGGATACATTGCAGAGGTTTACGCATCCCTCACATTGAAAAGAGTCGATGGCATATTTTCTTTTTTTGATCTTTTCAAGGCCTATGAAGTTTGTTTTACATGTATGGTGCCTTCTTGCATAGATGGCGGCGCCGATTGCCCCCATAACTTCATTATGCTCAGGGACGATGACATTCGCCTGCGTGAAGTATTGGAGAGCTGCAACAACAGCTTCATTGAGGGCAACTCCTCCTTGAAAAAAGATTGTTTTTTCGCTTCTGTCTCCTATCTTGAATTGGTTCAGATAATTTTCAGCCACTGCGTAGGCTGCGCTAGCAAGAAGATCCTCTAAAGATTTATATTCTTGACGCGAAGCGAGCTCTTCCGCGATGAAAACAGTGCATTTTTTGTTCCCGAAAGAGACGGGAGACTCTGCGCGCAAGGCATATGAGGCAAAATCCTTAATTTTTACGCCCAGCTGTTTTGCCTGCTCTTCGATAAACGATCCTGTTCCTGCAGCACAGGACTTGTTCATGTCGAACTGTTCTATCCCTTTGATATATTTTGAGTCGTGTCCACCGATCTCGATTATCTCATCTACTGAAATTCCCATTCTCTCTGCAATTGTCTGGGAGCCTGTCCTGTGAGCGGTTATCTCATTGACATCCATGACGCCACCGAGATAATTGGCAGTCAGCTTCCTGCCAGAACCTGTGACCGCCGCATCCAGAACTCTAATTTTTTCTCCAAGCTCCGCATTTATCTCTTTTAAGGCATGAGTCACAACCCCAAGAGGATTGCTCCGGGTAAGAAGATATTTTTTTGCCAGCAATTTCCAGTCCCTGTCGCAGGCATCCTTATCGAAATAGAGAACTGCCACATTGGTACTGATAGAGCCCACATCAACACCGACGTATACAGGTATTCTTTCATCAGAAACAGGGGTATCATCAACGGCGCCTCTTCTTATCGTAATCTTATCGTTCGATGCCAGAGGAGGTAAATCAACATCTTGGAATAGAGCAAGCCCTTGCATTTCAAGATAAGTTTTGTTCACACTTTCCGGCGAGGCAGCCTCTTTCCTTAAATGTCGTTTATCCCCAATCCTTTCTCCGGTAAGCATGGCTGCACCGATGGCAGACATAGACCTGTGATATGCAGGAATGAACAATTTGGCATGATTTCCAGATGAATGCAGAACATCCTCAAGAGCTTTTACCATCCCGATGTTCTCAGCTACTCCGCCCTGAAAAGAATAGGGCCTTTCGAGTTTTTTCCCTCTGCCGAGTGTTCCGAGCAAATTCCTTACCAGAGCATAATGAAGTCCTGCAGCTATATCCTCCTTACAGGCTCCCTTCTGCTGTTTGTCAATCATATCCGAGCAGGCAAATACTGCACACGTTCCTGATATGTTTTCAGGATTCTTTGATTTCAGGGCAAGCTTTCCGAATTCTTCTATCGAATAACCAAACCTAGATGCAGACTGGTTGAGGAACGAACCAGTCCCTGCAGAGCAGTGGGGAGGAAGGATAATATCATCAAGTTCAGGATTTCCCTCTTTATTCTCTCTGATTATTATAAGAGACGACGATGAAGCGCCTATGTTGAGGATTGTTCTCAAATGAGGATAAAGCCTCATATTTGCTTCTGCTGCGGCGAGATGAGGATTTACATAATGAGCATTGAGCAGCTGAGCAAAGTGCTCTCCATGATTTCCCGTGAATGCTATTTCGGATATCTTATGGTCCGCTAATAATTTCTTTATTGAATAAAGAACTCTTTGAACCGGCTGCTTTTGGTGATCCGTGATTTCAAGTTCCCTCACTTCTTTGCTCAGCGGATCATACGTTGCAGCTTTAATTGTGAGAGAACCAACATCTATACCTAAAATCTCTGGCATGTTCAGTTCCCTTCTTCGTGATTTTTATTTTAACTTAATTATAGAGAAATTCAAACACAGCCCTTCAATTACGACTCGATTCGTAGTGGGATCAGCTGCGTTATCATCCGAGGTTTGAGCGTTTGCTGGAAGGGAAAAAGAATAAAAGTATTGTTTTATCCGAAATATTTGATATTATTATTCGTCCGAATCGAACGAGGAGGTAAAGGTGCTTAAGAGATATCAAGTTCTTCTACCAGATTGGCTCGAGGATAACATCAAGCTTTTTGCTGACAGATTTGACCTCAGTTTTTCCGAGATCATCAGAGCGAAAATATGTTCTGCCATATTAGCTGCAGTCCCTAAGCTGTGTCCTGGGTATGAGCCAGGTTTGACCTTTGAAGAAATCATGGACATATTCATAGGAGCGAGTGAAGTCAAGATGGAACGAGAAGAAGTGCAGCGGATGTTATCCAAAATCTATTTTGAGGCGAGAAAGGCATCAGAATACAGGATGGCCAGAGAAACTGGGCAAAAAAAGAAGTAGCCTTCAAAATAATCCTTTCAGGCATTCCGCCTTTTGGTTGATTTTTTCATTGACTTACCACTTTTCATTTGATATAAAGCTTGCGCGGGAAATTGAAAGGAAGAGGACGAATAAACGGCGCCACACAAAATTCCAATAAAACTCTTCCCGCCCCGAGCTTCAAATTTATCAGCCTTCACACTCATACATAAACCGGCCTCTCTTCGTGTCTTCTCCGATTAAGGCTATGCCGATTGAAAGACGCAGCTTGAAAGATCGACGACAAAAATCCACAAGACCCATAAGCCGCTATGTTTTTGTTGGCCGCCGCAGAAAGACTCGGCGCTCTGAAGAGCTGGATGATTACTATGTTGATAGATATGAATGGCAGCTGCTGGCCTTAACCTCCCTGATACTTCTCTTTTGCGTTCTTGACGCTTTCTTAACCCACAAAATAAGCCAAATGGGGGGATCTGAGTGGAATCGTTTGATGGCTTCTTTTATGGAAAGAAATTTGACTTTATCTCTGGCCGTTAAGTTCCTGATTACCGCTGTTTGTTCGGTCTTTCTTCTTGTTCATAAGAATTTCAGAATTTTCGGCCTAATAAGAACCCAGATTGCTATTTACATCATTTTCTTAGTGTATTTCACCCTGATTCTTTATGAACTTTCCGCGCTTTTCTTTTTGAATTGGCTTTGATCTTTTTATCCGCCTGTTCGAGGGGCCCGGATCCAGCTTCCGTTCCAGTTTATCAGGTCCTTCTTGAAATCATCCATGGTGCTCACTTTAAACATGCCGGCTTCTCGATTGTCGGAATCGAAGGTGAAGCCTTCAGGCTGACCATAGCGCCCATAGGATATAATCAGGAAGTCCCCCTCTTCCACCATATCCTCAGAAAAGCCGGAAAAATTGGCAACCGACATACCGCTGTAGACAACCAGAGGATTTCCCCAATGATCGTTAACTGGGCAGGTGGTGAGGTATTTTTCGGTGAGGGTTTTGATGAAAGCATTGTTGGTGGTCAAGGGGCCATTCTGAATCCCGGCTGCAGGCGCCACATCGTTTTCGGCAACATATTCGAGGCAGGCTTTGGCGATAGTGTTGATATCGCTCATGGTGCCTATCTGTTTTCCATCCTGGATTTTCTGGATCACATTGGGAGTGATAAGCGCGATCAGGATGCCGATGATAGAGACCACGATAATCAGCTCGATGAGAGTGAAACCCCTTTGTTTTTCAGACATTTTGTCTCTCCTTTCTTATCCAACAGGCCAGAAGAGAGAGTCTGGACCCTCACTGATGAGTTTATCAATTATAGCATACATGCCTGTAAAGGAGAAACTCAAACAGTAAGCACGAACATTTCCATAACGACTCAACAGCAGCCAGGTAAGCTGATTCTTCAACCTGCGGGCATCGGTTCCCGTCCATCCTCGCCAAGACCCTCCCACCCGCCACTATGGGCTTCAGATGGACAGAAACCTTGCCCGCTCGCCTCCGGATGGCTTGCTCATCAGCTTACCTGACCGTTATTGCATCATGATTTTTGGGATGCTTCTCCTTACTCATGTCTTGGTAAAGGCATTCGCCTCAGAAATGGAGGTTCTTACAGAATTTGAAAAAAGGAAGATTTTAAGCCGGATTTGAGGTAAAATAATGCATTAAAAAACCGGCATTTTCGTCTTACAATAAGTGATATCATGTACGCCATAAAAGTCGAAAACTTAACCAAAAAATTTAACGGCCTTGTGGCTGTCGATCACCTCTCCTTTTCCGTAGAGAGCGGAGAGCTTTTTGGCCTTCTAGGACCAAATGGAGCTGGAAAAACCACAACCATCAACGTGCTCTCCACTCTTCTCGACCCAACATCAGGATACGGCGAGGTTGCCTCGTTCGACATTTCCAGGCATAAGGATGATGTGCGGAAAAGCATCGGGATCGTCTTCCAGGAACCGGCCCTCGACATCAAATTAACCGGAAAGGAAAATCTCGAATTCCACGCCATGATGTATGGGATCGGAAAAGAGTTGAGAAGGGAAAGAATAAAAGAAGTGCTTCGGCTTGTGGACCTGACCGATAAGGCCGATGTTCTGGTCGAGAACTACTCCGGCGGGATGAAAAGAAGGCTGGAGATTGCCAGAGGTTTGATTCACAGGCCAAAGGTCTTGTTTCTCGATGAGCCAACCCTGGGTCTTGATACGCAGACAAGGCGACACATCTGGGATTATATCAGAGACCTGAACCAAAAAAGCGATGTGACCATCATCTTAACCACCCATTATATGGAAGAGGCGGATTACCTGTGTGAAAGAGTGGCCATCATCGATTACGGCAAGATTGTGGCCATGGATTCTCCCTCGAAGCTCAAGGATATCCTCGGAGGGGATGTGGTCTCCCTGGAGATAGAGGGAAGGAGCGATGCGCTGCTGAGCCATTTGAGAGAACTGGACTGGATCAAGACCATGGCCTCCCATAACAACAACCTGAGCCTGACCATGGAGAAGGGAGAGCGAAGAATTCCTGAGCTCATCAACATGGCCAATAAGGATGGAGTCGATGTCGTCTGTGTCCACCTGAGAAAGCCGAGTCTTGAGGATGTGTTTCTCCACTATACAGGAAGGGTTATCCGGGAGCATGAGCTAAGCCAGAACGAAAGGAAGAGAGAGATGTTGCGAAGAAGGATGGGAAGAAGGAGAAGATGATTAACACGACTGCGGTCTATGTCTTGTGGCTGCGGGAGATGAAAAGATTTCTGCGCGCCAAATCGCGCATCGCCGGCGCGGTGGCCATGCCTTTATTCTTCCTGGCATTCCTGGGATTGGGATTTCGAAGAATTTCCCTCCCCGGTGTCTCTGGCGGTGTGAACTACATCCGGTTTTTGGTTCCTGGAATCCTGGGTATGAGCTTACTCTTTTCCTCCACCTTTGCCGGGCTTTCGGTCCTGTGGGACAGAGAGTTCGGGTTTTTGAAGGAAATCATGGTTGCTCCTGTTAACCGCGTCTCCATCGTGCTGGGAAGAATGGCCGGAGGGATGACCACAGCCCTGATTCAGGCTATTGTTATTTTAGGGATTTCCTTTATCATGGGATTTAAGGTTTCCACAGTGATTTCGATTCCTCTATCCCTTATTTTTATGATCCTGATCACGGCAACTTTTATCGGACTGGGATTGGTTTTTGCCTCCAAGATGAAGGATATGCAGGGTTTCAGCATCATCATGAACTTTGTCATCTTCCCCCTTTTCTTCCTCTCGGGCGCACTTTATCCTCTGGAGAATTTCCCTCTCTGGCTGAGATGCATTTCTTATCTTGATCCTTTGACTTATGGTGTGGACGGTCTGAGGGGCACATTGATAGGAGTTTCCTCCTACGCAGTTGTGTTAGACACCGTTGTTCTCTTGGCCTTTTCCTTAACCATGATTTTTCTGGGAGCCTACTTTTTTGAAAAGAGTGAAAGCGTGTGATTTGCGCGTTCTTGGTGTTGCCAGAGCTGTGTTTATTTTTTATAATCAGACGAAACTGGGTAAGTGTGAGTTAATCGGCTGGAGAATGAGATTTTATTAACCAGCTTTCCTCTTTAAGGATAACTGAGAGGATTCATGAAAAGCAGAAAAAGAATTTACCTCTCTCTCACAATCTTTATAGCTGTCTTCATCATCGGTGTCGCAGGATTTAAGATTATCGGAGGGCCTGAGTGGTCTTTGCTTGACAGCCTTTATATGACGGTCATCACGCTCTCCACGGTTGGTTATGAGGAAGTTGTCGATTTAAGCACCAATCCTGCGGCCCGCATATTTGTTACTGTCTTTATCGTTATCTGTTTGGGGACCATTGCCTTTGCAGTCTCTTCCATCACCAGCTTCATCGTTGAGGGAGAGCTTAAAAATGTTCTGGGGAGAAAGAGAATGGAAAAAGAAATAGCCAAGCTTAAGGATCATTATATTGTCTGCGGCACAGATGAAACAGCCCAGACCATCATCCAGGAATTGATCCTGACCAAGAAGAAGTTTGTGGTTATTGAACCATCGAAGGAGAAGATAGATAAACTTTCTGCTGAGGAAAATATTCTTTTTATCAACGGAGACCCGATCGAAGACGATGTCCTCCTCTCAGCAGGGATTGAGAAAGCCAGAGGAATCCTGCTTTCTCTCCCCACCGACGAGGCCAATCTTTTCGTGACCTTGACCGCGCGGAGCCTTAACCCCAGGATAAGAATCGTTACCAAAGGCATCGACCTGAAATCCCACAAGAAAATGGTCAAGGCCGGCTCCGATTCGGTGATCTCTCCCACTTTTATTGGCGGTATGCGCATGGTCTCCGAGATGATCCGGCCTGCTGTGGCCACCTTCCTGGATATGATGCTCCGCGAGAGGGAGAAGGTGCTCCGTTTCGAAGAGGTTACTGTAGGGGAAGAATCCTCCCTTATCGGAAAGACTATAAAAGAAGCCAGGCTGGAAGAGAGGACCAATGCCCTTCTGGTGGCAATCCGCCGGGATGACAAAAAGGATTATGAATTCAATCCATCCAGGGAGACAGCCATCCAGAAAAACGATACCCTCATTCTGATTGCCACTCCTGATATGGTCAAAGAATTGGAAAAGCTGGCTTCTTAAGAGGGAAGGATTTTTCTCTAATCTGCGTCTTCAGGAAGACTATTGGTCTCTTCTCCGCCGACAAGCTCCAGCTTGTCTGAGAACCGTTCCAGCCGTTTTTCTGCGTCATCAAATTTGCTCTTGGCGTTTCCCAGATGGGTGCCGAGTACCTGGAAGTCTTTTTTAAATCGGTCCAGGTCTCCCTGGAGCCTGGCCAGAGCCTGGAAGATGGACCGGGCCGATTTTTCAATCTGGAGGCCTTTGAGTCCGAGAACGATAACCTGCAGGTAAGCAAAGAAAGAATTGGGGGAAACCGGAATCACTCTTTTCTGGATGGCGTAGGAGAAGATGCTTCTTTCTTCACCAAGGCTTTCGTCCTTGAGGATAGTTTCGTAGTAGACGTTTTCTGCGGGAATGTACATCAGGGAGAAGTCGAATGTTCCCTCATCTGGAAGGATGTATTTTTCAGAGATCACATCGATGTGTTTTTTCACGTCGGAGATGAATTTTTTCCTTAGATCTTCCTTTGCCTTACCGTTTTCCTCTTCCAGGTATTTCTTGAAGTTTTCCAGAGGAAATTTGGAGTCGATGGGGACGATGTTCTTTCCTATCTTGAGGACGGCATCCACGGTCTCTCCGCTTTTAAATCTATGCTGGAGGGAGTAGTGAGCTGGAGGGAAGAATTCTCCGAGCAGATCTCCCAGAAAAAGCTCTCCGAATCCGCCCCGGAATTTAGGGGCTCGCAGCAGAGATTCCAGGCCTGCGATGTTTTTGGCTTTTTCCAGCACCTCGCGGGTGACCTCCTCCATTTTACCCAGGTCTTTCTTGACATCACCGAGGGTAGTGCCCATGTCTCCGGTTGTCTTCTGGAATTGGCTGCTCATGCTCTGAAGGTTCTGGTTGAGGCTCTGGGTGAGCTGGCCGATCTGCTGCTGCATGAGCGAGAGGGCCGGGTTTTCTGCCTGTGAGCGCTTGACCTCATCGATTTTGGAGGTGGTGCTTTTCAATGTCCATAGGAGGAGGATGAACAGTATGAGAAGTGCAGATGCGAAAATGATCAGGAAGACACTCAGGTTCATAGAGTATTAGTCCTCTTTCTTGTCCCTCATTATAAAAGAAAATCCCCCTTGTGTCCAAATTGAGATAAAATATTCTTATCCCGACTTCTGAGCCTTTCTCACATAAAATCTGTAAAATAATGCGCCGGTCACAACGACAGAAAAGCCGACAAACCATGATAAATGAGGAAGGGTAAACATCAGAACCATACAGAATAGGAAGCCCAGGAAGGTCACGAATCTTATGTATCCTCTGAATAACTTCAATGCGCTTAAATTAACGGCTGAATAGTAGAGAAGAAGCGAGAAACTGCTGATGTAGGCGATATGCGGCAGATCGGCAAAGAGAGCCAAAAGCAGCATGACGAGACCGCTGAGAATAATCGAATTCTTGGGTACTGAGCTTTTTCGACTCACCTTTCCTAGAAAAGCAGGAAGTTCTCCATCGGCCGCCATGGTATGTGCCAGTCTGGAGACACCGAGGATTGAAGCGAGTATCACCGTGCTGGTAGCTATGAGCGCCCCAGCGCCAACAAGACTAGACCCATAACTTAGGCTTTCCACTTTTATGGCATCAGCAAGAGGAGATCCGGAATCGGCGAGTACTTTATAACCAGCTATCCCCACTGCGGCGATGGCTACGAGAACATAGATGAGCGTAGAAATAAATATGGAAGCAAGAGTTGCACGAGGCACATTCTGCGAGGGATTTTTGATCTCATCCGCGATTATGGCAACCCTTGCAAAGCCGGCGTAGGCAAAGAAAATCGTCGCAGCGCCTGCCAATACGCCCTTGATGCCAAAAGGCATCAGTGGGATAAAATTTGGTTTTTTAAAGAAGAATACCGCACTTCCTATAATAAACAGCAGCACCAGTATTTTAAGCATGACTAACACATTATTCAGCCAACTGGACTCCTTTGTGCCGAGTAGATGAGTGAACATTGCTACAAAAATGACAAACACAGCGCCGATTTTCGTCGAAATTGAAGGAATAAAAAAGGCAAGATAATAGCCAAAACCTACGGCAACAGTGGCCCCTGTGACTATGTTGGAGAAAAGCCACACCCAGCCAACGACAAAACCTACAGAATCAGACAGAGCTTCTTTAGCAAAAGTATAAGCACCACCACTTCTTGGATATCTTCGGCTGAGCTCAGCGGTGGAGAGACCGGTTAAGCCAGATATTATTCCCGCAATAATCACAGAGATAAAAATTGCCGGGCCAGCGAGAGCTGCAGCGGCACCGATGATAACAAAGATTCCTGCTCCGATAATTGATCCCAGAGCAATATTGATCGCATCAAAGAGCGACAGGTTCTGCCTTAATTTTTCCATCTCTATCTATGGTTCTCCAAGAAGGTCCTGATCCTGAACGATGATTTTTTTCTTTCCTCCGAAAACACCACGGTTTTGGGGCATGATACATTCACCACGTCATATCATTAGGTGCAAAGAACAGGGAATGGAGGTGGAATCATCGCATGAATAAAACAGAAATTTCCTATAATTTAAATAAATACGGAAATTGAGCTGTTATGTTTTATTCCTCGAACAAGCCTGAATATTATGCCTCATTTGCTTTCAGATTTTTTATAAGGAACAGGTATATATTGTACAGAGGGCCGCTGTTGCATGGCCTGAGGAAAGAGGGACATGAGCTGATAAATCTCTTCAGGCATTTCTAAGGATACCGAAAGTCCTAATTTTTTGGCTTCTTCAAAAGTAATGGGGTAATCATGGGTCCACCGGCCTTCTGTGAGTGTAACCGCAATTTTTTTAACAGTTTCTTCATCCAATTTTGAGTTCAATATTTTTTTGACGAAACTTCTCATCTGGTTCATGGCTTTTTGGGCTACGTCAGCCAGGATGAGCGTCTTGTCTTCAATATCCTTGAACTCTTTTTGATGAATGGTTTTTAAGATGGATACAGCCGGGTACTCTCCGAGCTGAGGGTCGACGGGCCCGATGACAGCATTCCTGTCCATGATGATTTCATTTGCTGCAAGGCAAAGAATCGTGCCTCCTGACATTGCATAATGAGGAACAAAGATGGAGACCTTAGCTTTGTGCCTTCTGAGTGCCAGGGCAATCTGTTCGGTGGAGAGGACAAGACCTCCAGGCGTATGAATAATCATATCAATTGGCATATCGTCAGGAGTCAATCTTATTGCTCTGAGAACCTCTTCCGAATCATTTATATCAATATATCTCATCAAGGGAAATCCAAGAAACTTCATCGTCTCCTGACGATGAATGAGGGTGATGACCCTGGAGTTCCGTTTGTTTTCCAGATCCCTTATCGACCTTAATCTCCGTGTTTTCATAGCCCATCGCTGCAATAAAGGCATTAATGTAACAATCACTATAAAGATCCAGAATAGATTCCAAAGATGACCCATTTATATTTCCCTCCTCTTTTCAAAGGAAAGATTGTGTATTTTAGTCTTGAGCTTCATGCTCCACAAACTTTCTTCCATTTCTTCCTGATTAGAATTCTCAAAAGCCGGGTTGGAAGGAAAATTCAAAATACCATCCCTTCTTGTACGGACGGTTAAAAGGATGGACAAAATTGACACCAGCGATGATATAGCCAAATAGGTTCATCCGCAGACCAATGCCCGTACTATAAACGGGCTTGCGTTCTCCTCCTGCCAAGAACCAGGCCTTATCCTCGCTTGACCAGGCAAGCCCGGCATCAAAAAATGTGAGAAATTCGATTGGCAGAATCCCGTAGAAACCGCGGCCTACTCCAAGCACTTTGAACAGGGGAAAACGAAGCTCGGCGTTAGCCACTATTATCTTGCTCCCCAACAGCCTGTTGAAGAGAGCGCCGTTGTCGGAAGAGAATTCCTGGGCGCTGAAGGAACCAGTGTTGTAGCCGCGTACAAGCGTGTTGTACCCGATAAAAAGAGGATACAAACGCTGATCCTCAGCATTCTTTCCGTAGCGGCCGTAATGAAGAATGCGGAAGGCAAGAGTGAATGGCTGGACGGGCATAAAATAACGGCGATAATCTGCAAGAACTGTGTAAAAAGAGATGTTTCCTATCTGAGGGGAAACCTGAAGGCGGTAGCTCTGCCCAATAAGGGGGCTGGTGGCCCCGAAATAGGAGCTGTCATAGACAAGTGCCGGACTGATGTAGGCAAAATGAAGACTATCAGGTGCGGGCAGGTGTTGAGTTGAATCATCGATCAGAGTACCATCAAACAGGGAATAGGACCTCGTCCGAATATCTGAGCTGAAATCGCTGTATTGATAGCCGGCGGAAATTTCGAAACGCCTGAACGTATTAAAAGGATAAGCGACGATTCCGCCCAGCTGGTAATCATATTCTGCGAAGATATATTCCTGGTCGATTTCTACTGGTTCCCCTGAAACGGTTCCGTAGCTAGTGCCGAATCCTCCTGTAATATAAGGGATGCGCGCAGCAACCAGCCCCCAGTTCAAGCGGCGTTTATCGTTGAGAAAGCTCACCATCGCTGCTGTGTCCTTCAGCCGGCTGCTGGTTTGAACGGCTGTTGTGAGATCATAGTAGCCGAGCAGGTCACTCCAGACCAGCCCTACTCCGCCCCCCACATAAGTGCCAAACTGATCCACGCCGACGCCCAACTGAGGTGGGCTGACATAATCCAGTCTTAATTTGGCGTGGTAATCGGTGAATTTGTAACTCTTCTCTGTTTGGAGTCCAAACAACGGATTCTCGAGGAGAGCGAGGAGTTCACTCTGTCTTCCTTCTTGAGGGGGAAGAACAGCAGGCTTGATGTTGCCAAACTCGGTGATTTTCGTTTCACCTTCTTCTCCAATCTTAGATTCTATGGTGTAGATGCTGTATCCAGAGTCTGTATACACGCAGTAGGCGATGCTTCCGGCATCCTTGGCCACAGAGAATGCCGGGCTGAGCGCTGTTATGCCGCTGATACCCGAAAAGATGTTGGTCACCTGGAAGATTTCCTGCGTTTCAAGGTTTTTCCTGTAAATGTTGGAAATTCCGTTTTGGTCAGAAATAAAATACAGACTTTTAGAATCCGCGGACCATTGAGGATTGATGTTTTTAGCGTTGGCAAATCCCTGGACTTTCTGGAACTTGCCCGTTGCGGGTTCATAAAGCGCGATTTCGTAATTCCCTATGCTGAGGATCGAAAGGTCTGTTGAAAAGCGGTCAGTGGTAAAAGCAATGTAACGTCCATCCGGAGACCAGGCGGGAAGCAGGTCTGCGTAGGGATCTTTTGTCACCTGATCGAGTTTATCCGCTTCCAGGTCGTAAATGAAGAGATCCGTCAGTCCGTGCATTTGGGCAGAGAAAGCGATATGCCTGCCGTCAGGAGACCAAGTAGGATTCAAAATTTCTCCGAGTTCAGGGAAGGCCTTCTCCTTCTGGACCTTGTCCTTTCCGACATCGAGGATGGTCAAAGTGGGCTGGCCGTTGCTTACCGAGCCGAAAGCAAACAACCTGTTCTGCGGATCCCAACTTCCCGAAGAGCTGATGAACTCAAGGCTCTGGAAATGGGGATCAACGGCCGTCTTTGTCAGCCTTCGCCTGATTTTTCCAGTCTCTCCATTTGCCAGATACAAATCGATTGAAAAAAGGTCTTTGGAGGAGAGAAAGGAAATCATCTTTCCGTCCGGGCTTAGGGCAGGAGATACATTCAGTTTATTCTGTTCGGTCTCCTTGAAAAGAAGCTTGCTGTTCTTTTCTGTGACTTGGGTTTCTTGAAGAAGGGGACTGTATTCTTTTTCTATGGCCTTGTGCCAATCCTTCGATAACTGATCCGTGGATTTGCCCATAGATCTTTTAATAACAGCCTTAAGGTCGCCCCTCTTGCCGACGCCGTTCAATATTTTTCCTACTTGGGCATCGCCCTCTTCCCCGGTGATGTATGCCCAGAGGGCCTGGCCATACCGGTAGGGAAAGTACTTGGGATTTTCAAGTTTTTTAATTGAAGGCAAATCTTTTCTGTACAGCGCATCTCGCATCCACATCGCTGTATTCGGATCAACAGGACCCAGAGAGAGGTATTCAGCCATGCCTTCCATGAACCAAAGAGGAAGGTTCAGACCAGAAGAGGCTCCGATGATTTCAGTGGGATGGTCCTGCCCGGTTATGTCGAATTGAAAGGCGTGAACCAGCTCATGTCCTATGACATGGTCAGTTTCTGCCAGTGATGCGCCAAGTGGAAGGACGATCTGGCGATGAGTGGAGAGGGTCACACCCCCTGTCCCTTCGCCAAGGAAACCCGGCACCGCTGTGGTCTGCTGGAAATGTGTCGCGCTCGAGTAGAGGATGATGGGTTGTGATCCTCGAAGAGCATGATTGAGCAGCCTGGAATACCGTTTATACCATCGTTCGGCCATTCGAGCAGCTATCATGGCAGCTTCTTCCTCTTGAGGATAAAAATAGATGGTGAAATGTTCCGTGTGCATAACCTTGAAGTCGAAAGTTTCATACTGAACCTTGTTGCGTCCAAAGTATTGGGCATTGAGTGGGGAAGCTACCAAAATGACTGCGATAATAAACAGAAATATTTTTGATTCTTTCATGTTCGTCTCCTGATTTTGTTTTTTCTCCAAATAGTGTTGTCATCATATATAAAGCAAAAAACATGCCAAAAAATCAGGGCCTAAAAGATTCTGTTTTTCTCGGGGATTAAAACTGGCTGGATGGTATTTTTAGCTCAAAGGACCCTGATTTCATCCGATGAAACAGGACAAAGTTCTATGAGACAGGACTGTTCAGTATACTGGTGTTAAACTTCCCAGCGCCAATTGAGAATCTCTGGTAAGTCAGCACCGTGGTCCTGGATGTAGGAACGATGCGCGGCAAGACGCTCCTCAAAAAGATCTATAATGCTGCCGGCTCGGACTCCCAGACGTTTCGTACGCTGCAAAGCGGCTATGGCCAGATGGTAGCGGCTCATCCTGTTGAGCACGAGCATGTCAAATGGTGTCGTTGTCCGTCCTTCTTCGATATAGCCATGGACATGAAAACGCCCGGGATTGGGCCGGTGGTGGACTAACTCATGTATGACTCTCGGGTAGCCGTGAAAGGCAAATATAACAGGTTGGTTATCCGTAAAAAGATCAGTAAAAGTTGTTTTTTCCAGACCATGAGGATGATCATCATGGGAAATAAGGGTGAAAAGATCGACCACGTTCACGACTCTAACCCGGAGCTGGGGAATCTCGCGGCGCAAAAGCCATGCTGCAGCCAGCACTTCTTCAGTGGGGACATCACCAGCAGCGGCCAGAATGATGTCTGGATTCCCTTCATCATTGCTGGCCCATTCCCACTCCGAAGCGCCTTGAGAGCAATGTTTGTTGGCGGTTTCCATATCCAGCCATTGAGGAATCATTTGTTTAGAAGCTACGATCAGGTTTACGTAATCCCGGCTCTTCAGACAGTGATTTGCAACCGAAAGCAGGCAGTTTGCGTCGGGCGGAAGGTAGATGCGGGCCACGGAGCTCTTTTTGTTTACCACATTGTTGATGAAGCTCGGGACTTGGTGAGTGTAGCCGTTGTGGTCCTGCCTCCAGACATGGGAGGTGAGGAGGTAGTTGAGCGAGGCTAGTGGTTTTCGCCAGGGCACTTCCCTTGAAACCTTCAACCACTTGGCATACTGGTTCAGCATCGAATCAACAATAGGAATAAACGCCTCATAGCAAGCAAACAAGCCGTGTCGGCCGGTGAGTAAATAACCCTCCAGCCATCCTTGGCAGGTGTGTTCGCTGAGGATTTCCATGACCCGCCCACCTTTGGAAAGGAACTCGTCAGTTTTAACCAGAGGCCACATGAACGCCCGCTCTGTGGCCTCAAAAACATGCTCCATGCGGTTGGAGGTGGTCTCATCCGGACAGAAGAAACGGAAATTCCGCGTATCTTCATTAGCGAGAAAGATATCCCGCACGTATTTACCGAGTTCCCTTGTTCCTTCGGCCTTCACCTCACCCGGAGCCGGCACGACCAAGGCATAATCTGTATGTTCAGGGAGTTTTAAAGAGGTCAAAAGCTGGCCGCCGTTGGCGTGGGGATTCATCCCTATGCGCAGGTCTCCATCGGGACAGATGGCTGTGACTTTGGGAAGAGGCCGTCCGCTGGCATCGAAAAGTTTCTCAGGGTGGTAACTGTTCAGCCATTGTTCCAAGGCCTTGAGGTGTTCAGGGTTTGTAGCCGGCTCCATGATCGGAACCTGGTGAGAATGAAAAGTGCCCTCTATGGGGATTCCATCCAGTTCTTTAGGGCCTGTCCAGCCTTTCGGAGTCCTCAGGATGATCATCGGCCAGGCCGGTCGTACAGAAGGTTGCTTGCTTCGCGCAAGTTCTTGAATGGAGCGGATTTGAGAATAAGCCCAGTCCACTGCCTTCCACATGGCCACATGTACCAATTCAGGATTATCCCCTTTCACAGTGCGTACCTGGTAGCCGTAGCCAGTAAACAGGTTCTCCAGTTCCTCTTCTTTCATGCGGCCTAAGAGGGTAGGGCCGGACAGTTTATATTCATTAAGGTGAAGGATGGGCAGCACCGCGCCGCAGGTTGCGGGATTGACGTATTTGTTAGAATGCCACGATGTCGCCAAGGGCCCTGTTTCAGCCTCTCCATCTCCCACGATACAGACAGCTATCTGATCAGGATTATCGAGTGCTGCTCCAAAAGCGTGTGTTAAACAGTAGCCCAATTCACCTCCCTCGTGGATCATCCCGGGCGTTCCGGGAAACAGATGGCTGGGATTGCCTCGAGGCCAGCAAAAGCTGCGAAAAAGATGCCTGAGTCCTGACACGCTGAAGCTGAACTCAGGATAATATTCAAAAAGCGTGCCCTCAAGATACAGGTTGGCAAGGATGGCCGGTGCGCCATGACCGGGACCGACGACGAGCAGCAGAGAGGCTTCCGTATCTTGGATCAAGCGGTTCAAGTGGGCATAAATAAGGTTAAGCCCCGGCTGAGTCCCCCAGTGTCCCAGGAGACGAGGCTTGATGTGATCAGGCCTCAGCGGCTCCTTCAACAAGGGATTTTCTTTCAGATAGAGTTGTGCTGCACCTAGATAATTGGCGGCACTCCAAAAGGATTGAAGTTGAGCTAACCGCCGTTTTGATATCTGAGTCATTTTATTCTCCTTTTTTCCAGACTTTGCTTTGGATCTCTCCGCTTCTTTTGTATCAGGTTAAATGTATGTCTTGTGATCATCAGTTCTTCATTGGTCTTCATCACTCGCACGGTGATCGGACTGTTGTCTTGGGATATGGTAGGAACATTGGAGTCATTGCGACTGAAATCGAAATGGATGCCCAAGAATTCAAGGTCTTTACAGATACGCCAGCGAATGGAGGGTGCGTTTTCCCCGATACCGCCGGTAAATATCAGGGTGTCCAATCCTCCTAGTACCGCCGCGAGAGACCCAAGGTATTTTTTTGCTTGATAGCAAAAGAGATCGACAGCCTGGGCCACATGGGGATTT
This sequence comes from uncultured Eubacteriales bacterium, assembly GCA_964449165.1. Classification (GTDB taxonomy): domain Bacteria; phylum Acidobacteriota; class Aminicenantia; order Aminicenantales; family Aminicenantaceae; genus CAYSCW01. Next base: position 16,766 of record CAYVAT010000033.1, on the reverse strand, counting down.
TCTGCCTCTTTATTCAGAAGGTCTCTCATGCTTGAACTGACGCCTGATACTCCCAGCAAACCACTCTGATGGTTTATCAGAGTATTCATCGTAACAGGGTCAACACCTTTTTCTTCAAGAAGATAAAGAATAATCCCAGGATCCAGGTCTCCTGAGCGTGTGCCCATCACCAGGCCGCCAGCAGGTGTAAATCCCATTGTTGTGTCAACGCTTTTTCCGTAATGGACAGCGGCCATGCTCGCCCCATTGCCCAGATGAGCTATGATCAACCTTTTGTTTGCTTCCTCCATGCCCGACTCTTTGGCCAGCTCTTGCAGGATGTATTCGTAGGACAAGCCGTGAAAGCCGTATCGTATGACTCCCTGGTGCCACAAATATCTGGGAAGAGCATACACCTTGGCGAGCTGGGGCATAGGCTGGTGAAAAGCTGTATCAAAACAGGCCACCTGGATCAAATCCGGATAGATTCGTTGGACTGCTTTGATGACTTTGAGTTCATGGGGAAGATGGTCAGGCGCGAGGGGAACAAGTTCCTTGAGGTCTGCGACCAATTCAGTTGTTATCAGATGCGGCTGGCTGTAGTGGATTCCTCCGTGGACTATCCTGTGACCCACCGCATCCAACTCCTGATCAGGGGAATGAAGTTTCAGCCATTCAAAAAACCTTTTCAAGGCCGCATCATGATTAGGAAAGTTAAGATATTCTTCAATCAAGGTCTCCATATTGGCGTCTGTGACATGAAAAAGCCCTGTTCTCAGCCCAATTCTCTCCATCCTCCCTGTAAACGCCAGCTCCTCAGATTGTCCCGTATGGTACAGGGAAAACTTAAGACTGGAAGAGCCGCTGTTGATAGTCAGTATCCGAAAGAATTGTTTCTCCATCAATTTACTTCTTTTCCAGAACCATCGGAGACACCCAGTTCGGCTACGCTCTAATCCTCATGGATGGGTCCGAGTCTTTAATCAGATTGAGGACTTCTTCTTTTTTTTCCTCCAGAGTGGCTTGGTTATTGGCTTCTAAATTCAATCTGATGACGGGTTCTGTGTTGGAGGGCCTCAGGTTGAACCACCAGGACTCGTATTCGACAGTCAAGCCGTCTAGATGATCCATGGTCGCATCCTTATACTGGGCTTCGAGCGCAGAAAAAATTCTTTCTCTGCTTTCAACCTGAATATTGATCTCTCCGGTGGAGGAATATTTCTTGAGGGGAAGAATTAAATCGGAGAGAGGCGTCTTTTTAAAGGACAAAAAATTGAGCATTTGAATCATCGCCATCAGAGCGTTGTCTGTAAATCCCGTATCCTTGAAGTAATAATGCCCGGAAAGCTCACCGGCAAACAGAGCATTTTCCTCTCTCATCCTGGCCTTAATAAAGGCATGTCCGACTCGGCATCTGAGGGCCTTTCCTCCCAGAGCGAGAATCGTTTCGGGAACAGTTCGGCTGGAACGCAAGTCGTAGAGGATAGTTGCGCCCGGCTTTTTATCGAGATAAAATTCGGAAATGAGAGCTGTAACAAGATCTTCGGGAATTCTTTCCCCCTTCTCGTCGATAAACCCGCATCTGTCCGCATCGCCGTCAAAGGCAACGCCCAGGTCCGCTTTTTCCTTCACCACTCTGGCCTGCAAATCCCTGGTGGTGGATGGAAGGAGAGGATTAGCCACATGATGAGGAAAGCTTCCGTCAGGTTCCGTGTACATGGGAATCAGTGTCCACATCGGAAATTCTTTGAACAGGAGAAACACCTCAGGGCCGGCCATGCCGTTTCCAGCATCGACCACAATTCTCAAGGGGGCAGGATTATGTACAAAATTGGTGAGCTTATGGATATATTCATCCAGAAAGTTGAGCTTCTGGTAAGAATCTCCCGATAAGGGAGGACTGTTGACAGACGGATTTTCCCTGACCAAACGCTCCAGTGCAGGAAGTCCTTGGTCACCGCTCAACGGGATCGCCTTTTCGCGGCATAGCTTGAAGCCGTTCATTTCAGCCGTCAGATGGGATGCCGTCACCATGGCTCCACCGTCAAACTTGCCCTCGATAATGGCATCATAGAGCAGAGGGGCTGTGGTCATCCCCACATCTGTAACCTGTGCCCCGGTTGAGACAGCTCCCTCTATGAATGCTTTAGCCAGAGACGGGGAAGAAAGCCGCATATCGCGCCCAATCACAACTCTCCGTGCTTTGAGTAAGACGACAAAGCAGCTCCCGATTTTTCTGGCTTCGCTTTCGTCCAGTTCATCGGGATAAGATCCTCGAATATCGTAAGCCTTGAAAATACCACTCATTTTTCTTCCTGCCTATATGTTTTTTAAAGCATTGGAATAGAATTTCCGGATATATTCTTTAATCATCCGGCGGGCGGAAAACTTCGGGCCGTTGCTCTTCATGGATTCCTTCATGACCTTCACCCATTCATGCGGTATGCCATCGTCTTCAACCTTATAATAAAGAGGAATGAGCTCTTTCTCCAGGATCTGATAGATGGCCTCAGCATCTGGCTGGTCTCTGTTTCCGGTTACCTCTTCTCCGCCAAAAGCCCAGCCGTTTTTTCCGTTAAACCCCTCTATCCACCAGCCGTCTTTGATGCTCAGGTGAGGCACCCCGTTCAACGCGGCTTTCATCCCGCTGGTACCGCAGGCTTCCAATGGAGGTAAAGGATTGTTGAGCCAGACATCCACTCCGTGGACCAGGTACTGAGCAAATTGCTCTCCATAATCTTCGATAAAGGCGATCCGTCCTCCCAGTTCTGGATTGCGGGCCGCGTTAAAGACTTTTTGAAGAATTCTCTTTCCAGGATCATCAGCCGGGTGAGCTTTACCCGCAAATATGAGCTGTACGGGGCGCCAGCGATCATTCAGTATCTTTTTTAGCCTCTCCAGATTGTAGAGGATAAGATCTGCTCTTTTATAGGTTGCAAAACGCCTGGCAAAACCGATGGTTAGAGCTGACGGATCCAGAAAAACCCCTCCTGTGAGTGCATGAGAAGGACTGGCCCGATTCCTTGCCCAGCGCTTTCGAGATTGTTCCCGGATGGCATTGATCAATTTGTTTTTCATCCAGTAATGGGTCGTCCATAACTCCTCATCGGGAATATCATCGATTAATTCCCACAGGGCAGGATTGTCGTTATCTGTCATCCAATCAGGGCCCAGATATTTATTGAAAAGCTGTTGTATTTTTGGCTCGGTCCATGTCGGGACATGCACGCCGTTGGTCACATGATCGATGGGGATTTTCTCCTCCGGCAGGTCAGGCCATAGCGGCTGCCACATCTTGCGGGCGACTTCACCATGTCTTTGGCTGACTGCATTACAGTATCCAGACATCCTGAGGGCGAAGGCCGTCATATTGAATCCTGCATACGGCTCTTTGGGGTTGACTCCCAATTGGAGAAAGCTTTCCTGGTTCAGCCCCAAAGCCGGCCAGTAAGAGCGGAAATATTTTTCTACAAGTTCGAAAGAGAACACGTCATGTCCTGCAGGGACGGGAGTGTGGGTTGTGAAAACGGAGGTGTTACGGACTTGCTGCACAGCTTCCTCATACTTCAACCCCCCCTGTACGCGTTCCCGTATTCTTTCTAACAGGGCAAAAGCCGCATGTCCCTCATTGAGATGGAGAATAGAATGTTTGATGCCGAGGCGATTGAGTACTTGGGAACCTCCGATACCCAGGACGATTTCCTGGCGTAACCTCTGTTCGACATCTCCGACATAGAGGCGTTGTGCTATTTTTCGGTTCCAAGGATCATTGTTTGTGATATCCGTGTCCATCAGGAATAGAGGCGCCAGGCCGACTTCTGTTTTCCAAACAGCGACAAAAATAGGAGGCTTGATGAGGGGAACCTCGACCACGATCTGTTCTCCATTCTCATCGAGAACCCTGGAAATAGAAGCGGCATCCCGGTCTAAGGCCTCATCTATGCTGTCCTGCCAGCCGTCTTCACGGATTTGCTGTCGTAGATAGCCATCAGGATACATAAATCCCACGGCCACGACTGGCACTCTTGAGTCGCTGCATTCTTTGAGATAATCACCTGCCAAAAATCCCAGTCCACCGGCATAAAAGGGTAATGAATGATGTAATCCATATTCTGCAGAAAAGTAAGCGATAGGATAGTGTTTAGGATCAACATCATTCTCTAAAGACCAACCACTATTGGGATCAAGATCTTTCTTGAACTGAGCCAGTACCAGATCATAGTGGCGCATATATTCGGGATCTCGTGCTGCAGACTCAAAAAATTCGCGAGGCAGCTCTTGGAGCATCTTGACCGGATTGTGACTGCTCTCTTTCCAAGCCTGGCGTTCCAGCATTTTGAACAACATTCTTGCGGCCGGATGCCAGCTCCACCAGAGATTGCTGGCCAGGTCGGCGAGTCCGATCAGCTGTTCTGGCATGTTGGGAAAGACTTTTTGTTCCATGGTACGAAAATCAACCCAGGCTAACTGGCTCTACGGGATTTTGATAGCGCTGAAGAAGGTGTTGGGACCTCTCCTCACGAGCATGGCGACAACATCACCGCTTTTGAGGCTCTTTACTTCCTTCTCGAAATCCTGGGTGGAACGGACCTCTTTCCTGTTGACCTCTTTTATCAAGTCTCCCCTCTGTAAGCCCGCATCATCGGCTGGACTCCCGGGCTGAACATCAGCCACAACGACTCCATGATCATTCTGGTATCCAAGCTGCTGAGCAATATCTGGTGTAAGCATCTGGATGCTGAGACCGAGTTTCTTACTGGACCGCTCTTCCTGTTGTGGCTCCTGCTGCTCCTGTCCGCCTTTTAGATCTTTCGGTCTCTCTACTAATGTTACATCTACTTTCAGCTCATGGCCGTTCCGCAGAAGGTCGAACTCAACCTTCTTCTTTGGACCAGCCGCGGCCACGATATTTTTCAGCTCTGTGCCGTTCTCGATTTTCTTGCCGTCAACGGCAATAATGACATCTCCACGCTTAATCCCTGCATGGTCGGCAGGCCCATCCTTGACTACATCAGCAACAAGAGCGCCTTCAGTTCCTTTAAGGCCTAATGCCTTGGCAAGATCTTCGTCAATATCCTGCAGGAGCAGGCCGACGTATCCTCTGACGACTTTGCCTTTTGAAATGAGATCATTCATCACCTGCTTGGCCATGTTAATCGGGATCGCGAATCCGATGCCAATGTTCCCGCCCGAAGGGCTAGTGATCGCCGTGTTAACTCCGATGACACGGCCTTCCAGGTCAGCCAGCGCACCTCCGCTGTTTCCGGGATTGATTGAGGCATCTGTCTGGATGAAATCCTCATAATCCGCCAGGCCAACAGAGGATCTTCCCTTCGCACTAATGATTCCGGCTGTAACTGTATGCATCAATTGGAAAGGATTGCCGACCGCGATGACCCACTGTCCGACTTTGAGCCTGTCAGAGTCACCTAGAGATGCAACAGGTAAGTTATGTGCATCGATTTTTATCACTGCCACATCGGTCGGGGGATCTGTTCCGACTACCTTTGCCTTGTAGGTTTTTTTATCACCGATCACTACAGACAATTTCTGCGCTTTTTCAACCACATGGTTATTGGTTAGGATATAGCCGTCCTTTGTTACGATAACACCTGAACCCAAGCTCCTAACTGTGCGCTTCTCTTCTTGCGCCTGGGGTGTGCCAAAAAATCGTTTGAAGAAATCCTCTCCAAAGAAATCCTTAAACGGGTCATCTGGCATGCCAAAGGGACTTTGAACTTGAACAACCTGCTCTGCAAATATCGGGACAACCGATGAACTAACACGGGCAGAAGCTATCTCGAATGCATCGCTGATCTGTTGCATTAATTCTTTGACCTGCGGGCTAGCTGCAGGATCCATAGATGTTTTCGATTTTTCCTGGATCAGAAATTTGGAAGTGGAATTCCCACTTGACGCAAGTACATAGATCCCGGCGAAAACAAAAGCAAGAACGACTGTCCAAAAAACGAACTTTTTTCTTGCGTTGACCATGTCAACACCTCCTTTTAAATTTGAAAACATTTTGAATTTTCCCATTTTCTTTATTCAAATGTTTTCTTTTTTCTCCAAAAAATTAAGATTCTCAATTGAATGTTTGGCAAGAAACATGCCAAATTGGTTTAAAAATGTTTTTCTGTTTTTTTCTCTGAGAATTACCCTTTTTACAGCTGGTTGGGATGAAAAGCTTCCATAAAATGTCCTGCGAATTTGGACAAAGTCCTTCAAAACAGGACTGCTTAGCAACCTGGGTTATTCATGAACCGACTCAACCTATTCCGAGGCTCTACAAGGATAGAATGTCATCTCATTCAATCAGAGGAGGTCAGTCCGGAGTTCAAACCAGATAATCCTAAGAAGTGTGATGTTTCTCCCAAACATTGTTTTCTTCCATGTATGATATTTCGAATTGTCTTCGCTCTTTCCCCAATTTTCCGAAAAAGAAGCTTTCTTGCCGATGAGGAAGTACAACGATACCGGATTTATCCATGTAGTAACGGGATGAATCCTGTTTTCTGTCGTATCCGATTCTCTCTCCTTCTTTCACGATGTTCCCGTGGTCTATGATAGCCCTGTGAACCAGTGCCCGTTCTTTTATCATCACATTGCCAAGAATCACTGAATCTCTCACCTCGGCACCGCTTCCAATATAGACGTTATGGCCTATCACTGAATTTCTGACATGGCCTCCTGAAACAACAACTGAACCTCCCAGTATGGAATTCTCTACATGGCCCAGCCTTCCGGAAGGGTCCTTTATTATTTTTGTGGGCATCACATGGTATTTGACGGAACGGACAGGCCAGAGGGAATTGTATAGGTTCAAATGAGAAAGGGGATTGTTCATCTCCATGTTGGCGCGATAGTAGCTCTCGATAGTCCCCACATCGCGCCAGTAATCACAGGGATTTTCCGCTCCAGGAATCACATTCCTATGGAAATCAAAGGCGTACACCCGTCTTGTCCTGCATATTTTTGGAAGGATATCAATGCCGAAATCATGAGTGCTCGCCCTGTCCACAGAATCATCCTTCAGCTCTTCAACCAGAGCTCGGCTGTTGAAGACATAATTGCCCATGGAAACCAGTGCTTGATCAGGCTCCTCAGGGATCGGCGTGGGATGACTGGTTTTTTCTTCGAAACGCGTGATCCTCCAATCCTGGTTTACACTGACCGTTCCGAATTGACTGCATTCGGAGACCGGCCTGGGAATTGTCGCAACTGTTACATCTGCTTTCTTTTCCAGATGGTACTGGATCATATGCCTGATATCCATGGAATAGATATGATCCGAACCAAACACAAGGACCAGGTCGGGGTTTTTTTTGGTAATAAGACCCATATTCTGGAAGACGGCATCTGCTGTACCCAGATACCAAGTTTCTCTTCCCTCCATCTGGGGAGGAACAGGCATCAGCTTGTAGCCGTTCATGGGGTGAGTAATCGCCCAGCCTTGCTGAAGGTGGTTTAGCAGTGAATGGGATTTATACTGGGTAAGGATATAGATCTCATTGATGTGAGAATTGACCATGTTGCTCAATACAAAATCGATGAGCCTGTAGTTTCCCCCGAAAGGAACGGCGGGTTTGGCACGGTGTTCTGTCAAGGGATAAAGCCTCCTCCCTCTTCCGCCGGCAAGGACCATGGCAATCACATTCGTTTCCATCAAAGATTTCTGGTTATAGACCGTATGAAGGCTATCTTCTCCCCAAGCTTTGTGCTGAAAATCGCTGACAAGCATTTTTCCTCTCCCTTGTTGATAAAAAGGTCTTATTCTCTCTTGTCAACCAGGATGTCTTATTTGTTCTTAAGCATTTTCTCCAGTACAGCTTCAATCTCTTTAGCATTGCTGTAAAGATAAGTTAAAAAATTGGGGCGGAGGCGATGGCCGAGGGCAACGGTTTCCTCCTCAGAGTCAGGAAGAATGAGGATGAGACGGAAACCGAACAGAAGGTTTCTAAAAGAAAGAACGTCGATAAGTTCGTCTTTTGTTGAGATCAGGATGATGAGTATGGGTAGATTTTTTTGTAGTTCTTGAAGTCTGTGTGATAGGTCAACCGGAGTCCGGCAAATCGCCACTTGACCAGCAGGCAAAAGTTTTTCGATTACATCCTGGATGATCTTTGCTTCTCTGTTGAGCATCGAAGAATAAAAAAGTACACTCGTTTGATGACTCTCTTGAAGATTTCGTTCGGAGTCCATTTTTTCTATTCATAGTGTTGTATAACAAGAATCATGCCAAATTGACCAGATCCAAAAAATTAATGATTCAGGAGAAAAACAAGAAAAAATTTGTTGATTAAGAATCAAGACCTTGAAAAAAGTTCTATTGCACAGGACGAGTTTCGTTAAACAGGATTTTTCTGGTCTTGATGGAGTTCATTCCGGGCAAAGAAATGAGAAGAGGTATCAGTGAGCTGACAAGATGTTATATTTTTTCAAGAGTGTATACAAACGGGATCTGGAAAGACCTGAGATTTTGCAGGCCTCTTTGATGTCTTTTCCGGTAATTGATATCAGGTCAACTAAATATTTTTTTTCTGCTTCGGAGATAGCGATTTCACGGATATCCTGGATCTGGGGAAGTGTTTGTAAAGAACCTGAGTCTTTAATCGTCCTTCCCTTTACTGCCATTTTCTGATTCAACGATTCCTGAACCACCTTGATGCGAATATAATTAGGAAGATGTTTTGGGAAGAGAGTGGGTTCGTCTTGTGCAGCGATGATCGCCCTTTCTAAGGCCTGGATTAATTCTCTCATATTCCCTGGCCAGTCATACTGGATAAGAATATCCCAGAACTCTGGCGAGAATCCTTTTATATCCTTCTCGTACTTCGCACACAGCATATTCATATAGTACAACACCAACTCCTTTATATCTTCATGGATTTCTCTCAGGGGAGGTAGGTTGATGACAAGGGTTCTTAGCCGGAAGAGAAGGTCCTCTCGGAACTTCCCTTGTTTCACCATGCTGTCTAAGTTACGGTTAGTAGCCGTGACAAGCCTGAAGTTACTGCTCAGCTCCTTATTTCCGCCAACAGGCCGGAACCGCCTCTCCTGAAGAACCCGAAGGAAAGATTTCTGGATAGAGACGGGAAGCTCTCCCACCTCGTCGAGAAAAAGGGTTCCTTTATCAGCCTGTTTGATCAATCCGTCCTTGCTTCTGTCCGCACCAGTGAAGGCCCCTTTTATATGTCCGAAAAGAACACTCTCGACGAGCGTCTCGGGAAGGGCAGCGCAATCAACAACGACGAAGTTTCTGTTGGCGCGAGAGCTGTTGTTGTGGATAGTCCAGGCAAAAAGCTCTTTTCCTGTTCCGGTCTCGCCCGTGAGCAACACATTGGCCTCGCTGTTTGCGGCCTGGGCCAGGGTGTCAAGGCAGGCGATGATTTGAGGGCTCTTTCCGATGATGCGTTCTCGCTTCAAGGCCACCGGTGTCTTAAACTTCTTCTTCTCCTCCCGGTACTGGAGGGCTCGGGTAAAAGGCAGTCTCATCTGCCGGACTGAAAGCGGCTTCTCAATATAGTCCCAGGCCCCGTTTTTAATAGCAAGCTCAGCCCCATCAGGATCACCAAATCCCGTGATGATGATGACCTCAGGTGAGGAGGCTGTCTTTTGAATATCCGGCAGGATGTCTAAACCAGAACCGTCAGGCATGTGGACATCGAGAAAAACGACATCAAAAGCTCCTGAGCGAGCCTTTGTTAGACCGTCTTGAAGATTGAAAGCCTGGCTGGTACTGTGTCCCAAACTCTTTACGACATTCGAAATCGAATCGCAAACCAATTTATCATCATCGATGATTAAGACGTTTGCCATTGCACTTCCTTGTAAGATTTATTCATTCAATCTTTTCCATCAAAGATGCGACGTAGGTGCTGGGCGATCTTTTTTTTTTGCTTTTGTTATTTTATTCTTAAGAACTAAAAAAAACAACTTCAAGAGCATCCTTTTTCTTCTCTTTTCCTCAAGATCCAGAGGGTCAAACGCATCAAGCTGATCTTTAAATCCGAGGTCATGAGCAGCCAGAATCATGTATATAAGTGGTAATAAAGCTTTAGAAATATGATAGAATATCAATCGCTCTTCGATGGAAAAATATTTTTCTCATCTCCAAACCATTTGACTGAACATATACATATGTATGAAGGAGGCTCGCATGATTCTTGGAGATTTTTTAATTGCTTTTGTTATTGCCTTATTTTTCACCATAGTCTTGGTCGCTTCCGGACGAAAACACAGATCATGGAAAAGAATCATAACGATTTTTCTGATCACACTTTTTGCATCTTGGGCAGGAGGAGTTTGGATAACTCCAGTGGGCCCTGCCTTTTTGGGAATTTACTGGGTGTCATTCTTTTTAGTGGCTTTGATTCTTGCCCTCATAATGGAAACCGTTTCGGCATTACATGCTGCTCCCGAGGATATCGATAAAAGAGAAACCCGAAAAAAAGAAGAGGCTCTTGAAATCCTGATAAGCACTTCCTTTTTGATACTCCTGATTATTTTCATAGTTGTCATAATAATCGGCTATATCAACCGTAGGTAGCGAAACTTTATTCTCATGCGTTCGATGAATAACGGCCAAAAAAAAGGATCCATTGGATATTGGTCGGTTGTTTCCATCGGGATAGGGGGAATGGTTGGAGGGGGGATTTTCGCTGTGCTGGGCCTGGCTGTCCATCTCGCAAAAGGAGGCACGCCTGTGGCCTTTGCTCTTGCCGGATTGGTGGCGTTGATTACCTCTTATTCTTATGCCCGTCTATCCAGTGCCTTTCCTTGCCAGGGGGGGACAGTTGAATTTCTCAATCAGGCTTTTAAGCCAGGACTCATCTCAGGCGGATTAAATGTTCTTCTGTGGTTGAGCTACAATGTCATGCTTGCTCTCTATGCCTATGCATTCGGGAGTTATGGCAGCAGCTTCTTTGCCCCTCACTTGCAACCTTTTATAAAGCATCTACTCATCAGCGGGATCATAATCCTGCTCACTTTTTTAAATGCCATGAGGGCCTCGGTTGTCGGACGATTCGAAGAGTGGATTGTTGGTTTTAAAGTTATAATCCTTTTATTTTTTATAGCGGCGGGGTTCGGGAGCATCAATTCCCAACGATTGAGCCCGGAGACCTGGTCTAAAACTCCATTTCTTATTGCTGGAGGGATGATAATTTTTCTGGCTTATGAAGGTTTTGAGCTTATTGCCAATACTGCCGGAGATGTCAGGAATCCACAAAAGACGCTGCCAAGAGGCTATTACACAGCCGTCGGCTTTGTTATCCTGCTCTACATACTCGTCTCGACTGTTACAGTGGGCAACCTCTCTTTGGATAAGATTTATGCAGCTCAAGATTATGCTCTTGCCGAAAGTGCCAAGCCATTTCTGGGAAGTCTTGGATTCGCCTTGATTGCCATCGCTGCGCTTCTTTCTACCTCCTCGGCCATCAATGCCACCCTCTACGGGGCATCCCGCATCAGCTACATCATCGCTAAGGATGGAGAGCTGCCAGATATATTGGAAAAAAAGATCTGGCATCGGCCCATAGAAGGACTTCTAATCACCTCAGGAATCACTCTCATTGTGGCAAATATCTTTGACCTTTCCAGCATTTCTATGATGGGAAGTGCTGGTTTTTTGCTTATCTTTGCTGCTGTGAATGCTGCCAATTTTCGACTGTATAAAGAGGCAAATAGCCGCAGATTTATTGCTTTTCTTGGGGTGATTATCTGTCTTATCGCTTTGAGCGCGTTGATCTGGCAAAGAACAACGGAATCTCCAAAAGAACTCTGGATACTTTTGGCGATGGTTGGAGCTGCTTTCTTGATCGAAAAAATTTACGAAAGCATCACTGGAAGGGTCATTCGCTCTGCCATAAGAAGATAAAAATAATAGAGTCAGATTGGTCTCAGGCAACTAGAACAGACAAAGGAGCCTTTCGGAGTACGGAATCTAAAGTACTTCCTTCCAGCCATTCCAAAAGGGACTTATGGCGATATCCTCCCATGATAATAAGGTCTGACTTGCTTTTCATTGCCGTTTTAGCAATCTCATCTGCAGGATTTCCGCGCTGAGCAATCACTTGGAAATCTCTCGTTCTGCTTTGAGAGAATTCAGAATCAATTTTTTCTCTCCAGATTTTAGTTGATGGGCCATCATCTTCCTGGACAAGCAGTACAAGCATTTTAAAAAACCCGTGATTTTGAAGCTGTTTAGCCCAAGCCAGAGCTTTCTGTGCTCGCTCTCCTCCATTGTAAGCCAATAAGAGTTTTTTAAGAGGCTTGGAGCTTTCCCCGCCCACCAGTAGAGGAAGTTTTATCCGGTGAGCAATATGACGAAAATTTCTGCCCAGGTAGTCAGAACTGTCAGGATGCCCATTGCCTCTCCGCCCGATGGCCAAAAAAGATGCCTCTTGAGCCTGGCCTAAAATCATTTCCCCCACTTCCCCTAACCCGATTTCGGTTGTCACAGGAACGCCGGATTCCTGACACTTGGACTTCATCCACTGGAGGGCTTCCTGACCACGTTTTTCAAATGAAGCGGCTCGTTCTGAACGTAATATTGAAGGCTCATCTATCCCCAACTCTTTACCATAATCCGCATAATCATCCATGATCAATTCTTCATCGATCACATACAATCCAAAGATCTCAAGGTTGAGCATTTTGGCAATTTGGATAGCTGGGCTTGTCGTATTCTGGGATATTATTGATCCGTCTATTGCGAGGAGAATCTTTGTTGAATCTTTTAATTCTTCCTGTTTCATTATTCTCCTCCTCTCGGCGGCTATCGTTTCTATCTTCTTTTGGTGAAGAGAACAGGTACGTGCCGATTAAAAATCCGATAGGCCCCAATTTTTACCCGATCATTGATAAAAAACCAGACAAGTGAATAACCCCAAACAAATAACGCCCATTTCCAACTGAGAGGCGTCATGAACAAGCCAAACACTGCTATTAGAGTTGCTACGGTTTGTGTACCGAGAACAGCGCCTAAGAGAATCGGAGCCGGTCGGAAGGACCAAAAAGGGCCTTTATTCCTGGTGATAAAAATGGTTAGGTGGCCTGCAACCGACAATTTCAAATACATCAGCGTTTGAATGGTCTCTTGGTTAAAATGAAGAATCTGCTTTGCCATGTAGAACAGTCCGAAAGATGCGAAAACTCCCAAGATTCCCAAAACAGTGGCGATCCCTAACACAATATGCATATCCCATTTTTCAGGCTCTTTAGAATATTTAGCCCTATCATAAGCGATGGACAATATAGCCCCATCATTCAGTAAAGCCAGCAGGACAATCATCACGGCGGTTACCGGATAAAAATTGAAGACAAGAATGGAAAGGGTCATGAAAAGAAGAACCCGTACTGTCTCGGCAATTCGGTAGATGGCATAATTCGTCATCCGCCGGAAAATCTTTCTACTCTCCTTAAGAGCTTTGGCGACCACAGAGATCCCTGGTGCCAGCAAGACGATATCAGCTGCGCTGCGAGCTGCATCTGTAGCTCCTGAAACAGCGATTCCTCCATCAGCCTTTTTTAATGCCGGGGCATCGTTGACTCCATCTCCTGTCATACCTACAATATGCCCTCTGCCCTGGAGAACGTCCACAATATGGTATTTATGCTCAGGAAAGACCTGGGCAAATCCGTCTGCTTGTTCGATGGAGTCGGCGAGCTGCCCGGCCTCATGGTGTTTGGTTTCTGAAAAAAGACCGGCGTCCAAGATGTTGGTTCCGAGTCCAAGTTGCCGCGCGATTTCCTTTGCGATGGCCACTTGGTCTCCGGTAACCATTTTTACGTTCACTCCCATATTCCGAGCGCTCTCTAAAGTCTCCTTTGAATCCTCTCTTGGCGGATCATACAAGGGGATCACTCCTCTGGCCCGCCATTTATTCTGGTTATCCGTACGGGCAACTCCCAAAGAGCGAAATCCACGTCTGGCAAATTCTTCTATCTTCTTCTCGAATTTGGGTCGAATTCTGTCTGAATCCTCGATTAAGTTCAGGATGACCTGAGGTGCTCCTTTAGTAACTTTGAACTCTTTACCGGAAGCATCCCTTACTTGTGCCTCGGTCCGCTTTTGAACGGGGTCGAATGGCTGGAAGTGCAGAATTTCAAAGGACGAGAATTCTTCGTGTTTTATTCCACTCAGTATCGCAAGGTCGATTGGATCTTGATCTTCCTCTCTCGAAGCTAAAGCAGCATCAAGGATGACCTGGTCTGGACTGATGCCTTCTGCTGAATATGGCTTTCCTAATTTGAGCTTGTTTTGAGTTAAGGTTCCTGTTTTATCCGAGCAAAGGACATCTATTCCCGCAAGTTCCTCGATGCTCGCCAGCCGGCTGACAATCGCCTTATCTTTGGCCAGAATTTGCGCGCCCACCGCCATGGTTACCGATAAAACCGTAGGCATGGCGACTGGAATAGCAGCAACGGTTAAGACAAGCACAAACTGAAGAACCGTGATCATGTTGTCAGCTCTGAAAAGGGAGACAGCCAGTATTAAAACCACCAGAAACAACGCTACAACAATGAGATAATCCCCTATCTTCAACACGGCGCGCTGAAAATGGCTGATCTTCTTGACTTCTTCAACAAGGCGTGCTGTTTTACCTATATAAGTCTTACTGCCAGTAGCGTGAACTAATGCATCAATCTCTCCGAGCCTGATGATGGAACCTGAATACACCTCTCCACCCTTTTCTCGAGTAACAGGGAGAGACTCGCCCGTCAGGGCTGATTGATCCACTTGCAAGGGATCACCCTCAAGCAAGATAACATCGGCTGGCACGATATCACCTATCCGGAGTCGAATGATATCTCCAGGAACAAGTTCGCGAGCAGGGATTGTGACCCATTTCCCATCTCGTTTGACTCGCGCTTTTAGCGCTAATTTGGCTTTGAGCTCGGCGATTGTGTTGTCGGCCTTGTGTTCCTCCCAGTAACCGACCGTAGCGTTGGCCAGCAAAAGGACAAGAATAATTCCAAAGTCAGCCCAATGCCGAACGACGATTGAAAGCACAGCAGCTATTTCTATCATCCATGGAATAGGTCCCCAAAAATAGGAAAGAAATTTCAGGATAGGATTTTTTCTTTTTTCCTCGATCTCATTATAACCGTATTGAGAAAGTCTACGCTTGGCTACTTCTTGGGAGAGACCTCTTGAGGAAGTATCCAAACGCTTCAGATATTCGGATACCTGCATTTTTTCCTTGATGGCGAAAAGAAAATGGAATCTTATATTGCTTTAGAAAAAATTTTAATCGTAATATTTAACATCCATGACGGCCTTAAAGAATTCCAACTCGAGTAAGTTGCTCCAATCTGTCTTTTCCACCAACTTGCGTGTGGTGACAAAAGAAACATATGGTTTATAAGGAGGCTCGCCCTCTTCTGGAACATTAACTGTAAAGGCTACTCTATCTACTTCAGGGATTTTGCTATACAGTTCCTGGATTTTTGGAGCAAGGTCAGCCTCAATTTCATCATCAATATCGCCCATGCTCTCGGTGTAAAAATAATAGGAAATCTGCAATTCATCCTGGCTCTGTTCAGAATCCAGAAGACCAGAAACTGAACCTTCTCCTTCACCAAATATAGGAGTAAGCATCTCATTTGAGATGATAAACATCTCGCCTTCCTCTTCCTTCTTCTCCTCTGATTTGCAACCCCATAGGAAAGCAATAAGCAATAGCCCTATAGCCAGTGGAGCGATAAACCCTAAGATGTTTTTGTTTTTTAGCATTGTTGATCTTCCTCCTTTTATCATTGGATCTTCCCTGAAATTTTATACCATTCTTTTCTCAATCTGTAATCATAATACAAAAGGCGTAAAATTCATACGGGAATTATTCGCCAACAGGCATTTCTTTTCTTCTTTTCATTTTTAACCTTCGATAAAGTGAGTGAATTAACTAATATGGCTCTCTCTTTTTTGGCCTCTCAGCCCAAAAAAATATGATGAAGAGTATTATAATCATTATACAAATTTATAAAATTGGTGAACTCGATAAAAAGATGGTAGAATGTCAAGAAGATTAGATTTATTGAGGAAAGATATGTCTAAAAAGCGCATTTTAATCGTAGACGATGATCTGGTATTCGTAAGAATTCTTAAAAACAGGTTGGAAGTAGCTGGATATGATGTTTTATCTGCTCAGGATGGAATCAGAGGCGTCCAGATGGCTCGAAAGGAAAGGCCTGACCTAATAATAATGGATATCATGATGCCCGGAATGAACGGACATAGGGCCTGTGAACTCATTAAAAAATCATCCCTTACTTGGGATATTCCGGTTATTTACGTAACTGTCAAAGATAGCATCGAAGACGAAGAATTAGCAATGGAATTGGGCGCCGAGTATTATATTAAAAAGCCTTTTGAGCCCGAAGTTTTGTTAAGAATGATTGAAAGCGTATTGGAACGCGCGGAACAGTTGAAGAAGCGGAAAGAAAAAATCCTGGTCATAGACAGAAACTTGTCCAAAATAGACGAAATCAGAATCAAGTTGGAACAGGCGGGTTTCAAAATTATCAGTTCCTTTAATGCCAGAGATGGAGTGAATAAGGCGCGAACCGAAAAGCCGGACCTCATTTTACTAGATGATGCTACTTCGGACTTGGATCAACACTCGAGCTATGATGAGTTGAAATCAGATGGAGAGTTAAAGAATATCCCTGTATTTATAATCACTACTGAGACTAAATTATCAGAAATAATGGAAAGACTAACTCATGCAACCCGGTTTATTCAAGAACCTATCGATTATAAAGATTTATTGAGAAATATCGAG
>CAYVAT010000032.1:10846-37136 GCA_964449165.1 uncultured Eubacteriales bacterium | reverse complement strand
ATTTTCTGCACAAGAGGGTCATCGCCGTTAAGTATTGCTGTGCCTCCTTCTTTCAGTCCCTCCAAGATTTCTCTTTTAGCCAGAGAGATATCATCGATGCTTTTGAAAAATTCAAGATGGACAGGATTGATGTTGGTGATGACAGCCACATCAGGAGGTGCGATTTGTGTCAGAGTTTTGATTTCTCCCTTATGGTTCATGGCCATCTCAAGCACCGCCACCTGATGAGAATTATTCAAACGGAGAAGAGAGAGGGGAAGTCCCAACTGGTTGTTGAAGTTACCTTCTGATTTAAGGACCTGGTATGAGGAGCTGAGAAGAGTGGAGGAAAACTCCTTGGTGGTGGTTTTCCCGGAACTTCCGGTGATACCTACAACTTTTATGTTATGCTCTCGGAGCACTTTTTTTGCCAGGCTTTGCAGAGCGATCAGGGTATCCCTCACCAGGATAAGCCCCACCTCCTTTGCAGGAAGAGAGAGTTTTTGAGAGATGACAGCTCCCGAAGCTCCTTTTTCCACGGCGTGAGGGATATAATCGTGGCCATTTCTCTTGGCCACCAGGGCAAAGAACAACTCTCCGGGTTCGCTCTGCCTTGAATCGATGTTGAATCTCCGGAAAGAAAGAGAAGGAGAACCCTGAAGGATGGTTCCCTCGATTTTCTGGGCGATCTGATCAAGACGAAGTTCAACCAATATCCTGCTCCTCCATTTTTTGGAGACTTTCTCTTATCACCTCAGCGTCTTTGAATGGGAGCACCTTATCGCCGATAATCTGGTAATCTTCGTGGCCTTTTCCGGCCACCAGGATGTAGTCGCCCTTTTTCCCCAAGGCCAATGCTTTATCTATGGCCTTTCTACGGTCAGGTTGGATTTCGTATTTGTTTTCACCCGTCTTTTTTATCCCTTTTTCGATGTCGAAGATAATAGCCTGTGGGTCTTCTGATCGAGGATTATCCGAGGTGAGAATGGTCCAGTCAGCAAGAGCCCCAGCCACTCGGCCCATCCTCTCTCTTTTGGTTTTATCCCGGTCCCCGCCCGCTCCGAAAACCAGGATGATTCGGTTGGCGCTTTGATCTAGGACTGTCTCCAGGAGGTTTCTTAAAGCGTCGTCCGTGTGTGCATAATCGACGAAGATGTGTAGCCCAAGTGAATTCTTTATTTTTTCGAAACGTCCTGGAACTCCTTTAAGGGATGCGATGCCTTCTTTAATGGCAAGGTGGGGAATATTCAGGGTTAACGCTACAGAAACTGCAGCCAGGATGTTATACAGATTGGGTTTCCCGAGGAGGGGAGAGCGGAGAGGGAGTGTCCCTCCAGGGAACTTGACAGAGAGTTGGACTCCCTCTTCGCTGAGTTTAAATTTTTCGCCTCGGATGATTGCGGAATATTCAAGTCCATAGGTGATGACACCCAGGGGAACTTCGGATACGAGCTTCTTTCCCCAGGAATCATCGGTATTTATGACTGCCATCCTCTTCTTGTTCTGATTGAAGAGGAAAAGCTTTTTTTTGGCTTGGAAATAGTTTTCCATGGATTGATGATAATCGAGATGTTCTCCACTGAGATTGGTAAAGACCACCACATCAAACTCAATGCCCGCCACTCTTTTCATTTCTAAGGCATGGGAGGAGACTTCGATTAGACAATGGGTGGCACCATCCTCCGCCATCTCGGCGAGCATTCTCTGCAGGTCCGGTGCTTCCGGGGTGGTTCTCTCGGG
Source organism: uncultured Eubacteriales bacterium (assembly GCA_964449165.1). Classification (GTDB taxonomy): domain Bacteria; phylum Acidobacteriota; class Aminicenantia; order Aminicenantales; family Aminicenantaceae; genus CAYSCW01. Next base: position 35,417 of record CAYVAT010000032.1, on the reverse strand, counting down.
AGGTATTTCTTTATCCAGAAATCGATAAGAAATAGTACCGATCACTCCGGGAATGCAGCGGGATGATTTGAGTATGGCTTCCAGAAGATAGGTCAACGTTGTCTTTCCTTTTGTTCCAGTTATGCCCACAATCTTCATCCTTTTTGAGGGGTGAGAGTAGAAGTTGGCCGAGCATAAAGCCAGGGCTTCCCGGGCATCAGGAGCCTTTACCCATGTCTCGGGGAAATTTTGAGGGACGGATTCTTCAGAGAGAAAAGCTTTCGCCCCTTTGAGGAGAGCTTCCTGGATATGTCTGATGCCGTGTGTCCTTTCCCCTCTGAGTGCGGCAAACAGGAATCCATTTTGGATCTTTTTGGAGGTGTACGAGATTCCTCTTATCTCAACTTTTTCATCTCCGATGATTTCGCAATCAGGAACACCGGCTAGAACGTCTTTGAGTTTCATCTTCAGTCGGAACTCCATGTTTTTGAGGCGATGATGGTTTCATGTGGGATGTCCTTGGGTGGAATGCGAAGGTACTGAACCAAACGAGAGGCGATTTTCTGAAACAGAGGAGCTGCCACTTGGCCTCCGTAGTATAAGCCTTGAGGATCATCGATAACCACTGCCATGGAGAAGAGAGGTTTTTCGTCAAGCATGAAGCCGACGAATGAGGCAACATGAGCCGAAGATGTATAAGCTTTGATGGAGGGATCGAATTTTTGAGCCGTTCCCGTTTTACCTATGATTCGATATCCCTTAACTTGAGCGGCCTGTCCGGTTCCTTCTTGGACAACTTTCTCCAAAAAAACCCTCAAGGTATGGGCTGTTTCCTCAGAGATAACTCTTTTGAAGCGGGGAAAATTTGTTTCTTCTCCTGATGAAGGGTCTAAGATTTTTTTGGCTATTCTGGGAGCTGTAACAACTCCTCCGTTAGCGATTGTGTTTATGGCTTGTAGCATCTGAATGGCTGTCACCGAAATTTCATAGCCGATGGAGAGAGAAGCCAGAGAGAGTCGAGACCAGGAGCCAGTAGAGTTGAAGATTCCTCTTTCTTCAACGGGGAGGTCGATTCCTGTTCTTTCTCCGAAGCCAAAATCTTTTATTGTCTGGTAAAGATTTTTGCGGCCCAGACGCTGTCCTACCTGAATCGTTCCTACGTTTGAGGAATGAATAATAACTTCCGGAAAAGAGAGTACTCCGAACTTTTTGTGATCCATGAATTTTTTTCCAGCAACTGGAATGAAGCCCAGGCTGCAATCGAATTCTTCATTAAAATCTATGGATTGAGATTCTATGGCTGCCGCAAAGGTGATAATTTTGAAGGTCGAGCCAGGATCGAAGATGTTATGGATGGCCGGATTCCTGTCCAGGAGTAGAGGATTGGCGGGTAAGTTGTTCAAATCATAGGAGGGTGAGCTGGCCATGGCTAGAATCTCCCCAGTCGAAGGCTCGCAGATAATCACAGTCCCCCATTTAGCCTTCTTCTCCAAGACAGTCTGCTCCAATTCTTTCTCTGCAATGTACTGGATTGTTTCATCAATAGTCAGGATCAAGTCGGTTCCCGGCTTGGGTTCTTTTTGGATCTCAAAATGGTACTCTCTTTGTTTGGCATCGTGGAGAATGAGGCGCTTACCGTTTTCTCCGGCCAGTTTGGTGTTGTAGGCAAGCTCTACGCCGCTTTGTCCAACACCATCGATGTCGACTCTACCCAGGATGAAGGATGCCCTATTTCCATGAGGGTAGAATCGACTGTTTTCCTCGATGAATCTTATCCCGGTCAATCGGAGATCCTTGACTTTCTGGGTTAATTCAGGATTGATCTTTCTTTTTATCCAGATAAAGGGAACATCTTTTCGGATCCTTGCTTTTATTTCTTTTATGTGATCACTGGAGAGACTTAACAGTCTTCTTAATCTATAGATTTTTTGGAACTGGGCCTCCAGCGTCTCCTCTTCTGTAGGAGAGTAATAGACAGAATAGCTGGGGATGCTTCGAGCCAGGATGCTCCCCTTGCGGTCATAAATGGTTCCCCTTTTGGGAGAGATGGTGCTGATATATTGATTCTGATCGATAACGTTTTCTCTCAGCTTGGCGTGGTCGATGACCTGAAGCTGGATGAGGCGGAGAACGATGCCCAGGAGCCAGAGCAAAGAGAAAGAGACGATGATAATGGTTCTTTTTCTTACTCTTCTCTGATTTGACTGACTCATATGTTCGTTATTCGAGCTTAAGGCCTGAAATTGTCATAGACTATCTGTTCTTTCTTCGGTTTTTGAAGCTTTAATTTTTCTTTGGCAGTACGTTCCACATTATCCAGAGAAAGCAGGGCTGATTTTATTGTTTCAAATTTCTCCACATCTTTCTCGAGGTTTTGGAGCTTCATTTCCAGATCACCTATGGCATAGCCCAATCGTATGGATTCGATTTGATTCCATATGTAAAAAGTCAAGATGAGGATGACGATTATGGCCCACGCGATTCCGACCAAGACCTCCTTTTTACTGATTTTTTTCCTGACCATTCATATTCTCTCCGCTGCCCGCAGTTTGGCCGACCTTGCTCTGGAATTCGAAACGACCTCTTCTCTGGAAGGGATTATGGGTTTTTTTGTCAATATTTTTAGACAGGGATGCGTCCCTTTTGGGCGGGCCAGATTGGCAAAAGTGTGTTTGATGACTCTGTCTTCCAAAGAATGGAAGGAGATGACAGCTATCCGAGCTCCCTTGGGAAGGAGGTAAATTGTTTTCTCGATGAACGGGGAGAGATTTGTGAGCTCCTGGTTGACTTCAATACGCAGGGCCTGAAAGACTTTAGCGGCAGGATGGATTTTTCCCTTTTGTGGTCTCCAACGAGTGATTTCCTCGATGATCCTGCGCAGTTGAGTAGTGGTTTCAATTTTGTGCACTTTTTTTCTGCTGATGATTGTCCTGGCCAGTCTGTTTGCCTGTCTGAATTCTCCGTATTCTCTGAACAGTTGAGCCAGTTTGGATTCGGAATACTTGTTGATGATTTTAGAGGCGGTCATTCTATTGCGCTGGTCCATTCTCATGTCAAGGGGCCCTTCCTGATTGAAGCTGAATCCTCTTTCTGGAGAATCAAGCTGGAAGGAGGATAGGCCAAGATCAAAAAGAACACCACAGATTTCAGAGAACTCTATTTTGAGATCAGGGAAATAACGGAAGTCCGAATGGTAGAGAGTAACTCTCTCCGCGTATGGTTCAAGGATCTCCCTGCATTTGAGAAGAGATAGCTCGTCGATATCAAAACCGATAAGAGTTGCTTGCGGATTTCTTTTGAGGATTTCTAAAGCGTGGCCTCCCAGGCCAACAGTGCAATCCACGTAGATGCCCTTTCTTTGGATGTTCAGATAATCCATGACCTCTTCCAGAAGCACTGGAATATGGAGGTTGTCGTTCATTTCTTTTCTTCCTTGGGCAATAGTCCGGCAATACTTTCAAAATCTTCGCTGGTCAGAGGTGCCTGATCGAGTGTTTCATCGAGCGCATTCTTGTTCCAGATTTCCAGATGGTTGGAAAGGCCGATGACTTCCACTTCTTCTTCCAGATTTGCCTTTTCTCTTATGGGTTGGCTGATGAGAACACGGCCCTTGGCATCGATTTGGTATTTTATCCCTTTTCTGTTAACGCGGAGCATGAATTTTCTTACCGTGGGTTTGAGATGAGTGGCTCCTTCGGTAGTGATGTCGGTCAGTTTAAGCCATTCCGAGAGGGGGTAGATCTGAACAGCCTCATCTGTCAAGGAGGTGATAAACAAGTCTTTACCGTATTCCTCCTCGATGGCGGCGCGAAACTTTTCTGGAATCTTGATTCGCCCGCTCCGATCGAACCTGGCTGTGTAACTTCCTATAAGGGAGTTTCCCATTTTATCCCGTTTCGTCCCATTTTTTCTAAAATATATGGGTAATATAGTGCAATGTCAAGAGAAAAATATAAAAAAACGTTATTTATTTTTTTTATTTTCTTTGCTTTTCTATATATGGGGGGAGGCTTGTATAGACCACTATATTTAGACGGGTTTTTTTAGGCTTATACGAGTACTACTTAAATTTGGGAAACGGCTTCTTGAATCCGTCCTGCTGAACGGAAAGGGAAGGTTTATTCCAAAGATTTCCTTCAGAGATGATGAGTGGAGCCTATCATCGTGTATCCCCAGGGGGCGATCGCCGGAAAGGCATTCTTTATGGCGAACGTCCCATCATTTGGTCTTTTGATGAAGAAGTTTTTTGGCTAAAGCGAAGTGCTTTTCTTGCACAAGAATTTTTATCTCTCCAAGGCCGTCAGCAGAAAAGGGATGAACGGATTGGACGACTTGTCCTCTGAAAATACAGGGAATGTCATGGCTTTTAAGAAAACTTCTAATCACTTCGGCTTCTGCCGGTCCCCAGACTTTACAGACTTCTTTTAGTTGGATATCGCGCTTATCCTTTTTCTTCTCCATAGTTTTTTGGGTATATTTCTAAAGGGACACTCTTTCTTTTTGTTTAAGCAGTAAACCCGATAAGAAGGAGTATCTCTTGAGGAGAAGTCCTCTCTGTTTTCTTATTTTTCTTTTTCTTCGATTTCTGTGATCTTTCCTTCTTGGAAGAGATATGTCTTTAATTCTTCAGCGAAAGGCTCATCGTTTCGTCTTATCCATTCCAGAATCATGGATGCATGTTCTTTTTCTTCGTCACGGTTGTGAGCCAGTATTTCTTTTAACTCATCGTCTGTTGTGGCATCCACCCGCTGCTGGTACCAGTTAATGGCTTCCAGCTCTTCTATGAGTGAGTTAAAGGCCCGGGCCAGTTCGAGGGTTTTCTTGGAAAGTTTATCGTAAGGTTCGTGATAAGGTCCTCCGCCCATTTTTTTCCTCCTTTTTTGGGATTATTTTTTATTTAATCAAATATCGTCTCTTGTTTTTTTGTAAGCAAAATAGTCATTTAAGATTTGCTCATGGTCAAAAGCCAGGGGAAAATCTATTTCTTCTTCAGTAAGCACTCTTATTTCTTGTGCGTCATCCCTGGCTCTGGGATTTCCGGAGGCCTCGGCGATGTAGACTGTTGAAATGGTATGCTGGCGTGGGTCTCGGTCAGGGTCAGAATAGGTGTGGAGCTGTCGGATGAGCTGGACATCCAGAGAAGTCTCTTCTCGGGCTTCCCGGACTGCCGCATGCTCCAAGGATTCTCCATAGTCGACAAACCCCCCGGGGAGTGCCCAACCGGGGGGAGGATTTTTCCTTTTAATCAGAATAATTCCCTCTCTTCCGTCCTCTCTTTTCATTTCGATGATGATATCGACTGTGGGAACAGGGTTTTTATATTTTTCCATCGCTTTTCCCGAGGATGTGCTCCAAAAGCGCTTGATTCCTTCTCGATGGAATAACAAGCCTGTCTTTTATCAATCTCTAAGCTTGAATTTTTTGTCCAGCTTCTCCAGTTTTTCTACAATTCCTCCGTATTCCAATTCGCTGAAGGGAAGCATAGCGGCTCCAGAAAATCCCTGTCGCCTGATGGCGGTGGCTTTTTCCGATACCTTACCCCTCACATAATCCCAAAAGGGATGATCGAAGGCATCAGCTGGCTCGGTGAGTTTTCCCTCCTTTACGCAGAAGGCAGATGCGGTAACAACCGGCGGGCCGTCGAAGAAAGAGATGGTTGTGTTCAATTTGCAAGGCATTAAAGGTCCATTATGACTTCCTCTCATGAAGCCTGCCACAAAATGGCCGATTTGAAACGGAGAAAGCACTTCGCCTGTGGCGGGGAATTCACCCTGAACTCGCACCAAAGCCACTGGATCATCCTTTCCTGTGTATTTTCCGGCAATATTATGCAGACGTGTGGTGGAAACAGACACAGACTGGTTGCCTGTGGCCCGGCTGTGGATGCTCTCGATGACGTATCTTTCATTGTCTCGGAGTAAAGCGGCGATGTCGTACAGTTCTTCGGGAGAATTGAGTTCGACAACCCTGTCTTTTTCCGTGTGTTCCACATCGATGATGGTGAATTTGAACCCATCGCTCATCTTTGGGCTCAGGATGAGTCCGGCACAATACATAGGATCTGCAAATGCAAGATAAAAGGGAAGATTGTAGGCCCCTGGATCGGTTTTATCGGCGGCGAAAAAGACGAATGGTTCATTCGGCCTTTCCTCAAATTCAATCTCTGCCACGGCAGGTCCCATTCCCTTGATGTTTCCGCTGAAGGCATCCTTTAACAAGTCCTGACCGGCACCGTAGAGTCCCTGCTTTTTGGCAACAGCTGTTCCGGATATGAATGCATCCCAGGCTAACTTGTGGATTTTTTCATCTGACACACCTCTTTCATGTGTGCAGAGAATGGCAATATCATCGCCCGTATAGCCGATGTAGAAGTCGATGATTAAGTCTTTGCCGTTGTCTTTTACGAAATTTCTGACTTCATCGACAAGAGCCTGGCTTGGAGTGATGTGTCCACCGATACTGCCTATATCTGCTTTTAGGACACTAAGGGTTATTTTCATGATAACCTCCCTGGAATTTTGTATTTATTAGAAGCTGTCATTCTAATGTTTTTATTCCTCTGTTGTCAAATATATCTTGGAGAGATGAAAGTATCTCCATTTCCGTTGTAGCTAATAAAAACGGCGGTTCCAGTCCATCCTCGCCAAGACCCTCCCACCCGCCACTATGGGCTTCGTCCTCTGGGGTCAGGATCCAGAGTGCGCGCTCGCCCCCGGATGCCTTCCTCATCAGCTTACCTGACTGTTGAAAATTTGAAGATGCTTACGAGAGAGCGGTCATGTTTGTTCATAGAATAAGGGCCGAGCAAGAGCGTCCAGAATAGGCTACACCTGCCGACAACAGAGGACAATATATATCGATAAAAGGATGAGATGACCTGAAAATATTTGGCATGAAATTTGCCTATTATGTCGGTGGATATATGAATAAAAAGGAGGGGTTCATGAACAAGAAAAAAATAAGCCTGTTAGTATTTTTTTCTCTTTTTCTTTTTCCGTCTTTCCTTCTAGCAGATAAGCAGTATGAATATGTCGGATCTCCAGAAGAAGATATTTATTTCGGACATATAAGCTGGACCGACGTGAAGTATGATGGGATGGATCCGGTGGTTCTGAGAGATGGGGAGAGATTGCCTAGTATCGCAGTTTTGAATTTTCCTTTAACCGCAGGTGACACCATCAAAACAACAGAGGCCAGGAGATGTGAAATTCAGTTTGACACCGGAACAATCATCAGGCTTGACTACGACACAGAATTAAAAATTGAGACCATCTTAGCTCAGAGTCTAAGCTCGCGTGATAAGCTGACTAATCTTGTTCTCAATAAGGGCCAGATCTATATCATGTACAAAAACTATAATTCTCGAGAGGCTTTTCAGGTGTTAACAGTTAACGCCGCTGTGAAGATGAAGCATAGAACGGTCGCCACAGTGGAGGCGAGCGCGGATGGCGACACTGTTGTCAAGGTTAAGCTGGGAAAGGCTTATCTCCTGTACGGAGCGGATGAGGACCACCTGAAAAAAGAGAAAATCAAGAAACGACAGAATGCGATTGTCTCCCAAGACCACAAGCTCATTTTTGCCAGGTATAAACCTGATACCGCATTCGAGCTCTGGAATGTTGAGATGAATGCCAATTTTCAAAAACTTCACCAGGGGAAGAGTTTCATCCCAGCACCTATCGAGAAATTTCCTAACGCCATTATTGGCTTTGCTCAAAAATACTCGAACAGATACGGAGAATGGATGTGGAACAGCCTCTACGGCTTTGTCTGGCGTCCCAGCTATAACGATTATTATCCCTGGGGCCCTTCATGGAGGCCCTACTTCTATGGACAATGGAGAGAGGTCAATGGCCAGCTTTTCTGGGTTCCGGAGGAAAGGTGGGGATGGGTTCCTTATCACCTGGGCCTCTGGACTTGGGACCAAAAATATGGCTGGGTCTGGATTCCGGCTTTGTCTTTTGCTCCTGCCTGGGTATCCTGGAGCTGGATGATGGGATATTACACATGGCGTCCATGGTCGGTGATGGATTGGTGTTATCCTCTTTCCTATTATGATTCTCCTTTCTCCTCTTACTATTATTATTTCGGACACTACCGTTGGAGACGGTATTTGTATGATCGGGAGGAGGGGTTGCCGAATTATGTTCGCCATTGGATTACAAAAGATCAGTTGAAGAAAAAGTCTCCTTCACACTACTCTCTGCCAAAGAACTTGGAGAAAACCTACAAGAATATGGTTAAGGCTTTGCAGAGGGAAGACGAAAGAGTGATATCTGCCCTGGAGAATCTTCCGCAACAGTTGATTGCTGTCAAGAAGGGAGATTTGAATGCAGCGAAAATCCAAGAGAAAAATGTGAAGCTGAGTGACTTTGCGAAACATTTGAAGTCGCCGTCTTTCGAAGAGCAGGTGTTCCCTGATAATTTACCTGCGAACCCTTACTCGAGAGCTGCCTTGACTTTCAGGCAAAACAGAGAAATATCTGAATTAGAGGCGTATGTGATACCTTCTTCCCAGAGGACGCAGCTAAGCATCTCCCAGAGGATGGAAACGCCTGGCTTTGTGGATAGAGTATGGACTGATGATCGGACAGAAAAATTTGCCCCCTTTCAGATAAAGTCTGAACAAGGCCATAAGACAGATGTTGTTTCACCCAAGTTAATGGATATTCGTCGTTCAATGCGCATAAGAGACTGGAACCCTGATGTGAGGGTAGCCCGGAGGATGGGAGTAGGGATCACCTACTCGAGTAGAGATAACGAAGTGCAATGTCCTGAACTGGGCATAACCTCCAGGAATGTGATTGTCTCCAGATTCGGAAAATCCTCAGTAGGTGGCTTTTATTTTTCAGGGACTGGCGGCACTACCAGCTCAGGATCTTCTTCGGGAAGCTCAAGCCGCTCACGCGGAAACTCCGCTGGCCATTCCCGCTCAGGCGGTCATTCCGGGAGCAGAGGCACAAAAAAGTAATCTGAAAGAAACAAAGGATAAGAAGAGCATTTTGAAAAAAGAACCAGGGGAGCGTCGAGAAAAGAGCAATAAGCTTTCGCCTTCTTCTTGAAATCTTCTGAAAATTCCTCTCTCAAAGGCTTTACCGGTTTAAATCGCCAGCCAAGAGGATTGATGTAGCTTCCTCTGAGTTTAATCCTGTAGTCCAGATGGGGACCCGTTGATTCTCCTGATGAGCCCACATAGCCTATCACCTGTCCTCCCTCGACCTTGGCCCCTTTCCTTATCCCCTTGGCATATTTTCTCAGATGAAGGTACATGGTTTCATAGGCATTCTTATGTCGGATTCGAATCATCCGGCCTGATGCGCCGTTCCATCCTACATATGTCACCGTACCGGCGGCTGTTGCCTGAACCGGAGTTCCTACTCGAGCCGCATAATCGACACCGTAATGGGGGCGGTAAACCTTGCGGATAGGATGAAGCCTGCGCAGGCTGAAGCGGGAGGTGATGCGGGCAAATTTAATCGGAGATTTCAGAAATTCCTTTCGCAGCGAATTTCCTTCCAGATCGAAGTAATCCGAATCCCCATCATCCGGGTAGGTGTAGCGGAATGCCTGAAAGGTCTTCCCTTGATTGGTAAACTCTGCTACCAGGATGTTTCCGTAACCGACCAGTTTTTGCCCCAGGTATCTTTTTTCGAAGATGATTTTGAATGTGTCTCCTTCCCGGAGATCTGTGTAGAAATCAATATCCCAGGCAAATATTTCTGCCAAAGAAAGAGCCAGAAAATCTTTCTCATCTTGCCTGGCCACAGCAGAAATAAGGTTGTCCTTGATATCTCCCCAGATCATCCTGACTAGAATCTCATAGGGGATTTTTCTCATCTCTGCCTGGTACCCTCCATCTGTTTTTTGAACGCAAATGTAGCAGTCTCCATCCATGTCGTATTCAAGCGAAACCACGTTTTCACCGGGATCGGAAAAAACTCTGAGTTTATGGCCTGCCTTTATCTTGGCCAAATCATAGATAGGCTTAACATCTTCTCTCAGTTTGTGGATCTCGAGAGGAGAAAAATTGTAGGGGCTCAGAATATCGGTGAGTGTCATGCCTGTTTTTACCATGATTCTGTCTTCTCTCAAAGGTGGGGGAAGAGGAGAGCCAGGATTGCTGACTTCAGTCTTCTCCGTTTTTTCCTCCTGAGGAGTCTCTTTTTTCCGGATAAAACTGAGAAAGAGGAAAAGTAAAAAGAGGAAGAAGATGAAAAAGATAAGAAACAGACGGTTGCTTTCCTTTTTTTTGTTTAAAATCCTGATACTGATTCTCTTCATCTTTGACTGCTAGGCTTCTGCGCTCTTGGCGGGAAGATGTTTCTCGTCTTCAGGATCCGAAGGAATACAGACTACAAGAAATCGGAAGCTATATCAATCTTTTAATTTATCCTCAGGGATTACGGGAAGCAGTATGTGGGACGGATATTTTTCGCTGTGAAAGATTTTTTGTTCTGCTTTAACAAACTGTGTCTCCGTTTCATTGTGTCCGCCGGTGTTTAGGTTTCTGGAAAAGAGAGGGAAAGAGGCAGAGGCGACCTCCACGCGCAGGATGTCTCCAGCAGGAATGGTAATTCCTGTTTGCCAGAGGTCCAGAGTGTATTTATAAATCTTGCCGGGCGTGAGAAACACAGGCTTCTTCGTCGATTCACGAAAGCGGGCACGGATTTTTCCTTCAGCCAGAGTGTATGTTTTTCCTTCTTTTGTCATCCAGACCAGGCGCATGAACCAGTCGGTATCCTTGGCTGAGCTGGATGCGTAGAGTTTAGCAGAGATTGGGCCAGCGAAAGTCAAGGGTTTTTCCAGAGGCTCTGTCTGATAGACGAGAATATCGGAGCGGCTCTGGGTGATTTTTTCGTGGTATTCTTCTGCTTCTTTCTTTTTTTCCTCTAAGGATTTGACTTTCTTTTCCTCCTCCTCTGTTTCCTCATAATATGTGGGGCTGGGAGTCGGGTCTCCAGGGTCGTAAACATAGGAATCAGGAGGCGAATCTTTTTCCGGAGAAGAGAGACTGAGCTTGCCGTTCCCCTTGGACGTGTTGGCCTGGCCCAGGCTGTGAAGGTACCATTCTTGGAATTGGGTGTAAGAGAGGGGGTAGACTTGGTCATGGAGCCATTTGTTGGTGCCCATGACAAAAATGCTCACCAGGGGCTCTTTGATGATCCCGTTGTCGATTCCCTTCAGCCAGTAGTCGAACCAGCGCAGATAGTCCCTCTGCAGGTCCACGATGGCTTGAGGTCCGAAGTCAAGATCTCCCAGACGCCTCATGGCAGTATCAGTATGACCCCAGGGTCCAAGGATGAGCTTCTGGTAAGGATGACCGTAAGATTTCATCCTGGCGTAGTTGAGCTTGGAGCCGATACCGTCACCGTCGAACCAGCCTGACTGGTGGAAGACAGGAATACTAACCTCCTTGAGATAATCGAGGAAGTTGGCTTGTTCCCAGTAGTCGTCGTTGGTGGGATGCTCGATCCACTTTCTCCAATAGGGATTCTTTCTTCCCAGAACTTTCTTATCCAGCTCGATAACGGGCAGCGAGGTCAGGAGCTTCCAGTATTTCTTCTCGCCGATGCTGCTCATTGCCGTTCCAGAAAGGTCAGCCGTTGCTTCGGTCTCCAGCACATCTGCCCACCAGATCGCTCCCAGGATAAAGAAAACACCGTATTCATAGGGGATATTATAGAAAGGATCTGGCGGAGAAACATTGGGGATGATGGTCACGAGATGAGGGGGGTGTTCTCTGGCTGCCCACCACTGGACCCAGCCCACGTAGGATCCTCCGATCATGCCCACCTTTCCGTTCGACCAGGGCTGGGAAGCCAGCCATTCGATGGAGTCATATCCATCCTTTGGTTCATTCACAAATGGCTCCCAAGTACCGGGCGAGGAGAAGCGTCCCCGGCAGTCCTGAACAGCAAAAACATAACCCCGTCGGGCGTAATAGCGAGCCTGGAGTTCTGCCATCTCTTTTTTATACGGAGTACGTGTCAGGATAACTGGAAATTTCCCTTCGGCTTGAGGTCGATAAATATCGGTGGCTAACTTGATACCGTCGCGCATAGTAATTCCTACGTTGCGCTCTTCCACGATTTTGTGTTCCGGCTTGGAGAGGAGGGGATCTGTGACAGGCTTTTGGAGGAGAATTTCATACCCTTCCCTCACATAGGCCGCTTTTTGGGCGGGGACATCGGCAAAGTCCAGTTTGCCTTTCTCATCAACCCACAAAGTGACATCGACGCCAGGAAGCCCGTAAAGGTACTTCTGGAATTTCAAGTCCTTTCCACCGATGCTCCGCTCCACCTCCTCTTTCCATTCGAGCGAGGCTTCCTCCATGGCTCCTGGTATGATGAAGAGAGGAAGCGTTTGTTTTCCTCCCTTATCCCTGTCGTAAGCTCTAACCGACTGGCTGAAGAGGGCTGGAGAAAAGTTTTCAAAAAGGACCGCTCCGTCCTTGAGTTCTATGGTCATGGTTTTTTCCTTGAAAGTCCTGGTCACGGTGCTTCCTTTTCGGATAAATTCCATAAGCCCTTGCGGGGATTTTTGGATGATTTTTGTCCACCTTCCATCTTTATCTGTCTCTATTTCCACTTCCGTGGTGACAGACTGGCCAGCCATGGTCAAGGTGGAGGTGTTTGAGAATTTCCCGCTCATTTCCCATGTGAAATGAATCTTAACTATGGGATCTTCGTTTACGTAAACATGAAAGATTCCCTCATCGCTGAAGCCTGCAAGAGAGGCAGGAGCAGCTTCACCCTTCTTTGTCTCTGCCTTTTCTGGCTGCACTTGAGGAAGGTTCCAAGAGAGGGAAAGCACAAACAGGGGAAGAAGGGCCAGAATGATGAGAATAGTTTTGAATTTTTTTCCTGGATTCATGAATTCCTCCTTGAATAGTACCGGATATGATTAATCATCGTATTCATAGCTTTGTCAAAAATTTATACCTTAAAAAAATAAGAAATATTCAACCTTTAAGTTTTTACTTCGGGTCAGGCTTTATCATTCGAGTTATGCCGGAAGGCCAGGTTCTTGCTTGAGGGTTTCTTTGATGAAGATGCCTGACTCCATGTTTTATTTTTTTCCGTGCAGTCTCTCCTCCAGACTCACCCGATAGTCCTTCATTTCTGTGGCAAATATCTTTTCCAGGACGTCTCGCAGGTATGTCCTGTTTTGGGCGTTTGCAGGGATTTCTTTTATCCCCTGCCCAAGCACTTGATTCTTACCTTTAATTATTTTCGGCCAGAGCTCGTGGCGGAAAAGATCGATGCTCTGAGGGTAGAGCCTGAGACAGCCGTTAAAAATCCCGGCACAGTAATCTGCCAGTTGACCTCCAAAGCTTTGAGAGGAGAGCTCGAAGTTGATGCTGTCTTTTAGGTGAGGATATCGGCGGCTGTAATTTTTGCCAGCGATTTTAAAAAATGCTTTTTTCAGGTATTTCTCCAGCCTTGGTTCTTCCGGATTGAAGAAGAAGATGCACAGGCTCCTCTTTATTTTTCTCATCTCATTCTCAACCTTATCCAGGGCATGCTTCAAATGCTGTTGTATGATCTCTTCTGTTTCCACCGGCTTTGTTCTTTTCCTCTGATTAAAGGTTACGGTAAACAGCAGACGGCTGTTCTCGCAGGCAGAGAAGAGCTGAAGCGTTTGCCTGATGAATTCGATGAGTGTATCGAGGGAGTGACGGCGTAAGGAGAAATAGGGTTTATGAGATGGGATTTTTTCTCCTTTTTGGGAATGCTTGTAGAGAGACCAGATATAGGACCACTTGATATCCTGTCCTGAGTCTATGCTCAGTAGATCTTTTTTGAGTAAGGCAAAATCCTCCTGCAGTCTCGTCCATTCTCCTGCCTCCATGATGACTGTGGCCCGGCAGTAATAGGGATTCTTGGAGATGAATTTTTCGCTTCTCTCCTTTTTGTATTTTCCAGACTCATCGGAGAAAGCAAAGAAGACGGGCATCAGGAGAGTTATCCTTTGGATTTAGCCTTCCGTTTTCTTTCGATTTCTTTTTTGACAGGCTTATGAAGAACGAGGAAGTAATAGCCGGCGAGAAGAGCAATGAGGAAGACAAACCTTAATGTGTTCCCTTGTATGAGAGAAAAGAGGGCATAAGCCACGAGGGCAATAAGGAGGAAGAGGTGGAAGAAAGCAAATATCCAGTCAACCATTATTCTCCGCAGCACCATCAACGCGGCGGATGGAGATGATAGTGATGGTTTCTCGAGGAACATCCTGCATGCCGTGCATGGTCATGGTTTTTACATTGGCGATAGCATCGACTACATCCATTCCGTCGATGACTCTTCCGAAGACAGCATACCCGTATCCTTCTGGCGTGCTGTTCTTGTAATCAAGGCCAGGATTGTCCACATGGTTGATGAAGAACTGGCTGGTAGCGGTATCAATCTCTGGCATGCGGGCCATGGCGATGGTGCCTCTTTCGTTCTTCAAGCCGTTTGAGGCTTCGTTTTTTATGGGCGGCTTTGTCTCTTTTTCAATGAAATCAGCCGTGTATCCTCCGCCTTGGATCATGAAATTCTTGATGACCCTGTGGAAGATAGTTCCGTCAAAAAAACTCTCGTCCACGTAGGAGAGGAAATTCTGAACAGTGATGGGAGCCTTGTCAGAGTAGAGCTCGATGGTTATATTACCCATGCTGGTTTCCATTATCACTTTTGGGTTAGGCTGCTCCGCCATGACATAAGAAGTGATGGAGATACAGAATAAGAAGATCAGAAATGAGAAAATCAATTTTTTCACGGTCTCCTCCTCGGAAAAATTCATAAAAGATAACTTCATCAAAATACCAAAATTGCGGTGTCAAATCAACGCAGAATCAGCCCAAATGGTCTTTTGAGTTGCCCTCAAATTCATCACCATACATCCTTGAAAGCAATTGTTACCCAAAAAGCTCCATTCGGAAATTTAGGCATTTTTCTGAATAAAGCTCCAATCCCGATATACCTGATTACCGGGTTTCTCAGCTTTTTCCGGATTAAGTTTGGCAAGAGTTCAAGGTTTTTTGTCATGTACGTTATAATGGAGACGTTCTTTTTTTGAGTACGAGATATGAAGGGGCTGAGATTCTCGACTTTAGTACGAAGTGCTATTTCTTTAGCCTTAAAGGAGAGCTCGTTATCCAGTTTGAGTTCTCTGATGCCAATTCCTTGCCTCATTTTATTGATACTCAGGAGCACGACTTGTCCGAGTTCTTCATTTTCCAAATTCTTGTATTTGATTTCAGGGAAGAGGATGAGTGTGATGAAATACGCACCACCCGGATAATTGCTGTTTCTGGCAAACCATACTCCAAGCCCACCTCTATCATAGATGGGATCAAGGGCTTCTGGGAAAAGGGACTCTATATTACCTATGGAAGCAGTGGTGATAGAGACAAGACTGGTGTCTCCGAAGATATCCGGGATAGGAGTAGAAAGGTTTTCTTCAGCTTTTCTCTGCGCATAGATCCGGGCAAAATGACTCGCCTCATCTTCATACATTAGAGGAGGATAAGAAGAGCGTTGCCTTGCCTCATCAATTTTCCTTTGAATAATCTCTTTAACCGCTTGATCATTTTTTCTTTTCAGAGATTTCATGAAATCCTGGGTGACGTAATAACCTTGATTCTCCTTGTGAACCACTCCGATCCCCACCTGGTTGAATTCTGGGTTCAGGATATTTTTTTTGTGTTCAGGACTTTCCATCAGGCCTTGATGGATGTACTCAGCCAGGAAAGTATCGCTGAAAGCTATATTCTCTCCCACGTCCGCAAAGTAGAATTTCTCTTCTGCCAGGCGTTCCTGGTAGGATTTTCCAGAGGAGGAAAGATGGGATAGGCTGGATTGGGCGGCCATATCCTGGCTGTGCTTTCGGGCAAGGTTGCTTAGCGCTACAGAGAGCTTGAGCAGGGGAGATTTTATTTTTTCTCTTTCTTGATTGACCTGTTCGAAAAGCTTTGTTTCTACAGTGGAAGCATCCTGTTTTTGCAAAGATGCCTTATCCTCCTGCGGAGATAGGTATGAGATTGATAAGGTAAGGGTAACTGCAAAAAAAAGAATGAGGAGACAGGGTTTGATCATGGACTGTAAATGCTTCTGAAACATTCTTAAAAAGATCTTAACCCTCCAAGAAGAGATGATGTTTCTAAAATTATCTTTACTTTTTCTGTCTTTATTTTAACATAAAAAAGGGAAAAGAACAGGAGGTTGCTTATGAGGATAAAAAAATATTGTTCCTGGATTTTTGTGTTTGTTTTTATCTTTTTCTCCTCCATAGTCGCGGCCCAGGAGCAAAACAAAGAGAAGACGTATGAAGAGAGGTTTCTCGAGACCTTTCACTCGATCTCCAGCCATAAACTCTTCGATTATGTGAAGGAGATGGCCTCTGAAAAATATGGAGGGCGCCTCACTGGAACCGAAGGATACAATGCCTGTGCCCGCTGGGCAGCATCTCTCTTTGAGCAGTGGAGGATTTCTCCGGCCGGGGAGGGGAGCTCATACCTTCAGGCATTCTCCAATCCTTATACTCTTGTCTTTAAGGGATGTGAGGTCTGCATGAATATTCCCTTCCAAGGAGCTGTTTTAAAGAAATATTACCGGTATGAGGATGAATTCATTCCCGGTTCCACTTCAGGTTCGGGAGAGGTGACTGCGGAGGTGATCTACGTGGGTTATGGCATCACCGCTTCGGAGCTTGACTATGATGAATACAAGGGAGTGGATGTTAAGGGGAAAATCGTTCTCATGGAAAGAGAGGTTCCTGTCTCTTCTGACAGGGATGCGGAACTCTTCAATAAATGGCGGCCCTATTCCTTCCATCAGTATAAGCTGGAGAATGCTGTCGCTCATGGCGCAAGAGGAATGCTCTACAACTATGGGCCGATCGGAAATCCCAACAATGCCTACAGCGAAGGATTCATCTATTCCCATGTGGGAGAATCGGTCGTTTCCGATATATTCCTGGGTACGGGGCGGAAACACAGCGAAGTGGTGGAGCAAATCAGAAAGACTCTCCAGCCGCAATCCTTTGCTACAGGAAAAATCTTCACCATAAAAAATGTCACCGAGCATCATCCTCATGGCACGGCCTACAATGTGATCGGGATTCTGGGTGGTTCTGATCCCCAGCTTAAGGAAGAAGCAGTCGTCATCGGTGCCCATCTCGATCACCTGGGATATTGCTATGAAATGATGCCGGGAGCTAACGATAACGCCTCTGGTGCGGCGGTTGTGCTGGGAGTGGCTGAGGCTTTGGCCAGATTCGACGAAAAACCTCGCCGATCTGTGCTGTTTCTTCTTTTCGGGGCTGAGGAACAGGGAGTGGCCGGATCAAAGTATTATCTGGAGCACCCGGTTGTACCTCTGGAGAAGACCGTTTCATTTATCAACCTGGATGGGGTAGGCTGCGGGGATAAAGCCGTAGCCCTGGCTGCAAAGAATTATCCTGAATTCTGGGAGTTTATCCGGGAGGCTAATGTTAAATACATCAATCGAATCATCACCCCTCGCTATTTTGCAAACATCGCCCGGCCCAGGCTAGATGCGGCCCGCTTCATGTGGAAAGGCGTGCCCACTCTATCCTTCAGTGTTTACGGGGCACCATCTTATTACCACCTCCCTAAGGATGATATCGACACCATAACGCCCGAGATTCTGGAGGACCTGGCTCAGCTCTTGTTTGTGGCTATCCTGAATATAGCCAACGAAGATAATGTTGACTTTCGGAAATAGGGTGAACAAAGATTATCTGGCTATCCTTCAGAGGATGGTTGCTGAAGCCTCATAATTTTTACCAGGAATTTCGTTTTTCGATCAGGATTTGGAGAATTTCCAGCTCATCAAAGTCAAACCAGATCTTGTAGCAGGATAAACATTTATCCACAGGAATAACATAGTGGTAGCTGAATGGTCGGGGAAGCATCCTGGCTCCACAGTTGGGGCAGGAGATGATGTGTGATTTATCCGCTGTGATCTTTTTGGTAAGGATTGGATTGTACATGAATCGATCTCTAAAATCCTGAGCTTTTTTTACCAGATTTTCGGAAAACCCGAATTCTTTTCTGGCGATGATGCGATCCATTAAAGCAGAGTCAACCAGTTTTCCTCTGCATTGACTGCAGGCTTTCACAGCAACCCCTTCATAAAAAGTGTCTATCAGGGGAATACGGCAGCGCGGGCAGCGATTGTGTTTGGAGGCGTCGATCGGTTTTTTCCTGCCTCTGTTGAGCAGGGCATAACGAATTTGAGGGAATTCTCTTGCTTGTGCCTCCACTTCCTCCTGAACATTCTTCACCCTTATCAGCGGAGAAAAGATTTGCAGGAACAGAAGCTCCTGCAAAGAATAAGGACCTTGCCACTTTCCGTGGGGGCCGCATATGGACCAGACTTTTCCTTCTTGCTGACTTATTTCATAGGAAGGGCCAGGAGATGGCCTCTTTTCGGCAGCCTCCTCATAGGAGGAGAGCAGGCTCCGTGCTTTTTCCCTTTTTTTCTGGATTTCCCAAACTTCCTTAATCACGTCCGATGTTTTTGCGTGGGCGCTCTGAGCCAAAAGTTCGATCCTTTTTAAAAGCGGGGGATGGGAGTTGAAAACTCGAGCCCAAAAGCCGTTCTCCTCTCCCCTTGATTCTGGATGGACCATAAACAGGGGGCTATAGGTCAGGTTAAAGTCTCCCACGAAAGAATTTTTCACGTGGGCTTTATAGATGGCTCGGGCAAGAGCTTTGGGATTCCTGCTGAATTCTGAGGCAGCAGCATCGGCAAGGATTTCTCTCTGCCGGCTGATTAGAGTACTGAGAAGGTGCATGATGATGGAGGAGGCAGAAAGAGCAAGATAGCCGAGAAATACTCCTCCTCTCTGCTGTTGTGTGTTGTAGGCCGGCCATTGAACATCGTTTTCAGGTTCCAGGGCCAACCTCAGTCGTTCGAAAACATTGGCAAGAGAGCAAACAAGGGTGATGTAATAGGTGTCGCCTCGCAGGACATGAGCCAGTTCATGGGCGACCACTGCCTCGAGTTCGTCTCTCGTGAATTCGGCCAGAAGTCCTTCGGTTATGATCACATCAGGTGTGTTGTCGGGTTCGATCAAAGCCATGGAATTGATGGCAAAGGAGGGTATGATGTAAGGGATGACTTTTGGCAGCCCGCAGGCAATCCGCATCTCCTCTACCGTGTTGGCGAATTGCAGGTGATAACGGTCAGAAAGGTCCGGCGGTTCAGCTTCAAGGCGTTTTCGGATGAATCGGGCGCCAAATTTTTTTGCTTCATAGAAGTGGAGAGAAGCGATGAGGAGAGAAAACAGTATATTTGCTAAGATAAATTTGGCAAGTAATCCTCCACTGATGAAATCTCCCCCTAAGAAAGCAAAGACGATGCCTACCAGAAAGACTGAAGAAACAAATCCTATGAGAAGGAAGTAAAAGAGAATCAGCAGCAGGAAAAGAAGGAAGCTTTTTCTCTGCTGCAGGCGTTGAATTTCATAAAAATCTTTGGCCGGCTCTCTTTTCATGACTTATCAGATCTTGCTTTTTTGTGCTTAACCTGCATTATTCTTATTAATTTCTCATCCATGTTATAAAAAATAATCATTCTCCGCAATTCTTCCCTTCATTCCACAAGCCGATGTTTGCCAATCCGAGGTGGAGGGATAAAGTTGGGATCTGGCCGATAGAGCTATTTGTTCACATCAAATAAACGGGCTTTTCTCTACAGCACCCAGGCATAGCCCAGTTTCATGAAGAAGGTCCTGTCGAACTGAGTAAGTCCATAATCCTGGGTGCCGAGATAATTGTCGCTGTAGCCGATGAAGAGCACGGTACGGGGATTTATTTTATAGGAAAACAACAACTGAGTGAGGATGCGCTTATTACGTGAATCTATATCGAAGAGGTAATTGCTGGGATTGTAATCATAATCCACGTATTGAATGAGCGCCCGGAAGAAAGTGCGGACATTGAACTGGTAAATTGCCGATATCTGGCTTATGTTTGCCGTATACAGGCGTGCATCCTGGACGGTCATCCGCTCATAGTTGTGATTGAGCGAAAGGCGCAGATGCTTTCCCAGGTTGTAGGACATCTGCGGCATAATCCTCAGCCTCGTTCCCGAGCGTGTGTTCGCATAGTCAACTTGATCTCCATATATGGTGAGCGCATAGAGCTGAAGGTTGCTGGTCGGCCAAAAACTGCCTTCGGTCAGGAAGTAGGTGAGGTCGAATTCGCGCCTGTTGTAGGCCTCCCGCTCTCTCCCCCCCCGGATGTAGAAATAAGACTGCATGGTTCCATTGTATGAGAGCCAGAGAGAGGCGCTTTTATAGAGAAGCTTTCCATCCTGGTCTTCGTAATAATCCAATTCATTACCAATTCTGAACATTGACCACCATTGACCCGGGCTTCCATTCCAGGTGTAGTACAGGCCGCCTTCGACATTACGGAATCCCACCCGGGGGTAATAACCGAGGTCTGCACGGAAATGCGAGCCGGCTTCTTCGTAGTCTGCCCACCAGCTCAAGCTCCTTGTATGATGGTCGTATTCGAAAGAAATGAGCCTGTCGTTGAAGGTTCCTGTTGGCTGGCCGTAACTGCTGGCTACTTCATCGGGGTATCTGGTGCTGGAACCGAGGACTAGCAGCTGGATCTGATTGGTGCGGGTGAACCGAAAGTCCAGATCGAACCCGAAGACCCTGTTGTAATAATCGTCTCCTTCACGATCTGTGGCTATCAATCCCACGGTGTACCTGCTGCCAAAATCCCTCTTGTAGCGGAAGGCCGAGGATATGTTTGATTTATCAAGGGAAGCGGAACTTGATCCTTGACTCCCCGGGAAGATGAGGTTTGTTATCTCGTCACGGACCGCGTAGGCACCGATGGTGTTGGCTCCTTCCTTTCCTGTCAGCTTAAAACCCCATGAAGGATCTCGCATCGTCCGTGTGTAGACGACGCTTTCCAGGGAGTTAAAAAAATCTGCTCCCTCGGTGAAAAAAGGCCGTCTTTCTGGATAGAAGAGGGCGAAGGGCGCGTTGATGTCGAGCTGAAGGGCATCGGCCTCGACCTGGCTGAAGTCGGGGTTGGCGGCGAAGTTGAAGGTTAGGTTCGGCGTTACTCCCCATCGAGCCGTAAGGCCTAATTCGGCTTCCTGGTCCCGTTTCTTAAGGTCTCCCTGGGGAAATTCCTCTCGTTCATCTGAATGGAGTCCTGTGAGCGTGGGGCTGAGCTCTATGTTGCGGCCAGGGCTGGCGCCCTCGAAACCTTTTATCTTGAAGGCCTGGCAGAGATAACAGTTATTGCTCCTGTCTCTTGGGAAAAGGCCGATGTGGTAAGGGTGGTCGCGGGGATAACGGCGAACAGCGTCGAATCCCCAAACCTGCGCTCCTTCCTTGCGCTGGAAACGGAGTGATGAAAATGGGATGGCGATTTCCACAGCATAGCCCCAATCTGTGATCCTGCTGGCGCAGTCCCAGATGGCGTCCCAACCGCTGTCCTCGCTGCTCTGGGTTTCTATCTCGTCGAATTGCACTCCCTGGGCGGTTACGATAAAATCAAAGCTGCGTCGCTCGTCATTGAAAGTGTCGAGGATCAAGGCGATCCAGTCGTCCCCGCCTAAGGTATCTCTATCTCTCAAGTGAGCTCTGATGGCTGAGGGCTTGGGGTCATAACAACGAAAAGCTCCATAGAGGATTTTCTCATCATACATGAGGAGCACTTCCGTGCGCACAGGCGGCGGCACATTCTCACCCGGCCGAACTTCATATTTCAGCTCCAGGGTAAGTGCCTTTTTCCAGGCTTTTTCGTCCAAGACAGCGTCAATGGTGATTTCATCCTCGGTCCTGGGGACGAGGTAAGGATCCTCGGCTGTCCCTGACCCGTCATTGCTGCTGGCGGTTTCTTGGCCGGATACTGGTGCCGGGAGGGAAACAAAGGCCAGCAAGATTGTCAAGAGGATGGCCAATATTTGGCAGGATTTCATAGCTTCTTTCCTTTCAAATCATCTTTTTTTTCAGGCTTCTCTAGACAACTCTCGGATAAATTCAAAATTTATGGACATATTCGTTTATTTATATGCATTTTTTGTGCCAGGGTCAATTAACAGGAGAGGCGAAGATCAGGAATGTCTAAAACTTGTACACTAATGCAACATGAGGTGTCCGGTAACGGGCAGAGCCAAGATAATCATGGAGAGCCTTTCTCTACTTTCCTCCGGTAATGTTCTTTTCTCTGCTGGCAAGATCTCCAATCGCCAATCGCAGGGGAGAAAAGCTGAACTTTCTTGTAAACTGGCATGAATCTTGCTCTATTTTCTGTGGGGATATCGATGGAGAGAAAAAAATTAAGGAGCTTTTTATTGCTGGATCTTTGCGCTTTCGCGGCCACGCTTTATGATGGAGAGTCTCGCAAAGAACTTCTGAAGGAATATGAGTTGGCCTATAACATTGCAAAAAAATATAATTTGCCTGAACTCCATGCCTATAAAGATTTCATAGAGCGCTTATAGATCGTGGTTGAGAGCTGATTTGTTCTAGAAAAACACTCCTGTCGGAACTCAAAATTGCCAAATTTTTTTACACCCATGATCTTTTTCCGCTTTAAAAAACTCATTTCCAGCTGAATAAGATTAAATTTCAGGGATAAATTCAATTCTTATGGATCGTTTAAACTGTTTTTTTCCGCCTTTCAAAAGCAGCAACAAAAACACAAAAGAGCATCGAAATGATGACGATAACCATAGGAATGAGAAAAAAGGGGAAAAATTGAGCGATTATTTTTGACAAAGAATCGAGGACTGGGCCAGCTCCCGAATGGGAATCGATGACATTCCCAATTTTTTTTATGCTCGAGAGAAATAAAATAACAACTCCGATAATTAAAAATCCATAGGAAAAAATCCTTGGATATATTAAAGGCCTCAATGCCTTTTTCACAAGTTCATTATCTGCTCTCCCTGCCTGGGCTCTATTCCATATGGTCTCAGCGTCTGGAAGAGTTTTTTCCAGGATTTCTGCGTTCAAGGATCTGTTCTTAAACTGACTCATCCATCTATGGACAAAAACAATATCCTCACAAATCGGACATTCAGATATATGTTTTTTAATTTCCGTGTTCAGCTTCTCCTTTTTCAGGCCATCGATGACCTCACTCTCAAAATGACATGTCTTTTTTCTCATGGCTTTTTTCCCCTTTCATACTCCTTTTGCCCTAGAATATCGGCCAGTTCTTTCCTTGCCCGGAAGAGCTGAACTTTTACGCTGTTCTTTTTAATGTCTGTCATTTCTGCTATCTCATTACAGCTGTAGCCCTCCGCATAAGCAAGCCAGAGGAGAATTCTTGATCTTTGTTTAAGCAGTTTAAATGTATTTTCCATATCTAACGAGATAAGAGTTTCAGGCTCCTGGCCTCCTTTTTTCATATTTATTTTATAGCCCTCTTTTTCTTTTTCCCATGCTCTCTTCTCGACTTTTGCTCTTCTTTTTTTGTCGATAATAAGCCTGAAAGCGATCTTGTATAAATAAGACCTCATATGATTTTCACTCAGGATAGCCGGCTTTGTTTTGAGGAACTTGTAGAAGGATTCCTGAAAGATATCGTCAGCCATGTTTCTATCGCCACAGATTTTATAAATATAAAACCAGAATGATCGGGAATGGCTGTGATAAAATTCCTCCCATATTTTCTTCGCTTGTTCTTCCATCAACCAGAAGACCGTTTTCGTCTGTCTCTATTAAGGTTATCTTTAACTCATGAAGAATTCTATGTTTTTTGACTGGCCAGGATCAGCTTGAGTAGCTGCCAGGAATAAATGTTTAGTTTCAGCCTCCTTCCTCAATTATGCCCCATTTTTTACTCAATTTGTAGGAGATAAATGTGGAAATGAGAAAACCCACTCCTAAAGCGACGATCACGATTCCAAATGCGAGGAAATACTTTATCTCTTCTGTGAATACCTGTCCGAGAATGATCAGAGAGATACCGAACATAGACAGAATAATCCCTTTTGATAATGAAGACAGTATCTTTTCTCTCGGAGCAAGTCCGTTGAATTTTAGAAAACTGAGGAATTTATTTCCTCCTTTCGACTGAAGGAAATCATTGAATTCCTGTGCAGTGGGGAATTTGTCAACCATTTTGCTCTGAAGCACACTTTTTGCCTTCAATTTTCTCCACTCCAGGATGATCCACACCACCCATGCCCAGAAGACAAACATGGCAGGGAGAACTGTTATCATAGCAATCAGCTCGGAACTTTCCATTTTAACCTCCATAAAATATCGTTCGCTACAACAACGCATGAGCCACCTTAAGGGTTAACAAAAAATGAATTTATTTTTATTTAAATAAGGGAAAAAAAACAGACAGTCTGATCAGCAGTCAAAAAAAATAATTAATAAAGTATATTAAAGTATAATTAAGTAAAATATAATAAATTTCAAGTAATAATAATTTGATAATTCTATACTACACTTGCAAAATGTTATATTGACCTTGGCATCTCTTTTTGAGATCAAGACTGATGAGCAGAGGAGGATGTCCTTATTGACGCCTGCCCTCAAAACATTCTGGAATTTGCCAGAAAAAGTCTTGGTTGAAAGATGCATTTTTGGGGCC
>CAYVAT010000032.1:0-10746 GCA_964449165.1 uncultured Eubacteriales bacterium | reverse complement strand
ATACCTAGAGATGCTAGGCATAACAGGCGATAAGATCAAAACCGCCTGCAATATTATTACCTGATGTGAGGAGCGAAATGATATCCAAAACACTCGTGGCGGCTTCCACAAAGCCGGTCATTCTCTCCATTCTCGCCCGCGGTGAGATGTACGGCTACCAGATCATTCAGCATGTCACAGATCTTTCCGGCGGTACTCTGGAATGGTCAGAGGGGATGCTCTATCCCGTCCTCCACCGGATGGAGAAGGACGGGCTGATCCGGTCCAAGTGGCAAATCTTGGTCAACGGGCGCAAGCGTAAATACTACCATTTAACCAAACAAGGCCAAGAGGAGCTAGAAAAGGACCGGGAAGAGTGGATGAGGGTCAACAGCCTTCTAACCCGGCTGTGGAAACCTCTCTCGCTTCCTGACTGAAAGCGTGCTGCTTGAAACGGAAAAGCATAAGAAGTAAGGAGAAAAAAATGTTTGACCTTGAAGAAGCGATAAGAAAATGGAGGAAATCCCTCAGGAAAAATGAGGCCCTTGAGGATGGTTACATAGAGGAGTTGGAAAGTCATCTGAGGGACAAAATCGATCACCTGAAAGACCGGGGCCTGTCCGAGGAGAAAGCTTTCTTGGATGCCGTTGAAAAAATCGGCGACAGGGACAGAATCGGAGAGGAATACTTCAAGGCAGACACGAGAAAAATGATCAGCCGTCCCCCCTGGAAAAAAGGGCTCTTCACTACGACCCTTATCCCCAATTACTTCAAAACAGCCTTCCGGAAAATTAAGCGCCAAAAGATCTTTTCCTTCATCAACATCGTCGGTCTTGCTGTGGGTTTAGCCTGCTGCGCTGTCATCATTCTTTATGTTACCAATGAGCTAACTTACGACACCTATCACAGAGATAAAGACCGAATCTACAGGGTAACCACCCACATCATCAACCAGGTCGGTGAATTTTATGAGGCCCCCAGTCCCGGGCCTCTCGGCCCCATGCTCAAGAACACTTATCCTCAAGTTGAGGAAGCCACACGAATTGTCCCTCCTTACGAAAATTCGGATCACGTCCTTGTCCTTAAGGGAGACAAACGCTTTTTTGAAACCAGGGTTTTTTTCGTCGACAACGCCGCCTTCCGGATCTTCCGTATGCCATTTTTAAGAGGAGATTCCACAAGCGCTCTGAGGCGGCCCCACACCGCAGTGCTGACGGAGTCCACGGCGGAAAAATATTTTGGTGAACAGGACCCCATCGGAAAAATTCTTCAAATCGAGATCGATTATGACACGGGACGGGTAGAGCTTCAGGATTACGAGGTGACGGGCGTCATCAAAAATGCGCCGGCCAACACCCACTTTAAATACGATATGCTCCTGTCCATGCCCACGTTTCTCGCCAACCTTCCGAGCTTTGACACGGACTGGATCAATTTCCACACCAAATACACCTACATCAAGCTGCGGTCAAAAGCCGACCCCTCAACCTTTAAGGAAAACCTCACTCAGGCTTCTCAAATCGTGTCTCGCCAGTACAGGGAGCAATTTAACCGTCCCCTGAAGCTGCTGGAATTTAATCTGCAGCCCATCACCCGGATCCACATGTTTTCCCGGGTAATGGGAGAAATGGATTCCCCCGGCAACTGGTACTATGTCTATATCTACTCCATGGTGGCTTTCCTGATCCTGATGATCGGCTGCATGAATTTTGTCAACCTCTCGGCTGCCCTTTCCGCCACCCGGACGAAAGAGGTGGGGCTTCGCAAAGTCATCGGTGCACAGCGTCAGCAGCTAGTCTGGCAGTTTCTGGGTGAGTCATCTCTGATCACTTTCTTGGCTTTTCTGATCTCCTTGGTTTTGATGAACGCTCTCCTCGCTCCCTTCAACCGGATGGCTGGGACGCAACTGTCCATTGCCGGATTGGCAAAGCCCGTCGTTTTCATTCCTATGGTTATACTTCTAGTTCTGGTAGCATTGGGTTCCGGTGCTTATCCGGCTCTCATCCTGACAGCCTTCCGGCCGGCCGCGGTTCTTCAGGGGAGGCTGGCGCCAAAATCCCGGGGAACAGGAGTTCAGAAGGTGCTGGTTGTCAGTCAGTTCGCCATTTCCATTTTCCTGGTCATCTGCACCATGACGGTTTTTAAGCAGCTCCGGTTCATGCGCGGGCAGGCCTTGGGTTTTGATATCAATCAAAAGCTTATCCTCCGGGTTAAAAGCAATCTCAGTCACCTGCGTAACGATTATGAGGCCATCAAGCAGGATTTTCTAAAAAATCCTTATGTTTTAGGAACGACTGTCTCCTCCTCTGTGCCTGGTGACCGTGACGAAAGCGGCTATTATATGACCACCAGAGAGGAGGATTTCCACGATGCTCTCCGGCTCAAGGTCAACACCGTGGATTATGATTTTATTCCAGAATACGGAATCAAAATAATTGCCGGCCGCCCTTTTCAAAAAGAGATGAAAAGCGATATCAATGAGGCTTATGTGATCAACAGAGCTGGGCTCAAAGAATTGGGCATCCCGACTCCTGAGGAAGCCATCGGCAAACGCTACCAGGCCCACTACCACAGGATGTGGAAGACCATCGTCGGTGTTACCGAAGATTTTCACTACCGGGGTATGCAGGAAGTAGTGAAGCCGCTCCTGCTGGATATCGAGCCTTCGCTCATGAACACCATAACTCTGTCAGTTAAGACGGAGAATATGACTGCACTGATGAGGGATGTAAAGTCCACCTGGGAGGAGCATTTTCCGGGTGTGCCTTTGGTTTATTCTTTTCTGGATGAGAACTTCGACCGTGTTTACCGCTATGAGGACCAGATGGGGCAGCTGTTGGGCGTCATCACAACCCTTGGCTTGATCATTGCATGCCTGGGGCTTTTCGGGCTGGCCTATTTTGTGGCCAACTTCAGGAAAAAAGAGATCGGCATCCGCAAGGTGCTGGGTGCTTCGACTTGGGATATTGTGAGCATGCTATGCAAACGATTTGCCTGGCTGGTCCTGGTATCCGTGTTGGTGGCTGGGCCGCTAGCCTGGTATGCAATGACCCGGTGGCTCCAGGATTTCGCATACCGTGTTGATTTGGGCTGGTTCGTTTTTGCAGCGGCTGCTGTTGGAGCAATGGCTATTGCCATGGCCACGGTAAGCATTCAAGGAATGAGGGCAGCCTCGGCAGATCCGGCGAATTCCATAAGAACCGAATAGAAGAGAGAAATTGACAAAAATTGGGGACGGCAAAGATTCTATTCAATTAAGCCAAATTCTTTGCCGATCTTTTGGAAGACGTCGATAGTTTTATCTAAATGCTCATTTTCATGAGTGGCAATAAAACTGGTTCTTATCAGTTGCATGCCAGGAGGAACAGCGGGCGAAATCACAGCATTGGCAAAGACTCCTTCGTCGATCAATCTTCTCCAAAATCGGAACGTTTTCATATCATCTCCGATTATAACAGGCACGATGGGTGTGATGCCTTCGAGTATTTTAAACCCTGCTTGTTTAAATCCATCCCTCATGTAACGGGCAATTTCGCGAATTCTTTCGATGCGCTCAGGTTCTCTCTTTATGATTTTCAAAGCTGCATGAACCGCGGCGACGTTTGCGGGTGCCATACTGGCACTGAAAATAAGGGCTTGCGAGTGATGTTTTATGTATTCAATGATTTTTCTCTCGCCAGCTATGAATCCACCTAAAGAGGCAAGAGACTTGCTGAATGTGCCCATGAGTATATCGATATCTTTATCATTTCTCAATCCAAAATGGCTGCAGGTGCCTCTCCCGCCTTCGCCCAGGACACCGATGGAATGAGCCTCATCAACCATCACCCGGGCATGATATTTTTTGGCCAGTCTGGTCAATTCAGGCAGATTGACGATATAGCCTGACATGCTGAATACACCGTCAGTCACGATCATTTTTGGATCATCTCGGGGAATCTCCTCCAATAGCTTTTCCAGACTTCCCATGTCATTAGTCTTGTATCTGCGAATATTGGCACCCAGAGCTTTGGCGATTAAGGCTCCTGCAACAATACTGGCATGATCGTCTTTATCCGTAATCAGATATTCATTCCTCTGCACAACTGTCGGCAAAACACCCTGGTTGGTTAAAAAACCGGTAGTGAAAAGCAGACAGCTTTCCAGCCCGAGATAATCAGCCAATTCCTCTTCCAGGGCAGTATGCAGGACCAAGGTCCCATTGAGATATCTTGAACCGGAACAGGAGGTTCCAAATTCCATCAGAGCCTTCTTCGAGGCTTCGATCACATCCGGATGCTTGGATAAACCCAGATAGTTATTGCTTCCGGCCATGATAATTTCTTTGCCGTTTATCCTGACTACAGGGCCGTGATTTTTCTCTATTTCTTGAAAGTAAGGATAGACACCTGCTGCCATCACTTCCTCGGCTCTTGAGAATTGATAGCACTTTTCAAATATGTCCAGTTTTATCCTCCTCTAAGGATATTTTATTTTTACTCGTTAGGCCTTTAATTGCGATCTCAAAGCCGACATTGATCAATCGGTCGAGATCGTCTTTTTTTATTTGATTGGACTCAGCCAGATGAATGACCCCGTTTGTCATTCCCCACAGGACCAATGCAATTTGCGTAAAAGGATAATCCCTGCGTATTTCTTTTGATGCCATACCTTTTTTAATCACATTCTGCAGTTCAATGAGACAGGCAATTTTTTGTCTCTGAATTTCCTTCATAAGCTCTCTTGGAATTTTGTATTGATTACTGACAAGATCTATGAAGAACAATAATTGGAAGTACTCTCGATGATTCCTGTAAAATTTGATGTATGTATCGAGACAACTCCGTATGCAACTGGCGGTATTTTTGCATGTTTTGGCCGTCTCTTTAAGGTTGGTGAGAAGCACGTTCAGATGATTAAGGAGTATTAAAGCATAGATCTCTTCCTTGCTTTTGAAATGTGTATATATCGTTCCTTTGCTGAATTCAATGACTGTTGCAATGTCATCTAGGGTAACATTGCTGAATCCTTTTTCAGCAAATAATTTTTTTGCGGTGTTGAGGATAAGATTCTTCCTGGTTTCCAGTTCCCGGAGTTTTCTTTCTTTTACCCCCATTTTTAACTCCCGTTCATTTTTTGACTATTGGTCAGAAGGAAAATATAGTTCAAAATAGAAAGACTGTCAAGCCGTTATTGGCCAATTCTGTTGATTAGCCTCTCTATTTTAAATTTTAAGCGGCATTATTAAAACAGATGTTGTCCTCACTTTTACCTTTACAGCTTCGTCAAATTCCATATAATTTTAAATTCTTTGGATTTTCATCTTGTCTGTTTAATCACGATTTATTTTAAGAAAAGGAAATGATAAACTATCATGAGAAGTTTTTAGGAGAGCGAAAATCAATCTTGTCAGATTGCTTCACTATGCGAATCAAGCGGAGGATTAAATGTGTATTACCCAACCCAGCAAAACGACTATTAGAATGCATGAATTCTTCTGGCTCATACTTTTGAAAGGTTACTATCGCAAATTTGTCGAGTCTTTCGGTTTGAAGGGCAGTGAAAAAGTGCTCGATTTCGGCTGTGGACCTGGATCCACTTCAAAGTTTATAGCACGAATCCTTGAGAAGAAAGGCGGCGGGTTGATGTGCCTCGATATATCTCCAGCTTGGATTGAACGCGCCAAAAAACATTTAAGCAGGTTTTCAAATGTTGAATATTATGCTGGAGACATCAGAGAGTGGAACGAGAAAAATAACTATTTTGATGTTGCAGTTATGCATTTCATGCTTCACGACATCGACGGATTTGAAAGACAGGAGATCATAAAGGCGTTGGCTGAGAAAATGAAGACCGGAGCCAGATTAATTATCCGGGAACCTACCAGAAAAGGCCATGGTATGAGTTCGGAAGAAATCCAGGAGTTGATGGAGAAGAGCGGTCTGAGAGAAGCCGAGTCAACGGCAACGAAGAGCATTATCATGGGCTCCATGTATACAGGGGTTTTTATTAAACCTGATTAGAATGCCTGTTATTTACTCAAAAAAAGATATGGTGCGCCCGTAGCTCAGCGGATAGAGCGGTGGACTTCGAATCCAAAGGTCGGGGGTTCAAATCCCTCCGGGCGCGCCATATTTTTCTATCTTATAAACCTTTAAAATCAAGAATTTAGGGAATTATCCTGAAATTTTACCTGTAATCAATTTATAGCAATTAATAGCACTTTTTAGCAGTAAACACGTCACAAAAATCGACATCTCTAAAATCTTGACAATTTTTTTTGCTTTGTAAATAATTTGAAAAAAAGACCAATAAATATAAAGGGGGAGGCAGATTGAAAAATGCAAAAAACAAGCATATTACCGAGAATTGATGTTAAGAAAGGATTTCTTAAAGTTTTATATAATGAACTCATTAAAGGGAAAACACTAGATTTTCGATATGCATTAATTAAAAAAGTGCCTGCCTATTTTAATATAAAACCTCTTTCTACAGAAGAATTTCGGTTTTTTAAATATGTAATAGGAGATTTATATGAAGATGGTTATATCAAATTAAAACCTAACAGAGAATATGTATATCAATTAACGCGAAAGGGCCTAAATGAGGCACAAAAAGAATTTGATGATATGAAGCTTCCTTTATTTAATATAAAAAGCCTATATCTTCAACCAGATTTATTTATGAAGGTTTATCAACATTATAAAGACGGAGATTTTGAAACCGCCATATTCAAGACCTTCAAACTCCTAGAAGAAAAAGTGAGGATGAAAGCAAACCTGCCCCCATCTGACAATGTTGCAAGATTAATGAGTGATGCATTTAGAGCGGATGGAGGGCTTCTTAAATATCCGTATGCTAAGACTGAAGGAGAACAAAACGGCCTTAGAAATTTAATGAGTGGTGCAATTATGTTTTTTAAGAGCCCTCGGAGCCATAGGACAGTAGTGACAGAAGATCCTAATAAAGTGATGTATATATTAGCCTTCTCAAGTTTACTCTTAGATTTATTAGATGAATGCAAATTGGTTAACTCAAAGCAAGAAAAGTAAAATAAAACTCTGCTTTTCATAAAGGCGGCACTTTTTTTGTAAAAAAATTTAGGTATAGTAATATTTCATTGAAAAGGGGAAAATCAGATGCCTACAAAACCAGATAAAGATTTTATTCCAAGGAATATTGAAAACCCAGAAATTCAAGAAATACTAAACCAATATTCTTTAGCATTAGAAGAAGTAGTAAATTTCGCTTCGAATGTTGCGAAATGGTGTTCAGAAAAGATTCATGGAGGTGAAGAATTAGCACCAGTAATCATGTCTTTTCGCCATATATTTGAACTAATAGATGCGATTTCGGTATTAATCCGAGATTCATGTATTGAGCCTTGTAAAATTTTATTAAGATCAGTCTATGAGTCAGTATTATCAGTAAAATATATTTTGGAAAAAGAAACAGAAACACGTGGAATGGATTTCATGACTTGTTGTTGGCACCAAATAATAAATAATTTTAGAAAAATGAATCCAAATGATAGTATGCATAAGCAATTTTTAGCAAAAAAACGAAGAGATAAACTTATGAAGAATGTCCCCCTTCCAAAAATCCCAGATGTTGAAGATAGAATTAAGATATTAGAAGACCACTTAACTTCTCAAGAATACATTGAATCAGAAAGAGAATTCCAATGTCTTAAAAGCATTATAAAAAGGAAGCCACAAAAAACGCCAAAGAGAAAGCTAAATTGGTATTCTATGCATGAGGGGCCAGCAAATATTGAGGGATTAGCCAACCACTTAGAATTGCCTCTTGAATATGAGCTTCTTTATAGGGAGTGGTCGGGATTAGTTCATGGAATTGATATCATAATAAATAATATTGAAGTAGTTGACGAAGATAGATGTTTTATCTCTCAGATAAGGCTTCCTGAAGATGCATTTGATGTTACCACCAGATCCATGAATTTTGGCTTGGAAATAATTCCACCTTTCATTGAATATTTTGTGCCTGAAAAAGTCAAAGTAGCGAAGGATTGGTATAATAGAGAAATCGTTCCGTTGAAAAGTGGCAAATTACGTAAAAACAGAATCATAGTAAAGTCAAAAAATCAATGACTGGACTTCAAAAATGAATGAATCGCAGGAAGTCACATTACTAAAAGACAGCGATTGGAGTGCTATTGAGTGCGAAATATGTAGAGTGCTGGAATTTACTCCACTAATGGCGGAAGTGAAGGATGGGCGTGTGAAAACATCCAATCCTAACATGCCCTACGCTTCAGTGGTCATTGAGTGTCCAGTAATTCAGGGAGAAGCAAAAGGCTTTATCACTCACAAAGTTGACTTCGCCATGCTTTGGGCCGCGTTTAACGAAAGAACTCAAGTAAAAGGTGCTAGGGCAGAAGCGCTATATGAGCCGAACGGAAATCCCGCTTTCGCTAAGCACGGCGTTGCGACCGATGAGGAAGTCTGGTTGGTTTGGACAAAAAAGAGCTACATTGGTGCGATCGGTTTGATGAACAAGTTCCTTCCAAGTTTTATTGTCTCGGTTTGTCCCAAGGGTGCGTATGAGCTTATAACTAATCGCAAGGTAAGATCCGAACTGACAGGTGAGGCGCGGTATCTTGCTGAACGTCCTCTTATAACGTGGACACCGAAGGTAATGAGAAAATAGCTGTTATTTTTGCGGCTAATATTTCAAATGATATGAGGCGAGTGGAAGCCAAGACATCTAGCCCCGGCTTCCCGAATTAAAAAAGATGCAATGCGTTGACCGTCTCAATAGAAAGACGGAGAAAGAGGAGGAAATTCTTAGGAAAGGAGGGAAAGATGGCAAGAATAAATCAAAAACCAAGGAAATTTTCTAGATATTTAGTAAAAAGAGGCAGGCAGATTATTCATGGCGGTATAACAGAAGATTTTGATAGAAGAAAAGAAGAGCATGAAAGAAAATATCCAGGAGTTCGAGTAGTCAAAATTGGTCCTAAAGTGACAGAAGATACAGCAAGAAAATGGGAAAAGAAAAGGGGATTTACAAAATAATCTGCGATCGAAGTTATAAAATGACTCTCCATAAAGTCGGCAAAAATTATTGTCTTGATATCCGCACGAAGGGCGCGGTTCTCGGTCATTCAAAAATCATGACATCCCTTCTTTATTCTCATACGGATAAAGAGAAAAAAAGAGGGCGATTGACAGCTTTATTTAGATTAAATTCAAAAAAAAGAATAGGAGTTAGAAATAAAAAATTATGACTGAAAAATCAAAAGATCATATTCTTATTGAAAGCTTATGGGTATCTGCTTTGATTAGATATGCCAGATGTTTCGCAGCTGGGAAAAGATTTGGTCTATCAAAAGATATTTATCAAAATCTACAAGGCGAGCCTCTTAAGGTTCATCAATTCTATATCGATTTAAGAAATAGACACATTGCTCATTCTGTTAATCCTTTTGAACAGATGGAAGTTGGTTTTGTGCTATCTTCTGTAAATGGGCCGGATAAGAGAATAGTTGGCGTCTCAACTTTAGCAATGAGACATATCGTTTCCGATAAAGAAGGAGTTAAGCAGTTAGGTGTGCTTTCGAAAATAGCTCATGATAAAGTTTGTTCTATGGCTAAAGAAACAGAACAAAAAGTATTAGAAGAGGGAAAGAAAATACCAATCGATGATTTATATAAAATAGCACAGCCTCGGTTAGTAACGCCTGATCCTAATTTAGCGAATAAACCTAGAACTTAGTTGAAATAAGTATTCACATCCCTTGAATGCTTGGTCTCTGTTACAAGGGGGGCTGATTGTTTCAGTTGAGGATTATGGAAGGGTAGTAGAATCTTATGGATGGTTTGCTAAGTGTATAAAAAGAACTCTAAAGTAAATCAAAGTAATATAAAATGGTCTGACAAGCACTTGAACTGACACTGAGTGTCAAATCAAGTTCGTCTCAGTAAGAATCTACTTCTCCCCCTCCTTCGGCTTTAGCTCCATGCCGAGTTGCTGTACTATACCTAACTAATTCGCTTCTTCCCTTTCAAGAGTTTAGACCGCTTCCAATATATGAGATAGAAAATACCGCTCAGCAGGAATGGAAGACTAAATATCAAAGATATCCAATAGTCTTGGGGCGGCAAAAAAATGAACATGGCCAACAGCATTCCGAGACCAGCAATTGTTAGAATCGTTCCGCCTATATTCTCACGCCACCAACCAAGGCCGCTTCCCACCGCAATGAGGAGACAATAGACTGCCATTCCGGTGGTTGAAAATCTCCACTCTTGAGTCAATCTTCCAGCGGACAATTCCTGAATCCATTGTCCAACTGCAAAGAGCAGAATAAACCCTGCCACGGCTGAACTGATACCTCGGGCAACATTACGTATCGCCTTTCGTTCATAATCCCTAGTAATTTCTTCATTTTTCATGACATTCCCCTTTAAGATGTCTTATATGTAACAAGATTAAATGCGCAATGAATCAAATGTTGCTTATTCAAGCTCTGCCACCGCCTTCTTCTCCTGGCAGCCAACCATAAAGCATAAAATCAGAGCCAAAGGTAAAATCATACAGAGTTTTTTCATCCCTTATCTCCTCCAAATATTATGCTGGAATTAGACATAACTTAACACTGTATGTCAAGTTAATGGTAGGTCATTCCAGGTTAAAAAGACTGAAAATCTCCACGTCAACAATTCTTTAAGTTCCATAAGATAGGGACGAATCTGCTTTTTATTTATCACCCAATTATTCCTATAGATTTTTGGATGGGCGTGCCAGTTATTTACAAGGATGCTT
>CAYVAT010000031.1:12567-37211 GCA_964449165.1 uncultured Eubacteriales bacterium | reverse complement strand
ATTCAATCTCTTCCTTTTTGTTGTCTTCGAATCCGTATCCAACCAGATGGAAGGGATTGATCACTGTGGTCAGAATGTTTGCCAGGTGAGCGGCAATTCTTTTCAGATACCTTGCAAAGAGTGCATAAACAATGGCTTCTCTGATCTTCAGCTCGGTTTCTTCCAGGAGTTCTTCTGTCATAGCGTCAGTTTTTTTGGTCACCTCACGGTAAAATTTATAATATTCTTTGGCCTTGTTGATATCAGCTTCTTTGAAAACCCTCAGAGAATCTTTCAACAAATCGCTCATCTTTTTGCTGATAATGATCAGCTCCTCTGTGTATGTGTTCTTCTCCATCTTGCTTGGATAATGGTAAGCCAGCTCCACGATATTTTTGACGTAATCGCCGATCCTTTCCAAGTCCTTGATTACTGTGATAAGAATCAGGGATGAGCTCAAGTCTTGTTTGGGATTAATGGTCAGGTGCTCTAAGACTTTGCGTCTGACTTCTTTTTCACACTCGTTTATTTTTTGGTCTGTCATGTATATATTTGCCCGCTTGATATTGAGGTTTTCTACCAACTCCTCCTCGGCTGTATCAAAATTTTCCGACACAAGCTTGAACATTCTCTCAGTCTGCTCAAGCGCCTGATTCAAGAGTCCCTCTCTTTTCCATATGGCAAATATCTTTTTAAACATCTTTTATCCCCTTCTCTTTGTTTACATTATAAATGTTTTATCATCTATTTCACAAACAAAATATAAATCAATGGACCTAGATAAAATAGAAAATAGAGCGCCAGGAAAAAAATTGTGTTCTTTTTGGATTTAGCGGTGAGCTTTGAAAAACTCTCGGCCAGCCAGATAGGAATTTTCTTGAGAGGATAGATGATAATAATGCCAAAAATGTTGAACAATAGATGAGTAAGAGCAACTATTATGGCTACAGGGTTCAGGGTTGCAAAAGAAGCCATCATGGCTGTTACTGTGGTACCTACATTGGCTCCAAGCGTGTAGGGGAATATCTTTCGCACTGTAAGGAGGCCGGCTCCAGCAAGAGGGACGATAAGTGAAGTGGTTACAGAACTGCTTTGAATAATGGCTGTTACGGTTAATGCCAGAAGAAAAGAAGTGAAATCATTTTTAAATAAATATTTGTCCAGGAAAACCTCTATTTTGGTGAGCATCAAAGATCTCATAATTCTTACTATTCTGATTAAGGAGAAGAATAAAAGAAGAAGAGCTCCGATCAGAACGACAACAGGAATGGGAATGATGCTCTTTACAAAATTGACCAGCGGCTCGGTAATTAATTTAAGCGGGCTTAAGAATTTTATTCCCCCCGCTCCTATGAAGGCATTTGCCAGAGCTGTTGCAGATTTCTCTAATATGTGAGTAGTAATTTCCAGAGGAAAGAGTATGATCACGGCCAAAATATTAAAGAATTCATGAACAGTGGCAGCAGCGAAGGCTCTCTGGAATTCTTGTTTTCTAGTCACATGGCCTATTGAGACTATTGCGCTGGTTATGGTTGTTCCGATATTAGCGCCCATGATAATGGGTATGGCACCTCGTAAGGTAAGCACCCCCCCGGCCACAAAACCAACGGCTATCGATGTTGTAGTAGATGAACTTTGGATAATACTGGTTGTTAATATACCGATGAGTAGCCCAAAAAAAGGATTGGATGTAGCTTCGATCAGAGCCTCAGCAAATCCCTTTCCCATGAGCTTGAAAGAGGTGCCCATAAGCTGGATGGAAAGAATGAAGAAATAAAGCGAGATGAGAAGAAACAAAATCTTAAAAAGAGTTTTTCTTCTCATGAGTTCTTGTTAGGCAAGGCAGTTATTATATGCATATCGGGTAGAGATGTGTGTTCGAGAAGGAAAAAATTTTAAGATACACGCATCTCGAAACGTTACAATTTATCACATCAAAGAAAAGATTTCATTAAAAAGGTGGAGATGTTAAGCATCCTTATTTCAATGATAGGCGTGATGGATGGGGGGGGCGTCAGCACGCTGATTTCCCCAGCGAGGATGAACAGGAAACGCTACCTCACTACTAATTAGATAAGATATCTTCGCTCATCGCGGAAATGGAGATATCTCCAGTAGTTCTTGTCAATAAGAGAGCAGGCTGTTTTAAGAAATCCTGTCCCCCTGTCGATTATGATTTTTGGTGTGATGAGAGACTATACAGCTTCATCTTGTAGCCCAATTTTCTTTCTGTAATTCCCAGTGCCCGGGCAGCCTTGCTTTTAACACCATTATTTTCCCTGAGTGCCTTTTTGATCTCACTGGCTTCAAGATGCTTTACTTTTTCGGTTAAAGACATATCTTCCGGAACCAAATCTTCTTCTTTTTTTTCCTTCAAGAAAAGCGGAAGATGTGAAGAACTGATGGTCTTTCCTTCACAGAAGACAATCGCTCGTTCTATGATATTCTCCAGTTCTCTTATGTTTCCGGGAAAGGAATACCGGATAAGCGTATTCATGGCTTCGGCCGATATGTTCTCGATTGCTTTTCTTTCCTTCTTGCTGTACTTCCTGATAAAATGATCTACCAGAGGAGGGATATCCTCTTTCCTCTCTCTGAGAGGAGGGACATGGATTCGAATAACATTCAACCGGTAGTAAAGGTCTTGTCTGAATTTTTCTTCTTTCATCATCTTTTCCAGATCATGGTTTGTGGCGGATATGATCCTGACATCTGATTTTATGGACTTGGATGATCCAAGGCGATAAAACTCTCTGTCCTGGAGAAAGCGCAGCAGTTTGACTTGGAGCTGGAGGGGAAGGTCTCCGATTTCATCCAGGAAGAGAGTCCCTCCAGAAGCTGCCTCAAATTTTCCAATCTTTCTCTCGTGAGCACCGGTAAAGGAGCCTTTCTCCGCTCCAAAAATCTCGCTCTCGATCAGCGTCTCAGGGAGAGAGGGAATATTGATGGCAAGATAAGGACCTTCCTTTCTCCGGGAGGAAAAATGGACAGTCTTGGCCACAAGGTCCTTTCCTGTTCCCGTTTCTCCTGAGATAAGCACAGTTGCTTCGCTCTTGGAAGCCTTAGCCATCAATAGGACCACATCGTTCATTTTGGATGAGGTGAAAACGAAATTCTTGGGACTGAATTTTTCCTCCAAGGAACTCTGGAGCAGAGAAACTTCTTTCTTAAGTTTCTGTCTTTCCAGAGCCCTTTCTATCACCAAGAGGAATTTGTCGAAATCGATAGGCTTGACGATGTAATCGTAGGCTCCTTTCTTGAGTGCCTCTACAGCATTTTCGATGTTGCCGAAGGCCGTGACCATGATTGGTGTGATCAGAGGATTCTGCTTGAGCATTTCTTGGATGAGGTCGATTCCTGTTTCTCCGTCGAGTTTGTAGTCAACAACTGCAATGTCTACAGCAAATTCAGAAATGATTTGGAGAGCTTCCTTTCCTGAAGAAGCCTCAAGAACTATGTAATCTTCCTGTTCGAGATTTTCTTTGATCAATTTGCTCTGGACAGGATCATCTTCCACGATCAAAAG
This sequence comes from uncultured Eubacteriales bacterium, assembly GCA_964449165.1. Classification (GTDB taxonomy): domain Bacteria; phylum Acidobacteriota; class Aminicenantia; order Aminicenantales; family Aminicenantaceae; genus CAYSCW01. The sequence continues at coordinate 33,706 of CAYVAT010000031.1, read as the reverse complement.
ATTGGCTTTTTCCATATCATCCTCCTGGAATATGGATAAGGAAGGTAGTCCCCTGGCCCGGCTCACTCTGGAATGTGATCGTCCCCTCATGAGCCTCTATTATTTTTTTGGTAAGATAGAGTCCCACTCCCATGCCTTCCTTCTTCCTGGAGAAAAAAGGATCAAAAACATAATCCTTGTCTTCCTCAGGAATACCTCTTCCACTGTCTTTGATCGTTATCAGGATTTTTTTCTTGTGCTGTGTTGCCCGGATCATGATGTTTCCCTCGTCAGAAGCTTCCAGCGAATTTCTGAGAAGGTTCAAAAAAGCCTGGTTCAGCAATCCCTTATCTGCATGCAAGACGATCGGCAGATGCTGTGAATATTGGATGTCCACTCTTTTCTCTCTGATTTCTCGGGTCAGCGATTTTTTTATCTCTGAAATAAGATCCTGAAGGCGAAACTGTTCTTTCTTGAGATCAATGGGTTTGAGAGAAGTGGAGAATTGGTCGATAATCCTGGAGATTTTCTGGATCTCCTCTTTTCCAAGGAAAACGTCTTCCTCAAGAGCAGCGGGTATTCTTTTTTTAAGAAGCTCAAAAAGAAGCGAGAGCCTGTTCAAAGGGTTTTTAATCTCGTGGGCGACTCCAGAGGTGAATGCAGATATTTCTCGATAGCGCTCCTTTTCCTTTTTCTCCTCCTCAGCTTCTCTCTTTTTCCGGAGATAGTGACTCTGGAGCTGGAAGAGCCCCAGAAAGAAGATAAACCCTATCAACACGATAAAAACAAAGACCACAAGAAAGCTTTGGCGGCTGTGGGCAAGCATCTCTTCCAGATTTTTCAAGGAGTATCCAAGATAAAGGTAGTAAGTTTTATTATTTGGAGTGCTGAAAGAGGAAAAAATATTAAATATTTTTCCAACGGGAGAATCAATAATCCATGAATCTTTTTCTTCACCAGTCTGGCGAGAAAGCGGCAGGTATCCTTCGAATCGAGAACGCCAGCCTAGAATTTTCTTTTCGTTATCCAGAAGGGCCATAAAGTAGATGTTTTCCTCTCCAGAATAAAGTTCGAAGATTTCTTCCGGACTGGAGTCTTCCATCAAAAAATGGGAGATGTCGGCTTTCAGGATCTGAGCTGCCGCTTGAAGCTGTTCTTTAACTAGGTCTTCAACCTTGACCCGGATAAACCTTCGATTCAAGGATGAAAGGATAAAAAAGATGATGACTATTCCTGAGAGAGGGATGAAAAAAAACAGGAAAAAATTCTTCTTTCTCAAGGCCCCTTGCCTTTTCTTCTTCCCTTTCTCTTCATCATCTGGCCTCCCCTCCAGTTAGGGAATCCATGTTTATCCCTGAGAATGAGCGTTTCTCCTCTGAAGCGCACTTCTCTGGCGATGATGTTCTGGGTGTCTTCTCCAGATGTGTAAAGGGAGCCTACCACCACCAGGTTTTCCCCCTTATGGAAGTTGTGTTCGAAAAACCACACAGGACTGAGTTCTATAAGATACTTTTTTTTGCTGTTTCTATCTTCAAGGAAGACGATGAGAAAAGGGGCAGATGTCTTGTAGCGAGGCTCCATGATAATTTCCTGAATCGTTCCTTCTACCTGGATTTCCTTGTCCACGTTGTAGAAATGTGGAGCTTTCTGTGAAAAGGCCAAGCCTGCGAACGTCAGAAGAAGGACTAAAAACCATTGTCTGTATCGTCTCATTTTCCCTCTCCGATGAGAAAATTCCACTCAATCCCGGCTGAGAAAAAGTGCCCTGTCCATTCGAAGAAAGGATCGTTGGAGTGGTTGACCACATAAGAATAGTTCAGGAACAAAGTTAATCTGGGGAAATTCTTTTCCACTCTCACTTCTGCCTGGTTTCTTCTGTCTTTTCTTGTCACTCCCAAAGACTCCCCCTCCAAGTTTAAGCTTTCGATTCCGGGGAATTCTTTGCTGCCAATAGTATACCCCATTTTCAACTGGATATTCCAGGGAGCGAGGAGTGAGAGCTGGCTTCCCAATTGATAGCCAGACCAGGAAAATCTATCATAGGAGGGATTTTCCACGGTGTAAAATTCTTCGATAAAGGTAAACGGATTCTCACCGGAAAAGAACCACTGCTTCACACCGGTCAGATTGAGTCCTGCCTTATTGCCGAGGCCTTGAGCAATCAATCCCGCCAGAGAAAAGATCTGAATGCCTTGTCCCTCGCTTTTTGTCTGGGTGGTATATTGATAACGCATTCCTCCTGAAGGGGAGCCTTTTCCTCGGCCTCTGTAAAAGAATTGACTTCCATCGAAAGGAGCTATTTCTTGAGTAAGGTAAGGATGCAGAAAGTATTTGTATCCCCAACTCATTTCTGCCTTCAAGGTTGTTTTTATCTGGAGGTATTTGTCGAATGAGACGAGCAGAGAGTGGCTGACAGAGTCGAAAATGGATGATTTGAAATTTTTGTATTCAAGGGAGTAATTGGCGTTCAGGATAGATGTCTGGCTGATATAGGATTTGAACATGGTAAAGAAGTTGAGAGCCAGGTAGTTATAATCGCTGTAGTCTGAGCGGTAGAATGCTCCACGACCGGTCAAAGAGAGGTAGAATGCAGACTTTTCGTCAACTGGATGAAGATAGTCCAGTCCAAGGTCGTGGACGTAGTAAGCAAGATTTGGATTCTGGTGAAGGTAGGAATAATTTCCCTCTGTAAAGATGGATATTCTGGATAAGTCTTTATCCAGATAAAAATTAAGTGAAGAAACCTGATCGGATTCCGAATACCTGTTTTGAAAGAGGTTGTCTGTGGCATTCTGGAAGAATGACAGGGAAATGGTATCAGCCATCAGGCTGGAACCGAGAAACAAAAAGCTGAGAATATACATGAATTTTTTCATTTTTTTCCTTATTGAGAGAGAGAAAAGGAGCAGCGCTCCTTTTCTCTCTTTTAAAGAGGAGAAAGGATCTCTCATCCTTGATTCTTAACGCTTACCGCCTCTGTGGCCATTTCCCTTGGGTCCTGTGCCGTCGCAAAGGCCAATTCCTAGAGCGCTCTTGTTCCGTCTGAAAAATCCTTTGTTCCAGGCGTTTCCGCCGCGATAACCATTCTTTGAACCGAGCTGTTTTCCAGGGAGATTGGCATTTCTGTTTTTGTAGCCCGTTCCGTCTTGAGGTCTTGACCAGTCGGGATCCTGGCAATTGGGGATCCCGTCGTTATCGTGGTCGCGGGCGAAATCACAGATTCCATCTCCGTCCTGGTCCATAAAAAATGGTCCTACCTTAAATTGAGATTTTACTCTTTCCCGGACAGCATTTTGAGCCTGTGTTTGAGGATTGTCAGCAGCAAGAATGAATCCTACGCCAAGGATCATTATTGATCCTAACCAAACAATCGCTTTTTTGAATGTCATTTTAACCTCCTGAGTTAAAATCAGGTAAATTCTGAAGCAATAATTGTGCCAGAATATATCTTGTTGAAAATAAAAAAGATATAAGTTCAAGGTCGATTTAAAAATCGACAAAATTGTCGGAAAGCCTACAAAATTGTCGGAAATGCTTACATCTTCATCTCTTAAATTGAAATTTGCCAGCAACTTTATTAATATCGGAGTACCCTCAAGAGGGATCACACGGATGAAGGAGATAATTCATGAAATTTAAACATCTGGTATCAGCTTCGATTATTTTCTTGCTCATTCTGCAGCCTGTTCTGGCGGATGAGGCGGAGAGTATCATGAAGTCCATAAAAGGTGGAGATATTTTTGAGATAACCAAGGTTTTAGCATCACCCGTCATGCAAGGACGGCTTTCAGGCACAGAGGGCTACAACAAAGCCGCAAAATGGGCGGCAGCCAAATTCAAAGAGTGGGGCCTTAAACCTGTCTTTGACAGCGGTTCTCTCCAGCCTTTTGAAATAAGTTACAGCGAAATGCGGGAGACTGCGTTTTCGCTTATTCTTCCACCAAAAAATAAAGAGGAAAAGCCCCAGACAATTGATATGGATATTTACAAAGATTTTTGTCCTACGCTCTATTCCGGTTTTCAAGATGTTGAAGCCGAGGTAGTGTTTGTCGGCTTTGGCCTTACAGTTCCGGAACTAGGTTGGGATGATTACAAAGATATCGATGTTCAAGGAAAGATAGTGGCCACTTTTAGGGGGATTCCACAGATCAAGGGCAAGGATTTTTCCCCATATATCGAACGCGAGGTTAAAATCGTTAATGCCCGAAGACACCAGGTTGCAGGGATGATCTTTCTGGAGAGAGCGGTTGTCTCAGGAGCGGGTGTCTATATAGAAGGATTGCCCATGGTTATGGCCGGTGAAAGAGTGTCCAATCTGCTTTTTTCGCCAAAAGGATATGATGTGGAGAGCGTAAGGGCTCAACTTCGCGATGGATATCCTCTCTCTTTTTTAACCGGCGTGAAGGCAAGAATAAAGCATGCAGGCAAACACCATCCCACAGCTACTACCTATAATGTGGTGGGTATGATCGAGGGTTCAGACCCCATGCTCAAGCAGGAATATTTGATCTTCGGAGGGCATCTGGATCATCTGGGACCCTGGCCTGTTCTTCATCCGGGCGCAAGTGATAACGCCAGCGGCTCTTCTGTGGTGATGGGGCTGGCCCATGCCTTTTCCAAATTAAAGAAACGGCCCAAGCGCTCAATCCTCTTTGCCCTCTTTGCTGCAGAAGAGGTTGGACTTTTGGGAAGCAGGCACATGGCTTCAAATCTTCCCCATTTTCCTTCCAGGCCTATCCTGATGAGTAACCATGACATGAATGGCGTCGGAAATTCTATCTATGTCTCCGGCGGAAAGACTTTTCCTGGATTTTATGAATGCCTCATCAATGTTAATGAAAAGTATGAAATAAACAGCGAAGTGAGCGCTGGAGAAATTCGTTCTGTCGGGGGAAACAGTGATTATGCGCCTTTCCTTGAGCAGGGTATTCCTTCTTATTCTACCTGGGCTCGGGGAGGAGGGCGCTATGGAGTCCACACGGCAGGGGACTCCATCTACGTCATCACTCCTCAGATCATGGAGGACATCGTCCGCCTTTACTTCATGGCAGGATTTCAGTTTGCCAATCGATAGAAACGAATAGAGCTCATCTCAAAATTTCACAGCTCCATTCTTTAGGAATCCTTTCAGGCTTGAACTTAATCGGCGAATTTGTCCTCTGGCTGCAGAATCTCCTTTTGCGTGATAGCTGATAAAAGCGTCGGTTTCTATCCGTCCTCGCCAAGACCCTCCCACCCACCACCATGGGCTTCAGACGGACAGGAACCGCCGCTTCGCTGGGGAAATCAGCTTGCTGGTCCCTCACCCCTATCAAGGAAATAAGTATGCTTACCCTGATGTAAAAGAAATTGACATTTTTTTCTTATTTTTATCTTTTTCGATTGACAGAGGGTAAATTACCTCTGTTATAAACTTTGGCACAGAATTTGCTCAGGGAACTCATGGCAAAAGCAAGATACTTTTAACTAGCGAGAAGATTTGACCAAAAATGTAAGCTTTGTGCATTCGAGGATAAGCTATTAGATAAAACGGGATGAGAAAAGAGACCATTTCCTCCTTCAAATTTACAAAAAAAACGGAACTTTTTCTTATGGATATCCGTAGTAACAAAAGAAGTATCACTCGATAACATAGCTATTTTTAAATAAGGAGTTGGACCATGAGAGTAAGATTTAAACAAATGGCGATTATCCTGATGATTATAACAGCTGCATTCTTATTTTATAGCTGCGGAAACAATGCCAATTCCCAAGTCAAAGAGAAGAAGCAGGAGGAGACAGCCATTCCCATTGAAGCGGCAGAAGTCATCCAGGGTTCGATAACAGCAACCTATTCTGGATCCACGAATTTGGAAGCCGAAGCAGAGGCAGTTGTGGTAGCCAAGGTCAGTGGTGTAGTCCAAAGGATTTTTATGGAGGAGGGAAATTGGGTTAAAGCAGGACAGGTGCTGGCCAAACTGGATGATGAGCAGTATAGGTTGGAGGTCAATCAGGCCCATTCGATACTGGAGAAGATTTCCAGTGAATTCGAGCGGAACGAGTCCTTGTTCAAGAACAAAATCGTCAGCCAGGAAACATATGAGAAGACAAAGTCTGAATACAACACTCAGAAAGCTGCTTATGATTTGGCAAAGCTCCGGCTGGATTATACAGAAATAAAAGCGCCTATCTCCGGTGTCGTATCCCGGAGGCTCATTAAAGTAGGAAATATGGTGAAGACGGATCAGCCGACATTCCAAGTCACCGATTTTGATCCTTTACTGGCTGTGCTTCATGTTCCAGAGAAGGAGATGAGAAAACTGTATGTTGGCTTTCCAGCAAGGCTCACAGCAGATGCCCTGCCGGATTCTGAATTCAAGGGTAAAATCTCGCGTATAAGTCCTATAGTCGACGCTGGAACCGGAACTTTCAAGGTAACTGTGGAGGTCAGTGATAAAACCCTCAGGTTGAAACCTGGCATGTTTACCAGGGTTGGGATTGTCTATGATACTCATGAAAATGCTATCCTTGTTCCAAAAAATGCCATCCTTACCGAAGATACCCAGGCATGGATCTTTGTGGTCGACAGCGATACGGTCACCAAGGAAGAGGTTCGAGTCGGGTACAGTAATTCCACGCATGTGGAAGTTGTGTCAGGTCTAGAGGTAGGCGATATGGTTGTCACAACGGGTTTAGGCAGCTTAAGGGATGGCTCAAAAGTCAAATTGGTTGAACAATGAAAAAAGTCATAGATGCTTCCATCAGGCGCCGGGTAACGGTGGCCATGTTTACTATTGCGGTGTTGCTGTTTGGATTTGTCTCTTTTACTCGGCTTAAGATCAATCTGCTTCCGGAGTTGACCTATCCCACCATGACAATCAGGACAGAGTATGAGGGGGCTGCGCCAGCAGAAGTGGAAAATCTGATCACAAAGCCCATCGAAGAAATTGTTGGAGTAGTCAAGAATGTTCAAAAGATTAGCTCCATCTCTCGTTCAGGCCAATCGGATGTGATTCTTGAATTTTCCTGGGGCTCGGATATGGATTATGCTGTCCTGGAAGTCAGGGAGAAAATGGATGCCATGGAGTTACCTCTTGAGGTGAAAAGGCCAGTGATCCTGCGTTTTGATCCGTCGTTGGATCCTGTTATTCGGTTTGCTCTTTATAGAGAATCTGGAAAGGAGTCGGGGGAGCGTCCGGGAGTATTCGATGAGGAAAAACTTAAGTACTTAAGGCGGTTTGCTGATGAGCAGGTTAAGAAAGAACTGGAGTCTGCCCTGGGAGTGGCTGCGGTCAGAATAAGCGGGGGGCTGGAAGATGAAGTACAGATCTTTATCGATCAGATGAAACTTGCACAGCTTAACCTGCCCATAGAAAGAATCGCCAATGTTCTCTATGAAGAGAACGTCAATCTTTCCGGTGGTCGTCTCGAAGAGGGGACACACCAATTTTTGATTCGCACGTTGAATCAATTTCAATCTGTGCATGAAATGGGCAATGTGATTGTGGCCTACAGAGACAGCATTCCCGTTTATCTTAAAGACATAGCGGCCGTCCGTCATGGTTACAAGGAACGCAAGGCCATTACTCGAATAGGTGGAATGGAAGCTGTGGAGGTAGCCATATATAAGGAAGGCGATGCCAACACAGTCGCTGTTTCCCGGGCAGTGGAGAAGCGGCTGAAAAGAGTAAGAGACATCTTGCCTCCTGACCTGAAGATGGTCAAGGTCTATGATCAGGCTGTTTTTATCCAGCAAGCAGTCAACGAGGTCATAAACGCAGCTCTTATCGGGGGCTTGCTGGCTATTGTCATTCTTTATTTTTTTCTTCGAAACTTCTGGGCAACGGTTATTATTTCTCTCTCTATACCTGTTTCAGTTATCGCCACCTTTAATCTGATGTATGGAGCAGACATCACTCTCAACATCATGTCTCTTGGGGGAATCGCACTGGGAATCGGCATGTTGCTGGATAATTCCATCGTCGTCTTGGAGAACATATCCCGCCATCGAGAGAAAGGCAAAGATGTTAAAACAGCTGTTCTTGATGGAGCCAGTGAAGTCGGAACCGCTGTTTCTGCTTCCACGCTAACCACGATAGCAGTTTTTTTCCCGCTGGTATTTGTCAGAGGGGTTGCCGGACAGCTCTTCCGTGACCAAGCCTTAACCATCACCTTTTCCCTGCTGGTCTCGCTCGTGGTCGCCCTGACGCTTATCCCTATGCTAGCTTCCACAGAAAAACGCAGGGGAGAAGATGTTAGAAAGATAGAAAAACCGGAACCACGCAGCCGCTTTAGAAAGATAACGAGGTCAATACAGCGATTTGTCTTCACCGCCATCCCCATTTTTATCCTCAAGGTTACATTCAAGACAATCCGTTTTTTCTCCCGCCTGTTCCGGATTATCCTGAATCCAGCCTTAAAGATTTTTAATCGGGGATACACAAAACTGGAGGACGTATATCCCCGATTTTTAAGATGGTCATTAAGCCACAGAGGAATCGTTCTGGCTGTGGCCCTTGGTCTTTTCCTGATAACGCTCATCCTGATCACGAATCTGGGTGTGGAATTGATACCTCAGCTTTCTCAAGGAGAGTTCAGGGTAGAGTTTCGTTTGCCTCCAGGAACCCCTTTGGATAAAACCGATCAGGTTCTCGCTGCCATCCAGAAGCCCTCAGGAGAAATAAAGGATGTGAAGACCATTTTTTCTGTGGCTGGCACAGGGAATCGTTTCGATGCCAATCCTGAACATGGAGGAGAAAACTGGGGCGAGCTCAGTGTATCTCTGGCCCCAGGATCCAAGAGGACTCAGGAAGATGAGACCATGACAGAGATGAGGAGAATCATAGAAGGTTCTCCTGGCGTCCAGTACAAATTTTACCGCCCCACTCTCTTCACGTTCAAAACTCCCGTTGAACTGGAAGTGGCTGGTTTTGATTTGAAACAGTTGAAGGAGACAGCGAACGTGATTGTGGAGCGGATGTCAGAGTCGGGGAGGTTCACTGACATCAAATCATCCATGGAAGTTGGCCATCCTGAGGTTCAGATTTATTTTGATCGTGACCGGGCAGCCGCTTTGGGCTTAAATGTCTATGAGATTGCAGACAAAGTGGTTAAGAAGATTCGCGGAGAAGTGGCCACACGTTATTCCTGGCATGATAGAAAAATAGATGTACTGGTCCGTTCCCGGGAGGAAGATCGCGCATCCATCGATGATATCCGCCGGTTGATCATAAACCCAGAAAGTGAACACCCTGTTCCTCTTGAAGGCGTTGCGGATATTGTCATCGGGACCGGTCCGAGTGAGATTCGTCGAGTTGACCAGGAAAGGGTAGCGTTGATCACCTCGAATTTAGAATACGGTGATCTGGGCGCTGCTGCGCAGGAACTGATGGGCATCATCCAGAATCTCGATATCCCCAGCGGGATGACAGCAGAAATTGCCGGTCAGAATGAAGAGATGAACTTTTCCTTCCGTTCATTGAGATTCGCACTCCTCCTGGCCATATTCCTAGTTTATCTGGTCATGGCATCCCAATTCGAGTCTTTCATTCATCCCTTAGTCATCATCTTTACCATCCCTTTAGCCTTCATAGGTGCTGTTTTTGCCCTCTGGATAACAGGAGCAAAAATCAGTGTGGTGGTGTTTATAGGCTCGATCCTCCTGGCAGGAATCGTGGTCAACAACGCTATCGTATTGATAGACCGCATCAATCAAATACGGGCAAAGGGAGAGGAAAAGGTAAAAGCTATCATCCTGGCGGGCAGACAGCGCATGCGTCCCATCCTGATGACCATGCTGACCACGACTTTAGGGCTTTTGCCTCTTGCCATAGGCATCGGAGAAGGCGCCGAGGTCAGGGCACCGATGGCCATAACAGTGATAGGCGGGCTGACCGTTTCCACCTTTCTTACTCTGATCGTGATTCCCGTTGTCTACAGCTTGGCGGATAGGAAAAAATGAAAGTAACGGAATTTTCACTCCGCCGTCCTGTCACAACCCTCATGATATTCCTGTGCTTCGTTGTTATCGGCTGGATTTCCTCCCGGTTGCTCCCCCTCGAATTTTTCCCTGAACTTGATGCACCTTTTGTCACCGTAAACATCCCCTATCCCAATTCCACACCTGAAGAGATCGAGCGAGAGATTACCAGGCCCATAGAAGAGATATTGGCCACTATCAGTGACATAAATCGCATGGTTTCTGATTCCACAGAAAATGCGGCCAATATTTTTCTTGAATTTGACTGGGGAGTTGATACAGACATAAAGGCTGTCGAAGCCAAAGAAAGAATAGAAAGCATCCGAAGCCAGCTGCCTCTAGATGTGGAGAGGATTTCTGTTCAGAAGTTCAACACCTCCGATTTCCCGGTTTTAGTTATGAGGATTTCGAGTAACCGCGATCTTTCCAACTCCTATGACATGCTTAACCGTCATTTAAAACGCAGAATTGAACGCCTCAAAGGCGTCTCCAGGGTAGAGATGTATGGAGTGGAGAAGAAACAGATCCTCATCCAGCTTATTGCTGACCGTATTATTGCCCATCAGATTGACCTTGACCGTCTTTCTCGAGTTCTCAGAAACAGTAATTTCCTGATGACCGCTGGACGTATTACTGATGCTAAGCGGCGTTTTACAGTCAGGCCAATGGGAGAGATTAGAACCATCGAAGAGATCAACAACTTGGTTGTGGGTGATAACGGGCTTAAGCTGCGGGATATCGCGCAGGTAAGCTACCAGATGCCCGAGCTCAATTACGGAAGGCATCTCAATCAGACCTATGCTATAGGCTTGAATGTCTATAAAGAAAGCGGAGCCAATATCGTCGATGTCGGCAAGCAAGCGAGGAGAGCTGTTGCTGAAGTCAGTAAAGATCCTAAGATGGAGGGCATCAACATTTTTTTTATGGATGACATGGCTGAGGGAGTCGTCAGCTCTCTCAATGAGCTTCTTAAGGCAGGCCTTGTAGGAGCAGCGCTGGCCATTATCGTCCTCTTTCTTTTTCTTCGTCAATGGTCGAGTACTTTCATCGTAGTCCTCGCCGTTCCCTTTTCCCTGCTGGTGACATTAGCCTTCATGTATTTTATCAATCTTTCTCTTAACATCCTCTCCATGTTGGGTCTGCTCCTGGCTGTGGGGATGCTGGTGGATAACGCTGTGGTGGTTACCGAGAATATCTACCGTTATAAGAAGATGGATCTCCCCAATCAAAGGAGCACAATCACTGCGGTGAAAGAAGTAGCCCTGGCAATCACAGCTGGAACCTCGACCACGGCTATCGTCTTCTTGCCCAACATCGTCAGTCGTCAGAATGAGGTGACCATTTATTTGAAACATGTGGCCATATCCTTCTGCGTGGCCCTGGGGGCCTCCTTGATTATGGCCCAGACCGTTGTGCCGCTCCTGGCTTCACGGATTAAATCCTCTCCGCTCAACAAGAAGACGCGATGGATCGATCGGCTTATATCCCGGTATAAAAAAATACTTGATTGGCTGCTTCATCACAGGAAGACTTCAGTTGCCATCCTTATACTTACCCTTTTAAGTATTGCTGTTCCTTTCATGATTGTTAAAAAAGAAATGTTCCCTCCTCAAGAGGATCGGCGGCTTTATCTCTATTACAACATCAACGATAATTACACCGTCGAAAAGATCGAAGATGCTGTGGATAAGATCGAGGATTATCTTTTTACCAACCAGGACAGCTTTGAGATAGAATCTATATACAGTTATTATGAGGGAAGTTATGCCCTGTCCACGATTCTTCTTAAGAAAGGAAGAGAAGCAAAAAAATCCCAGGAAAAGATCAAAGAAGAAATCAGGAAAGGGCTTCCTGAAATCGCTGTGGGAAAGCTCGCCTTTGAGTTTAGCCGTTCAGGAGGAAGCACGGATGACCTGAGAATCTACCTGGTCGGCAGTTCTACTGACCAGCTAATCGAACTTTCTCATGAGGTAGCCTGGGCGCTGGGGAAGATCGAGGGATTTAAGGATGTTCGGTCTGCAGCTTCAGCCGGTAAAAAAGAAGTCCACGTTGTGGTTAATCGGGAGAGAGCGAAGAAGTATGGTTTTTCCCCTCAGCAGGTCGCCGGCAATATCTCAGTTGCCATGCGAGGAGTGAATCTGCGGCGTATCCATGATGAGGAGGGAGAAATTGAGGTCAAGGCCGAGTTTCAGAAGGAGGACAAGAGAAACCTGGAGCAGCTTCAGAATATCATCCTCTTCGGAGACAACAACAATCCAGTGAAGCTATCGGCACTGGCAGATTTCAGAATTAGGCAGGGGCCGAACACCATCCATCGGGAAAACCGGGTGACCTCCATCGGAGTGAATATAGGCCTGAAAGATCTGACTGTCAGTGAAGCCAAGGATAAAATCAGCAAAGTTTTAGGGCAGTTTGATTTTCCTGCAGGTGTAAGCTGGAACTTCGGGCGCAGCTTTGATTTTGAAGGAGAAGCCGCAAGAACCATGCTGATCAATACTCTTCTGGCTCTGGCTTTGATCTATTTTGTGATGGCCTCTCTTTTTGAATCACTCATATTCCCAGGAGCCATCTGGACATCCATCATCTTCGCTATTGTCGGGGTATGGTGGTTCTTCCTTATTACAGGGACCACTTTCTCCATAATGGCCTGGATGGGAGTTCTGATATTGATCGGAGTGGTGGTCAACAATGGAATTGTCCTGATCGACCACATCAACCAGCTCCGGGCCAGGGGATTAAACCGTTTGGATGCCATCGTTCAAGCAGGTGGAAACCGCATTCGCCCTATCTTAATGACTGCAGGAACGACTATCCTCAGCCTTGTGCCCCTCTGCCTAACCAACATCGGGATCGGAGGGAATGGCCCCCCTTATTATCCCATGGCCAGAGCTATAGTGGGTGGTCTTGCCTTTTCCACTCTGGTCACCCTGATTATCCTTCCCACCATATATGTTCTCTTGGACGATCTTAGAGCGTGGACTCAGAGAGTAGTCAGGGGAGCTCGAACCTGGGATCGAACCACAGGATAACCTTTTCGCCTTTTCTTCGACCGCTCTCTCCATTCGGAAAATCTCATTCAGCTAGGGAAGTTTTCTGCAAAAAGGATATCAGAAGGAAAACTCAAATCCTGTATAGAATGATCTTGGTTTTATCGGACCATAGACATAACCAGAATCCCTGTCTACTCCCTTATCTAAATCTTTTTGATAAGAATCCAGGATGTTGTAGGCGCCTAAGAACATAGAGATTCTGTAGTTTTCAGTGATATTTATGGGTTTCTGAAGCCTTAAATTCACTACCCAGAATGATAAAGTAGTCTCCAGTCTGTCTTCTTTGATATAGCCTGCGTAGTGTGGGGCTTTCATAGAGCCTGTGTATTCTCCGGAAAGATTGATGTTTACCAATTTATTGTTTTCATAGCTCAGGTTCAGATATCCGTAGATCCTAGGAGTTCTGAAGAATTCTGTCGAGTTGAAATCCGGCTCTGGTTCGTCAAGTTTGCTTCTCTGGAATGTCCATCCTGAAGCAAAAGAGAGCTTTGGCCCAAGAACAAAGCCGAATTCAAAAGAGGCGCCATACACTGTTGATCCGGATCCGTTTATCCTCTCCAAGATTCTTGCCCTTTCTATGCGCTTGGTTTCGTGAAGGATAAACGTGTTCTCTAATCTATTGTAAAAAGCTTCCACACTCAATTGGATGAGGCTTCTTCCCATCTGTTTTCCGTAATCGAATCCACTGTTTATGCTGTATGATTTCTCTTCTTTCAAATTCGGAGAATTGGTTATCATCATGCCCTCACCGCCCACTTGAGTAATATGTAAGTCTTCATCAAAGACTTGAGGAGCTCTGAATCCGGTTGAAAATGACGTCCTGAAACTCAGCTCTTTCATGAGTTTCACTAGAATGCTTAATCGTGGAGTAAAAATGGTTCTATCCAGGGCAGAATGTTTGTTCAGCCTTATTCCGGTTAAAAGCGAAAATGTTTTCCCTATTTTAAAATCATCCTGGATGAAGATACCGCTTTCGTGATAGACATCTTCGATTATCCTGTCGTAGCCTGTGGCTTCATCTTTAATCTTATCTCGCTTGTATTGTGCTCCAACGGAGAACACATGACTTCCTCTTTGATAGTTGAGTTGGGAGTTGAAAAACATAAGTGGATTTTTTGTCTTCCCATAGGCATTGGGATCCTTATGGCTTCCGTAGTACGTATCTCTTTTGGCATCTACAAGAGAGAAGGAAAGATTATAATGTAAACTTTCAGAAATATAATGGTTCCAATCTGAGCTGAATCCTATTTGATCAGTTTTTATCCATTCGGCTGTGTTCGCTTCGTGAGGAGGATTGTCAAAAAGATCTCCTCCTCGTCTCTCCTCGAAAATCCTAAAAAAGCTCAACTTAAGATTGCTGTTGATCTCTGAAAAGTAATTATAAAAATTAAGTCCAAAAGAGGTGTTGGATATGGTCCCAAGTTCAGAGAAATTGTCTGCATTTAAATCTACAGGCTCTCTTTTTTGCCAACTTGCAAACAGGAAAGCCTTTGTGTTTAAGTCCTTGGAAACGAGGCTGGAATGAAATCCAATATTTGTGAATGGTTTTTTTGAGATTGATTCCTGGTGCAGCTTTAGAGTGGTCTTATTTTCTTGCGGCTCTTTGGTTATAACATTAATCACTCCGGCAACAGCGTTTCCTCCATAAAGGGCTGAGCCGCCACCCTTCACGATTTCTATCTTCTCCAGCATTTCTGCAGGAATTTGCTCTAAGCCGTAAACACCTGTCATAGCGCTGACAACAGGAGAGCTGTCAATCAGAATTTGAGTGTATTTCCCTTCCATACCATTAATGCGAACCTGGGTGAAGTTACAATTTTGACAGTCATTCTCAACTCTGACCCCTGTTGTTTGATAAAGGGAATCAGCGAGAGTAGATGCAGCTTTCTTTTCAATATCTTTGGTAGTTATGATTTCAATTTTAACAGGAGTTTCGTCGTAAAGTTTCTGGGTGCGGGTAGCGGTAACGACTATTTCCTCTGAGATTTTTTCCAGTAAAACGATCTGGTAGTTGAGCTTGTTCTGTTGAAGATCAAAATTATCTGAGGAGTAGTCCATGTATCCTTCAGCATAGACCTCAATATGGTATCTTCCTGGTGGAATGTCTGTGATTTCAAAAATCCCTGACTTATCTGATTCTGTAGATTTGTTTATCTCTGGAATCATGACTATCGCCTTTTCTATGGGATTGCCATTCCAGCCCTCAATTTTTCCTTTTACGAGCAAAAACCTTTCTTGTTGCTGGCCATATCTATGTCGCTTTTGTTGGCGCGGCTGGCTGAGGATGAATTGAGCAGAGATAAACATTACAACGATGAATACTATCCATAATTTCTTTATACGCATTTGTTTCCTTCCCCGAGTTTCATCGGTCTTTGAGATTTTGAGAGCTTATAAACTCTCAAAATTCAAAGGAAAATAGAGGCCTTTTTAGGTTATCTGATTGAGAAGGATTAAATTTGAGGAGGGGAACGAGAGGCGGGATCGATACTTAATAAATATGTATAATTAAATGATTCCGATGGTTGTAATGTGGTTAGGAAGGAGAGTGGAGGAAGATAGAAAAAATTAATCTGGCTGGTTGTGAGGGAAGAATACTGAAAGTGGCAAGCAGGACAATTGTCATTCCTTTCTATAGTTTTTTCGGTATGAAAGAAATTGATAAATAAAGTAACAAATAGGAATAAAAATAGGAAGAGCAGATTAAAATATGTCTTCTTTTTTTTAGTCATTCCATCTCTTTGAAGTATACAAAAGAAAAGAAAGAAGATCAATACGGAAAATTCGGAAGGTATCTTCCCTCTGCTGTTATAAAAACAAAAAAATCATTTGCATTATCTTTGTAAATGTCCCATTTCTCGATTATATTAAATGATTCGTTCTATCTCCTTTTGAGCTATTTATCTTCAAATATCCCTGCTGAATCATAAGCAATGTGTAAAGGAGACGTATTTGAAATAAGGCCTGCAATAAGAATTGTCTGTATGATTTCTTCTTTACTTGCACCTAATTTTTCTGCAGTTTTAGCATGGGCTCGAATGCAATTTTGAGATTTGAGAGCGACAGCCGCGGAGAGGGCAATTAAATAAACCTCTTTTTCACTTAAAGGACCTCCTTCGAAAATTTGATTTCCATAAGACATGAAATGAGTGAGCACATCATTCCTTTTTGACATAATAACTAATGGATTGGGACGAAATCCTTTTTTCTGTTCAACCTCAGAGAGGATCTTTTCATTCTTGTTTGTATTTTGGGGTTCTCCAGAATAACAAGGGTAATAATAATTTCCTAAAATTACCAAACCGGCAATGAATACAATTCCTACCGATATTTGTCTTTTAATCATTTTGTTATCCTCCAAAAATTTATTTTTTTTCAGGGCATTTTGAAGCGCTAATTTTACATTTTCCGTTTTTCGTTTGTAGATTTTCAATAAATAGTTTTAATTCATTTCTTACTCTTTCGATGCCGTCCTTATCAATAGAATAATGCATCCAATACCCAATTTTTTCTGACTTAACTACTCCTACTTCTTGAAGGATTTTTAAATGTTGTGTAACTGTTGGCTGGGTTACATTCAGTTTATTTACAATTCCAGAGACACACATTTTACCTTCAAGTAAAAATTCAAATATTTTCAACCTTACTTCATTGGAGAAAGCTTTAAAAATCTTGTGTTTTTCCATGAGTAACCTCATTTATATATTAATAGCTATATAGCTATATTACTATAAACTATAGAGTTTATTTTGTCAAGTTCTACAGGAATACTAGAGATCCCCTTTTTTTTGCACTTCCACTTGCAGTTTCGGATAATTGATAGAAATAAAAGAAATTGGGCTTTTTCAAGGCCTATTTTTGGGGGGAACTTCTGGAGAAATGGAGTCTGAGGAATTTAGATAGATAACGATTAGTTGTTTACCATTTATACGGCATAACCGTTTATCTTTATAGAGATTGAGAGAAAAACATCGATTAAAGCTTTACTTAAAAAAATTTCAAAATTAGAGGGAGGAATTCATAATGAAGAAAAAAGTTATTTGTGTGGTTGCATTTATGCTAATCATCCTAATCCAATGCAAAGATTCAGAGCAAATGGAAGAACTGAATGCCCGAATTATGCGGGTGGAAAATAGTGTGTTACCAGCAGTTGTTGTCAAGGGCGAAGCATCCGGGATGTTTTCCATCTCGGGGATGATGGATAAGCTCAACATTCCTGGAGTCAGTGTGGCAGTGATTAATGACGGTAGAATCGAGTGGGTCAAGAGCTACGGTCTCAAGGAAGTGGGAGGTGAATCTCTTGACGAGGAGACTTTATTCCAAGCTGGTTCAGTCAGTAAACCTGTCGTGGCCATGGCTGCTCTGAGTTTGGTTGAAGAAGGAAAACTGGATCTTGACACTGATATTAATACCTACCTTAAATCCTGGAAAGTACCAGAGAATGAGTTCACCAAGGAGGAAAAAGTAACCCTCAGGCGTCTTCTTAGCCACACTGCCGGTATATCGTCTTTTGATGTAGACGATGGTGCTGCGATCGGGAATGTCCCTACTTTATTACAGATTCTTAAGGGTGAGAATCCGGTCGAGACCGATCCTGTTACAGTGGACATGGTACCAGGTAGTCAGTGGCGTTATTCCAATGAAGGATACGCCATTGTCCAGCAACTGTTGATTGATGTCGAAGAAAAATCATTTCCTGAGATTTTGAGGGAGCGTGTGCTTGAACCGTTAGGTATGAAGCACAGTACATTCGAGCAGCCTCTGTCACCAGAAAAACTGGAGAAAGCAGCTTCAGGTCACATAGGCGATGGTGAACCTGTTGAAGGTAAAGGCTGGATCTATGCAAACATGGGAGCTGGAGGATTGTGGGCGACTCCTTCTGATTTGGCAAAATTTCTCATTGAGATCCAAAAGTCTTTTTCCGGTGAGTCCAACAAGGTCTTATCCAAAAAAATGACAGAAACAATGCTGACGGTTCAAACGGGCAGTTCTGGGCTTGGTTTGGGTATCACAGGAGAAGGAGAGGCGAAAAGCTTTGGACACAGCGGCCACAATAGAGGTTTTCTGTGCCGAATAAAAGCTTTTGTCCATAATGGGCGTGGTGTGGTAATTATGGCCAATTCCAACAAGGCGATTCCCCTTTTGCAGGGTATCACTTTTGGAGTGGCGAAGGAGTACGGATGGCCCGAAACTAAACCTGTGGAGGTTGAACCTTACAGTATCAGCTACGAAGACCTTAAGGCTTATACGGGTCGGTATGTGATCGCTGAAAACTACTTTGTGACTATCAGCATTGAAGGAAAATACCTTAAAATCACCCATTTTGAGGGAGAGGATATCCTTATTCCTGTTTCAGATACCCAGTTTTATCAGCAGCTTGATGGTATCAAACTTACCTTTATTAAAGACGAACAAGGAAATGTCAAACAGATTTCCTTGATGGATGGAAGGATGAAGCTGATAAAAGTTGAATAAATTCAATAAAGAACATAATAATGTTGTGTCGAGTGTGAATTATGGAACAAAGAATGTGACTCGTTTTATTGAAGAAACGAATTACATCGACGGATTCGTTTCCAGGGGCGATGGAAGTTATCTTGTTTCAGATTTTTTGGGTGTCATTCATGTCATCCGGCCCGGCAAAAAAAGGATCAAAATCATCGATACAACAGTAGAAGATGTGATGGCCGCAGATATTGACTTCGTTATCGAAAAGAAACTTCTGCTCGTTCCAACCTTCATGAACAATAGGGTAGTGGCATACGAAATTCGTGAATGATCTATTCACTTTGGTTCTCATGCAACACAATCCTGTATCTTTGTTTAGGAGCAGCGTTTGAAATGTGTTGCTCAGGCTGTGCCATTATAATACGCAACCAGCAGTCTACCTTCAATGCCAGGACTAATCCTGAAAGTCTTTGCTTCTGGCTTCATTTGTACAGAGTAACACGGAGAAATGGTTTGTGCCTTTATGCTGAATGGTAGAACGCAGAGGAAATGGATGGTGAAGACCGGATAAAAAAAAGGAGAATCATTATGTCAATTCTAAAGGGCAAAGCGACTCGAATTGGAATTATTTTGCATCTGATTTTTATTTTTTCTATTTCACCAATTTTCTGTTTTCAGACGAAAAAAGCATCTGAAAGCGAATTGAAAATTCCTCAAACGGTTGATGAACTGAAGGTGAAAGTGAATAGCCTACTCCAAAAATATAAAATCCCTGGAGTCGCGATTGCTCTTGTATCAAAAGATTCAATCATATGGATGGCAGGTATTGGACATGCAAATGTAGAAACTGGCACCCCGATAACCGAAAACACACACTTTCGAGTTGGATCTATTACAAAGACTTTCATAGGGCTTGGATTTCTTAAGCTAATAGAAGAAGGTAAGATCGATCTCAATACACCAGTGAGAGAAACTGCTCCTGAAATTGAAATTAAAAATCCCTGGAGCGATACTTATCCCGTTCGAATTGTTCATCTGCTTGAGCACACAGCTGGATTTGACGACATACACATCAATTCCATTTATAACAAAGAAGATTCTGAGATGCCATTAAAAAGGGCTTTGGATGTTAAAGCTGGCTTACGTAGAGTCCGCTGGAAGCCTGGCGCGCGTTATGCTTACTCCAGCCCTGGTTATACACTTGCAGGGTATATTTTAGAGAAGATCACAGGGCAACGATATGAAGATTACTTAAAAGATGTCATTTTAGAACCTATTGGTATGAATACATCCACATTCAGGCTCACGGATGAAAGTAAACGGATGCTTTCAGTAGGCTATGGAGGCAATTTTGAGCCTGTTCCTTACTTTGATGGCTATGACCGGCCAGCAAGCTCTTTAAACTCCTCGGTTAAAGAAATGGCTCAATTTGTTCAATTCCTGCTTAACAGGGGAAAGGTGGGTGAAGAGCAAATAATTAGCGGAACACTAATTGACCAAATGGGAAATGCCACAACAACAGTTGCGTCAAAGGCAGGATTGAAGAATGGATACAGTTTTGGAGTTGGAACACATTTTCAGGATGGTTTTAAATGGTATGGTCATTCAGGCGGGGGACCAGGATTTATAGCCAAATACTCTTATATAAAAGACTGTGGAATAGGATATGTTGTATTGGCTAACAGGTTTAGTATTTCGGAATTTGAAGAGATAACCAGCTTAGTTCAGAGTTATTTGGTTCGTGAGATAAAGCCTCCTCCTGAACAATCAGTTCAAATTCCAACCAGTCAGCTTGAAAAGTATTGTGGCTACTACGAATTTCGGAGCTCGAGGCAACAACTTGTTAGATTTTTAGATATTTTGTTAAGCGGAACCACAATTTCATTTGAAAATGGCACACTCTATCAGCAGGATTTCATGAGCAGCAAAGAAGCCTTAGTTCCTGTCTCCCCAGATAAGTTCAGAAGGTTGAACGAGCCTGAGGCTAGCAGTATATTCACCAAGACCTCTGAAGATAACATGGTGTTTGCAACTTCCAATTCCTACTATGAAAAGACCGGAAGCTGGAAGCCTTTTGTCTATCGAAGTTTATTCTTTGGTGCATTGATTATAATGCTTTCATCAGTCATTTATGCCATCTTCTGGGTCCCAGTTCACCTGTTTAAAAAATTAATGAAAAAAGAAAATCGTTCAAAGTATTTAAGAATAAGATTGACCCCTTTGTTGGCTATCCTTTCCCTTGTGTTTGGAATATTGATAGTAATGAATCAATCTATAATGCATTTATCTCAGATGTCATTTAATAATATTGTATTCTTTGTTTCCACGTTATTATTTGCAGGATTTTCTGTGCTGAGTATAATTTTTTCCATTTTAAGCTTCAAAAAGCCCGTGAAAATGATTGCACGTATTTATGCTCTCGTTCTTTCTTTTTCTTGCTTGGGTATGACAGTTTACTTAACTTATTGGGGAATAATTGGATTGAGATTATGGGCATATTAATGCCAAAATCACATGACAGGCTTTTTCTAAATTGTCAATATACAAAAAGATAAAAAATAATCACAATGATTAATATGAAAAACACAAAGGGTGAAATGAAAAAGGACTTTAACATCTCCCCAAGACTTGATGATCCGCTTCAAAAGGGAGAAGCGGTTGTCTGGTACTTGGGGCACTCAGGTTGGGCTATCAAGACAAAGAA
>CAYVAT010000031.1:0-12467 GCA_964449165.1 uncultured Eubacteriales bacterium | reverse complement strand
AGAATTCCGGATATGATCATTATCGGCGTTAAGAATACTGACCGCTATCGTGATTGTCTGCCGATCAATCGGAACGGAGAACCGGGTGGAGCAGGTAATTTTCTGAAGTTTTTCGTTGAAGAACTCATTCCCTTTGTTGATAAATCTTACCGGACAAAAAATTTTCGCATATTGCTCGGTCCTCAAGCTGGAGCTGCTTTCAGCGTATATGCTCTGATGGGAAATCCCGGGCTTTTTAGAGTAAATATTATCACTAATCCATTTTGGATTCGATCAAACAGGGAATATATGCTTACAAAAGCAAAGGATTTTTTTAATCAAGAAGGATCGTTAAACAATTTTCTTTTCATGACCAGCAACACCGATGTTGATAACGATGTGACCAAGGACTATTTACAGAAAGTCAAAACACTCGTTGAAAAAGGAAAGAAAAGAGATTTTACTTTAATTATAAATCAACTTGAAAAAAGAGAATCGGGCATCATCTCATCACCAGGATTAAGAAAAGGCCTGGAGACTTTTTTTCAGGAATACAGATTCCCTGATGAAATACAAATTGATGGACTCGAAGATTTGAAGCAGTATTATCAAAACCTTTCGCAAAATTATGGTTATGAAGTCGATATACCGGAGTTTACCCTGATTAGACAGGGAGATAAGCTTGAAGAAAGACAGAAATTAGAAGAGGCAAGAATTATGTATGAGTATGTGGTTGAAAAATATCCTCACGATCTCAACAGTTACGCTCGGCTGGCAGATTTGCACAGAAGGTGGGGAAATTATAGCCTCGCTATTAGATATTATGAACAGTTTCTAGAGAGAAGACAGATGCCATTTATTGAAGGAAGATTAACCTCCCTAAAAAAATATATCAATGAATCGGCAGCATATGCCGTTGAAAAGGCGATCATAAATTCCGGCATTGATGCTGGAATTGCGAAGTTTCAAGAGTTCAAGTCAGATAGTCAGAATACATTATACTTCAGTGAAAGCGATTTCAATTCACTTGGATACAGTTTAATTACCAGGGGGAAGATTGCTGCTGCTATCGAGGTGTTTAAAATGAATGTTGAAATGAACCCCCAGTCAGCAAACGCTTATGATAGCACGGCGGAAGCATATATGAGAAGTGGGAATAATGAGAGAGCTATATTTTATTACAAAAAGGTTCTTGAGTTGGACCCCGATAATGAAAATGCAAAGGCTATGCTGAAGAAGCTCAAATGAGCGGCTAAAAAATATAGATTCTATCAAAAATCCAGCATATTCTTTTCTTTAATCGGAGCAATCAGAAAGCGTATGGCAACGGCTGCTTGTTATATTTTTATCCTTTGAGGTGACAGAATTCATTTGAGGCAGAATCAGCTTTGCTAAGATAGTTTTCAATAATTTCATATCCAGCTTTCTTTCCTACTTCAAGCAGACACATTGAAGGAGAAGCAATCAGATTGAATCCCCATAAGGATATAAGAACAGCTGCTACAAATATTACAATTTTGTATTTGAATTTCATTTCGATTTCCTTTCTACGTTTTAATTCGTATTTATATATACGCAGAGAACCTAAAAAAGGTTTACTATTCCTACCTATTTTCTATGTTCTTATAAGAGATAAAAATAAAGACGGGATAATCCCCGCCCCAATTCAGGGAACCTGATTCGTCAGCCCCCGGATGGCGCTTTCCACTATGTCTCCCGCTTCCATGATGGCATCATCCGCGATCTTTTCACTCATGAGGTCTTCTCTCTGCTGCGTCGGGAAAAGCTCATCGGTCCTGCTCTTGCGAATCCTGTCGAAGCTATAAATAATGAGTGAGATATTGGCTAAAGAAGAGATCAAGTGCGTTCTCTAAAAACTCTCTCCTAGCATCTTTTCTTTATAATCCCCCAGCATATACAGATTGACTTCATTATTTCCCTGGAATATATTTCTCGAAGATACTCTAGCAAGAATTGGAACAGCAAAGAAAGAAAATTGGGCCGTTGAAAATACCAAGTCGTAACAAAACTATCATACTCTCCATTCTGTTTTTAATCTTATATTTGTCTTTTTCGTATGGTCTTTATGCATCAACTCTTTCTATCAATCTGGATAAATGTCTTGTGAAAAATTGGGGAACTTCATCGGGTCTTCCTCAGAATTCTGTGCGTGTGCTCATCCAGACTCATGAAGGGTATATCTGGATCGGCACTCCGGCCGGCCTGGTGCGTTTTGACGGTGTGCGGTTCACAACTTTTTCAAGAAGAAATTCTCCTCTAAAAAACGACAGCATCCTTGCAATATATGAGGATGAAAATCATGTGCTCTGGGTAGGAACAGACGGCGGCGGACTTTATTCTTTTGATGATGGAATCTGGATAAATTATTCAGTCCAGGAAGGATTATCCGACAACCATGTGAGAGTCATAATCTCTGATTTGTGGGGCGGTTTATGGATAGGCACAGACAATGGTCTTAACCATTTGAGCGCGGATGGTATTCAGCACTTTACAACCGGAGACGGATTGTATGACAATATCATCACTTCCTTAACCATAGATAACAGGGGATATCTCTGGATTGGCACCTTGATGGGTGGACTTGCCCGCTTAAAAGAAAAAGTCATTCGTGTCTATGATTTCGCTAACGGGCTTTCCAACATTTCTGTTCATTCCCTGCATGCTGACCACCTGGGAAATATCTGGATCGGAACACTGGAAGGCCTGCATGTTTTGAAAAGAGGAGAAGGAACCGTCCACCCTATACCGGGCACCCTGTTCACTCCAGTAACGTCCATTCTCGTGGACGAACATGGGATACTGTGGATAGGGACAATGGCCGACGGAATAAAACGCTTAGATAGAGGAACTTTAAAAGGTTTATCCACAGAAAATGGACTCCCTGATGATTATATTCACGATTTTTTAATCGACCAAAACGGACAAGTGTGGATAGGAACTAACACAGGCGGCCTGATTCAACTTAAGGAACCCATAGTGGAAAACATCACCAGAGCAGACGGACTTCCTGAGGACGCTGTCTATGCCGTTCTTCGAGACCAAGAGGGATTTTCCTGGGTTGGGACCAGGAACAGCGGCCTCTGTAGAATAAAAAATGGCCGGATCACACGTATCATCGATGACAAGACAGGCTTATCCAGCAACCATATAAGAGTTCTTTATCTGGATAAAAAGCACTCACTCTGGATTGGTACTGAAGGAGGCGGAGTCAATATTTTCCAAAAAGGAAAAACAGATCTGTTAACCACTAAGGACGGTCTGACTTCCAACAACATCACAGCTATTCATCAGGATAGAACAGGAGATGTATGGATCGGGACAGATAAAGGCCTGAACAGATTCAGTAGAGGAAAGGTTCATAAAAACGAATCCACTGATTTATTACACTATCACATACGTACTTTTCTCGAGAGCCGAGGCGGCAGCCTCTACATCGGGACGAGGGAAGGACTTTATAAGATTTGGAGGCAAAGTACAAAATCCTTTAACCTAGAAAATGTCGAACCAGATCTTGACGTCGCCTCCCTGTATGAGGACGAAGACGGAGTGCTGTGGGTAGGAACGAATGGAGACGGTTTAAAGCGCTGTTTTGAAGGGGAAATAACATCATTCACTTCAGAAGATGGACTCATCGATGATTATATATACAGTATAACAGAAGACGATTCAGCTCGACTGTGGATGAGCACGAACAAAGGAATTCAATGGATCAGCTTCGAGCAGCTCAATGATTTCCGGAATCAAACCACCTCTTTTCTCGTGCCGGCTTATTATGATGAAGCTGACGGCATGGCCGCTTCTCAATGTATTGGTTCCGGACAGCCCTCTGTTTGGAAAACTCCTTCCCATAAGCTTTTTTACCCGACAATCAAGGGAATGGCTGTGATTGACACGAGAGATATCGCTGAAAAAACGGGTCCTCCTGTGGTGATTATTGAAGATGCTGTTGTTGACGACCGCTCTTTCATGAGTGAAGGAGAGGCTGCCCGGATACATAAGAGCGGACGGCTGGAATTTCGCTTCACTGCACTTGCACCTCTGGCTCCAGAAAAGATCCGGTTTGCATACAAACTGGAAGGCCATGATGCTAACTTTACATATCTAAAACCCAACACCAGACGTACAGCCACGTATCTGAACCTAGGCCCAGGTCATTACAGCTTTAGAGTTAAAGCAGCCAATAACAACAGTATATGGAGTGCGCTGGAAACTCCTTTTGAATTCGAGATTCTCTCCCCTTTCTACAAAAGGACAATATTCTTTGTTATCTCGGCCGTTGCTGTTCTCTTTATCGGGGGAAGTGGACTTTACTTTCATGAACGAAAAAAAGCAAAAAGACAGCGAGATAAGTATAAGACATCCGCTCTCGATCCAGAAAAGGCTGATGAAATCGTACCGGAACTCCTCGGCCTGATGGAGAAAGAAAAGCTCTTCTTGAATCCGGATCTCACTCTTATGGAGCTTTCAAAAAAGCTTAAGATTCACTTTAACCACCTCTCACGGATCATCAACGAAAAATTTGAGTTGAACTACAATGATTTTGTGAATAGATACAGGATCGAAGAAGCAAAGAGGCTGCTGACTGACCCGGAACAAAAAGAAACAACCATTCTGGATATCATATACAGCACAGGATTCTACTCAAAATCTGTCTTCAATATTGCCTTTAAAAAATTTACAGGAATGACTCCTTCCGAATTCAGAAAAAAACACCTGTAAAAAGTACTGAATTTCAATTCCAGACGACAACCCTGACTCGTTTATTTATATTTTTTTTATATGAAAGGAAAAGCATCCTTGCATATAAAAAAATCAGGAGGTTAGGAAAATGAAAAAAACAAAAACACTCATTACGACGGCTGTATTTTTCGGCTTAATGGCATCCCTTAGTCTCACCACCAATGCCGAAGAAGAGATCCAGAAAACTTTTGACAGGAAAAAAGAGATCCGGTTCAAGCTGTCTCTTGGTGACATTCGACTCAAAAAAAGCAGTGATGACCGCATTCATGTTCACCTGGTTTATTCTTACGAAAAACAAGACAGGTTTGAGCCCACACTCGATGAAAAAGCAACGTATCTCTATTTGCGGGAAAGATACCACGGAAAAAATCCTAGAGGATACTCTAAGTGGACAGTAGCTGTTCCCGATGAGACAAAAATCAAATTCAGCACAGGGACTGGAGACCTTTATCTCGACGGTTTGAACATCGAGATTGACGGGAGCACGGGAACGGGCGAGATCGAGATTAACAACGCCAAGGGTGAATTTGATGTCAGCACAGGAACAGGAAATCTTTATATAAGCCATTCAGAGGGTGAATTTGATGTCAGCTCGGGTACAGGAAATGTATATGCCGATGAGTCACAGGGAGAATTCGAGTTGAGCTCAGGAACTGGTAAAGTGGAGATTAAGAACTGCAAGGGGAATTTTGAAGTCAGAAGCGGTACAGGTGATGTCAATGCCCACGGCTTGACTCTAGAACAGGAAGGCACTTTCAGCTCAGGAACAGAAGACGTCCAAGTGGCTTTCCCGGAGGGAGATTTTATTGTTCTGGTTGTAAGCTCATCAACCGATACAGCCTCTCTCGACATGAGAGGCAAATCCCTTGACGGACATTTCGAGTTCACCTGCCATGCCCGGAAAGGACGGATTATATCTCCGGTCAAATTCGACAGTGAAGAAGAATACTGGGAAGGTGATGACAAATACTACAGGAAGTCCTTCACAAAAGGAAAATCAAAACGGAAGATTTTCATAAGTACTGGAACAGGAACTGCCCAGTTGAAAAAGTAAATCCCGTATTCCTCATGTTAAACGCAAAAAACACCTCACAAGTTTACTTTAATTGTTGTTATATAATAAGATAGATGGTGATGATGGCACGAAAAATAAAGCACGCAATCGATAATATGTCCCTTGATTTTCTTGTCCATGCCGCTAAGGAGATTAAGAAGAGATGATAAAAAAAATCATTTTTGCTTCGACCCTCTTTATAGCCTTTTTTTTGATTTCATATGTTTACGCGGCAGAGGTTGTAACCGTCACTGCGACAAATGCCTCTCCCGTAATCGATGGCCTCTTGGATGACGCGACTTGGGAAACAACTGCAAAGTTTGAAAACTTTAAGACATTAAAACCGGATTACGGTAAGGAACCCAGTCAGAAAACAATCGCATACATGACTTACGATTCAGAGAACATTTATTTTGCCTTCCGTTGTTTCGACAGTGAGCCGGATAAGATCAAAACATCGGTCAGCAGTCGTGATAATATGTTCCAAGATGACTATGTTATCATCATGCTGGATACGTTCAATACGATGCAGGATGCTTACGGATTCTTCATAAATCCTGAGGGGATCCAGGGCGATGCCATGATGGACAGTGATGGGAATGGGGATGACAGCTTTGATATGGTCTGGTACAGCAGAGGGAATATCGACGATAAAGGATACACAATAGAGTGCCGCGTTCCTCTACAGAGCATCCGTTTTCCCGGGAAAGAGACAATCACCCTGCGTGTATCCTTTTTTCGGCAGATCGTTCGCAGCTCTGAATTACTCAGTGCTCCGCCCACGTATGCCAATAAAGGAAGCCTGCTGAAACAATCACAGCCGGTATCCGTGACGGGCTGGAAATACAAGCGGGTGGTCGAGGTACTCCCGGCGTTGACGCACAGTACCCGGCTGTCGACAGCCCAGGGAAAGTTGCAGACGGATGAAAAAAACACGGATTTTAGCCTGACCGGGAAAGTCGGGCTGAGATCGGACCTGACCCTGGATGGGACCTATAATCCTGATTTCAGCCAGGTCGAAGCTGATGCCGGGCAGATCGACATCAATTTACGTTATGAACTCTTTTATCCCGAGAAAAGGCCTTTTTTCCTCGAGGGGAATGACATATTCCAGTTTGCTGGGAATGTCGAGGAAGGCCCGCTGGGTATTGTTGTCCATACCAGGACGATCATCAATCCCATTTTCGGGTTGAAGATGTTCGGGAAACTCGGCCGGAAGAGTAGCCTGGCCGCCATTTACGCTCGGGACGACCTGCCGGACGATCCGATCGATGCTCATCCGAATTTCATGATCTGCCGGTATAAATTTGCGTTGAAGGAAGACTCTTATATAGGCGGATTTTACACCGGAAAGGAGTATGGCCACGGCTTTAACCGTGTGGTGGGCGCAGACGGCAGATTCCGCCTCACCCAGGCCTCCATCGCAGATTTCCACCTCTTCAGTGCCTTCACACAAAGAAACGGCAGCTCAGAGATATCCAGCGATCACGCTTTGGGACTGCACTACCAGTACGACACCCGCAAGGTGCTCATCGACCTGGGCTACCAGGATATATCCCAAAATTTCCAGATCGACACAGGCTATGTCACCCGAACAGGTTTAAGGCGTTTTTCCGCCTTTGCCATATACAGGTTTTACCCCAAATCCGAATTCTTCCAGAGGATTGAGCCTTTCTATTGGAGTTATCACCTTTACGATACCGAATACAAAACATTCGAGACGGTCAATCTATTCACCTTGAGATTCTGGCTTCCCAGAAGCACGATGTTCCGCATCGACACCCTATTTGCCAATGAAGTGTTTGCAGGAGAACGGTTTGGGAGAGGAGGGGCAGGATTTCAGGCGCAAACCCAGATCACAAAACAGGTGTATTTGAGCCTTTTCTTCCGCCGTACAGGGTCTATTTTTTATGATCCCGAAGAGCCTTATCAAGGCTACGGAAACAGAGTGGGAGGCTATCTCCAATACCAGCCGATGGATAAGCTGAGCTTCATCCTCAACCTTTCTTATATCGACTTTTTCCGCGATGCGGACAACCAAAAGATCTATGACTATGCCATCATCCGCAGCCGGAATACATTCCAGGTCAACAAATACCTTTTCCTCCGGGCTATCCTGGAATACAACAGCTTCCGGGACAGGCTCACGCTGGACACCCTGGCTTCTTTTACCTACATTCCGGGGACAGTCATATACACCGGGTACGGATCGGCATTCGAAAAGATCGAATGGGACGGCCTTGACTATCGGGAAAGCGATAGCTTTCACGAAACAAAAAGAGGATTTTTCTTCAAGGTGAGTTATCTCTGGCGCTTCTAGGAGGATTCTCGCAGACAATCTTTCCCCGTAAATAATACTTGTTCATTCCTCGTCCTGAATTATTCATTTCTCAGAGATTGGATGGGATCTGAGGTAGCAGGTTAGACCTGTATATACTGGTGAATCTTTCGTCGAGGAAAGAATACTCTAAGGGCTTGGCAGGTAAAAACTCTTTCCATTTTTTCTCCAAAGCCGCAATTGTCTCAGAAGCTCCTTCTGTTTTAATCCGGAAGGAAATGCGCCCTGTGCTCCTGCCGATAAAAAAGAGCCAGCGGCTGTATTCTTTCCCTCAAAGATACATAATGAAAATCCTCAACCACACCGATCACAGTGAATGTCTCATACTTATTCTGGGGAGGCCTCATCATCTTCAACTGTTTTCCCAAGGGATTATGGGAGGAGAAGTCTAGAATGGCGTGAAATATATACATTATGCGCCGTTCTTATAGACAACGTTAGTTGTCTGAAGATCCTTCTGATTGTTAACTCCTGTTTACTCTTTTAGGAAGAGATGTTATCTCATGCCTGACTCATTCTAGGGGTGTCAGTTTAGTGAGATCACTTCATGTCTTCTGGCCCGTTTTTTGAATCGTCTCTGCTGCCGTGGCAACTGGATGGTATTAAAGAGTTGGATTTGGGCATCAAGAAGGCTTGAACGGCTTTTTGAATTTGTTAAACTCAAAAATCCATAGATGGAGTTGCTCGATCCATAATTTTTTGAACAAACTTTAGAATTATTATAGAATTGACAAGATCTATAGTAATTATTACTATAATTGATATGATTTCAATCGTACATTTCTTATTGGTTCTCTCAGACATCTTTGCAAATCTCAAATTAGAAGGAGTGCAATGAACACGGCTAGACCTATGAATAAATGGAGAAAAGGACGATCTTCGCATGTTATCAGAGGAGGTAACCAATGGGCTCTATCAATTACAAGGCCAAAATACTAGTTATTGACGATGATCAAGATTTTAGGAAAGTAATATCCTTGATGTTAAAATCTGAGTCCTATGAAGTTGTTGCCGCCAAGAATCCTCAGGAAGCAAAGAAGCTGATCATTGAAGAAAAACCAGATCTTATTCTGCTTGATATTATGATGGATTCCATTTTTGATGGATATTCTCTGTGTCACGATATTAAAACTTCTCAAGAATTCCGAGAATTAGGAGATACACCAATCATTTTTGTTTCTGCCGTGAAGGAAAAGTCTGGATCGAGATTCGCATTCGATACGACTCAACACGGCCTGGAGGGGCCGGATGACTATATTGATAAACCGGTTCAACCAGAGGACTTGTTTCTCCGCATCGAAAAATTATTAAAAAAACAACCACAAAAATATTAAATGCCCATTGGAGAATTCAATAGTCAGCAAGAAAATTATAGAAAGAACAACTAAAAAAGAGAAAAAATTTTAGGTAAATATCAAAAGCAAAGCACAAATCATTATCAACGTCTTCATATTTAATGCTTTTATTTGAGGGTCGCCCGAGCAGAAATTTTATGCTGCAAAAAAGCCTAGCCGCAAAATTAATTTTTTATCTAACCGTTGTTTTAATCCTGGCAACAGGAATATTCGCTTTTGTAAGCTTAAGCCTGCAGAAAAAACATCTTCTAAGTGGAATACAACAAAATGCCCTTCAACTAGGACAAACTATTGAAAAGAGCATTAAGTACGAAATGTTGACCGCTCGGAGTGATTATATTCGGAAAACGATTGAGGATATTGGAAAACAAGAGGGAATTGAAGGTGTCAGAATATTTGATAAAGAAGGAAAGATTATTGCAGCTGATTCTGTAGAGGAAGTTGGAAAGCATATCGATAAGCAAGCCGAAGCGTGCTTCACTTGCCATAGTGAAAGAGTCCCTTTGAAAAAACCCTCTTCACAATCGCTGACAAGGATTTTTAAGTCAGAAAGAGGGAATAGAGTACTTGGGATTGTGAATCCTCTGTATAACGAACCAGAATGCTATAACAATGCATGTCATTTTCACCCCAAGGAGCAAAATGTTCTGGGCGTTATGGATATTTTAGTATCATTGAAGAATTTTGATGAACAAATAGCTTCAGGCCGAAAACAAATCATTATTTATTTGATTTTTTCCTTTTTGTTTATTTCTGTTTGTATCAGCCTTATCATCTATTTATTTGTTAATACCCCTATTCGCAAATTGATAATAGGAACTCACAAAATAGCTGAAGGAGATCTCGATTACCAAATCGGAATTTACCATTCTGATGATATTGGAAAGCTCGGCAAATCTTTTGATGAGATGACAGCTAAATTGAGGAAATCCCGCAAGGAAATCGAAGAGTGGAACTTGAAGCTGAAAAACGAAGTAAAAAAGGCGACAAAAAAATTAAAGGAGACAAACGAAAAGTTAAGCCACGCAAATAAGAAACTTCGTGCTCTCGATGATATGAAGTCGGATTTCATGCGAAGAATTGAACATGGATCACGGTCACATCTATCTGTTATTAAAAGCTGCCTGAGCTTGGTTTTAGGAGAAAATGCTTCTGAACTAGATGATCAACAGAAAGATTTGATAAAAACAGCCGAACGAAGAAGTTCGACAATGTTGGAATTGCTCGATGATTTCTTATTACTTTCTTATCGCAAATCTGCGTTAGGGGCTTATCATATGGAACCTGTTCAAATAGCAGGCTTTCTTATTGAGATCTTGGCTGATATCCGGGATCGCTCCGGGCAGAAAAACATTTCGATCGATTTTCAAATTCCTCCGAATCTCCCTCGAGTCTGGGCTGACAGACAGAGTCTTAAAGAAATATTCTCCAATTTATTGAGCAATGCTGTGAAATACACTGGAGATCACGGCGAGATCATTGTATCTGCGAAACAGAGAGAAGATTTTGTCGAAATAAGCATTGCAGACAGCGGCATCGGCATCGCTCCTCAAGATATTTCTAAGATCTTTGACGAGTTTTATCGTTCGCAAAATGCAAAATCATACAATGTTGAAGGAACCGGGCTTGGATTGGCGATAGCGAAAGAGATTGTAGAGGCCCATCATGGCAATATTTTGGTCCAAAGTGAGCTCGGAAGAGGAACCACGTTTACTGTATTATTGCCAAAACAGCGTGGATGATATTGATAGAATTCATGGCAATTTTTATCTAATAAATTTTTAAATTTATTAAAAGCTTCCTTCCAACAAAATTGGCAGCAAATTAATCTTGGTAAATTATATATTTTATATTAATTCTATTATAAAACTCTATTTTGCTGGTTGGGCAGAGACTCCTTCGATTGATTATCCTATAATTATGAAGCAGCCAGCTTTTTTATTGAAAAATAGAGACGAGATAATCCCCGCTCCAATTTAGCTTCCTTGATTGCTGTTGGAACTGTCACAGAAATTAGGATTCTTACGGGAGCTAGAAAAATTGCCGAAAAAGTGGTAAATTTGTCAATTGCCTGACATAGGTGAAATCAGAAAGTTATGGATTCTATTTAGTGCGGCTCTCGATACGTCTATGGGTAATCACTGAAAGTTTTTAACTCGGGCTTTGGGGCGGAGTTTTTCTAGAGTCTCTTGGATTTCTGTCTCAGACTTTCCTCCGATCCGGATTGTTTCACTTCCTCCTGGGAAGACTAAGCCACCAATTAATAACCCAGAAATAAAACTTATGGATGCACCGATGAGTCTACCATAAGCAGCATAATTGATAATACTCCGTTCGGGTTCCATAGATGAACCCACTACATGTCCTACGCCCAATCCAATTATCAATCCTAGACCAGCTCCTGGAAAGACTCCTAATTTCTTTTTAATTTTGATGAACTTTATCTCCCTTAAATCAACAGACACATCGGCTCCTGATTCTCGTTCCAGTAATAGAAGTGAGTTCTGCTTAACTGCGATGAGTTCGCCTCTTACTTGCTGGGCATTACTTTTCTGAATTATAAGATTAGTACCTTGTTTTTCTTTCGCAAACAGATTACTTGAAAGAACCACTAAAGAGAAGACAATTAACAAAGTTGTGAATTTTTTCATTTCATATCTCCTAGCTCATTTCTCTTCTATTGATAAGTTTAACTTTGCCAGGGTGAAAGTTGTCAAAGTTTTGTTAAAAGATTGTAAAAAGTTTGTTAAGCTTTTCTCCCTTTTTTTGCCAGTAATTATTCTTTATTATAAGATCATATCAAAAATTTTATTTCAATCTCTCGGCTATCATTATTGCGATGAATCAATGATTTTAGTTATTTTCTGTCGATTTTGTTAACTATTTTTGTGCCATTGATATATGATATAGATGAAATGAATATTAAGGAAAAAGGATATAGAATTCAGATAGGTATAAATGAGAAGAATTAATTATTCAA
>CAYVAT010000030.1:39043-40194 GCA_964449165.1 uncultured Eubacteriales bacterium | reverse complement strand
GATCAAGGTCCAGATGCAATGCCTTCTCCAGAGCGTAGATCCTGAACCTGTCCATTCCCCAATATTTTCGTGAAAGCTGGTCGAAATGACCGCCTTGCTTGATGATCAGAGGTCTGGGAATAAAATAAACGGGATATTTCTGGGCCAGTCGAATGCCAAAATCGAAATCCTCGCAAGCCGCAAGGGTTTCATCGAATTTTCCTATATCCTCAAAGACATCTCTTCTGAAAAGCGCTGAAGAAAGGCTTATCAGGCAAAGAGGCAACACCTTATCGAAAATCCAACCGGAATATTTCCGGTGCTTTTTCTTGGGATTGACAAATACACCGCGTCTTATCCATATCTCCTCTGTATAACAGACCTTGGCTCGGGGAAAAGCTTTCATAAAGCCCCTCTGAACCCCGATCTTTTCCTTTTTCCAGAGATCATCTGAATCCAAGAAGGCGATAAAATCACCGGAAGCCAGCTCGAGGCCAAGATTTCGGGCAGCGCTTACCCCTTTACGCTCTTGAAAGTGATATTTCACACTTTTTCCGAATGATGCCACCACATCCCGAGTTATATCAGTGGACCCATCATCTACAACCAAAAGCTCATAAGAAAATCTATGAGGCGTCTGGAAATACTCTTGAGCGAGGACCGATTCTATAGCGTTCTTCAAGAATGAAGCTCTGTTGTATGTGGGAACTATCACGCTAATCATGGAAGAAAATGTTCAAATCATGGTCTTCTGGAAATGGACACTTCCACTTTCTCATCAAAAGGTATGTTCAAGGCCCCCCAAATTGTGCGAACTTTAAGCTCGCCGAAAAAGTGGCAGAGAGAAGAAGTCTGATGGAGAAGCTGGTAAACATCCTTGCTCACCTCAAAAAAATTGAGAAGAAGGGGAAGGGAAAAGTCCTTTTCCGAGTGACTGTTGATGTTCTTATCTCCGCTGATTTCTCCTTCGCCGATCTGGTATTCTCCCAACTCGATATGATAGGAAATTCGGTCCACGAGCAGCTCAAAGCCATTTCTGTTCTTGAAACGTACCTCAAAATTCAAGTCTGCTCCCCCGATGGTCAGATCGTTCACATGTAGAGAGAGGAATTCTATATCAGGCTTTTTGAAAATAGGAAATTCTCCAGAAAAAGCAAAAGGAAGTTTTCCTC
>CAYVAT010000030.1:35049-38943 GCA_964449165.1 uncultured Eubacteriales bacterium | reverse complement strand
AAAAAAATATTTGAAGTAGCATATCTTCTGTCTTTATAATAAGATTTACAATAAGTTATGGCACAAGAAAACACCGAACTCGTGAGATTTCTTGGCTGATACAATCCAAAAAAGACTACGGTCATGAAAAAAATTGAGGCAGAATTCCGAGAAAAAGAATTTTTCATCCAGCAATTTGGCCCAGACGTCTATGCTGTAGGGGGATACGTGCGCGACCTGCTCCGGGGAAATCCCTCTGAAGATGTGGATATACTCATCACCCATAGCACAGTCCCGGACATTATAAAAAAGATTGAGCCCTCCGGAAAGGTGGATCTGGTGGGGAAAAGTTTTGGCATCATTAAATTCACCATAAAAGGAAAAACCTATGACTTAGCGCTGCCCAGAAAAGATGTGGCCAGAGAGGCTCAAATCAGAGGACATAAAGATTTCACGGTTCTCTTCGATCCACTTCTTCCCATCGAGAAAGACCTGGAAAGGCGCGATTTCCGCTGCAACAGCATGGCACTAAGACTGGCTGACAACGCCCTTATCGACCCCTTTAACGGCCAAAAGGATATCAAGGAGAAAATAATCAGGTTGACCAATCCCAAGGCCTTTCCTGAGGATCCACTGCGGGTTCTCCGCGCAGCCCGATTTGCCTCCATTCTTGAATTTTCAGTCGATGAGGCCATTTATGAAGTCTCCAAGAAGATTGATCTCTCCGGTTTGAGCGTGGAAAGAGTGAATGAGGAACTCTTCAGAATACTCCTTCTATCTCCAAACCCCTCAGTAGGATTGGAGGAGCTCTTCAAACTGGACGTCCTGCGTCAGGTTTTCCCTGAACTCTACAGCCTTACTCTCTCTGTCCAGGATGCTCTTTTTCATCCAGAAAAAGATGCTTATGGTCACCATACAGTATGGCATCACACCAAATTGACCGTCGACCAGGCAAAGAGACTGGCAGATATTTTTGCGTTCAATCCACAGAAAAAATTGGCTCTTCTGCTTGCCGCTCTTTACCACGATGTGAGTAAACCCGAAACAGCACAGTGGGAGTTTAAAAAAGGAAGAATGGTGATCACCAACAACCGCCATGATATCCTGAGCGAAAAAACCACAAAGAGGGTATTTAACCGATTCAGGATATACTCCTGGAATGGCTATAACCTTCGCAAGACAGTCCTTTCCTTGATCAAGTGCCACCACCGGGCCTCAGAACTCTGGCAGAACCGGGAAGTGGTCACCAAAAAGGCCTTCAACCGTCTGGCTGCAGATGTGGATGGAGAGATCGAGCTTCTCGCCTGCCTGGATGCAGCAGATCGAGCCGGAAGACGGAAAAGGCCTGTTCAAGGGCTAGACAGAGAGGGGAAGTGGCTCTTGGGTAAATTCGAAGAACTGAACATCTCTAGAGAAACCATCAAGCCGCTCATAATGGGAAGAGACATGATCGAGTTAGGTGTCTCTCCTGGCCCCAAAATGGGGAAGATATTGAAAAGACTCTACCAACTCCAGCTGGACAATGAGTTCGAAACTAAAGAGGATGGCCTGAAGCTGGCAAAGGAGATCATCAAAGAGGAGGGCAGATGAGAGTACTGGTAGCAGGAGGGGCAGGCTACATCGGTTCCCACACCGTTAAAGAGCTGTTGCAGGAAGGATACGAGGTGACTATCTTCGACAACTTCTCCACAGGAAAGCAAGAACTCATCGCAGGAGGAGATGTGGTTGTGGGCGACCTGATGGATAAACAATCCCTTCGAGATATCTTCCATAAGCAGACGATAAATGCAGTTCTTCACTTTGCTTCTCTCATTCAAGTCGGAGAATCCTTTCTCGATCCTCAAAAGTACTATACCCACAACCTGATAAGCAGCCTGAATCTCCTGGAAGCCATGATGGAAAACGGGGTGGAAAGATTTATTTTCTCATCCAGTGCCGCTGTCTATGGCAATCCTCAGAAAATCCCTATTCCTGAGTCTCATCCCCTGAATCCTTTTAATCCGTATGGACAAACAAAATTTTTCCTGGAAACCATCCTCCAGGACTATGGAAAGGCTTACGGGCTGAAGTTCATCTCTCTCCGTTATTTCAACGCAGCAGGTGCTGATCCGGAGGGCCAGCTGGGAGAGATGCATGATCCTGAAACTCATCTTATCCCCAATATCCTTCTCTTTCTCTTGGGAAAGAAAGAAAGGTTTGAACTCTACGGAACCGATTTTGAAACTCCTGATGGAACGGCGATCAGAGACTATATCCATGTCACAGACCTCGCTTCCGCCCATGTCCTTGCTCTCAAGAAAATTCTAGCCTCTCCTTCGAGTGATTTCATCAACCTCGGTGCCAGCAAAGGCTACTCCGTCCTGGAAGTGATTAGAAAAACAGAAGAGGTTACAGGAAGAAAGGTCAGCTACCAGGAGAAACCGAGGAGGAAGGGTGATGTTCCGGTGCTTTTAGCCTCCAAGGAAAAGGCCGAAAAGGTCCTCGGCTGGAAGCCCCGGCTCTCTGCGATTGAAACCATCATCGAAACTGCCTGGAACTGGCATTTAAAATCCGCAGAGAAAATAGACTGAACTCAAATTTCCTAGGCAAAAATCCGCAATCAAGATAAGAGCATCCTCCTCACTCACCCCCCGTAGCGAGCAGAAAAGCAGCAGCCAGACAAATGGCTTATATTTTGTCACTCTCATCCTTCTTGCTTTTTTGCTCATGGCTTCGAAAACCTCTTAACTCATAATATTCATCAACCATTCGGGTGAATTCCCCCTTATCCAGCAAGAGCTTGCTTTTCTCAAGCGGAACCTTGAAAAAGTATTCAGGAAGAAAATCCTCCTCTGGCCTCATCCCTTCCCGTAGGTTGAAGTCTCTTATATTCAGGGCAATGGAGGCAGAAATTTCTCTGAGATCATTTTCCATGTAATCTAAGCCCATCGTTCCTTTCACGATTATGCCCAATTCTTTCCAGAAAAAAAGATCTCTGAAAAACCTGCACAGAATTAATGTGTCATATATGGTAAGCCTGTCTTCATATTCAAGAAGCATGGCCGCCTTTCCTTCAATTTGTTCAGGCGCAATCAAACCCGCCAGCTCCGGCTTGTAGAAGGTTGTTCTCAAATGGCAGGCACCTCTGTCTGAAACTGCAAAGCCAAGTCCCATACCCTTCAAGTAGCGGGGATCAAATGCAGGAAGCTCTAGTCCTTTTACCTGGATGGAAACATCATCAAGGCCTAGCTCTCTGGCAGCACGACGGACCCCCTCAGCCAGCAA
This sequence comes from uncultured Eubacteriales bacterium, assembly GCA_964449165.1. Lineage (GTDB taxonomy): Bacteria > Acidobacteriota > Aminicenantia > Aminicenantales > Aminicenantaceae > CAYSCW01. Next base: position 35,700 of record CAYVAT010000030.1, on the reverse strand, counting down.
ATTACCTATCCCTTCCCTGGCAGCGATCATTCGGATGAGCTCTGCAATCCTGTCCACATCTCCGAAATCGACTTTATAGCCTATCTTCCCTTTCCTGGAGGCCATGATAGCAAAAGCCGTAACATTTCCCGTTGTAATGGTATCCATACCCACTCTATCACAAATGCTGTTCAGGTAGGCAATCTCCTTTATATCATCTACTAAATTCAACCCACCGAAAGCTCCGATTGTCTCGTATTCAGGACCATCCAGCTTCAATCCTTTGTGTCTTCCGCTCTTAACTGTGGTATCTCTGTTGCAGGATATGAAACAGAATGTGCATGATTTCAGCTTCACCTCGCATTCTGTGTGAAGAGCTTCGGCATTGATCTTCTCCACAAAAGGAACCGTCCCTTCCTGCCAGTATTTGGAAGGAAAAGCCTCAGCCTTGGATACAATATCGACCATCATAGGAGTTCCAAATTTTTTATACTTCTGAAAGACCGGATGTTTGATCCCTGCTTCAAATTGCTCCTTCCAAAAGGATTTCAGCAGATCATAATCAGCCGCTTCTTTTTCCTGATCCCCGATAAAAACCATCGCCTTTAGCTTCTTGCTCCCCATGACAGCTCCTGCCCCTGTCCTTCCGAGACATCTGCCTTGATCGTTGTT
>CAYVAT010000030.1:0-34949 GCA_964449165.1 uncultured Eubacteriales bacterium | reverse complement strand
GGGTGAGAGGGTCTTGGCGAGGATGGAGGGGAACCGCTGCTACGACTGATCATTTCCCTCATCATTAGCTTTCTCGGAAACAGAGATGCACAGGGTGTCCATTTGCTATTTGACTATCACGATCTTAAGTGGTATATATTTAAACCTTTAGGAAAATTGAAGAATAGAAAGTTCCGCTTTCTCATTTTTTCCCTCCTGGCTGCCTTTCTCTTTTGGAACTGCTCTTCCCACCATGAAACACTTCCCAGGGTTAAAGAAAATCCTCCTCCTTCCCAAGAGAAGGCCTCTCAAGAAAAAGTCGAAGAAAAAGAAGAAGTCCCCCTGCCTCAAGAAGAAGTCGAGTCCGAATCCTTCTCCTCTTCACGAGATGATCTCCCGAATCAAATTGAGGAAGAAGACCCTTCTTCTATTTTAGAAGAAGCCCTTGTTGCCTACCAGGATGCCTTATCTTCTTGGGAAAGGGGAGATTTTGAGGCTGCCCTTGCTGCACTCGACGATGCTTACAGCCTCATCCTCCAACTCAAATCACCTCTGGATTCTACCTTACTCCAGGGAAAAAACGATCTCAGGCTGCTCATCGCTCAAAGAATCCAAGAAATCTACGGTTCTCAACTGGTTACGGCCGGAGACAATAATCAAACAATCCCGCTGGTCGAAAACAAACATGTCCAGGATGAAATCAAGAATTTCCAGACCAAAGAAAGAAAATACTTCGAGGAAGGGTTCAAACGTTCAGGCCTCTACAGAGAAATGATCCTCGAGGAGTTGAAGAAAGCAGGCCTACCCGAACAACTCTCCTGGTTACCGCTTATCGAAAGCTGGTTCAAGGTCAGAGCATATTCTCGGGCAAGGGCATTGGGCCTCTGGCAGTTTATCGCTTCAACAGGATATCGTTTTGGTCTTAAACGGGATCGCTGGATAGACGAAAGGATGGATCCTGAGAAATCCACGAAAGCGGCCGTTCAATATTTGCGAGAACTCCATTCGCTCTTCGGCGATTGGCTGACAGCCTTGGCCTCTTATAACTGCGGAGAGATCAGAGTGCAACAGACAATCCGCCACCAACGCATTAAATACCTGGATAATTTCTGGGATCTCTATGTCATGCTCCCCCGGGAAACAGCCCGCTTCGTCCCCCGCTTCATCGCTGCTCTTCTCATCATCAACAACCCCAAAAAATACGGACTCAATCTTCCCCAACCTCACTCCCCGTTAAAATACAAAAAGGTAACCATCGACCGACCCGTTAAGCTCTCAGTCCTTTCCAAAACTCTGGAATTGGAAGAGGATGAACTAGCCACACTCAACCCAGAACTCCGCTATGACGCCACCCCTGATCATGAATACGAGCTGAAAATCCCAGTGGGTTACGGGGAGAATGTTCTGGCCTCTATCGATTCTTCCCCTCGCTGGATTCCCCCGGAAGCTACTTATAGATTACATTATGTTAGAAGAGGGGAAACCCTCTCAGGAATCGCTGATCGCTACAGAACTTCTGTCTCTGCTATTGCCCGTTTGAACCAGTTAAGAAGAGTGCACTTGATCAGGCCGGGACAAAGGCTAAAAATACCTGGACGGGGCAATTATTATACATCACGACCAGCTCTTGAACTCACAACGGAGGGAGAAAAACTGGTTTATGTGGTAAAGCGGGGAGATTCTCTTTACCGTATCGCCCATGCTTTCAACACAACTGTCCAGAAAATCAAAAGGGGAAACAACCTTAAAAGTGATATCCTACATGTTGGACAAAAACTGGTAATCCATTCAGGAAAGCCTGAAGGAGCTGTTCTCTATACAGTCAGGCGGGGAGATACACCTTTTGAAATTGCCAAAAAACATGGGATGAACTTGAACTATCTTCTCAGTCTGAACGGCTTGAGCATCAGGTCTAAAATATATCCCGGCCAGAAGCTCTGGGTTACTCTAAAAGAATAAGGTGAATAATAATTTTTTCCATGCCTGCTAAAGGCATGGGTATTTATTTCTTTGCTTTTTCCTTTTCTTTCTTTTTCTTTTTCTTCTTCATTTCTGAGCCGATGAGTTCGAGCATCGCCATCTCTGCACCATCACCGGATCGAGGTCCTAACTTGACAACCCTTGTGTAACCACCGGGCCTCTCGCTGAATCGGGGTCCCAGCTCCTCGAACAGCTTGCGGACAACATCTTTCTTGAAAATAAACCTTAATGCCTGACGTCGGGCATGAAGAGTATCAACCTTAGCCAAGGTGATCATTTTTTCAGCCAAAGGCCTCGCTTCTTTAGCCTTGATCACAGTGGTCCTTATTCGCTCTTTATCCAGGAGTGAGGTCACAAGGTTCCGCAGCAGAGCCCTCCTGTGAGCAGTGTTTCTTCTTAACTTCTTTCCGCTGACCCGATGCCTCATCATCCAGCCTCTTCTTTCTCTTCCTCTTTATCTCCTTCCAATTTTTCCAGAAGTCTGGGATGGAGCTCCAGATTCAGCCCCAATCCTAAATCTTGAAGGGTCTCTTTGATCTCGGCTAAGGATTTCCGCCCAAAATTCTTTGTCTTCAACAGCTCATCTTCTGTTTTCTTGACTAGTTCGAATATCTTTTCGATTCCGGCTGCTCTTAAACAATTATTAGACCTAACAGAAAGCTCCAGATGATCGATTGTTTTGGATAGAACATCTAGTTGAGAAAGATAAGGGATCTCTTTCTTGACAGGTGCTTTTTCTATCTGCAAAGGCTCATCTACGATATTGAGGAAGATAACCATATGGTCCCGGAGAATTTTTGCTGCCTGGTTCAAAGCGTTTTGAGGAGTTATTGCACCTGTTGTCCAGATCTCCATGGTTAATTTTTCATACTCAATTCGCTTTCCTACTCTCGCCGGCTCTACTCTGTAGTTGACTTTCTTAATCGGAGAGTGAGAAGAGTCGACGGGAATAAAATCCACACTCAGAGTTTGGTCAAAATTCTGATCGGCAGGGATGTAGCCTCTATTGTTGCGGACGACCATCTCGATATCCAATTTTCCGTCTTTATCCAAAGAGGCGATATGAATATCAGGATCAAGGATCTCTATATCTGAATCATGATTTATATCAGATGCTTTTATTTCCACAGGCCCTTCATTCTTAAGAGTTATGGTCTTGGGATCATCGCCCTCAAGCCTTAAAGGAATGCTTTTCAGATTAAGTAGGATGTCCGTAATATCCTCCACTACTCCCGGCAGTGTGGAAAACTCATGGAGAACACCCTGAATCCGGACGTTGGTTATGGCTGCACCGGTAATCGAAGAGAGCAGAATTCTGCGTAAGGCATTACCCACTGTGATGCCATAACCCCTCTCGAAAGGCTGAGCGGTGAATCGCCCGTATTTCTCGGTCAAACTCTCATAATCACATTCCAGGTATTTCGGCCTTTGAAATCCTGTTTCTCCCATTGTGCCTCCTTTGTTATCGCCTGTATATCCAAAGATATTTTCTCTGTTTTGTTATTTTTCGATCAAACACTATCTGGAATAAATCTCAACCACCAGATGTTCCTCTACTGGAAAGGTGACATCTTCTCTGGTGGGCAAAGCGAGAACTCTTATTTCCATTTTTTCCCTGTTCACTTCTAACCAGCCAGGGACTTCTTTATTCTTGTTAAATTCTACAATAGCTTTTATCTCTTCCTTTTGGGAAGATTTCTCTCGAAGCGAAATGACATCATCTTTATCGACCTGCAGAGACGGAATGTTCACTTTGCGGTTGTTGATCCGGAAATGTCCATGAGTTATCATCTGGCGAGCATGATCCCGAGAATGGGAGAATCCAACGATAAACGCGACATTATCCAATCTCCTCTCCAACAAGGTCAACAGGTTGTCGCCCGTGATTCCTCTTTTTTTCTCGGCTCTTCGAAAGAAAAGACGAAACTGTCTCTCCGACATCCCGTAATACCTTTTCAGCTTCTGCTTTTCCCTGAGCTGAATGCCATAGCCCAAGATTCTTCTGCGCATCCTCCCATGTTCTCCGGGTGGATAGGTTCTTCTCTCGACTGGACATTTATCACTCAGACATTTACTCCCTTTTAGAAAAAGTTTCGTTCTTTCCGCTCGACAGAGCCGGCATACAGATTCTCTATACCTAGCCATCATTCTCTCCTTGGAGCAACATCTTTAAACCCTTCTTCTTTTTCGCTGCCGACAGCCGTTGTGGGGAATGGGAGTAATGTCCCTGATGGACTTTATTTCCATGCCATGGGATTGCAAAGCCCTGATAGCAGATTCTCGACCTGCACCCGGGCCCCTAACCTTAACATCCACATAACGAACCCCGAAATCCCTGGCTTTGTTAGCCACATCTTTAGCAGCTAGTTGAGCGGCAAACGGAGTCCCCTTTCGGGCACCTTTGAAACCGGCTGTGCCAGAGCTTGCCCAACAGACTGTATTACCTTGCTGGTCGGTGATTGTGATGATGGTGTTATTGAAGGTGGACTGGATGTAGGCCACACCGAAGCCGATATCCTTCTTGATCTTTTTTTTCCTGACCTTTCTCTTTGCTTTTGGCATTATGTTATCCCCTTACTTTGTCCTGAGCTTCTTTATGGAATGTCCGCGAGGTCCTTTTCTCGTTCTAGCATTGGTTTTGGTCCTCTGTCCCCTCGCCGGCAGCCTTCTTCGGTGCCTTAAGCCTCGATAACAGCCAATATCAATCAGTCGCTTGATATTTAAGTTGATTTCTTTCCTAAGGTCACCTTCAATCTTTTCTCTTTTCTCGATGATCTGACGAATTTTGTTGATCTCCTCCTCGGTCAAATCTTTAACCTTTTTATCCCTATCGATCTTAGCTTCTTCAAGAATTTCGTTAGATCTGGAACGTCCGATCCCGAAAATGTAAGTTAATCCAACCTCAACCCTCTTTTCAGAGGGAAGGGTGATTCCTGCTATTCTTGCCATTTTAACCTCTTCTAACCTTGTCTCTGTTTATGCTTTGGATTCGAACAAATGACTCTCAGAGTCCCCTTCCTTTTAATGATGTGGCAATTCCGGCAAATCTTTTTGATAGAAGCTCTGACTTTCATATTCCTTTCCTTTACTTGAATCGATAAGTTATTCGTCCTTTAGTAAGATCATAAGGAGACAGCTCTACCAACACCCGGTCTCCTGGAAGAATCCTTATAAAATGCTTTCTCATCCTTCCAGAGATGTGGGCGAGAATTTGGTGCTTGTTGGCCAATTCCACACGAAACATGGCATTGGGCAAAGTCTCGATCACAACGCCTTCGGTCTCGATAACATCATCACGCTTTGGCATAGCTTTTTTCCTTTCGATAAGATAAACCTTTTTTTTGGTCCCATAAGCTTAAAATCTCCAAGCCATCTTCAGTCAAAGCGACTGTATGCTCGAAATGGGCTGATAAACTTCTGTCTCGAGTGACTGCTGTCCAATCATCTGCTAATACTTCTATCCGCCAATCCCCCACTGCAATCATTGGTTCTATAGCCAGTACCAAACCTGGCTTTATCTTCGGCCCTCTCCCAGGTATTCCGAAATTGGGAACTTGTGGTTCCTCATGGAGAGCAAATCCGATTCCATGCCCCACAAATGACCGGATGACAGAAAATCTCTGTGACTCCACATAACTCTGGATGGCGAAAGAGATATCGGATATTCTTTGTCCTTCCTTCATCCGTTCAATCCCATTAAAGAAAGCTCTTTCTGCTGTCTCAATCAGCTCCTTGGTTCTAAGGCTTACCTCTCCCACTGGATAAGTAACGGCGGCATCTCCGTAGAAGCCCTTGTAGTTGGTACCAAAATCAAGGCTGATGATGTCTCCCTCCTTCAATTTCCGGGAAGAGGGAATCCCATGGACAATTTCCTCATTGATAGAAGTACAGAGTGATGCTGGGAAACCACGGTACCCTTTGAAAGCGGGCAGCGCTCCCAACTCTCTGCAACGACGCTCCGCATAATCATCCAATTCCCAAGTTTGAATACCCGGTTTTATTAAAGGCTTCATTTCTTCGAGGATTCTGGCCACAATCTGATTGCTTTGTCTGATTTTTTCGATTTCTTCCCTGCTCTTGTAAACGATCATCTTCTCGCCTCTCCCTCGAGTAGCCGTGTTAATTCACCTTCCAGGATCACAATAATCCTTCCAAAAACAGCCTCTATTCCTCCTCGACCATCCACACAGTGGTAGACATTTTTCCTTGTATAATAGTCGATGAGCTTTTCTGTTTTTTGGTGATAAATGCGCAGACGTTCTCTGATGATATCTGGCTTGTCATCTTCCCTCTGGATAAGCTTCCCTCCGCATATATCGCAGATCCCGTCATGTCTGGCCCTTCTTCCCTGAAGATTATATACGGATTGACAGCTGTAGCAGATTCGGCGGTCTTGGAGACGAGCCACTAAATCTTCCTCATGCAACTGGATATCGATCGCGATTTCTGAAGCAGCCTTATCGATTTTTTCCAGGGCATGGGCTTGAGTCAAATTCCTGGGAAATCCATCCAGAATATAACCTTTTTGACAGTCTGGCTTATTTATCCTTTCTTTGATCATGGCCACGACGACATCGTCTCTGACCAGCTCTCCCTTATTCATAAAAGCCTCGGCCTTCTTTCCCAGGGGCGTGCTTCGCTGTACAGCTTCCCGGAGCAAATCTCCTGTCGATATTTTCGGGAAACTGTATTTCTCTTGAATCAGATCCCCCTGAGTTCCTTTGCCGCTGCCTGGAGGCCCTAACAGAATGATTCTCATCCTCTTCTTCCCCTTACTCTACCTCTCCTCATGAAACCGTCGTAATGACGCATCACTAACTGGGCTTCAATCTGCTGTAATGTATCCATGGCCACTCCCACCACGATAAGGATGGAAGTGCCGCCAAAATAAAAATTCACATTCAATCCTTGAGTAACCCATTTGGGAAGATTTGCCTCCAGAAAATCTCCTACAAAGGGAAGAGTATGTACTTTAAATCCGGTTATCAAAAATTCAGGAAGAATGGCAATGGCAGCTAAATAAATGGCTCCTACCAAGGTTATCCGAGAAAGCACACCGTCTATAAAGTCTGATGTGTTCCTCCCCGGCCTTATTCCTGGTATGAATCCTCCGTATTTTCTCAGGTTATCCGCTACGTCCGAAGGGTTGAAAATTATGGAAACATAAAAATAAGTGAAGAAGATAATGGCAGCCACATAAAGCAGATTATAGAGGGGCATCCCCAAGGAAAATTGCTGAGCAATGGTCTGGAAAACTGGAATCTTGACCAACTGAGCCAGCGTTGAAGGGATGGTGATCACGGAGGCGGCAAAGATTATAGGAATTACTCCGCCCGTATTCACTCTGAGAGGAAGATGAGTACTCTGGCCTCCGTATATCTTCCTTCCCACTACTCGCTTGGCATAGGAGACCGGAATCCGGCGTTGGCCTCTCTCTACGAAGACAATAACAGCCACTACGGCCAGCATCAAAATCAAGAGGAAAATCATTCTTATAGGAGACATTTCGCCCGTTCTTAATCCCCCGAGCACACTCTGAATACCACGAGGAAAATTAACTACTATCCCTGCAAATATGATAAGGGAGATGCCGTTTCCGATTCCTCTCTCTGATATCTGCTCCCCAAGCCACATGATAAAGACCGTTCCCGTGGTCAAAGTCAAAACCGTTAAAAGTTTGAATCCCCAGCCAGGATTAGGAACGATGGGTGCTCCTCCAGGACTACGCAACTGCTCCAAGAATATGCTGATCCCAAAGGCCTGAATCACACAGATGATGAGGGTTCCGTATCGGGTGTACTGTGTGATCTTTTTGCGGCCCAACTCACCTTCCTTTGACAACCTCTCCAGGTACGGCCACACTACTTGAAGCAACTGAAGTATAATGGATGCGCTGATATAGGGCATGATGCCCAGGGCAAAAATGGTCATTCGGGACATATTTCTGCCCGAGAAGAGGTCGACAAATCCCAGAATTGTTCCCTTCTGGGCTTCCCAGAATTCGGCCAAGGCTGTGGCACTTATTCCCGGATTGGGAATCTGTGCTCCGACTCTGTAAACAGCCAGAAGAGCCAGAGTGAAAAAGACTCTCTTTCTGAGGTCTGGGATACTGAAAATGTTTCTTATACTCTCAAGCATCATTCACTTCCAATAAGTACTGCTTTCCCTCCTGCCTTCTCAATCTTTTTTTGGGCAGAACGAGAAAACTTATGAGCATGTATGGTTTTGGGCTTGGAGATCTCTCCCCTGCCCAGAATTTTTACCTGGTTTGTTTCTTTTTTAATCAACCCTGCTTCCACCAATTCCTTAGGTTTTATCTCTTTCTTGCTGATCCTTTCCAGTCGAATAAGATTGACTTCGCAGTATTCTTTTCTAAAGATGTTGGTGAATCCACGCTTAGGAAGCCTGCGATGAAGAGGCATCTGGCCTCCCTCGAATCCTTTCTTCATGGAGTAGCCGCTGATGGATTTCTGGCCTTTGCTACCGCGGCCCGCTGTTTTTTGCCGGCCTGAGCCGGGCCCACGGCCAACTCTTCTCGGCTTTCTGCGGGAATTCTTAGCGGGATGCAAATCACTCAGTTTCATTGCTCTCTCACCACCTCAACTCTCACCAAGTGATGGACTTTCCTGATCATACCCCAGATTTCAGGGCAATCCCTTCGAATGACTTCTGATTGAAGCTTTCGCAGCCCAAGGCCTCTGACTACATCTCTCTGTTTTTGAGGCCGACCGACAATACTCTTCACCAGTTTCACTTTCAAAAATTTATCTTTGGATGTTCTTTCTGGAGTCTTCGCCTGAGTTCTCTTTTTTCCCTCAGGCTGCGTCTTTTTTACTGCCATATCTCATCCTTTGATTTTCCTCTGGTTTCTGAAACCAGGCCAGGATCTTTAAGCTTCCTCAGGGCATTCATAGTGGCGTGAGCCACACTTATGGGATTATTGCTTCGTATAGATTTGGTCAAAATATCCTTGATTCCAGCTAATTCCATGATAATTCTCACAGCCCCACCGGCGATAACTCCTGTTCCCTTGGAAGCAGGGCGAAGAACCACAATTCCTCCGCCAGCCTCTCCTCTTATTGGATGAGGGGTGGTTGTCTCTGCAAGAGGTACTGTGATCATTTTCTTCTTGGCATCCTCCACAGCTTTGGCTATGGCTTGGGGAACCTCCCGGGCCTTCCCCTTGCCGATTCCCACCCGGCCGTGTTCATCTCCCACAGCAACTAGAGCCGAAAAACTGAGATTTTTCCCTCCTTTGACAACTTTGGTCACTCTCCGGATAGAAATCACCTGATCTTTTAACTCGAACTCTTCCTCTCTCAATTCTTCCTCATCCACTCTCATTCCTCCTTGTTCTCTTCCTCTGACTAGAAGATAAGTCCTCCCTTTCTCATGGCTTCAGCCAGTTCTTTCACTCGACCATGATAGGGAGAGAATCCCCGGTCAAACACGATTTTTTCGATCTTCTTCTGCTTCAATCTCTTAACCATGACCTCTCCCAAGTGTCGAGAGGATTCCGCGTTCTTGGTATTTTTGTGTTTTTCTCTGAATCCCTTTTCCATGGTGGAAGCTGAAGCGAGCACTTTCCCGTTGACATCATCAATTGCCTGGGTATAAATGTATCGGTTACTCTTGTAGACATAGATTCTAGGAATTTCAGAGTTTCCCTGAATCTTTTTTCTGATTCTTTTTCTGACTCTTTCTCGAGCCCTCTTCATCACTTTTATCTTACTCCTATACACCGCTCACCACCCCCACTCCTGCTTTCTTCTCTTTCTTGATCAGACGTTCACCGACATAGCGAATCCCTTTCAGTTTATAAGGTTCCGGCTGGCGGAATCTTCTGATTTCATCAGCTACCTGCCCTACTTTTTGTTTATTGATGCCCTTGACTGTGATGAGTGTCGGCTTATCGCAGACAATCTCGATATCTTCGGGGATTTTAAAAACGACAGGTTTAGAATAACCCAAATTCATTTCTAGACGATTTCGCTCCACTTTCGCTCGATATCCGACACCGACTATTTCTAGCTGCTTGGAAAATCCAGCGGATACACCGATCACAGCGTTATTAACCAGTGTCCGATTCAATCCGTGCAAGGATCTCTGCTCTTTGGAGTCATTCTTTCTGGTCAAGAGGATTTGATTATTCTCGATTTTAACCACGATCCCGGGAAGAAGGGGGGCATCCAGTTTTCCTTTTGGACCTTCGCATTCGATCTTATCGGACAGTATATTCACTTTAATCCCTTGGGGTATATCAATCGGCTGTTTTCCTACTCGAGACATTTCCCTTTCCTTACTTGTTTATTTTTACCAGATATAGCATAGAATTTCGCCTCCTGCTCCTATTTCCTTGCACTTCTTTCCTGTAGCGATGCCCTTGGATGTAGAAATAATGGCAATCCCCAGTCCATCTAGGACCTTGGGAATGCCATCCTTACGGCAATATATGCGGCAACCCGGTTTACTCACTCTTCTCACTCCACTGATAACGTTTTTATTATTATCTAAATATTTAAGGGTGAGGTTTAACATCCCTTGTTTGTTATCATCTATGACTTTAAAGTTCCGGATGTATCCCTCTTCTTTCAGAATTTTAGCTATCTCCACCTTAATCCAGGAAGAGGGGATGCTCACTTCCTTTTTCTTGACCTTGATCGCATTATTGATTCTGGTTAACATATCAGCGATGGGATCGGTTAAGCTCATCTTTTCATCCTTTCCCTAAATTCACCATGAAGCCTTCACAATCCCGGGGATTTCTCCCTTGAGAGCCAATTCGCGAAAACACAAGCGGCACATATCAAACTTCCTGTAGTATCCTCGAGAACGGCCGCAAATTCGACAGCGATTCTTCTTGCGCACAGGATATTTAGGCTCTTTTGAGTATTTTGCCATAGAAGATGTTCTTGACACTTTCTTCTTCCTTTTTAAAACTCGCCAAAAGGCATTCCTAGTTTTTTCAACAAGTTATAAGCTTGCTCATCACTCTGGGCTGAAGTGACTATGGTGATATTCATGCCTCGTGGCCTTTCCACCTTTGTATAGTCTATTTCAGGAAAAACAAGTTGATCCTTCATTCCCAGAGTGTAATTTCCGTTGCCATCAAAGCTTCGGCGGTGGACTCCTCGAAAATCTCTCACCCGGGGAAGAACAATATTGATTAATCGATCGATAAATTCATACATTCTCCGTCCTCGCAGGGTTACATAGCAAGCAATCGGAAGTCCCTTTCGAAGCTTGAAAGCGGAGATGGATTTCCTTGCTCTTCCCACAGCCGGCCACTGCCCTGTAATCAGGCTCAGTTCGGCCTTGGCGGCATCCAGAAGCTTGATATTTTGGATGGCGTCGCCGACTCCCATGTTGATCACGATTTTTTCGAGCTTGGGTACAGCCATCTTGTTTTCAATAGAAAGCTCTTCCTGAAGAGCAGGAACGATCTCTTTTTTATATTTTTCAAGGAGCCGACTCATCTTGTATTCCTCATTTTTGCTTCTCTAAACTTGCTTCGCACTTGGCACATACTCTGATCTTGCTTCCATCCTCCAGTTTTCTGTTCCTTACTTTCACACCTTGACCACACTCGGAACAGTAGAGCATCAGGTTGGAAACATGGATAGGAGCTTCTTTTTCCATGATCCCACCTTGTATGTTTTTGCTCTGGTCACGCCGAATGAATTCTTTGCTGAAATTGATCTTTTCTACCACCACTCGCTCTTTCTCAGGAATCACTTTTAGTATTTTTCCTGTTTTACCCTTGTCTTTTCCGTTACGGACAATAACAAAGTCATTTTTTCTGAAAAGCATTTTATTCATCAGAGAACCTCCGGAGCCAAAGAAACGATCTTCATAAATTTTTTCTCCCTCAGCTCCCTTGCCACTGGCCCAAAAACGCGGGTTCCGATTGGCTCTCCCAACCTGTCGATGATCACAGCCGCGTTGTCATCGAAACGGATATAGGAACCATCCCTGCGTCGGACTTCCTTCTTAGTGCGGACAATCACAGCCCGGACCACTTTTCCTTTTTGAATTTTGCTTTCAGGTTCTGCTTCCTTCACTGTTGCAGAGATAACATCTCCGATAGTGGCTGTCTTCCCAACTCCGCCGCCTAGGGGAGTGATGCATAAAATCCTTCTCGCTCCTGAATTATCAGCCACTTTGAGCATGGTCTCTGTCTGGATCATTCTCCTTTTTCCTTAACCTTCTTTTCTGATTCCCGGCGGGACAATTCCACAATTTCTTGAATCCGCCATTTTTTCCTTCTGCTAATAGGTCTGGTCTCGATGATCCTCACCACATCTCCGACCTTACATTTTTCGTATTCATCGTGAACCAAGAACTTCTTTCTCTTCTTTATGAATTTCTTGTATAAAGGATGTTTTACCTGCCTTTCTACCAGCACGGTGACAGTCTTCTTCATCTTGTTATCGCCGACCACTACTCCAATCTTCGTTATCTTTCTTGCTTCAATCATTATTTATTCCGTTCCTTTGCTTTTCTCTCTTAATATTGTCTTTATCCGAGCGATGTCTTTCTTGATGCTCTTTAGTTTCATCGCATTTTCCAATTGGCCAAGTGCATGCTGGAACTTCAATTTGAAGAGCTGATCATTGAGCTCCTCTTCTTTGCCTTGAAGCTCATCATCCGATAGTTCTCTTAATTCTCTTGCTTTCATCTCAATTCCATACTTTCCCTGGAAATAAAACGGGTCTTTATAGGAAGTTTATGGCTGGCTAAACGCATGGCTTCTCTAGCCACGGTCTCAGAAACACCTTCTAATTCATATATGATCCTTCCTGGTTTGACCACATCCACCCAGAACTCTGGATCACCCTTCCCTTTCCCCATCCTCACTTCTGTAGGCTTCTTGCTAACTGATTTCCAAGGAAAAACTCTGATCCAGAGTTTTCCCTTTCTCTTCGCATGGCGGGTGATAGTGATTCGGCCAGCCTCAATTTGACGTGCAGTCAACCAACACGGCTCCAGAGCCTGGAGACCGTACTCACCAAATTCCAGAGTAGAACCTCTTTGAGCCTTTCCACTCATTCGCCCTCTTTGAAGCTTTCTGTATTTGACCTTCTTGGGCATAAGCATGGCTAAATCTCCTCTATTTCAGCCATTTGAGAAGTCACTTTTTGCTTTTCAACATCCCCTTTATATATCCAGACTTTAATCCCAATCTGGCCGTATGTGGTGAAAGCTTCGGTGAAACCATAATCGATATCTGCCCTTAATGTCTGAAGGGGCAACTGACCTTTTAGGTACCATTCTGACCGAGCGATTTCTACGCCACCCAGCCGGCCAGAACACATCACCTTTATTCCTTTGGCTCCTATTTTTAAGGCAAGATCAACGGCTCTTCGCATGGCTCTTCGGTAAGCAATTCTCTTTTCCAGCTGAACGGCGATGCTTTCAGCTTGTAACAAAGCATCAAGTTCAGGCTTATCCACCTCTCTTATATCCACGTAGACTTCTTTTTTAGCTATATCCTGCAGGAGGATTTTCAGACTTTCGATTTCTTTTCCTCCCCGACCAATCACAATACCCGGGCGGGCTGTTTGTATGATAACCCGAATCTTGGGACCTACCCGCTCCACGTCGACAGAAGAAATCCCCGCATGGTAATATCGACCTTTGATCATCTTCTTCATCTTCAGGTCTTCATGAACCAACCGACAGTAGTTGGCACCCTTTGAAAACCAACGAGAACTCCATTGCTTATTGAATCCGAGTCTAAATCCATGAGGATGTGTCTTTTGTCCCACTTTTTATGTCCCCTTTCTCTCTTCTAAATAAATATGAATATGGCTTGTCCTTTTTAAGATCCGGGTAACTCTTCCCATCGGCGCTGCTCTGAATCTCTTCATTTGAGGTCCTTGATTGACGTAAATATTTGAAATATAAAGATTATCCACATCGATGTTTGGCCCCTTTTGTTGAGCATTGGCTATGGCAGAGCGAAGGACCTTTTCTACAATCAAACTGGCCTTTTTCTTCTTGGAAAAATGGAGAATGGTCAGGGCTTCCCCCACATACCTGTCCCTGATTAAATCAGTGATCAATCGGCACTTCTGGGCTGAAATTCTAACGTATTTAGCGGCTGCTCGAGCTACAATATCTTGTTCTGCCATTTTACTTCTTTATCCTGATTGTTCTAGCTGTCTTAGTGGTATGGCCTTTAAACATCCTGGTCGGAGAAAATTCCCCTAATTTGTGACCCACCATATTTTCTGAAATAAAAACAGGAATAAATTTTTTTCCATTATGGACAGCAATGGTTAATCCCACCATCTCTGGAATTATGGTGGAACTTCTAGACCATGTCCTGATCACCTGTCTTTTCTCTTTCTGAGTACTTAAAGCTCTGATCTTCTTGAGAAGTCTTTCATCCACATAAGGACCTTTCTTTAAAGATCTTGCCATGGCTATTTACTCCTTCTTCTTACGATAAACTTTTGGGTTCTCTTATTCCTTCTTGTTTTGAATCCCTTGGTGGGTTTACCTGTCGGAGAAACCGGATTACGTCCACCCTTTGCCTTTCCTTCGCCACCGCCATGGGGATGGTCGATTGGATTCATGGCTGTTCCTCTGACCTTGGGCCGTTTTCCTCTCCAACGATTTCTTCCGGCCTTGCCGATAGAAATATTCTGATGGTCGAGGTTACTTACCTGCCCTATTGTGGCTCGGCAGTCTAGATGTATCTTTCTAATTTCAGAGGAAGGCAGGCGGATCTGAGCATAATCTCCTTCTTTGGCCATTATCTGTGCCCCAGAGCCTGCTGCCTTGGCCAGTTGTCCTCCTTTGTCCTTTTTGAGTTCGATATTGTGAATGACGGTCCCTAGAGGAATACGACGGAGGGGCATAGCATTCCCCGGGAGGATATCAACCTGTTTATCGGAAGAGATGACAGTCTGCCCTACCATCATCCTCAGCGGGGTAAGAACATACCGTCTCTCTCCATCCCTGTACTTAACGAGAGAGATAAAAGCTGATCGGTTGGGATCATATTCGATGGTCTCCACTACACCAGGCACATCAAGCTTATCTCGTTTAAAATCGATAACGCGGTACTTCCTCTTATGCCCGCCTCCTCGATGACGGATAGAAATCTGACCTTTGATATTTCTTCCTCCAGACTTGGAAAGGGTCTTGACCAAAGGCTTGTATGGTCGATCTGTGGTCAAATCTTCAAAATCCAGCCCAGTCCTCTGCCGTAAGCTTGAAGTGGTCGGTTTGAATGATTTTATACCCATTTTTTACACTGCCTCAAAATATTCGATCATCTTCTCACCCTCTTTGAGCTTCACATAGGCTTTCTTCCAGTTTTTCTTTCTCCCTTCGTTCCGGCCTACTCTTCTACGCTTTCCCTTCATATTCTGTATACGGACATTTTCCACTTTAACCTTGAATAACTTCTCAGTGGCCTCTTTGATCTCAATCTTATTGGCCTCTGGATGCACTTCAAAGCAAATCTCTCGGTTCGCTTCCTTTAACATGGTGCTCTTTTCTGTAATGCGAGGCCGCAAGATGACCTGATAGGGATCCTTGATCACTTCAATCTCTCCATCAAAGATTCAAAAGCGCTATGGGAAAAAACCAACCAGTTATGGTCCAAAACATCATAGACGTTGACTTGGCTGAAATCCACAACTTTGACTTTAGGAATATTCCTCAAGGAGAGGATTAAATTTTTATTCTGATGGCTATCCACTATCAGGGTTGAATCCAACTGCAGCTTTTCCAAAAAGTTCTTCCCCTCTTTTGTCTTGGGTTCTTTGAAGTCAAGCTCTTTAAGCACCAGCAGGTTTTTTTCTGCAAATTTTAGGGATAATGCCGATTTTAAGGCGTTTCTTTTGACTTTCTTGGGCAAGTTGTAAGAATAATCCCTTGGTCTCGGCCCGAAGGTTACTCCTCCCTTTCTCCATAAGGGAGAGCGAATACTCCCTGCTCTTGCTCTACCCGTCCCTTTCTGTCTCCAAGGTTTACGGCCACCTCCTCTAACTTCTGCCCTTGTCCTGGAGAAGGCTGTCCCTCTTCTCTGATTGGCTCTGTAATTCACCACTGCTTCATACAAGAGATGATCTTTCACAGGATAAGAAAAGATCTCCTCAGGTACAGATATCTCACTGATTTTTTTCCCGCTTCTGTCCAAAACTTTGAGTTTGCGCATTTTCTACTCTTTCTTGTCTTCCTTTTTTTCTTCCTTCTCTACTTCCTTTGAAGATTGTTTTAGGAAATTGGCCTTCTTGATGAGCAGATAACCTCCCTTTGCTCCCGGGACAGCTCCTTTGACCACCAAAAGGCTGTTTTCTTTATCGGATTGGATTACTGTTAAATTCCTCACCGTTACTTGCTTCCTGCCCATATGTCCAGGAAGCTTTCTTCCCTTTATCACTCGGGAAGGAAAGGCAGAAGCACCGATGGAGCCTGGAGCCCGATGAAACATTGAGCCATGACTGGACTTCCCTCCTCTAAAGCCCCATCGCTTCACCACACCTGCAAATCCCTTTCCCTTACTGATGCCCATGACGTGGACTCTCTCTCCTTGTTGGAAAATATCCACGAAGAATTGATCTCCTTCTTTAACCTCATCATTCTCGTCGAAACGGAACTCTTTCAGAAGCTTTATCGGAGGGGATGTGGATTTTTTCAAATGCCCCAATAAAGGCTTTATTGCTTTTTTTGCTGATTTTTCTTCAACCAGGCCCAATTGCAGGGCGAAATAACCATCCTTCTCCTTTGTTTTTTTCTGGATGACAGCACAGGGACCTGCTTTGATCACAGTCACAGGAATGACATTTCCATCTTCATCGTAGCTCTGGGTCATTCCGATTTTCTTTCCAATCAGACCTTCCACCATGGTTATTCTCCCCCTGTACCGAAGGCCTGGATTTCGACATCGATCCCTGCAGGAAGGTCTAGTTTTTGGAGTTCTTCGATGGTTTCATTATTGTAATCACTGATATCGATTAGCCTCTTGTGAATTCTCATCTCAAAATGCTCTCTGGACCTTTTATCCACATGAGGAGAACGGAGAACACAAAATCGATGAATGCGGGTTGGCAGCGGAATCGGACCAGATAATTTTGCCCCAGTTCTCTTAGCCTTGATCACGATGTCTTTGACAGACTGGTCCAGAAGCCGATGATCGAATGATTGGAGTCTGATTCTTATTTTTTCCATCTGATCCTCTGTTCTCCTCTAGATGTTTTTCTTTCCTTTAATCAACCGTTCCGATCAGAGACAAGCCTCTTCAGCAGCATTTCTTGCCAACAGGGCCTACTCCAAAATTTCTGTTACTGATCCCGCTCCTACCGTGCGTCCTCCCTCTCTAATCGCAAACCGTAATCCCTTCTCCATCGCTACATCCGTTATTAACTCTATCTCTAAGTTCACATTGTCCCCAGGCATCACCATCTCTACTCCTCCCGCTAACTTCACCGTCCCCGTCACATCCGTCGTCCGAAAATAAAACTGCGGCCTGTACCCTGTAAAAAACGGCGTGTGCCGCCCTCCTTCCTCCTTCTTCAACGCATATATCTCCGCCTTAAAATGATGATGCGGCGTTATCGACCCGGGCTTGGCCAACACCATCCCTCGCTCTACCTCATCCTTGTCCGTCCCCCTCAATAATACTCCTACATTGTCCCCTGCTATCCCTTCTTCCAATGTCTTGCGAAACATCTCTACCCCTGTCACTACCCGCTTGCGCGTCTCCCCAAATCCTACTATCTCTACATCCTCTCCTACCTTCACCTTCCCTCGCTCTACTCGCCCTGTCACCACCGTCCCTCGCCCGCTTATCGAAAATATGTCCTCTATCGGCATCAAAAACGCCTGCTCCACCAACCTCACCGGCTCCGGTATGTAACTGTCCACCGCCTCCAATAACTCCAGTACCGGCTTGTTTACCTCCGCCTCAGGATCTCCATCCGACTCCAACGACTTCAACGCACTACCCCTCACCACCGGGACCTTGTCCCCAGGAAACTCATACTTCGTCAATAACTCCCTTACCTCTAACTCCACTAAATCCAGTATCTCCGGATCATCCACCAAATCTACCTTGTTCATGAATACCACTATCGCAGGAACATTCACCTGACGCGCTAACAATATGTGCTCCCGCGTCTGCGGCATCGGCCCATCATCCGCCGCTACCACCAGTATCGATCCATCCATCTGCGCTGCCCCTGTTATCATGTTCTTGATGTAATCTGCATGCCCAGGACAATCTATGTGCGCATAATGCCGATTCTCCGTCTCATACTCTATGTGCGCTATCTGGATCGTTAATCCCCTCTCCTTCTCCTCCGGCGCATTGTCTATCTTTTCAAACTCTATATACTCTACCTTCTCCCCTATCTTCCTGTGCAATATCTTCGTGATCGCCGATGTCAATGTCGTCTTGCCGTGATCTACATGCCCTATCGTCCCTATGTTTAAATGCGGCTTGGTCCGCTCAAACTTTGCCCTCGCCATTGCTCTTACCTCCTTCTATTTAATAATTTCTCTGTCTGCTTCTTATTCATGACCTTTCTCTTTATTCTCACTCAGTCCTTCAAGGAAGGCCTGAGCGGAAAGCATGCCCTGCATTTATCATTGTCACTTCTCTTTATCACTTTTTACATTCTGTTACAAGCCCGTTAAGGAAACAGGCACCATAAATTTTATCAGCCCGTTCAGAAAATGTGGTCTTGCCCTCCTCTATCGATGGGCAGTAATTCTACCTTCCACTCGAGCAATGATCTCTTGCATGACCGGAGGAGGAGCTTGTGCGTAATGAGAGAATTCCATAGAAAACAATCCTCTGCCCTGGGTTATTGTTCGCAGCGTGGTTGCATACCCGAACATCTCAGCCAGAGGGACCGATATCTTTATAACCTTTGAACTACCTCTGACATCAATCTTTCCGATCTTCCCCCGGCGAGCATTGGTATCGCCCACAATATCTCCTACGTATTCCTCGGGGGTAACAATAACAAGACTCATGATGGGTTCAAGAAGAACAGGATTCGCCTTTGCCGCCGCTTCCTTGAAAGCCATGGATCCTGCTATTTTGAATGCGATGGCGCTGGAGTCCACTTCATGATAGGAACCGCCGATAACCTTAGCCTTGACATCAGTGACCGGATAGCCAGCCAGGCTACCTGTCTCCATCGCCTCCTTGATTCCATTTTTGATGGCTGGCATGAACTCTTTGGGAATAACTCCTCCCTTGGTCTCGTCGATAAAGGCAAAACTTTCCCCATTTCTTAAGGGTTCGACCGTGATCCTGCAGTGACCGTACTGCCCACGGCCGCCAGTCTGGCGGATATACCTTCCTTCGCCTTCTCCTGTCTGGGTGATTGTTTCCTTGTAGGCAACCTGAGGTCTTCCAAGATTCGCTCTCACACCAAACTCACGAGCCATCCGTTCCATAAGAACCTCCAGATGGAGCTCTCCCATCCCATAGACCAGAGTCTGTCCTGTTATCTCATCCTGAGCTATCTTGAATGTGGGATCTTCTCTGCTCAACCGGGTTAGCGCATCGGCCAGCTTGGTGTGTTCTCTTGCTGATTTAGGCTCGATAATAGCTGAAATGACCGGCTCTGGAAACTTGATTGATTCCAGAATAATAGGATGACTCCTTTCACAGAGGGTATCCCCTGTGGAAACATTTTTCATCGCACCCATTGCTGCAATTTCCCCTGCATAGACTTCTTTGATATCTTTTCTCTTGTTGGAGTGCATTTCCAGAAGTCTCGCGATCCTCTCTGTCTCTTCCGTGTGGGAGTTGTAAACAGTGGCTCCTACCCGTGTTTTTCCCGAATAGACTCTGATGAAAGAAAGCACACCCACAAAGGGATCATTCATAATCTTGAAAATCAGAGCTGAAAAGGGTTCTTCATCGGAAGCCTTTCTCTCTTCGACTTCCAGGGTTCGGGGATGATGGCCTTTTATGGGAGGGACATCCACCGGTGAGGGCAAATAATCCACCACTGCATCGAGCAGAGGATGCACTCCCTTATTCCTGAAGGAAGCTCCAAAAAGAACGGGGATGAATTGAAGGGAGATGGTTCCCTGTCTGATAGCCTTCTTGATTTCTTGGACAGGAATTTCAGATCCATCAAGATAGCTTTCCATCAACTGATCACTCACTTCGCTGAGCTGCTCCAACATCTGGTTCCTCTTTTCCTCTGCTTCCTCTCTGTATTCTTCTGAAACGTCACGGACTTCAAATCTTGTCCCCAGAAGATCATCTCCCCAATCGATCTCTTTCATGTTGACAAGATCTATAACTCCTCTAAAATTTTCCTCTCTTCCCAAAGGGAGCTGGATGACTAGAGGGTTTGCGTCCAGTTTCTGTTTCATCTCTTCGATGGCTTTCTCTGGATTGACTCCGATACGATCCATCTTGTTTATGTAGACAATGCGGGGGACACTGTATCGATCAGCTTGGCGCCACACTGTTTCAGATTGAGGCTCCACACAGCCCACTCCACAGAGGATGATTATGGCGCCGTCAAGCACGCGCATGGAGCGCTCCACTTCTACAGTAAAATCCACATGTCCGGGGGTATCAATGATATTGATTTGGTGGTCTTTCCAGTAACAGGTGGTGGCGGCTGAGGTGATGGTTATTCCACGTTCCTGTTCTTGAGCCATCCAATCCATAACAGCCGTGCCTTCATCCACCTCTCCCATCTTGTATGTGATTCCGGTGTAGAAAAGAATTCTCTCCGTGGTGGTAGTCTTCCCCGCATCGATATGGGCCATCAGCCCGATATTTCTCAGTTGTCTGATAGGGTTTCTTCGCGCCAACTCTTCGCTCCATTTTGATTAGTGTAAAAATCTCGCTATGTAATAAGGAGACTACCATCTATAATGAGCAAATGCTCTATTGGCTTCAGCCATTTTATGCGTGTCTTCTCTCTTCTTTATGGATCCTCCTCGATTATGAGCAGCATCTATGATCTCAGCCGACAGTTTTTCTACCATGCTCTTCCCCCCTCTCTCCCGTGCATAGTGGATGAGCCATCTTACTGCCAGGGAAGTAGCCCGGTTTAAGGGGACCTCGATGGGAACCTGATAAGTGGCACCTCCTACCCTTCTTGATTTTGTTTCCAGGGCAGGCCGTGTGTTCTCTACAGCCCTCTCAAACACCTTAAGGGGATCCTCGTTGGCCTTCTTCTTAACAAGCTCCATGGACCCATAGATGATATTTTCGGCTAAATTCTTCTTCCCTTCTTTCATAACTGTGTTGATAAACTTAGAGATAAGGGTGCTGTTATAGAACGGATCTGCCTTCAACCTTTTCTTCTTGATCTTCCCTCTTCTTGGCATCTCAAGCTCCTCTATTTGGCGATCCGCTTTTCTTTCGGTTTCTTGCTCCCGTATTTGGACCTTCCCTTCATCCGATCTTCCACTCCCTCACAATCCAAGGAACCTCGGATGACATGGTACCGGACTCCGGGTAAATCCTTGACTCTTCCCCCTCGAATCAGGACGATGGAGTGTTCCTGAAGACTATGTCCGACTCCAGGGATGTACCCGGTTACTTCTACATTATTGGTCAATCTTATTCTAGCCACTTTTCTCATGGCTGAATTAGGCTTCTTCGGCGTGGTGGTAAAAACACGAGTGCAGACTCCTCTCTTTTGAGGACTCCTGTCCAAGGCGGGAGACTTGCTTTTCTCTTTTTTGCTCAATCTCCCTTTTCTCACCAGCTGGTTAACTGTTGGCACTACTTCGACTCCTTAAGTATATTCTGGGTTTATTCGTTCCAGCCAAAAGGCTTCAGCGGAATGAATGTGTGGATAATAGCAGAATCAAGCTGCTATGTCAAGGAATTTAAGGGAGTTAGAGCTAAATTGACTACTGCAGTTCTAGATCCAATTCTTCGGTCTTTTCCACTCTTTCTTCTTCTCCTTTAAGCTCAAGATTTCGGTAATATCTGTAACCTGTTCCTGCGGGGATCAGCCTCCCCATGATGATGTTTTCTTTGAGCCTCCGGAGATGATCAACCTTACCGTAGAGGCTTGCTTCGGTGAGAACTCGTGTTGTTTCCTGAAAAGAAGCAGCAGATATGAAACTGTCGGTGCTCAACGCACTCTTGGTAATTCCCAAAAGAAGCGGTCTTGCCTTGGCGGGCTTACCACCTTTCTGGATGACTCTTTCGTTTTCTTCCTGAAAAGCAAATTTGTCTACTTGCTCGTCGACCAAGAATTCCGTATCTCCCACTTCTTCCACTTTGACCCATCGAAGCATCTGGCGAATGATAATCTCGATGTGTTTATCGTTGATAGTCACTCCCTGCAACCTGTAAACTTCCTGAACCTCTCTGAGCAAGTATTCAGCCAGCTCCTTCTCTCCCAAAACTTTTAAGATATCATGGGGATTCACTGGACCATCCATCAAAGATGTACCAGCCTTAACTTTTTCCGCCTCACCAACACTTAAATGTGCACCTTTATGAACAAAGTATTCCTTTTCTCCTCCTCGTTCGTTGCGAACAGTTATTTTTCTATGACCTCGAACCAACCCTCCAAATTCGATTACACCATCGATTTCAGAAATAACAGCGGGTATTTTTGGCCTTCTGGCCTCGAAAAGCTCCTCTGCTCGAGGAAGACCCCCAGTGATATCTTTCGTACGAGCCACTTCTCGTGGAATCTTGGCCAGAATATCTCCCGCATAGACCTTATCTTGATCCTTGACTTCTAAATTTGCCCCGGAAGGGAGAAAATACTTTCTCAGTGTCTTGCCTTTCCCATCCTTGATGATGATTTGAGGCTGCATCTTCTCTTCTCTAGGATTGATGATAACTGGACTGATCTTACCCGTAAATTCGTCTTGAATCTCTTCCATTGTGATGCCGAGAACAACATCATGAAAATTAACGATTCCCGATTCTTCTGTCAGGATAAAGGTGTTGAAGGGATCCCATTCGGCAAACTCTTGATGGGCTTTGACTTCTTCTCCATCCTTAACCAACACCTTGGCTCCATAGGGAACCTGGTAATGCTCAACCTCTCGGCTACGATGGTCAAGGACTGCAATATTGGCACTGCGGTTGACCACAATCAAGGAGCCTTCCTTATCGATGACCGATTTCAGGTTGTTGAACCTCACCACGCCATCATTCTTGGCTTCCAATTTGGATCTCTCTGTCCCTCTCATGGCGATTCCTCCCACATGGAAGGTCCGCATGGTGAGCTGTGTTCCTGGTTCCCCGATGGATTGGGCAGCAATGATACCCACTGCTTCGCCGAGTTCCACGAGATTTCCGCTGGCCATATCCCGACCATAGCAGAGCTGGCATACCCCTTTCTTCGATTCACAGGTCAGAAGGGAACGAATCTTGACTCTCTCGATACCCAACTCCTGTAACTTCTGAGCCACTCCCTCTGTGATTTCCTCATTCATATCCACGATCACTTCATTAGTGTCAGGATCAACGATCTTCTCAAGGGATGTCCGCCCCACAATTCTATCCACAAAAGGCTCGATGAGCTCTCCATTCTCTACGATGGCATAAACATTGACTCCCTTCAGAGTCCCACAATCATGTTCGTCAACGATCACTTCCTGGGATACATCGACCAGCTTTCGAGTAAGGTAGCCTGAATTTGCTGTCTTCAAAGCTGTATCAGCCAAACCCTTTCGCGCTCCGTGGGTGGAGATGAAGTATTGTAAAACGTTGAGTCCCTCTCTTAGGTTGGAAGTGATAGGAGTCTCGATGATCTCTCCAGAAGGCTTGCTCATCAAACCTCGCATTCCCGCTAGCTGGCGAATCTGCTGTTTGTTTCCTCTGGAACCAGAATCAGCCATGACAAACAACGGGTTCAGTTTTTTCCTTTCAAAACTGATCTTTCTCATTCTGTCTATCATTGTAGCAGAGACCTTGTCAGTAACAGATCCCCAGATTTCTACAACCCGATTGAACCGCTCACCAGCGGATATGGTTCCGTCTTGGTAGAGATTCTCAATCTTCTGAACTTCCTTTTGGGCTTTTTCTATCAGTTCATTCTTTTCTGGAGGAACGACAAAGTCATCAATTCCCAAGGAAAAGCCAGCCTTAGTGGCATAATTAAAGCCCAATTCTTTCATACTATCCAGCATATCAATAGTCGGCTGGAGGCCCGCTTTGAGGTAGGTATAATAGACTAAGCTTTCTAAGCCTTTCTTCTTCATCATACCATTGACATAAGGAATCCCTTCAGGAAGGATGTTATTGAAGATGATTCTTCCTGGGGTGGTCTCTATAAGTTTGTTTTGGATTTTGGATACAGGGCAGGTTAACACAGCTTGGTCATCGTAATAGGTCTCCAGGTTCATAAAAGGGGCATTAAACCTTAATTTGACCCTGGCATGAAGACTAATCTTGCTATTCTCCAAGGCAAGCAGAACTTCATCAGGTGTAGTAAATATCCGTCCTTCTCCCTTCTCACCTTGCCTTTCCAGAGTCAAATAATAGCAACCCAACACCATATCCTGGCTGGGAATGGCCAGAGGCCTCCCGTGAGCAGGGGAAAGGATGTTGTTTGTGGAAAGCATCAAAGTCTGGGCTTCCACCTGAGCCTCTACAGACAATGGAATATGGACAGCCATCTGATCCCCATCGAAATCAGCATTGAAAGCCGCACAAACCAGAGGATGAATCTGGATGGCTTTTCCTTCTACCAAAACAGGGTCGAAGGCTTGAATCCCCAGCCGATGAAGCGTCGGAGCCCTGTTGAGCAGGATAGGATGCTCTTTGACCACTTCTTCCAAGTAATCCCAGACCTCTGATCTTTCCTGCTCATGCCATTCTCTTGCCACCTTGACACTGGGAACCAAACCATCTTTTTCCAACTTGTGGAATATGAAAGGCTTAAAAAGCTCCAGGGCCATCTTCTTGGGTAATCCACACTGATTCAACTTGAGCTCAGGCCCGACCACAATCACTGATCTCCCTGAATAATCAACCCTCTTTCCCAAAAGGTTCTGGCGGAATCGTCCCTGTTTTCCTCTGAGAGCCTCACTCAATGATTTGAGCGGTCTACGGTTAGCTCCCAGATGGACGCGTCCTCTTTTCCCGTTGTCGAAAAGAGCATCGACTGCTTCCTGGAGCATTCTTTTTTCGTTGCGGATGATCAGTTCCGGCGCCTTGAGTTCAATCAGCTTTTTCAAACGGTTGTTCCGGTTGATGACTCTTCGATAGAGGTCGTTCAGGTCAGATGTAGCAAACCGGCCTCCATCCAAGCGGACCAAAGGCCTTAAATCAGGAGGTATGACCGGAATCACACCCAGGATCATCCACTCAGGATGGTTACCGGATTTCTTAAGAGCTTTGAATACTCTAAGCCTCTTGGCATGGCGCAGCTTCCGTTGCTGAGAGGTCTCCTTTTTCATCAATTTCCTCAGGCGCTCAGTCTCCTTGTTGATGCTTATCTTATCCAGCAGATTCTTGATCGCCTCGGCACCTATGGAAGCATCGAATTTTTCTCCATACTTTTCATGAGCTTCCTTAAATTCTTCTTCGTTAAGCAGCTGTCTTTCCCGCAAGGGAGTCTCACCCGGATCGAGGACAATATAGGATTCGAAATAGAGCACTTTCTCTAAATCTTTAATGGAGAGATCAAGTACCAAGCCGATCCGGCTCGGTGTACCCTTGAAAAACCAGATATGGGCTACAGGTGAGGCTAGTTGAATGTGCCCCATTCTTTCCCGACGGACTTTTGAGCGCGTGACCTCAACTCCGCATCTTTCGCAGATAATGCCCCTGTACTTCATCCTCTTGTACTTACCGCAGAGGCACTCATAATCGTTTATGGGCCCGAAGATCTTGGCACAGAACAACCCGTCCTTCTCAGGCTTAAAAGTCCTGTAATTTATAGTCTCAGGTTTGGTCACCTCTCCCCAGGACCAACTTTTTATCTTCTCAGGAGAAGCGATGGAGATCTTCACTCGATCAAATTCAATTCTTGGCTTCCCGCCCAAGGTTTGTCTGCTATCCATGATCATTCTCCTTTAATGATTTGAGGGACATCAATGCCCCACGGCAGGATTTCTTCTTTTTCTTCCTTCTCTAACTCAACATTCAAACATAGACTCTGTAGTTCCCGGATCAGAACATTGACAGACTCTGGAAGTCCGGGCTTGAAGTCCAGATCCCCCTTAACGATAGCCTCATAGATCTTGGCTCGTCCTTCCACATCATCAGATTTAGCAGTCAGAAGTTCTTGGAGTGTGTAGGCAGCTCCGTAAGCCTCCAGAGCCCAAACCTCCATCTCTCCAAAACGCTGACCGCCGAATTGGGCTTTTCCTCCGAGAGGTTGTTGGGTGATCAGAGAGTAAGGCCCGGTGGATCGGGCATGAATCTTGTCATCCACAAGATGGTAGAGCTTCATGATATAGATATAACCCACAGTGACCTCCTGATCCAACAGCTCACCTGTGATGCCATCATAGAGAGGAACCTTCCCTGATTCAGGAAGCTTTGCCTTACACAAGATATCTTTGATTTCTTTCTCTGAAATACCATCAAAAACCGGAGTAGAAATCCAAAGATTCAATTTCCTGGCGGCCCAGCCCAAATGAGTCTCCAAAATCTGCCCGACATTCATTCGGGAAGGAACACCAAGAGGATTCAACACGATATCAACGGGTGTACCATCTGGCAGTCGAGGCATATCTTCATCAGGTACGATCTTGGCGATAACTCCTTTATTTCCGTGTCTTCCGGAGATCTTATCTCCAACTGACAATTTTCTTTTCATAGAAATGAAGACCTTGATAGCTTGGATGACACCTGGGGACAATTCGTCTCCCTTCTTAAGCGCATCCACCTTTTCCTTAAAAATCGACCGGAGAGCATCAATTTGACGATTGACTTTTCTATCGATGTCTCTAATCATCTTTTTAATTTCTGTATCGTTTTTCACTTTTAACTTTTGGATATTCTCCGGTTCAAGCTTATTCAAAATTTTCTCAGTCAGTTTGGTGCCTTTCTCCAACGAGGTATCACCAATTTTCAGTTCTTTATCCACAATCTCTCCGGGAAGAAGGCTCCTTATCCTGCGCCACTTTTCTCCCTCCAAGATGCTGATTTCATCATCCAGATTTCTTTTCATCTTGGCGATTTCTTCTCGATCAATGGCCTTGGCTCGTGCTCCTTTCTCTATGCCTCGTCGAGAGAATATTCTGACGTCGATCACGGTTCCTTCTATTCCAGGAGAACAGTAAAGAGAAGCATCCTTGACATCCAGGGCTTTCTCCCCGAATATGGCTTTGAGAAGTTTCTCCTCTGGAGAGAGTTGTGTTTCTCCCTTTGGTGCCACTTTCCCTACCAGAATATCTCCTGACTTCACATAAGCGCCTATCCTGACGATACCATTCTCATCCAAGTTGCGCAGAAGGTTTTCGGGAACGTTGGGAATATCCCTGGTGATTTCCTCAGGGCCCAATTTTGTATCTCGTGCTTCTATGGTTTCCTCCACAATGTGGATAGAAGTGAAGATGTCATCCTTGATCAATTTCTCGCTGACGATTATGGCATCCTCGAAGTTGTACCCTCTCCAGGGCATAAAGGCACAGAGGATGTTCCTTCCGAGGGACAGCTCGCCCTTATCAGTGCAGGAGCTGTCGGCAAGGATTTGACCCTTTACCACATTATCACCCTTCCTGACAATAGGCCTATGATTGACGCAGGTATTCTGGTTAGTCCTCAAGAATTTAGTCAGAAGGTAGAGATCTGTGCCCACTTCATGTTCCTTAGCCTCTTCCTTTTCGTCGACTCTGACCAATATTCTTTCTGCATCCACAAACTCAACAACTCCTGACCTCTTGCAGATGAGCACATCCCCTGATCCCTTGGCTATGAGGTGCTCCATCCCTGTTCCCACTAGAGGAGCCTCTGTTCTGAGCAGAGGAACAGCCTGCCGCTGCATATTGGATCCCATGAGGGCACGGTTGGCGTCATCGTGCTCGAGGAAAGGAATCAAAGATGCGGAGAGGGAAACCAGTTGTTTGGGAGAAACATCGATAAAGTCAATCTGGTCCTTAGGGATAAGCCGGAAGTCTCCTGCCTGTCTTGCGCTGACCAGCTCGTTGAGAAAATTTCCTTTTTCATCTACAGGAGCGTTGGCTTGAGCGATATTGTATTTTTCCTCTAACCAGGCGGTCAGGTAAAAACAATGAGGTTCCACCACGGGCATCTGTTGATTCTTTTTCTTCCCAATTTTCTTGACCTCTTGCTCCAGTTTGTCCATCTCAACTATTTCGCCTACCTCAAATGAACTACTTCCTGGATGAAGAATCTTCACAAAGTCAATGATTCTTCCGTTCTTGACTTTTCGATAAGGTGTTTCCACGAAACCAAAATCATTTACTCGGGCATAACAACTAAGAGAAGATATCAATCCGATATTTGGCCCTTCAGGAGTCTCGATAGGACAGATCCTCCCGTAGTGAGAAGCCTGAATATCTCTCACTTCGAACCCAGCTCTTTCTCGGCTCAATCCCCCCGGACCGAGTGCACTCAAACGTCTTTTGTGAGTGATTTCGGCCAAACTATTGATTTCATCCATGAACTGAGACAGCTGAGAACTTCCAAAAAATTCCTTCAAAGCAGCGATGACGGGTTTTGAATTGATCAAATCCTGAGGCATAGCAGAAGCTAAATCCGTCGCCACAGTCATTTTTTCCTTTATGGTCCTTTCCATACGGGTCAATCCAATTCGGAACGCATTCTCCACCAATTCTCCTACAGAACGCACCCGGCGATTTCCTAGATGATCGATATCGTCAACCATGCCTTCTCCCTGACGGAGACGAAGCAAATATTTGATCACTTCAACAAAGTCAAGAGGCGTCAGTGTGATTTCTTCTAGCGAAGTTTCCAAGCCCAGTTTGATATTCATCTTCAGCCGACCTATTCGGGAAAAATTATATTTCTGAGGGTTGAAGAACAGGTTGTGGAACAGATTGTGGGCACTTTCCATTGTGTGAGGCTCTCCGGGTCTCAGCTTTCTGTATATCTCGGCCAGAGCCTGGTTTGTATCCTTGCAAACATCCTTTAATAAGGTATTCGAGACGATGTCTCCGAATTCATCCCTTTCGGGGAAAAAGACTTCGAAGGACTCTTTCTGATTGATCAACTTTTCCAGACGTTCATCGTCAATTTCTTCATTAATTCCCACCACTCCTTTGATTTCACTCAACGAAAAAGCACCTTTGAGCTCTTTTTCCCGCAGAGGAATTCTCTTTATGCTCAGCTTTTCAAGCTTCTCGTATATTTCCTTGCTGATCTTTTTTCGAGCCTCTACCAAAATCTTCCCAGTCTTGGGATGGGTGATGTTCTTTGGTACAATTTTTCCGATGAGACTTTCCGTCAATTCCCAGTAAAGATTTCCCTTATCTGTAATAACCTTGTAGCTCCTGTAGAAAAGTCTGATAATTTCTTCATTGGATCCGAATCCTAATGCCCTCAGAAAAACGGTTGCCAGGAATTTCTTCTTTCTGTCTAGACGAACATACAAGATGCTTTTCCCATTGTACTCAAACTCAACCCAAGCACCTCGATAAGGGATAATTTTTCCTACATAAAAGCCTTTGCTATCGCCTTCTCTGAAAAAAACTCCAGGTGAGCGTTGCAACTGGCTGACTACTACCCTCTCGATGCCGTTGAAGATGAAAGTCCCCTTCTCTGTCATCAGTGGAATATCCCCGAAATAGACTTCTTGCTCCTTGATGTGTTTCAACCTCTTTGCCTTGGTTGTGGGATCTTTTTCCCAGGAAATTAACCTCACCTTCAACCTTAAAGGGACTGCATAAGTGTAGCCTTTCTGGAGACATTCATGCGGACTGTACTTCATCTTCAGGGAAACCTTATCCCCGCAATAATCACAAAGGGGAATCTCAACCTTTTTCATAGAGCCACAGTAGGGACAGATCTCTCTTTCTGTCAGTTCCATTTTTGCGGGCAGAAGAGTTCCGCAACTGTTACAGCGATAACGAGCGTTCTCGATCCCCTTCAAACGTCCACATTTACATTCCCAATTTCCTATTGAATAGCTGATAAAATCTAATTGAGTGGTTTCCTTGAAATCGGAAATGGGGAAAATATCCCTAAAGGCAGCTTGTAGGCCAACTTCCTTTCTCTCCTCGGGAAGTAAATCCATTTGGAAAAATTCAGCATAGGACTGTTTCTGGATGGCAAGCAAATCTGGAATAGGAATGGTTGTTTTGATTTTAGAGAAATCAACCCTTTCTCTGTAAATGTTTTCTGATTTTGTAATCATTCTTTTTCTCTCTCATAAGAGATTTTATGTTTAATTCGAGCAACTGAGGCCAAAATTTCTGTCTACTGCAATTCGACCTCAGCACCCACTTCTTCAAATTTCTTCTTGATTTCTTCTGCTTCTTCCTTAGAGACTCCTTCCTTGACCGGCTTGGGGGCATTGTCTACCAGATCTTTGGCTTCCTTCAAGCCTAGATCTGTGACCTCTCTCACGGTTTTGATAACATTAATTTTCTTATCTCCTACACCTTTTAGGACCACCGTGAATTCTGTTTTCTCTTCTTCCGCCTGAGCTTCAGCCTGAGGCGCTGTAACCCCAGCAGCAGCCACAGGAACAGCTGCAGCAGCGGCGCTGATTCCGTACCTCTCTTCGAACTCTTTGATATAATCTGAGAGTTCCAAAACCGTCAGATTATCCAAGTGCTCAAAGAATTCCTCTTTGGTTAATTTCGCTTTCTCCTTTTTTCCTTTTGCTGAATCACTCGCTTCTTTCTTCTGTGCTTTGGCCATGTTTACCTCCAACTCTATTTATTTGTTTTTTAAATGACTCAACAACCGACCCAGACTATCCAAGGGGGCTTGCCAAGTCCTTGCCAGTTTTACCAAGGGGAAGGCCATCATGTAGCCAATCTTGGCTAACAACTCCTCTCGGGAATTCATACTGGCTATTTCCACAAATTGCTCTCCTGTAAAAATTTGACCCTCTAGAATTCCGCCTTTCACGGTTAAAACTTTATGTTTAGTAGAGAAATCCTTGATCATACGAGCCAATCCAATCGGATTTTCCTCTGCAAAACCTATCGCAGTTGGCCCTTGAAAAAGGTCTTTCAACTCTGCTGGAAATTCTTCTTTCAAGGCTCTGAGAGCCAGACGATTCTTGACTACCCGGATAGAAAAAGAATTTTCTCTAAAATGTTTTCGCAGCTCCATGAATTGAGAAACAGGCATGTTTATGAAGTCAACCAAATAGAAAGTGTGATAATTACGGAAATTTTCTTTCAATTCCTGAACGATCTTTTCTTTCTTCTCTCGATTCACTTTCTTCTCCTATTTTTCCAAGAATCCCTCGGAAATCAGCAGCGAAGGCCCCATGGTGGAAGAGATATGGATATTTCTGATGTATTTACCTTTTGCGGCAGGTGGCTTTGCTTGAAGTACTGCCTTAATAAAAGCTTTGATATTTTCTATAAGCTTCTTGTCTGTAAACGAAACCTTTCCCACAGTCGAATGAATAATAGCTGTCTTGTCTACGCGGAATTCCACTCTCCCGGATTTAATCTCATTGACAGCTTTATTGACCTCGAACGTGACTGTCCCTGATTTTGGATTGGGCATCAATCCTTTTGGTCCGAGGATGCGGCCTAACTTGCTCACGGCCCTCATCATATCAGGTGTGGTTACAACAACATCGAAATCTGTCCATCCCTTGGATATCTTCTCGATCAACTCTTCTCCTCCCACACAATCAGCGCCCGCTTCTTCAGCCTCCTTGATTTTCTCTCCGGAAGCAATAGCACAAACTTTCTTGGACTTTCCTGTCCCATGGGGAAGGACAACATTTCCTCTGACCATCTGATCAGAATGTTTGGGATTGACTCCCAGACGAATAGCCAGGTCTACAGACTCATCAAACTTGACATAGCTATTCTTCTTGATGAAGTCAACAGCCTCCTCCAATGCATACTCTTCCTTTTCCTTCGAATCCCGGACTTTGATGTATTTTTTCCCTCTTTTAGCCACTCTCAATCTCCAATCCCATATTTTTTGCCGTACCTTCGATAATTCTCTTTGCTGCTTCCAGATTATAGGCATTCAAGTCTGGCATTTTGACTTTAGCTATCTCCTCAATCTGCTTCACCGTTACTCTGCCAACCTTCTCTTTATTAGGGGCTCCTGAACCTTTGGCAATTCCCGCGGCTTTCTTCAATAGATAAGAAACAGGGGGAGATTTCATGATGAACGTATAACTTCGGTCCTTGTAAACAGTGATGATGACAGGAATGATGGTTCCTGCTTCCATCTTGCTGGTCTTTTCGTTGAATTGACGGACGAAGTCCATGATGTTGACATTATGCTGTCCCAGAGCCGGCCCTACCGGTGGAGCAGGACTAGCCTGGCCTGCTACGATCTGAAGCCTGATTGTTGCTACAACCTCTTTGGACATCTTTCCTCCTAAATTTTTTCCACCTGCAAAAATTCCAGTTCCACAGGAGTAGACCGCCCAAAAATAGTCACCAAAACTTTCAATGTATTCCTTTCGTGGTTAACTTCTTCTACGATTCCGTTGAAGTTGAAAAAAGGTCCATCTATGATCCTGACGGCTTCTCCTTTCTCAAAAGTATGCTTGGGCTTGGGCTTTTCCGATGTTGTCTCCATATGCTCCACGATCTGGCCTACTTCTTCCTTGCTGAGCGGGGTGGGCTTGCTTCCCGAACCTACGAATCCAGTCACCTTGGGTATTTCCCGTATCATATGCCAGTTTTCATCCGTCATTTCCATTTCGATTAAGATATAACCAGGGTAAGATCTCTTGGTAGAAACAACTTTCCTGCCTCCCTTGATTTCCACAACTCCTTCTGTAGGAATGATGATTTTTCCAATCTGGTCTTCCAAGCTTAGTTCAACGGCTTTCTGCCGGATAGTCTCGGCCACAAATTTCTCAAACCCTGAATATGTATGAACAACGTACCAATTTTTCGCCATTTTTCCTATCCAAATAAAGATTTTATCTGTGCAACGAGCCAAGAAAAAATAATATCCATAAAAAAGAGATAAAAGCCAAAAAAGATTGTAGCCAGAATAACCACAATGGTTGTGCTGTAAACTTCATTCCGGGAAGGCCAGGTCACCTTCCTTAGTTCAGCCCTTACGTCCTTGAGAAAAGGAATAAAGCGCTTGTACCATCTTGTCTTCTGAGCCATTTTTTTATCCTCGCTATAGAAGTGAAAGTGATTCCGAAAGAAGTTATCCTTCTCTTCCGCTCATCATCTGTTTCACTCTCAAAATCTTGTATTCACTGCATTCAATGGCAGGTGAGGCAGGACTCGAACCCGCAACCTTCGGTTTTGGAGACCGATGCTCTAGC
This sequence comes from uncultured Eubacteriales bacterium, assembly GCA_964449165.1. Classification (GTDB taxonomy): domain Bacteria; phylum Acidobacteriota; class Aminicenantia; order Aminicenantales; family Aminicenantaceae; genus CAYSCW01. Next base: position 1,638 of record CAYVAT010000030.1, on the reverse strand, counting down.
CAGTTGAGCTACTCACCTGCTCTTTTCCTTCTCCTTTGCCTACCAATATATGATATTTAAAGCACATGACCATCTCGCTTTCGTTTATTTTATTTCCTTGTGGACGGTGTGTTTTCTGCAAAATTTGCAATATTTTTTCAACTCAATCTTATCGCTCTGCTTCTTTCTGTTCCGAGTGGTTGTGTAGTTTCTTCTCTTGCATTGTGTGCATTGAAGAGTAACGATTTCTCTCACCATCTTCCTTTTTCCTATTCGTAATGTCTATATAATGTTTATTACTACCTTCCCAGGTAAGAGGGCCTACTCCAAAATTTCTGTTACTGATCCCGCTCCTACCGTGCGTCCTCCCTCTCTAATCGCAAACCGTAATCCCTTCTCCATCGCTACATCCGTTATTAACTCTATCTCTAAGTTCACATTGTCCCCAGGCATCACCATCTCTACTCCTCCCGCTAACTTCACCGTCCCCGTCACATCCGTCGTCCGAAAATAAAACTGCGGCCTGTACCCTGTAAAAAACGGCGTGTGCCGCCCTCCTTCCTCCTTCTTCAACGCATATATCTCCGCCTTAAAATGATGATGCGGCGTTATCGACCCGGGCTTGGCCAACACCATCCCTCGCTCTACCTCATCCTTGTCCGTCCCCCTCAATAATACTCCTACATTGTCCCCTGCTATCCCTTCTTCCAATGTCTTGCGAAACATCTCTACCCCTGTCACTACCCGCTTGCGCGTCTCCCCAAATCCTACTATCTCTACATCCTCTCCTACCTTCACCTTCCCTCGCTCTACTCGCCCTGTCACCACCGTCCCTCGCCCGCTTATCGAAAATATGTCCTCTATCGGCATCAAAAACGCCTGCTCCACCAACCTCACCGGCTCCGGTATGTAACTGTCCACCGCCTCCAATAACTCCAGTACCGGCTTGTTTACCTCCGCCTCAGGATCTCCATCCGACTCCAACGACTTCAACGCACTACCCCTCACCACCGGGACCTTGTCCCCAGGAAACTCATACTTCGTCAATAACTCCCTTACCTCTAACTCCACTAAATCCAGTATCTCCGGATCATCCACCAAATCTACCTTGTTCATGAATACCACTATCGCAGGAACATTCACCTGACGCGCTAACAATATGTGCTCCCGCGTCTGCGGCATCGGCCCATCATCCGCCGCTACCACCAGTATCGATCCATCCATCTGCGCTGCCCCTGTTATCATGTTCTTGATGTAATCTGCATGCCCAGGACAATCTATGTGCGCATAATGCCGATTCTCCGTCTCATACTCTATGTGCGCTATCTGGATCGTTAATCCCCTCTCCTTCTCCTCCGGCGCATTGTCTATCTTTTCAAACTCTATATACTCTACCTTCTCCCCTATCTTCCTGTGCAATATCTTCGTGATCGCCGATGTCAATGTCGTCTTGCCGTGATCTACATGCCCTATCGTCCCTATGTTTAAATGCGGCTTGGTCCGCTCAAACTTTGCCCTCGCCATTGCTCTTACCTCCTCTTTTTTGAGCCTGCCTTGAGCACAGGCTCTCCATAGTTTTATGTTAGCCAAGCCCACGACCAGATTTGAACTGGTGACCCCGTCCTTACCAAGGACGTGCTCTACCAACTGAGCTACGTG
>CAYVAT010000029.1:0-41472 GCA_964449165.1 uncultured Eubacteriales bacterium | reverse complement strand
CTATTTTTTTTATCAGTTTCCCTTCAGGATTTATAATATTTATTTCGTATTTATCATTTCGTACATAATACAAGTTATCATTTCTATCAATTTTATATTTCCCTAATGTATTGTATAAATAAACATAATTAGCATCCTCTTTTCTTTCAATATTTATATATTCAAATTCAAATACTTTAGAGAGATATTTTCCATCAGGAGAAAATTTTGCTAAATATTCAGTCATCGTCTCTGTAAAACCAAGACAAAATCCATATATATAACCTTTAGAATCTAGTTTAAAATTGAATAAGCTTTTTTCGAATTTAATGGTCTTTTCTACCTCAAGCATACTATTAAGAACAGTTAATCTTCTAGCTTGCTTATCAAAAAGATTCAACTTTCCTTCAGAAGAAAGATGAGGATCCATAAAATTAAAATCACCAGGTCCTTGACCTCTATCAAAGCTTTTTTTTAACAACAAATTTCCTGCTTCATCAAATCTATAAATAGTCGGTTTTTTATCTTCCTCATCAAATACAAATATATTTCCTTTGGTATCAACAAGAAGTTTTGTTGGTAACGCCCAATTTTCTTTAATGCAAAGATCTTCTTTAAATTCCAGAGAAAGTGAAGTAGCTTTAGGTTTGTTTTTATTAATTATTACTGTTATATTCTCCTGATTAAATCCTTCTTCTTTCGTGCATGAAATATACAGAATTACTGATAAAATTAAAAACGTAACAATTGATTTTATCGGTCTTTTCATCCTAATTTTTCCATATTCAAATATATAGTATATGAATCTATTTGATAATTCTTACAGAAAACGACTATCTTTAGTTCTCCTCAATATATATGTTTTAACGATCACAAGAGATTTGTTATTTTTTCTCGTTAAATAGCAGAATGCACACTTTTTTTAATATATAATAAAATAAATGTCAAAATTTTGAACACATTTTCTCTTCTCTATTAAAGTCAAATTCCTTATTAGAAAAGCTATTTGCAAGTTTAGTCCGCTTAAAAATTTAAATTTTTTTGTCTTCAGTGATTTAGGCCGTAATTTGTTAATATTGAATAAGTTAGAATAATACAAGAGGTTCGAGTCCCCTCTTCGGCATTCCTTATTTTCTGGTCATCTCGTCATAAACCCAGCCAATGTTCGCCTTCTTGGTCAGGAATTCCCCTTGATCTTGAATGTAGACAAACTTGGAAAGGTCGATTGTCTCCTGCGCTTGCTCACGTGTTTTCCCTCCCTCAATCGCTGCAGCCACCTCTTTCCTCAGGTATTTCAGATAATCAGCAAATTTCAAGAACTCTTCCATATCAGAGACTCTCCCATGCCCGGGGATCACTTTATAATCGGGGTAAGTCTCAGAAAGCTTTTCTATGGTGGAAATCCAGTTTTTTGTATCCGATCCATCCTTGACGTCGATATAAGGAGGCCATCCGTGAAAAAAAAGATCTCCTGCGTGAATCACCTTGGCCTTCTCGAAAACCACGACAGTATCGCCGGATGTGTGTCCTGGGCCAAAATAGAGCAGTCGTATTGTTTCTCCTCCTACCTCAAGACTCATCTCGTCCTCGAAAGTTTCCTGTGGAGCTCCAACACTCTCTGCAGTCTCTTCAGGTTTTAACGACGATAGAAGTGATGCTTTGCAATTCTTGTGGCTGATGATTCGGGCATCTTTCCCCAGGATAGGATTTCCTTGAGTATGGTCGCCGTGATAGTGGGTATTGATCAGGTAACGGATCTTCTGAGAACTCAATTCTCCGATTGCTTTCATCACATCATCTGCATTTTGGGCATACTGGGAATCAATGACTAGGAGTTCAGTCTCTCCTTTCAAAATGCCAATGTTCCCGCCTTGGCCGTAAAGACAATAAACATCTCCAGAGACTTTCTCTATAGTGATAGGCTCTGCTTGTTGGACAAACAGATAGGCGGAAACCGCTAAAAGGAGCAGTATGAAGAATGTTAAGTTTTTAAGAAAATTTTGTTTTTTCATGTATTTTACATAATAAAATCTCAAAAAAAATGCAAGCTCTAAGGACTTCGAAGCATCACAAAGTATTCTATTTCGTGATGAAGCTCATTGTCCAATCAGGTTGTGGCGGCCTTCTCCCTTTCTCACCCATAGTCTGCCACTTCTCATCCGTCAGACGATCATCCATGGGATGTTTGAACTCGTAATAGGAAAAAACTGCTCCCTGACATAGTCTGTATCCCATTCTATCTTTGATAATGACATAAATATTGAACGGAGAACCAACCGCCTCTTCAAGAACTTGTTTTGTATTGATATCCGTGTGGACATCAGCAACAAGATCGATTCTTTCGTCCGTTCCAGACGTGATTTTTTCCATGATTTGAGAAGGAAATTGCTTGAGAGAACCAAGCACAGCGCCGATATTCCATATCAGCTCATATTCCTGCCTGCTCAGCTCCGTTCCCTCTCGTTCTTTTTCGGATATAACCGCTAACTTCTCCAATACCTGCTCAAAACTCTTAATCTTCTCTTCTATCCCGGGAATGGCGATTCCGAGTTGAGCGAGACTTCCTCTCATGTCTGACATCATTTCTTTAATCCTGGTGTAGACTTCAGCATATGGTTCGACATATCCGTAAGTAAAAACAGGCTTTTCTCCGGGCATAGCCGTGGCAACCATGGTATAGCTTTGCTTTGCATAGAGTATCGTGTCATGCCTCAGTTCGGTCCAGGAGCCCAGAGTTGTCTGAATTTCTTTGTCTATCCAGAAAATATTCTGCATGAATTTGGGGATGTTTTCTCCTTTGGGCTCATGAAAGAGAGGAATAAGACAATACAGCCATCTCCAATACAGATTCTGTTTCCATTCATCCGGAGTCAAGGATGAGAATTCTTCTTGAAGCCTTCGCAGTTGATCATAATAGCCTTTATACTCGGTGTCTCCCTCTTGCTCTAATATTTCAAGTGCCCGCCTTGAGCTCAGGACAGCTAAGACATCCAATCCTCTGGGAAAAGCTCTTGCTGGACCCACCGCAGGAAGGTTTTCCATGGTAAAAGGCTTTCCGCTTCCTGTGTAGGCGAGCATCATCTTTTTCCCTTTTCTACCAAAAACCAGCTCTTGAAACATGTAGGAATCAGGGATAAATCTCTGCCCCATAAAGCGAAAGCCTCTTGTTGTTTCAGCGAATTCTCCTTCCTCGACAAAAGCAGTTCCGGAGAGGATCTTCGGCGATTTCAATTCCATGGCCTTCTTGATGAATTTAGATAATTCGGGCTCATCATTGTATTTGTCTACTCCGCCCTGTGAAGGAAAAACTTCTTTAATCAGAGTCTTATAATCATCGACATACAAATCATCGGTCGCCCCCACAAAATAAACAGTGGGTTCGTAGATCATTCTCCATAACCTTAGTGCCTCCTCATCTCTCATCAAACAATCCACCATTAAAATAGCCTGGAGAGTCATCATTTTTCCATGACGAAGTGCTGAATCCGATTCTCCTGGCATCAGTTTGAAATCGATACGTCCATACCACATCATGGCTTTGAAATACTTTTTGAATTCTTCGTTTCTTGTATAATGGCCCCGAGGAATATATTGGCTGTAGTCTTCAAAAGCATAGGGTGTACGCATCAAATTCGGGTTTTCCACATAAGCCAAAAGAGACCTGAATGCCAATCCTTTATGGCTTTCTATGCTGTTGACCTCTTTCTGAATCAAATCTCTCAAACCGTAACCAGGCTCATACTCTGGGTTGAAAATCTTCCTGGCCACTCCAAAAAATCCCATGTTTAATCTGGCTACTTCCTTTATCTTTTCATCTTCTGCCCCTTCAAACTGTTTCTGCGAAAGGAGGATCATCCTGTCGGTCAACTCGACCGTCAGATCATAAAGTTTTTCTCTCTCCAGTATTCTCAAGAGATAATCGAAAAAAATATGAGATGTGTGAAGAACCGAATCGCTGGTGACAAAGATGGGCTGATTTTTCTTCTTGCACTGGGAATAGACATCATAGATTTCTTCCTCAGAACCTGGTGTGACTACGAAACCATTTTGCTGGAGAAAATTCTTAGCTTCCAAAGACAGATAGACTTTCTCTATCCCTTCTAGTCCCTTAAGAGAGAAAGTGATGTCCTCTTTTTCCATGGGATAAGACAGACATTCTGAGCACAAAGCGAAAATCATAAACACAGAAAGCAGATGCATGCATTTTTTCATTCTTTCTCCTCCTCCGGATGTGAGATCCCTCTTATGTTTGTTACATTTAAAAATTTGATAATGTCCCCTATAACGAGGAACAGGATATCATTTCTTATATGATCTTTGTTAAGAATATAATGAGATGGGGAAAAGTTCAAATAAAAACACAAGAAGTCCCGATTTGACATCCTGTCTGAGCAAGTGCTAGTTTTAAGAACAGGCTGGAATCAAGCATTTGGTGGTAAGAAAAATAGCAACCTTTCTGCAGAGGGTCTACGATGACAGAAGTGATAAGGGATGAAAAGATCCAAATTAAAAGGAGAAACCTGTGCGGGGATGTTATATGGCTCCAATTCTGAAAGGGATGGATAATTATTTGAGGAGGAATGATCATGAATTTTAAAGTATGGAAGTCAAGATTGGAAAATCTGGATGCGGCATGCATCTGTGATGCTCAAAAAAATATAAGAGTAATGGATCATGAAATCCGTCCTATGACTCTCGGTCTAAAGATGATAGGAATAGCACATACTGTTCGCTGCAGGAAAGATTTTTTATCCATCCTCAAGGGCCTTGACGAAGCCGGGAAAGATGAAGTACTGGTAGTGGATGCAGGAGGCGAGAAAGTCGCTCTTGCTGGCGAACTCTTTTCCGCAGAAGCAAGGAGAAAAGGTCTGGCAGGAATGATTATAGATGGAGGGTGCCGTGATACAGAGAAGATACGGAAGATGCAGTTCCCTGTCTATGCCAGATATATTACTCCTCTGGCAGGTACAGCACAACAGATATTCGAGACACAAATTCCAGTCGAGTGTGGCAGTGTCTCTGTCTTACCAGGTGACATCATTCTTGGAGATGATGATGGAATTGTGGTCATGAGTGAAGAAGAGATAATAAAAATAGTGGATACAGCAGGGATTATTCAACAAAATGAAGAAAAAGTTTTAGCGAAAATGGAGGAGGGGAAAAGTCTTTTCGACATGCTCAATTTTAGAGAACACTATGAAAGAATTGGTCAAAAAAAGAAGAGCCGACTGGTATTCAGGACTTAAATTTTTCTCTGGAATGTGTGTGCAAGATTCACTTTTGCCACGTTTCCATAATTTCAGCGAAGCATTGCAAGCCACTGGCTAAAACAGCTGAATATCCATGACCCGGGCTTGTCCATGCCCCTGAAAGATAGAGATTTTTGATGGGAGTTTTATGAGGCAAACGTCTTGGGCCTGAATTATCCAGGGTCTGGTCCCAGCCATAGATTGCACCTCTGTAATTTCTGGTGTACCGGATATTGGTCAAAGGCGTTCCGATTTCCTTAACCTCTATAGCCTTGGAAAGACCCGGAAGAAGGGTTTTTTCTGCGCTGTTGATTAAAATATCAGCTATCCGCTCCTTCTCAGCTCGATATTCGACTTTATTCCCTTTCCAGTAATCTTCCTCATATTTTTTCCAGTGACCGAATCCCTGGAGCACAATAATATTGATAGTATTCTTGCCTGGAGGAGAATAATCCTTGTAGACATTATCGTAGAGGGTGAGGCCGAAACCTGAGTTTTCCACATCCGCATTCTGAGCAGCTTTGTAAGCAGCCTCAATATCATAGCCATTTGCAAAAAATATTTCGGAATCAGCAATCCCGGTTTCACCGACCAAATCTTTCTTTAAGCCCAAAAAAACCTGAAAACTGGAAAGACTGACGCTCAATTTATCCATTCTGGCCAGATAATCTTTGAGATAATCATCCTCCTTGATAAAGGTATGGAATGTGTCGTAGGCATTGGCATTGGAAACCACCACTTTTGCTGTGTATTCCGCGCCATCAGAGGTTTTCACTCCATAGGCAGCATGATCCTTGACCAGAATTTTCTCCACTCCGGTCTTTAGCTTGACCTTCCCCCCATGTTCCTCTATAAATTTCTTGAAAGCATTGCTTATCTTCTGGGATTTGCCCTTGGGATAGTATCCTCCGCTTTGAAGATAGCCGATGATGGGAAGAGCATAATAAAAACTGGCCAGCTTTGATGGTGGAAGCCCGAAATAGCCCCACAGGGAGGAGATGATGGTCTTTAGCTCAGGATTCTTGATATGTATGTCTATCATTTCGCCCCAAGTCTTATTGAAACATTTAAATAAAAAGGGGAAATCGGTGGAAAAACTGCTCATGTCGATCTTACCCTCTGCAGCGGAGTACTTGTTAATATCCAAAGCCAATCCTTTCATATCTTCGAAAATCCCTGCGATCCCCTCTTTTTCTTCTGGGAAAAGATTGACGAGTTTTTTAATGTATCCGGCTACATCCTTCTGGGGAACTGTGATATCGTGGTGGGGGAAGATGGCTCGATAAAGATCGGGATGGGGAGAAAATTCGACCTCTTTGATTTCCGGAAAGCCCGGAATCAAGTTATGGATTCCCTCTCTCTCCCCTACTGTTGTTGAGTGGAGGGAGACATCAAACTCAAAGCCTCCTGGCCGCTTGAATGTGGTCGCATAACCTCCCGGAATAGAATGCTGCTCAAGCACGAGAGGTCTGAATCCCTGACGGGCAAAGGCCGCAGCACAACTCAAACCGCCAAGCCCGGAGCCGATGATGACCGCATCATAGGTTTCTTTATCGGATTCACTCCTCTGGGGTTTCGGGAAAACATCCCAGTCAAGAGTCATCAAGGGGATACCCGCAAGCAGTGTCTTTAAAAAATCCCTTCTTTCTATATTCTTTCCTGACATATTGCCTCCTTTTATCCTTTAAGACAGACATTTATTAACCTGCATTATACAGGAAATCAAGGGATATGTTACCAATCTCAAACCACGGGTACATATCGCTGATTTCTTCGATTTTCCACGACAAATTTCACAAGTCTGTGAACATAGGTTAAATAATTCTATTAAATAATCTGAGATGAAAATGTCAAGCCTAATTTCTAAATCACCGAGACCAAGCCTTGATAGGCGCCCTCAACGTTTATTGCAGGACTTCTGCTTTGATCATATTGGTTGTTCCTGGCACTCCCACAGGAATCCCGGCCGTAATAACTACCTTCTGCCCCCGCTCTGCCAGTCCGGACTTCACCACCGCTTGGAATGTTTTCTTGATCATCTCATCTGTATTCTGAGATTCCTCGCTGAGGATGGGAACAACTCCCCAGATGAGCGAAAGACGATGGAAGGTCTTCTCCTCAGGAGTAGGTGCCAGGATCAGAGGTCGTGGCCGGTATTTGGATACAATCTGGGCAGTACTTCCGGACTGGGTAAAGCTAATAATATAGGCAGCATGGATAGTCTCCGCGAGCTTGCAAGCGGCATAACCGACAGATTCGGGAATGGTCTTTTCTTCCTTAGTGCCAAACCGCTCCGTCCAGGATTCATAAGGAACTCCCGATTCAGCATCCCGGGCTATCTTGACCATCATGGCGACAGCCTCGACAGGATAATCCCCTACCGCCGTCTCCTCTGAAAGCATCACAGCATCAGTGCCATCAAACACCGCATTTGCAACATCTGTCACTTCAGCTCGGGTTGGCCGGGGATTATCCACCATAGAACGAAGCATTTGAGTGGCCGTGATGACGGGTTTCCCGGCACGATTGGCTTTCTCGATCAACATTTTCTGAACAAGAGGCACATTCTCCAAAGGTATTTCCACTCCGAGATCACCCCGGGCGACCATAACCCCATCCACCACCGCAATAATCTCGTCGATGTTGGCCACAGCTTCGTGTTTTTCGATCTTGGCAATTATGGGTATGGAACAATTGTGCTTCTCCATGAAGCGCTTCACATGCAAGACATCATCGATATTCCTCACAAAGGAAAGTGCGATATAATCGACCTCTTGCTCTATCCCAAAAGCCAAATCATTTTTATCTTTGTCTGTTAGTATAGGCACTCTGATAGAACGAGTAGGGAGATTGATCCCTTTGAACGAACTAAGAGCTCCGCCGACGACAACCCGACATTTGATGTCATGAGAAGTGGTTTCCATAACTTCAAGCTCCAAGGCTCCATCACTCAAAAGCAGAGAGTCCCCGGGCTGGACTTCTTGAGGAAGGTCTGGATAGTTGAGAGAAACCTGATTGCTGTCACCAGGTACTTGCCTGCCGGTCAGAGTGAACAGAGCTCCTGACTCTAGGGTAATGGATCCTTCCTTGATTTGGCCGATGCGAATCTTAGGCCCGGCTAAATCCTGGAGAATAGCGAGAGGCTTGTTAGAGCGCTTGGCAAGGCGACGAAGGTTGACCATCGCTTCCTGGTGTGAAGGCTGGGTTCCATGGGAGAAATTCAGACGAGCAACATTCATACCCGCCTGAATAAGCTGTTCCAGAATCACAGGAGACTTGGAGGCAGGCCCTATGGTGCAGACGATTTTTGTTTTAAGCATAGCCCCCTCGCTCATACGACTATCACCAACCTCAAGTCCATTACATTGGTAAAAGTGGGACCTGTAATCAGCAAATCACCCAGGGTTTGGAAGAAATGGTAGGAATCATTTTCCCTGAGATAGTGCTTTGGATCGAGCCCCATGGATTTAGCTCTTTTCACAGTCAATCCATCCGCAATCGCTCCTGCAGCATCCGTAGGGCCATCTGTACCATCTGTTCCTCCACTCAGAATAACCACATTTTCCAGGCCATCGATCTCTATGGCTGCTGCCAGTACAAATTCCTGATTACGGCCGCCAAGCCCTTTGCCCCGGACGGTGACTGTGGTCTCTCCCCCAGAGATAATACAAGCAGGACGACGAACAGGGAGGTCTCTCTCGAGAATCTCCTTTGCAATGGCAGCATGGCCCCTTGCCACCTTTCTTGTTTCCCCTTCTATGAATGTAGAGAGAATCACGCTGTTATAACCCAGTTCATCAGCATTTCTCTTGGCTGCTTGGAGAGCGAGGATATTGCTGCCGATGATCACATTCTGAGTACGCTCAAAGGCTGGGTCATCAGCTTTGGGAGTTTCTTCAACCTCGCCGCTCATTCCTTTTTCCAGATGCTCCCGCACAGAAGAAGGGAGCTGGTTCTTGATCCTGTACTTCTCCAGAACATGAACACAGTCGCTGAAAGTGCTGCTGTCTGGAACTGTAGGCCCGGAAGCAATGCTATCCAGGCTATCCCCGATAACATCAGATAAAACCAATGAAACCAAAGTCGCTGGATAGGCTAGTCGGGCCAGTTGTCCACCTTTTACCTGTGAGATGTGTTTTCTTATGGCATTGACTTCGCGAATATTCGCTCCAGATTCCAGGAGAATTTGGGTCATCCGCTGCTCATCCTCCAAGGTCAACCCTTCAACGGGGCTGGGAAGAAGAGCTGAACCTCCACCTGAGATGAGAAAGATCAGCAAATCCTTTTCGGTTGCGGACTTCACCAGCCGGACGATCTGATGAGCCCCTTCGATACCGGATTTATCGGGGACAGGATGACCAGCTTCAACTATCCTGATCTTTCTCAATGGCAGGGAATAGCCGTATTTAACCTGAACAAAACCTTCCTTTAGCCGATCCCCAAGGAGTTCCTCAAGAGGCTGAGCCATAGCAGCCGAGGCTTTCCCGGCTCCAATGACAATCACTCGTGAAAAATACTTTAGATTGTAGTTTTTGTCTCCTACTCTCAGAATCTCATCCTGCCGCCTGACATGCCGTCCAATGGCTTTGACAGGATCAACCGCTTTCACCCCCGAGCGAAAGATTGCCTCTGCGTCTCTGCGGAGCTCGGGAAGAGTTCTCTTCTTATCCATACAGCGGGGCCACTCCTCTTAAAACCATTTCTTTCTCTTGAAGTAAGTCATCATAGAAATGGCTATCACAATAATGACTCCCCAGACGACGAAATAGGCCCATCGCCATTTAAGCTCCGGCATGAATTCAAAGTTCATCCCGTATATTCCTGCAATAAAAGTCAAAGGAATAAATATTGTGGCGATAATGGTCAAGACTTTCATGATCTCATTCATTCTGTTGCTAACGCTGGAAAGATATGTGTCATGCATCCCTGATAGCATATCCCGGTAAGTTTCGATTGTGTCAATCACTTGAATGGTGTGATCATGGACATCCCGCAAATATATGCGTGTTGCCTTATGGATTAGAGGCGATTCTCCCCTTTCCATACCACTGATAAGCTCTCTTAAAGGCCACACTGATTTGCGCAGAAAAACCATCTCTCTCTTCAATCGATGGATCTCATGCAATGTCTCTAGCCTAGGATTAGCTACCATTATTTCTTCCAATTCTTCTATACGATCACCTAGTCTCTCCAGGATCGTGAAATAATTATCCACAATCGTATCCATTAAAGAGTATCCCAAATAATCAGCTCCCATTTTTCTGATCCGGCCTTTTCCATTCCTTAATCTTTCCCGTATTGGGTCAAAAATATCTCCTTTCCTTTCCTGGAAAGAAATCACAAAATTATCGCCGAGAATCATACTCACCTGCTCCACTTTTGTTTCATTCTCTTCATCATCATAATAGAGCATCTTCAATACCACATAGAGGTAGTTACCAAAATCTTCCATCTTCGGTCGCTGTTCTGTGTTCATGATGTCTTCCATGATGAGTGGATGTAAATCAAAGTGTTTTCCGATCTTATCGATAATATCCACATCGTGAATTCCATCTATGTTTATCCAGGTCACAGTAGGAGTGTCCTTAAATGGAAAGCATTCCTCAATTGTTTTCGCCTCCCGCTCCTGAAAATTCCTCTCATCATAATCAATGATCGAAATTTTCGCTTCTTCTTCCCTTTTTTCTCCAACAAAGACCGGAGTTCCTGGAGGAAGGCCAATCTTTTTCCCTCTTTTTCTGATAAGTTTCCTCTTTGCAATCAATCTTTCCTCCTTCTTTTAGATCAATTAGTCTTCGTATGAAAGAGAACTCCAGAATCCATATATTAACCTCAAAATTATTTTTTTTCCAGATATCGCATAGAAACGCAAGCACTATTATGAGAGAGTTGTTTCGCTTTACCTTTGGGAACAGGCTTTGTCATCCACATAATGCCTGAGATTGGATTCTTTCTTTATGCTTCTAATCCTGATCAAACCTGACTCCAGGATGCATACTTTTTTGACAATTTTTCTCTGTTCGGGTAAATAAATGAGGGAGTGATGAATTCACCTCTAAAGAGATTAACACCCGTCTTTATCATTCTGTTGACTATTTTCCAGTGTGCCCTTGCCAAAGAGGAAGGAGAGAAGAAGCAGAAGCTCTACTCTTCTTCCACAAGCTTTTCCCTTCTGTTGACTTCGGGAAATGCTGAAGATCTGACGCTCGGGCTCGATACAGAACAAAACCTGAATCTCGATAAGAATCAGATTCAGTTCAAAGGCAACATCATCTATTCTGAGAGTGAAGGGGCTAAGGAGTCTGAGATTTATTACAGCCACCTCGAATACAAACGTATACTTTCTTCCAAAGCTTATCTCACCAGTATCGGCAGTTGGGAAAGGAATGTTCTTTCTGGCTACAACTATCGACTATCCCTTTCATTAGGAGCAGGATATCTCTGGATGAAATCAGAAAAATTGGAATTCTCCTCCGAAGCTGCTGTTGGCTGGAGCAAAGAAAATAATGTGGATAAGGTTAAGGATAACAGCATCTCACTATCCTTTGCTTCCCTTCTGATATCAAGCAAGGTGAAGGCCCATGTTTCCAAGACATCCGAATTCGCCTATCACGAAATCTTCTTCCTCAATCTCGATGATTCCAAAGACTATCGTTTATCTTCACTCGCTTCTCTCTCTGTTGCCATCAGCGGCAATCTTGCTCTTAAGATGAGTTATCAGCTCAAATATAATCACCAGCCTGTGGCTGGATTCAAAAACACAGATCACTACTTTCTCAGCTCATTGGTCATAAATTTCTGACAACCGAGATTCAAAACGCCTGACCGATGCTGGAGAATATCAAGAAACTCCCGTCTACCTGAGTACGGTCAAGCTCACTTCTTTGCTCAGTATCGAGCCCTCTTTTGTCCCGGGAATTTCTACAAACAAACTGTTTTTTCCTAGAGATGCAGAACCGATATCCAGGAAAAAAATGACATTCCACACCCCTCTGTTTTCATCGAAGGATTCGGCGAGCTTTTCGTGGCGGAGTTTTTTGACAAGGTTATCCTCAGCCATGATGAAAAAATCGGGGGGGTTATCCGGTTTTTTCTGGGGCAGATACAATTGAAGAAAAACATAGACTCCTGCCCATTGCTTGAATTGGTTCGTCACCTTCGGGAAAAACCTCAGGCTGCCAAACTGAAGACTTCCGTCTTCCTGGGACAGCGTGAAGGAATCCAGGTTATGGGACGGAATGCGGTCTATATAGCCCAGAACACAGTTGATGAAAGCTCCTGAGTCCGCACTGCGCAAATCCGGAAGAGTGACCAGTGATTCGCAGGCTCCGATTTCCTCAGTCTCCGTATCGACTAGGGCAAAAACGGCTTGATAATTTTTGTTCTTCAGCTCCAATTCGGGTCCCTTGAAATGGAAATTGAGATGGGTGATGGTTTTGATGTAGTCGATAAAGTCGCGGTTAACCTTCAACGGGAGACTGATTCGTCCTCCGAAACCTCTTTCTCCGCTCTCCTTATCATGAATCCAGATGTGGAGTTGATAGAGTTTGCTTTCGTATTCGAGAAACCTGTCGATGAAGAATTCCTTGGAAGGAAGAGCGATGCTCATCCAAGGTTCGAACTTACCCGAGGCCGAATAGAAGGGGATGAATTGAGCCTCGAAGGGAAGGCCTTTGAACAAAGAGGGATTGTAAAATGCTGTGACCAGCTCCATCCTGCTGCTCGTTTCCGAGGAATAATCGATGTAGCCTTTCCTGTGGCGGATATCCACACCTCGCCGTTTAACATCAATTCTAATCTTGTGGTATTGATCGTCGGACAGTTTCCTCTGAGGATAGAAGCTGAGTTGGTAATAATAAGTCAGATCAGTACTCATAACCTTTCGGAACTGCTCAAATTTGTTTGCTCCGCGGAGGGAATCCGCTCCTGTATCTTCGGACAGCCACCTCAGGTTTTGGGCCCGGTTGATCCTGTCTTTCTCCATGGGCCGGAAAAGTTCCTTCTCGTATTCCTGGTAGTGTTCAGCCGAAGCACCGGAATAAAGGTGTTTGACAAATATGTCTGAATTCAAGGAATAGATGGATATGTTTTGGGCATTGGCCAGGTTGATGATTTCCCGAATCACCTCTTCACTGTTCCTGAAACTCTTTTTGGAAAGGATGTTGAAGGGATCAAATATCTTTATGTTCTTATCTATGTTGAAGATTTGAGTACGCTCGGCTACCGCGGCTGCACTCGATCTTCCGAAAAAACGAGATTGGGGATTTATCTCTCCCCGGGGCTTGGGGAGTACATCGGAGGGGGAGATATCCGGAAGGCCAGCACTGATAAAGAGTATGGTCTTCCTTCCCGGCAGGTCTTTGATCACGTTTAAGGCACCCAGGATCCCTCCTACTGTTTTTACGAATTTCTGTCTCTCTTTGTACAGATAATCCTGCCTCATCATATTGCGGTGATAATTGGGATCCCCCTGGCTCAGTTCATCCGTTCGGGGTATGGTGCCCACATCTGCACCGAGGTTCCAGACGTTTCCCGAGGCGCTCTCGACAGCTTTTCTGATGAGGTCTTCATCCGATGTGAAGGGCTGAAGAATGTCCAATCCTTTGGTCGGGTGAATCTGAGAGATCATAACCTCATTTCCCAAGTCCACAAGAGAGTTCAGCTCTTCCAGGATGCGTTCAGATTGAATATGGATTTCTCTTTTCCAGGAATTGATGCTGTCAAAAACAACGGCCAGCTTCTTTTTCGGGCGTTCGGGAAACTCCTGCTCTTCTTCCTTAATGACCCGCAATCCCCTCTCTTCAAAGCTTATAAGCTCGAATGAGTTAATAGGTACTCTTTTCCCGTCTTCATAGAGCTCAAAATCGTCTTTGGACATATCTTTGACGAACCGACCGTCTTTAGTGACGATGACATCCACGAGAACGAGTTTAACCTCAACCTCGTGCTGTTCGGCAGGTATCCGCTGCTCCTGTTCTTGGAATCCCTCCAGAAAAAGGGTAATTATGGAGGCAGCCAGAAAAGCGGACAGTATCTTGACTTTCCCCTTTCCCCTTGTCATAACCTTTCCTACTTGCGTCTATGATAATACATCTTGGGAATGCTGTACAATTCTCTCAGAAGAAAGAGACCAAGCACTAATATAAATAAATTTCTCATTTCTTAGATTATTCATTTCACTATTCAAAGCGATATATGTGAAAATACAATAGCTTAAAGGCTTTACCAAAAGAACCGGAGCTCTTGGCAAGTACCAGGAATTCGTTGTTATTTTTTCTTGGATGCAGGTTTTTTAAGATACTGTTGGGCTTTATCGTAGTAGAAAGCAAAACGGGGATCACGTCCTGTCTGGATTACTTTTTGATACCAGGTAACCGCCTGCTTGCGCTTGCCCAATAAATCATAACAATAGCCAACACTAAGGTACAATACCTGTATTAATTGTTCATGAGGCCAGGGTATCAAATGGAAATTCAAATCTCCATCGAGAGCTTGAAGATACAAACGGAGAGCGAGCTCAATTTGATCCTGCAACTCGGCAACAGAAGCCCTTTCCAATGCTGCCCAAGAACAGTTGGGATTTATTTGAAGGGCACGATCCAATAATTTCTCTGCTTCCCTGTAGTTCTTATTATGAACGAGTTTCCTTCCTTTTGATGTGTACAACCAGACTCTAATATCATCATCCCAGCGCAGCACCTTGTATTCAGGATCCAGCAAAACCGTATCCGGTTTGAAATCAACCTCAAACTGGAATGGATTCTCTCGGTCTTGTACAAGTACTTTATGTATATATTTCTTATATTTATGTATCGCTGCAATCTCAATTGGCATCCTGAATTCAACAGACTTCTGCCTAATGAGACCTGAGATTTCATATTTTCCACTCTCTCTGGCATCGATTCCGTAGGACAGTCCGTACTCCGGGATTCCGGTTCCATATACCCATTGATCAAAGAACCACTTAAGAGGCTGCCCGTAGGTTCCCTCGGCCATCTCTTCAAGGTCCCGGATTCCAACGGGCTTCATGTAGAAGTTTTTTATGAGCTTTCTCATCAGCTTAAAGAACTTCTCATCTCCTATTATGTGTCGAAGCATATGAAATATATAAGAACCTTTTGCATAAAGGAACTCCCCGCCTCTTTTCAGAGCATAATATTTTGTTAGAGGACAGATTTCGCCTCCTGCTAGCGCGACCATCCTTTGAACCTTTAAATCAACTTTAAATCGCTCATCTCCCATGGTTGAACGGATGAACAATCTAGAGAAATATTCAGCAGAACCTTCTATCAAGAGACAATAATCTTCCGGAGTCTTGGCTCGAATGATACCTCCAAACCAGTGATGAGCCAGCTCATGGCTCCACGTCCAATCAGAATACTTGTATTTATGCGAGAACTGCTCGTAATCGATATAAGTCAGGCCGTTAAGCCCAACCGGATCCATCTTCGAATGAGTAGTAGCAAGATAAAAAACAGGATAGGGATAAGGACACAGCAGATCTTCGTAATACTTCAGGATATCTATAGCTTTCTCCTTTGCGGCCTTTAGTGCGTAAGAATCCTTGACATCCATATTTATAATCATTTTTGGGACTTGACCATCGAAAGTGGAACGGATGAAGGGTCCTGCAAGCACAAAATAGTAACTTGATGGTCCGAAGCTTTTCCATCGGGATATCTTCCTGCTCTCTTTAATCTCGCAAGATACCTCCTGTCCGCTTGTTAAAATTTCATAATCATTGGGCAGGATGAAAGTAAAGTCAGCAGGCGCCTGGTCACAGAAATAATCGTTTACTGGATACCATTTTCGAAGAAAAAAGGAGATACCCTGACCTGAGCCTTTGGCAACTTCTGGATTAGAATATTCATTCAAAAGAGGCGGAAAGGTGCATTCATATTCCAGCTTAATCCTGGCTCTTTCTTTCTCCTCGATTGGCTCAACAAAACGGATAACAACATAGTCAGAATCATCTGGCTGCTCGAAACGAAGAGGTTTTCTGTTCCCATCGTCTGCTCTTAAGATCTTAACCCTGCGGTCAATCTCAAAAATAACAAGGTCCGTCCTTGCTTCTTTCACTTGAAATTCAACAACAGCCTTTGCCTTGACAATTACCGTATCAGGAAAAAATTCTGCACGGAGGTCGTAATGTGTTATGTCAATATCTGGAAACTTCTCCATCCCCGGAACATAATCATATTGAGAGAATGAAGCCAGAGGCAAACCAAAAAAAAGCCAGGCAAAAATGGCTATCAGCCTTAAAATTTTCCTATGTAGCGCAGTATTTCTAATTGACTTAAGATATGTCAAATAAGAAAGCTCCTTCTCCAATTTAAAAATTAACATATTTTGAAAGTAAATTAACCTGATCTATTTATAAATTGTAAAGGACAAAAAAAATTGATTCAAGAACATCCAAAAATCTTAACATGTGAATGGATTCAACTTTACAACCATACTTACAATTATAGATTAAGGGCGGATGTGATGATTCTTTCTCATATAGATAGACTTTTTTCCATTAGATTTTACTGGCTCTTTGATAAACAACTCTTCCCCTGATTATTACGCATGCCCTGCTCCATAGCAGGACAATCAGATTTACTGAATTTTCCTTTCCAAGCTGCAGCACTGTTGCTATCAGCTTGCTGCTTTGCCCTTCACATATGTGGATGAGCATATAATAGTAGCCGCCGTGATAGCATTGAAAAGAGTCAACAGCTGACTGCTATGAGCCAGATCATCCGTGTCATCGATATCCAGGATGATGCCCTCTGGTGGTTCGCTGTACGATTGGATAAACACATCGATAAACACTTCTGCAATCCGATAAAGGCTGGTGCGCGAGATACCGTTTTCAAAACGGCTGATAGTCGGCTGACTGGCTAGCTCCTTCTCATTATCGGACAGTCTCTCACAGGTTATTTTCCTGATCGGATCTTCCTACAGTTCATTGCTCTCATTTCCATCCTCATTACCACAGGCATCCTGGAAAATCCTTTTCTTGAAAAGCTCGCGAAGCTAATGTTTGACATAACCGGGATAGTGCCAGTCCTCAAGGAACCAGTCATTTGTTTGGTACAATTTTTCATGGCTGTTTCCTCTTTTTTTTATTGCTAACGTATTATGTATTAATACGTTATGAAGGAAACAGCTTTTTTTTGAATTATTCAGATTAAGCGATCGATTGCTATTCGTAACGAAGCGTTTGTACCGGGTTGGCAAACGCACTTTTGATCGACTGGTAGCTCACTGAAAGCAGTGCAATCATAAAGGCAAGGAAACCAGCCAGCAAAAAAGTCTCCACTCCGATGTCGATGCGGTAGGCGAAATTCTGAAGCCACCTATTCAGGATATAGTAGGCAACTGGCCAGGCAATGACGTTTGAGAGAAGCACAAGTTTTGTAAATTCTTTGGAGAGCATAACTACAATACTCGAATTTGAGGCACCGAGAACTTTCCTGATTCCTATTTCTTTTGTCCGCAGCTCTGCAACATAGGAGGCCAAGCCGAACAAACCCAGACAGGCAATCATGCCGGCCAGCAGAGCAAAAATTTCTGAGACATCGAGCATTCTTTTTTCAGATGCATATAGCCTGTTCAGGCTTTCATCCAAGAAAAAGAGCTCAAGGGGAACAATGGGATTAAATTCCTTCCAGTCTTTATTGATGATGTCTAGCAGACCCAGAATATCCTGGCTGCGGATTCTGATTGCGATATAGCTGAATCCCTGGCCAGGAACCATCATATGGAGGATGATCGGTTCAATCTTTTGATGCAGAGACATAAAGTGAAAATCTTTGACAACCCCGATAACCTCACCTTTTTTGTTTGCATCTCCAGCCCAGAAAAGGCTCTTGCCCAGGGCTCGATCCCAGCCGAATTCTTTGACCGCCGCCTCGTTGACAATATAGGCATCATTCACATCGGCTGTGAACTCCTCGGAAAAATTCCTTCCTTCTGTGATTTCCATGCCCATAGTGGGAATAAAGTCATAATCGACAAAAATTGAATACCTTGGATTCCACATATTTCCTTCCGGTAGAAATCCCCTTTTTCCGATCGTCTTCCCTGGCAAGCTTGAGGAGCGAGCCACACTCATTATCTCCGGATGCTCGAGCAATTTATTCCTGATGATGTCATACTCCTGCATGGTTTTATAATCCCTGGCGGGAATGACGAGGACATGCTCTTTATCAAAACCCAGGTTTTTGTTCATGCAGTATTTGAGCTGGTCCCTGATGACAACTGTACCAATGATCAAGACAATGGAAATGGCGAATTGAGAAACAACAAGAATTCTCCTAAAATGAGTTTTTTTCAAGCTGGCATAGATATTTCCTTTTAGAATATTCAAAGGACGGAAGGTGGAGAGAAAGAAGGCAGGATAGATTCCGGCCGCTAAGCCCAACAGCAAAGCTGCAACCAGCAGGAGTCCCACGATGTAAGCAAGGTTTTTGAGATTAATCGGAAAGCTACTTCCTGTGATAGAATTCAATACAGAGAGGAAGAAGAAGGCAAGAAGAGAGGCAAAAAAGAGGGAAACAAACATCAAGACGACAGATTCACCCAAAAACTGTTGAATGAGCTGAAGCCGTGTGGCACCGATAATCTTGCGGGTACCAACCTCTCTGCTACGGTTGATGGCCCGGGCTGTGGTCAGATTCATATAATTAATGCAGGCAATGATGAGAACGAAAAGAGCGATTGCAGAGAAAATGTAGACATAGGTGATATCACTGTTTGTTGATGTAATCTCATAGCTGAAGTTTTTCGAATAGAGGTGGATATCCTTAAGAGGCTGAAGATAAATATCGGAATTTGAGATTTTGGTATTGAAATGCCCTTCAAGGAAAGGAATGATTTTTTTTCTAATTCTGCGGAAGAGCAATCTTTGCGAAGGAGGACATAAGTGTAAAAATTGTGGGATCTCCAGTCTGCGAGCATGTCATAGACGATATTTCTGAAGGATGGATGTCCTAATGTCGAAAACGAGACAAGAAAATCAAAGCGGAAATGAGAGTTCTGAGGGAGGTTTTGAGCAACTCCTGTGATTTTTGCTTCAGCATTGTTGAGCACAAGCACTTTTTCCAATGGGCTCATATTCCCAAAATATTTTTGGGCCATTTCCTCAGTAATGATGATAGAATTGGGCTCTTTTAGAGCATCCTGAGAGCTACCTTGAATAAGCGGAAAGGAAAGGACTTCAAGAGCCGAAGGATCAGCGAAGAAGACGTTCTCTTCTACAAAGGTCTTACCCTCGCTGGATACCTTCCATTTTTCAATCCAGGAAGGATGGAAGAACCTGACAGCGCTTACGATTTCCGGAAATTCAGCTGTGAGTGCGGGGGCTAGAGGTGCCGGGGTCGTGGCACTGAAGTCTTTTTTCCCTTCGTTGATTTCGATCTCGATGATTCTGTAGATGCGGTCCGCATTCTGGTGATAGTGGTCATAGCTGAGCTCAAAGCGGACGTAGAGGATGATCAGGATACAGCAGACCAGTCCCAATGAAAGCCCGGCAATGTTGATGAAAGAATAGACTTTTTGGCGTTTAAGACTCCTTATAGCGGTTTTCAAGTAATTCTTTAACATGATTATACTCCAGTAAAAAGAATCCAAGAGGAAGGAAGGGAAGGAGAGGGTTATCTGCTTCCAGAGCTATAATCTGGACTGAAGAGTCCCGCGCTCTTTTTCCATGTGGCGGAAGAGCTCCTCGAAATCACCCAGGGCTGAGTAGCGAACCTCCCGGCTTATGACATGCTCGAGAAGCCAAACGCTGATTTTTGGGAGGCCGCTCTTTTTTGTGTTCATGGGGATAAAATTATTCTTGTTCAAGTCTGAGTGAGGGTATTCCTACCCAAATGGATTCATGGATTTTCTTGATTTCGAGCAATGCATCTTTTCCTTTGGGTGTTAACTCGTAAAAGACTTTGCTCCTGCCTCCACGTGCTGGAGTCGGAGCACCGAGGCTTGTTTTCACCAATCCTTTCTTCTCCAGACGGTGAAGGGGAGCATAGATGGAGCCTATGGACCAATTCCTGCTGGTAGCAGCGGAAACCTGGCTTCGGATTTTCACACCATAAGCATTATTTTGAAGCTTCCAAATTGAAAGCAACACAATCTCTTCTGACCTCGTTAATAAGTTCATAATTCACCTCACTGCTTATTTCTATTCAAAATTAGAATAAATCTAAAGCATTGTCAATAAAAATATTTTATATTTGTGAATACATATTCTATTTAATGAAAAATCAGAGCATTTTCTCCTTTTATGATCTCACCAATGGGCTGGATCTTCACTTAGTAAAGCGAAACGGTTCGGAGACAATAAATTCCTGCCTCAACAGGAGCTATAAATCAAGAAACAGTCCAAATCGCCAAACACAAACCCTATGCCATATTCATCTGGAATATGCCACAGGATACTCAGTCTCTTTCCTTAAGAGAGTCAACAGCCGTTGACGGCTCAGAGGAAAGTGATATTGAATCATCGTACTGCCATAAAAAGGATGGCTCAAGATAAAAAGGTATCCAAGGGTTTATTGAAATAGAGTTCTTCAATAAAGGCAAAGGCCCCGGATATTTCATCGACCACTATGATGACATTGCTTTGATTATTGTAAATGAATTCCCGCAGTAATTTAGCCAAATTCCCTTTATCAGGATGATATTGATCCAAATAATTCTGTTTGAAATAAAAAAACTGTTGGTCTTCTTTGAGATATATTCAAAGCTTTTTTATGTTTCCAGGATTTAGATAATGGCAGAAATTGGGTGGAAGGACCATCATAAAAATAAACCACCTGAAAATTTGGAGATATTCTCTTTAGGAATGAATCAATGTCCTTGTTTTTATCGTTTTCTTCAGAGGGCATGCTTTCGTCCAAATCCGGGAATCCCCTGGTTATAAAAAAACTCAACTCCCTGGGCCATAATTTCTTCAGAAGGGCTTTCCCTGAAGTAGTACGGTTCAGGTATATATGTGACTCCTCCCTCTGTTTCAACTTTGATTCTTCCCCCGAATATTTTTGTCTGTATATAAGAAATCATCTCTACTTTTTTAATAGGAAAATATCTTATCCATTTATCCCACAACCCTTTTTTCTATAATTTAAGACAATCTCTCTTTTTTTTTCAACTAAGACATGAATCTTAAGTAAACAAACAATTCTATAAACTGATTTTCAAAAGAATGTTGACGTGATGCATTTCTCCTGGTTATTATCAAGAGAGGCTCGAGGGTATAAGGCAGCCAAATGAAAATCATAATAAAGGAAAAGGCAATATGACAAAAAAAATTTATCCGCAAATCCCTACTAAAAAACAGCCTTTAGCCAACGCTTTCACGGCATTAAGTATTCTTTTTTTGATCATAAGCATGCCAGCCTGTACTGAAAAAGATAAAAAAAATGTCCTTAATGCTGAGCTCGACAGCAGCCGTTCTTTCTTGATCCTTTCTACAGAGAAAGCCTCCATAGAATATGAAGATGCCATAAGAGAAAGCCGCACACTGCACCCAGAGGCAAAATCCGAAATTTTTGATCCAAATGATTTGTCTTCAGCAGAGTCCATCCTTAAAAAGCACACTCCCTATTATGTCCAAGTATTCATTCCTCCTCAGGAGCTGGATGTGAACTTCGGATGGAAGTGGTTGACCATGACCGCCCACCTGGACGAAGATTCTTTTGTGGATACAAGAACAGGATTTATAACAGGTGCCTCGCCCAAAGCTGCGGCTGATTTTGTAAAGAGAATATCCAGAGCAGTTTCTGGAGAACTCCAGATCCCTGCAAAGATGATTGACAATCTCGGCCCCAATTTGCAAGCCGGAGAAAATTTTTTTAACAAATTTTCACATTCCAATTTCGTTCCTATTCTGGGAAAAAGGATGAAATTGGAGAGCCTATCGCACGGCACTAGCGGGATAAGTCAAAATCATCTGAACTCCATGAAAGGAGCGGGACTCCTTCATTTCGGAGGTCATGGACATCCGGGACAAATCGATAACGGAATGACTGCAGAGCAGATATTAAACACCAAATTTTCTCCCTGTGTGTGCTTCAGTGGAGCCTGTTACACCGGTGTGGTGGGTAAGTATTTTGAAATGTTCGGACCTGAAGGCAAGGTCATAGAGAAAATGGCAGAGCATGACGACTCATTCTGTTTGAACCTTCTCAATAACAATGTGATTGGATATTTGGCTTCCCTTCATCCAGACCACGGCATACCTGTGTATCAGGAGATGGAGTATATGACCTTGAAAGGAGCCGCTCTAGGTGAGGTCATCAAGTACACTTACGACGGTGTTGTGCTTGGTAATGGGGGCCGTCTTCCGGATTTCGAGACTTTATCTAATGGAATGGCCTCTCCACAATGGACACCAACTGAAATCATGCTGAAAGGAACAGCTTCCAGAGTGCTGTTTGGAGACCCATCTCTAAGGTTATTGAAGCCTCTCCAGGTTGAAAAGCCTTTGGAAGTCACAGTTGACCATGAACCTGAAAAGCTCATTTTAGGAGCTATTATGAACAATCCTGAATACAGGGCGATTTTCACGGATACATTCCATGATTACCTGGCATTCAGAAAGAATATGTTCAACGACAGAGTTCTTTTCTGTGTCCAACTGCCTTCAGGATTTGAGAATCCCTCATCAGTCAAAGTGTTAGGCGCTGCAAACGGCTCATCACGAATAAAATACAGACTTCAAGCATGGGGTGTTGAACAAGAACAAGAAAATCATTTTTTACATGTGCAGGTGGATCTGGCTTCAGAAGGATTTATGAAATCAGAGTGGAGGAATGCCGGAGCCGCTGTTGGAATAGAAGTCTGCCAATAGTGTCCGGCTTCTTTTTAAAGCCCCGATTTTTCCTTCAAATCTGGGGGAAGCGCGTCCTCATGAACCATGACAGCGGCGGTTTTCATACGGAGTAGGGTTTGGATATAAAGAAGTATCCATCATAAGCGCTCTCAGCTCATTAGTCATAAATTTCTGACAACCAAGACTTAAAACGCCTGACCGATGCTGAAGAATATCTTTGACAGAGGCTCTCCCGAACGTCGATCCAGTTTAAAGCCCCAATCGAAGCGAAGCAAGGCAAATGGAGTTTGATAGCGAAATCCAAAACCTGCTGTTTCCCTCACTTCAAAAGGATTAAAATCAGAAATCTTGGAGTATACGTTTCCAATATCAATGAAAACCACACCGCTCAGCTTCTTGAAAAGGGGAAATCTCAATTCCTGATTCATAACAAAGAGAGCTTCACCTCCAACTGGTAACCCGGTATCTGGGTCTTTTGGCCCTACCTCGTTCTTCCCAAATCCGCGCACGGTTGTCCCCCCGCCTGCAAAAAACCTCTCGCTGGCGATGATATCCTGATTCCATCCTTTGCTGAGTCCGAGGCGCAGTCCAAAGGCATGAACAAGAAAATTGGAAAGCTTCCTGAATGCATAATATTGCCCGAAATAACGGATAAAACGGACATCTGACCCAAGAAATCTAGGGGCATACCTTATATTTTGCGAAAAGAACATCCCTCGAGACGGGTTGAGAATATTATCCCGCGTATCCCAGGTCAAACCCACATTAAGAGTGCAAATATTCATCCAGATTCCTGGACCAAGCATCTCCTCGACACCGGGCACAAACGTATGATTGCGTGCAAACGAATAATTGTAGGAGAGAATAAAGCTCTTACTGAACTCAACCTGCTGTTGCAAGGTGAAACCCAGACTATCCACGGTGAATGAAGGCTTTATGGTCCTGTTCACAAAAGTAAAAAATTCCGTGTTTATTCTTTTTGAGAAGAAATAAGGGCTTCTCAGAAACGCTCTGAGATCTCGCTCATCACGATTGAAACGAAAGCTTGTTCCTAAAAGCTGAGCTCTCCCCAGTAAATTGCGATTGATCAGATTACCAGATGCTCCAAAGGCGGATTCTGTATCGTATTGAAGACCATATCGCAGCCGGTACGGTTTCAATTCAACCACATCTATCTCAACTCGATAAAACCTTGTCGAATCTTCCTGTTTCTCATCTAATTTTGAAGAAATAGCCTGTTCTTGGCTGAGAGGCGCTACATCAATATTCACCCTCTCAAAAATACCAAGATCATACAATCGCTTCCGGGACTCATTAATCGGTCGAAAATTGACCACATCACCCTCTTTGAACAACAGCTCCCTCTGGATCACCCTATTATGGGTAATTGAGTTTCCAGCAATTTGAATCTCTGCTATTTTTCCCTGGTGATTCTCATCGATGTTAAAATTCAAATCAACGACTGCCTCTTCTTTGTGAGCCTGGATTTGAGATGAAATATGGACGTCATTAAATCCTTTCTGCGCATAAAGCTCTCTTATCTTATCATCAGCCTCATTGAATTTCTTAAGGGAAACAGCATCACCCTGTTGGATATCGATCTCATCGATCAACTGGTCTTTGCTTAAAAACTGTGTTCCATTCACCACGATCTTGCCTATCTTAAACGATGCTCCCTCCTCAACTTGAAAGTGTATATGGACTTTTCTCTTTCCTGGGTCAAGATAAGGCTCGGACATATGAACTTTTGACCGAAGGAATCCATTTTGAGCATAAAGATCTTCCAGGTTTTTTCTAACACTCTGAGAATTGACGAAAACCTGGTCGATCAAATGATTCTTATTGAGATACTCAAGAAGCCGCGTTTTGGAAAAGGATCTATTTCCTTCGATGATTATATCCGGCTTTTCGTATTTCAATCCCTCGCTGACTTGAAAGACTATAATTCTCTCATCCTCTTTTACATTCTGTTCCCGTGCCTGGATTGTTGCCTGATAATATCTCTTTTTCAGCAGATGAAGACGCAACCGATGTTTGATGTCCTCTATGACCAGCGGGCCGAATGAGCTGCCAATCCAAACGCTGATTATTTCTCTCTTCAATCTCTTTGGAATATCCGTACCCAGATACCTGAGATGAATCTTAGGACCGGAGTTGATATGAAAAGTCAGGTTTAACTGACGTTCTTTCGTCTCTTTTATGGTGTTGAGACTGAAGCTCAGATAATGATTCTTTCCGTAAAAACGGCGAATCATGTCAAGACTTTCCTGAAGTTTATAAAAGTCAAAGCGTTTTCCCTCAACGAGCTTTATCTTGTGGAGGATTATTCTTTCTGAAACGCCCAAATGGCCTTTCAGGATAATTTTTCCAACAGTAAGATCTCTATCAGAAAGACTCCTCAACAAGGTCGGACCTGGCCGTTCAACCGAGCCAAAAAGAAGCTCGTGCCGGAGGCTGATATTATATTCGTTATCATCTTCCTTGACACCCTGGAGGTTGACTTTACGATTGGGATTATAATTCATAATCCATGTCCGGTTTTGAGCATCCATCAGGTCCTGTGAGAGTACGAGCTCAATGCTTCGACCGATGTGCTGCCCCACAGTAATCCTCGCACCGGGATTCTCCTCTGTAGAGACAAGGCTGGCATCGATCCTGACACTTTCTAATCCCAAGGTCCCTGTTAGAGCCTGCTCGACCTTCCCTGTCAAGACATTATCGAGGTAGGAAAGAGCTTTGTTGCCAGCAATATCCAGGACTGAAGCAGAGGCACTTTCCAATGTTCTTCCCGTGACTAATAGAGAAATAATATTCGGCTCAGAAAGAGCTGGGTCTGAGATAAAGTTGGCAGAGAACCGATCCGGAGTCCCTGTTAAAATCAATTGAATGTCATACTCATTCACCTGAGCTCGGGCAGTGAGGTTGACGTCGGGTTCTATCCGATTGGGATTGACGAAATCGACTGTTCCTCTTTCGATGTAAAAAGTATTATGGCTGAAGTAGACTTCACCTCCTTCGAAAAATTCAACCCGCCCGGCAAGAGTTGGATGATATATGCTCCCTGCCAGCTTGAGGCTAGCTTTAGCTTCTGACTTAGAGATATTGTTGTCAATCAAGAAATTGTTAACTGTATACACGGCCACATCCATCAGCAAATTGCTTAAGAAAGGACTCGGTTCTCTCAGGTGTTCTTCCCGATTCCTCTTGAGTAAATAACGAAAGATCGCTGATTGAATCCCGAACGGCTCTATGTATTTTGCATTCACGATCATAACTTTACCGGATAAGAGATGATTCTTCCCATCTGATTTTAATCTCAGCTCGCTGGAAATCTGTGATCTCAAATCCTTTGGATAATTAAAAAGAGAATCCTTGCTGGTGAAGAGAACGTCAGCGCCCGTGAATGTCCAATGGCTGAAGCCGATATCCCCTTTAAGACTTAGTTTCCCTCCATTGAGATCTCCTCCCAACTGTTCGATCTCAACTCCCTCCTGCCGGATTAATATCCTCCCATTTATCCTGCTTAGAAAAATGAGAGGATGGGCCATCTGCATTCCTGCATCCCGGACATTGATAAATCCTTCAATGAGAGGATTGCCGAAGTTTCTACTCATCCGCACCTGAAAATCTGAGATTCCAGAAATGAGCGCATCCGGCAAGAATCCGCGAAGGACTCTCAATTCGAGCTCTCCGTCCAGAGATATATCTATGGATTTATTCTCTCCCAAATCCACAGAGCCACTAATTTCTAAGCGGTTTTCATCTCCCCGAAGATTGAGTCTCTCGACGAATAATTTTCCATCCCTGAGAAGGAGATGGGAAGAATCTTCTTGAGCAAGAGAAATCCCGAATAGATTCAGCTCCAATGAATCAAATGAGGCGTCGGCTAATATCTTATTCCATTGCAGACGTTCCCCTCTAACCTCGATTTTACCATCAATCTTTCCGCTCATCTTCTCCAGCATCTCAAGAGGCAAGATAGTCTTCAGGAGCGATAGATCCAGATTTTGAACGCGCAGTGATACGTTTGCTATCCTCTTCTCAAAGACATGGAATCTTCCCGGAAGGCTAACGGGCAAGGATTCCAGAGGAACATCTCCTGCTACCTGGCATCGGCTGTTTCCAACGCGAAAGGAAAAAGAATCAATCTTGACCACGTTTTTGGATACTCCTAAATGTAGCTGTATATCCTCAAAACTGAGAGGGATACGGGTTAAATATATTTTAGCATCCGAAAGATCTATACCAGCGGTCATTTCGAGATCGGAAAAAGTTCCTGCAAGTCTTGATCTAAACTTAAGCATGCCCGTTGCCTCTGAATCCCCAAGAAAACTGCTGAGGAGTGCACAATCTACATCAGCTTCCAGGATGATACCTGAGACTGAAGGGATCTTGAACGGAAGGTCTCCTTTGGCCTGAAACCTGATATCACCCAATTTTTTTCCGTCGACTGTTATTCTCTTCAGTAAACCTTCTGCCTCAATTTGAGGTGCATCAATCTTCCCTTTTCCTTTAAGCTTGAAATCCACTGTAGCATCCATTCCTTTCTCAGGATGGATAAAAGAAATATTCTGAAGAGGGAGTGAGTTCACTAAAAGACCGATATTGAAAACATCCTCCTCGATGTGGTACCAGCCTTTCGCCTCTATTTTTCCTCCGGATTTTTTTGCCTCCAGAGAGTCAAGAAAGATGTGTTTTTGTCTGTAATTCACGACGATTTTCACCTTTTCAAAATCCTGATGATGGTAAGAAAACTCAGTGAGGTCGAGTGCCGCTTCCGCATCCGGATCAAGAGGATTCCCTTCAATATGGGCTTTGAAATCTATCTTCGCCTTTGCTTGTATATCCAGGTGAAAAGCTTTGAGTAGCCTTTCAAAAGAAATTTGTTCTCCCCGGACATCGAATTTGACAGACTGATTTCGACTCATCAAAGAATAGAAACCGGAGATTTCGAGCCTGCTTTTACCTTCCCGGATGCTAATCGGCTTAAGTCGAATACCTTTGGCATCATAAATCAATGTTCCATCCAACTGAAGGTCTTTCCAATCAAGGATAGACAGATTTGGAATCTTCAATTCTGCGGAAATAGAGGGAGATTCTAACCTTCCTCCCACAATTCCCTCAACATGGAGCTGTCCGTTCAAATCCAAGGCCTGCATTTCCTTTTTATACGTGTCTCGGCCAGAGACCAGGAGCAAAGAAGATAACTCCTTGAGCTCACTGGCTTCAAGCGTGAATCTTCCACTCAGAACGCGTGGAGCAACACGAAATTCGCCCGTGAATCGGGCTCCCGGCATAGTAAGATCCTTCGTGTAAAGAGTAATCCTTCCAGAATCAAAATTAGCGAGGACACTCCCTGAAAGAGGTATCCCCTCTTCACTCTTCTGCTTCTTTGCCTGTAGTCGTATCTCAGCCCGGCCCTTGAGAGAATTTAAAGCGGACACAGACCAAAAAGCCTGAATTGTGCCTGATGTCGTAGAAATGAAAGGGAACAGACGACTGCCCATGAAATCAAGGCGTTCAAGATTAACAGATGTCCACCTCAGTTCAATGCGGTTTTCTGCCTTATCCTTTAACGGATGATATTCACCATGCCCCTCTATCTCTCCGTCGGCTACATCCATATGCAAGGTCTGAAGAATAAGGCGTCTGTCTTTCCAGCGAAGTTCTGCGTTCAAACCTATATCCTGCAGCTCCTTAAAATGTAAATTATCGCTTTCCACCTGAATATGTGCATCCACATCCTCTAAGGGCCCACTCAAATGTGAATGAAATTTTATTTTCCCTGCCATGGCTGAATCCACGTAAAGGAGAGAGCGCATATCACTTAAATCAATCTCACCCTGGAGGATTCCATCGATAGAAGCTGGAGAGAAAGGTTCCACCTTGCCTTTAAATTCGAGTCGGTTTTGAGGGCTGCTCAAGATGAAATCCTGAACATCGATCACTCGATAATCGAGATCTGCTTTAATACGGAACTCATCCACAGGAGACCTGTGCTCTTTATATCTGGCCCAGCCATCCTTGCCCATTTCCAGATAGAATGAATGTCTGCCTTTGCCCATCCATTGGAGACCAATCTTTAGTCCAGGGAGATTCCACTCAAATTTCTTCCTCTCATCCTTGAAACGGATCCAGGCATTCTGAATCTGAACTCTGTTCAACACAAACTCGGGGATCTCTGCCTGTCCAGGAGATTTTGCTCTGGATTGAGTCCTAAAAGGAATGTTATTCCCACCATCCTGATCGATGTGGAGGGTTATCTTGGGATTTTTAACCTCTAACTCGTGAATCTGAAGCTTATTTCTCAGTAACAAAGCAAGAGGAATCTTTATTTTGACTTCATCGGCCTGGAAGAAAGGGTAAAGATGATCCTTTCCTGAAGCCCTGATCTCCACTCCCTTTAATGTAAACCTCAAACGAAGCAGGTTATAGTTCAAAGACTGGACGCTCAAAGAAATCCCCTTTTTTTGTTCAAAAAAATTGGCGACGTAACCCAAGACTTTAGCACGGAAAAAGGGAGCATGAAGGATAAAAAAAACAGTAAGAAAGAAAAGAAAGAGAGCGGCAATAATGACCAGAATCTTTCTCTTCTTTAATTTCAATTTCATAATATCGCTGTTAGCTTTCGGTTTTCGTCTTATATTCTACAGGATTCATATAGATAGTGAAACGATAGGAGTAATAAAGCTAGAGTTAGAAAAACACGATGGAGCTGAGTGTCTATTTATTTCTGAGCACCCTCCTGGAAGAGCTCTCTGAGTTCGCCACGAGGCCCATAAATAATGATGGAATCGCCATCTAACATCTTTTCACGGGCTTTGGGAGTGGGTATCCATTTTTTTCCCCTCTCAATCCCTAATACTAAAAGCCCTCTCTCATTCAATCTGCATTTTGAGAGTGAATTTCCAGCCAGAGGTGATTTCTCGGTAATAATTTTTTTTACTAGAGCGTAACCTTCGAGGAAATGGAGGAGATCCTCGGTTGCCTCTTCTTCATAGGCAGGTGATTTTACGAGTTTCCTTTCGATAAAATTCTCCCACTTCTTTGTAAACTTCCTGTAGGTGGCGATCTTGTATATCAGAAATATTCCGCCAATAAGGACTATGACATTTATGGGCAATTGATACCCTCTGCTGGTGGCCAAGGAAGAGGTGGCTGTGACAATGACCGTTACAATTCCTGCATTCCCCATGATCATTAACCAAGTAACGATTTTGCGTCTTCTGGGATGGTTCACGATCAGCTCTGCCTCCTTTGTGGTGAATCCTGTGCCAGAAAATGCTGATAGTGCCTGGAAACGTGCCTTTTTTTTATCCAATCCTGTCATCATCAAAGCAATAGCCGAAGCTCTGACAACGAGGAAAGAAATCAAGATCGCGAACAGGGTAGGAAAGAGAAAATACAGACTGCTCATTTTTAACTCCTTAGAGTTTATGTGACAATAGTTTGTTTAAAATTAAAAAAAATCATCTATCCTTAAAAACACTAAATTTTCCAATTTACATTTTATACAAAACCTTCATCGGGAGTAAAACGAAAATGTAAGCATATATTTTTTTTGACACAAACATCAAATTCTTATAGAGTATAGAAAAATCCCTGCTCTATATACATACTAATACATTCAGGAGAAAATTCTTTGGCAAAAACCGGCACCAGGGAGGATTCACATCTTTTAATCTTTACCGACCTGGATGGAACTCTTCTTGATCATGAAACCTACTCTTTCAGGCCTGCACTTCCTGCTATTCGAGCGTTAAAAGAAAAAAATGTTCCCCTTATCATCTGCACCAGCAAGACCAAGGCTGAAATCGAGGAGACCAGGAAGCAGCTTCACATCACACATCCCTTTATATCAGAGAATGGAGGAGCGATATTTGTTCCCAAGAAGTATTTTCATCTTCCTTTTTCATTCGACAAAGAAGATACAAACTACTTAATCATCGAGCTGGGGACTTCTTATCAAAGAATAAGAAAGGTCCTTGCTCAAATCCAGGCCGCATTTCCTGGAGAAGTAAGAGGCTTCGGTGATCTTACCGCCAAGAAAGTGGCTTCATTCTGCCGCCTTTCTCTGAGCAATGCTAAACTTGCTAAAAAAAGAGAGTATGACGAACCTTTTCTTCTGGAAAACAAATCAGCTGAAGAAACGATCGAAAAAATTGCTAATCGCGCAAATCTTCATCTCACAAAAGGAGGTCGATTCTACCACCTCCTCGGAGACAACGATAAAGGAAAAGCCGTCTCCATTCTTAAAGCTTTGTATAAAAAGGAGAAAGGAAAGATTAAGACGGTTGGCCTTGGGGACAGTCTAAACGATCTGCCTATGCTCAAAGTCGTCGATTACCCGGTGTTGGTGGCAAAGCCTGACAGTGGCCATGATCCTTCTGTTAAGCTGGACAACCTGATCTTTGCCGAAGGGATAGGTCCTTATGGATGGAACAAGGCTGTTTTAGAACTTTTAAAAAAATCTGCATAAAATTTCATAGAAAATAATAAAGGAGGCCCGAATGGCTGATTTTTATCAAACTGGTGTGGTGGCTACTTTTCACCGCTTTGGTCCGGTCAAATTGGAAAGAATAGAGAGCGAATTATCAGAGTTCAACCGCCATCGTCCGATAGCACTGGTGCTTCCCTCCCTCTATGCCGAATTGGAAGGCCCTGCTATAAAGAAGATCGTCGAGGAGATCAAAGAGGTCTCTTACATCAATGAGATCGTGGTCACCATGGGCAGGACAGATAAAGAACAATTTAAAAAAGCAAAGGAGTTTTTCTCAGTATTTCCTCAAAGAACACGCATCATCTGGAACACCGGCCCGAAGATAGGCGAACTCTACAAACAATTGGAGGAGAGCGGCCTTTTTGTGGGAGGTGATGGCAAAGGGCGCTCCTGCTGGACAGCCTACGGATACATCCTATCTCGGGAAGAGAGCAAAGTCATCGCCCTTCACGACTGTGACATCATCAACTACACCAGGGAACTCCTGGGAAGGCTGTGCTATCCAGTGGCATCACCCAATATAGATTATGCCTTTTGTAAAGGTTATTACGCACGAGTAACCGATCGCATGCACGGCCGAGTCACGCGACTCTTCGTTACTCCCGTTATCAGGAGTCTGGAAAAGCTTTTGGGTCCTTCGTCTCTTCTTGTCTATCTGGACAGTTTCCGTTATCCATTGGCAGGGGAATTTTCCATGAGCACAGACCTTGCCCGCATCAACCGTATTCCCGGAGATTGGGGAATAGAGGTTGAAACACTGGCAGAAGTCTACCGCAACTGCGCCATCAAAAGGATTTGCCAGGTGGAACTCTGCGAAACCTACGAGCACAAACATCAACCCCTCTCGGCCGAAGATCCCAGCACAGGCTTGATGAAAATGTCTATAGATATCGCTAAAGCCATTTTCAGAAATCTGGCTATCGAAGGGACTTCACTCAGCGAAAGTCTGTTCAATACTCTCAGAGTAACCTACCTGAGAACAGCACAAGATACCATCAAGCGCTACCACGATGATGCCGCACTCAACGGGCTCTTTTTCGACCGTCACCAGGAAACCATGATGGTTGAAGCCTTTACTAGAGCAATTCAGATTGCCGGAAAAGAATTTTTAGAAGACCCCCTTTATTTTCCTCTTATTCCTAACTGGACTCGAGTCACCTCAGCTATCCCTGATTTCCTGAATCAATTACAAGAAGTGGTGGAGGAAGAAAACAGATAAAGGAGGCTCACATTATAAAATAATCTTTACTTTATGATGTGCTTGCTTTACATTTTTTATACATCCCCAAGAAAATAAGAGCTCAAAATGGCTAAAGTTGTTACCATCATCATGGCAGGAGGGCAGGGCAAGCGGCTCTACCCCTTGACTAAAAAAAGGAGTAAACCTGCCGTCCCTATCGCCGGAAAATTCAGGCTCATCGATATCCCCATCAGCAATTGTATCCATTCTGACCTGCGGAAAATCTTCATTCTCACTCAATACTCCAGTGAATCACTGCATCGTCATATATTCCTGACTTATCACTTTGACACTTTCTCCAAGGATTTTGTGACCATTCTCTCTGCCCAACAGACTCTGGAAAGCCCGGATTGGTATCAAGGAACAGCCGATTCGGTAAGACAGAACCTGCGGTTCTTCCGTACCGAGGGAGACCTGGTTCTCATTCTCTCTGGAGATCATCTCTACAGGATGGACTACCAGAAATTCATCAATTTTCACCTGGAGAAAGGCGCGGATATCAGCGTCTCCGTCTTCCCTGTCCCTTACGAGAAGGCTCCAGAGTTCGGAGTGATGAAGGTAGACAAAGGCAGCAAGATCACAAGCTTTTTAGAAAAACCGAAAGAAACCTCTCAACTGGAAGAGATGAAGGTCCCAGAGGGGGCATTCCAACAATTCCAGCAGGATGCAGCGGGGAGAACTCATTTGGCTTCTATGGGAATATACATTTTCAACTGGGAAGTGCTCAAGGAATTGCTGGAAAATACAGATTTTGAGGATTTTGGTCGGAAAGTGATCCCTTTTGCTATAAAACAGAAAAAAGTTTATGGATACTTTTTTGATGGATACTGGCAGGATATCGGTACTATAAGAAGCTTCTTTG
The DNA here is from genome assembly GCA_964449165.1 of uncultured Eubacteriales bacterium. GTDB lineage: Bacteria > Acidobacteriota > Aminicenantia > Aminicenantales > Aminicenantaceae > CAYSCW01. The sequence continues at coordinate 7,821 of CAYVAT010000029.1, read as the reverse complement.
AGGTCCACCTTGAGCTGACTCAACCCCTTCCCAAATTCAATTTTTACGACGAGGAAAAACCCATCTTCAGCCACGCCCGATTTCTGCCCGGGTCGAAAATCCTTGCCTCAGACGTCGACAATTCAATCCTATGTGAAGGAAGCATCATCAACCGCTCTAAAATCAATCACTCAATCATCGGAATTCGCTCCCGGATAGGAGAAAACTCCGCCCTTGAACGCACCGTGATAATGGGCGCCGATTTCTTCGAAGCGAGGGAAGAAATCGAAAAAAACCTGAAAGCCGGTATTCCAAGAATAGGCATCGGGAACAACTGCGAGATACGCAATGCCATTATAGACAAGAATGCACGGATAGGAGACGGCGCAAAGCTGGTCAATTCCCGAAACATCGACGATGAGGATGGAGAAGACTATGTCATCCGGGATGGAATCATCGTCATTCCAAAAAACGCGATAATTCCCGAAGGCACAGCTATTTAATCCCTGTGGGATCAGTTCAGACAATCTATCTCAAGAAGGAATATTTCTTGCTGTTTGTAAGACGCGTCATGCGATAGATAGCCGCTCTCCTCTTGTCAGCCTTTTTTATCTCTGGGTTGTAAAATTCCCACACAACCTCACCTGAATGAGTCACTTCAAAGACCTTGCCTTTGTCACTTTCTGTGATAAGGGTGTTTCCATTGGGCATTCTCTGACTCGATCCTCGAGACACCGAGAAAAATGCTTCTGGAGGCTCACACTGATAATACCAGACAATTTCTTTTTTTAACGGATCAAGCTCTACTACCCGAGAATATCCTCTATCGACTCCGTTGTCGAAAATCAAAATATTCCCGTTCTCTAACAACGTAGGATGATGCGGTTTGTCCAAAATTCCGGTTCCCCATTTCCAGATCAATTTTTCACTCTCTCTGTCTATGATTCCGATGAGGTCTAGCTTAAGACAACAGACCAAAAGATCTCCTTTTTGACAAACGCCTTTAATTTTTCTTCCCACAATTTCCACTGTATTGGTATGAAGAATATTGTTCGGATCCATGTTGGTAAATAGAAAATCCTGTTTTTTCTTACGAAGGCCCAGTTCTTGTTGAGTCTTTGGATCCTTCATCCAATTGTTGATTTCCCTCCATTTTTGGGAAGGAACCTCTTCTTTCATCACCTGAAAAAGAGAAATCTTCCTTTTGATATCGCCTTCTGGAGAGAGAACCACAACATAATCATTAAGGATCGGGAGTGAGGAATCACCGTAAGGAATGAAATCATCCTCCCTGATGAGAGAATAAATATCTTGATTTTCTGCTAAAGCCACGTCATGGTGAAAACGCATTCTTACGCTCCAGACTAGATCGGAGTTCTCATTCAACCTGATCAACATCCTGTCTTTAACAATTGCCAATAAATCACCATTTTCGCACAGTTCAACATGCTGCCAACCATCATCTTCATCTGTCTTTCTCGCCCAAGAGTGCAAGACTTTTCCCTCCATATCCATGAGGTAAGCCCGGGATAGATTCCTGGGATTAAACAAGTTCAATCCCTCAAATGACCGTTCTCTGTCATATTTTGTAACCCCTGACTTAAGAACATCCTTCTCTGCTGGAACCCAAGTGAGATAGGGAAGCGACTTCAAGGCTTCGGCTGAAGACGGCTGTGAAGTCTCTTCATTCTTCTTTACACAGAGCATAGTAACGAGAAGAATGGCGCAGATAGCTATAAAAAGTTGCACTCTTATTCTTGTTCCAGCTGTCATGTTTTACCACTCACCAGAGTACAAAAAACTTATTATAAGCAATAATGGCACATAATTATAAATTCATATATATTTTTTTCCCTTGCACCATTTCTGTTGCTGGGTGACAAGCAAAATTTCCTCAAGATATGCATATATCATCTTATAATATTACTAAAGCGAATCTTCTGCAAAAAATAAGACGAGGGGTAAGCATCCTTGCTGGGAAATCCGCGGGCTGAAGAATCAGCTTATCTGACTGGTGCTGAACAATTTATTTTGTTTGACGTAACCAGATCCTCTATGTTATATATTTGCCCAGGTATATAATTTTGATCTACAGAAGAAAATTTTGTTGATTTGAAGGCAAACCATCTTCGAACGCAAAAGCTTAGACAAGAACATCGGAAACACACACATTTCTTGCCAACTTCATACATTGATCACCACATGGGAATCTAAAACATGGGATAACATTCATCACCAATTGCACCCTCATCCAAGGAGCGCATCATGCCAGAACTCAGGTATGATCCTTTAGAGCATCGTTGGGTTATTATAGCCACAGAGAGAGCGGCCAGACCTTCTGATCTGGCTGCTACTACCAAATATAATCAAGTTAAGGTTTGTCCCTTCTGTGAAAGTCAGGAATCTCAGACTCCCCCTGAGGTATGGGCAATTCGAGATCCTCATACATCTCCCAATTCTCCTGGATGGAAGGTCAGGGTTGTCCCTAATAAATTCCCCGCTCTTAAAATCGAAGCTGAGGGAAAAAGATTTGGGGTGGGTTACTATGACATGATTGAAGGATCAGGCGCACATGAAGTGATCATCGAGACTCCCCAGCATAATGTCGGCCTGGAAGACCTTCCCCCAGAGCATGTCAAATGGGTCATCCTCGCCTACCGGGAAAGACTTAAAGACCTCTACAAGGATCCCCGCTTCAGATATGCACTCATCTTCAAGAATCATGGCAAGAGAGCAGGGGCCTCGCTGGCGCACGCTCATTCTCAATTGATTGCAACTCCTATTGTGCCGCGCAATGTCTTTATCAAGCTCGATGCAGCCCGCCACCATTATGAAAGTAAGGAGAGATGCCTCATATGTGACCTCATCCAGCAGGAATTGAGCAATGAGTCGAGAATCATTTCCTCCCAGGATGGATTCGTGGCTATTGCCCCGTATGCATCCCGTTTTCCTTTTGAAGTCTTCATCGCTCCCGTTGAACACAATTACAGCTATGCAGAGATCAGTGACAGTGATCTACAAAAATTTGCATCTTTCTTAAAAGATATCCTTTTCCGGATAAAAAAAGTCCTTGATGATCCTCCTTTCAATTTTGTCATCAACACTTCTCCTAACACGGAGGCTAAACCCAAGTTTGCTGATAAGTGGGTGACCCTTAAGTATGACTACCACTGGCATATCGATATCATTCCCAGGTTGGTAAGGATAGCAGGTTTTGAATGGGGTAGCGGCTTTTATATCAATCCCAGCACACCTGAAAAAGCCGCTCAATATCTGCGTGAGATAAAAGCGGTATAATCCTCATTCACGGGCTCTTCCATAAATTTCAGTAATTTTTCCGAGTTTATTTGCCGACGAAGAGGAAAGCTGGTCGGGAAGAAGCCTCCACTGCCAGTTGCCTGTCGTAGTGGCCGGCCTGTTCATCCGCGCTTCCGGCCCCAAACCCAGAACATCTTGCATGGGAATGATCACTGTGTTTGCAACGGAAATCATGGCCAGCTTGATTAACTCCCAATGGATATCCTGGACTGGAACTTCACGGCCAAGGTAATTAAAAACTCTCCTTCTCTCATCAGGTCCTGTTTCCTTATCAAACCAGCCTCTCACTGTGTTGTTGTCGTGAGTCCCTGTATAGACCACACAATTTTTCTCATATGTATGGGGCAAATAAGGATGCATTGGATTGTCTTCGCCAAAAGCAAAGAGAAGAATCTTCATACCCGGGAAGCCAAAATGTCCCATAACCTTTCTGACATCTGGAGTGATGACGCCAAGATCTTCGGCGATGAGAGGCAAGTCAGGGAATCTTTCCTTCAGGTGAAGAAAAAAGTCGAAAGCAGGAGCTTCAACCCATCGGCCATTCAGGGCCGATTCCTCAGCGGCCGGCACTTCCCAATATCCCACAAAACCACGGAAATGGTCGACTCTGACCAGGTCGAAGATCTTAAGGTTATGCTCCATTCTCTTAATCCACCAGTCATATCCCCTCTGACGGAGGACATCCCACCTGTAAAGGGGGTTCCCCCAGAGTTGTCCGGTTGCGCTGAAGTAGTCAGGAGGTACACCTGCCACAGCATATGGCCGTTTCTCCTTGTCCAACTTGAACAAATCCGGGTGAGTCCAGCAATCAACACTATCGTAATCGACATAGATAGGCATATCTCCGATGATCCGGATACCCTTCTTATGGCAATACTCCCTGAGAGCAACCCATTGCTGGATGAAGAGATACTGCAGGAATTTTTCTCTCTCTATCACTTGATACATTTTCTTCTTCACTGTATCGATCGCTCCAGGATCTCTATCCCTGATCTCAGGAGGCCAATCGCTCCAAATCTTACCTCGAAGATGATCCTTGAGAGCGACGAAAAGAGCAAAATCATCGATCCAATAAGCGTTCTCCGCACAAAACCGGGTATATTCCTCTTCTTTTTTTATGGGTTGAAAACGCTCAAAAGCTCTATCAAAGAGCTTTCTTTTGTAGGCGATAACACCTGGGTAGTCGACTCTTCCCTGGTGGAAACGAGGGAGAGGCTCAAAATCCGAGTTGTGAAGCAGACCTTCCTTGATCATGAGCTCCGGGCTGATGAAGAGGGTGTTGTGGGCAAAGGCAGAATTGCTGTGGTAAGGAGAGCTGCCAAAAGCTGGATCTATCGGATTAAGAGGAAGAATCTGCCAATAACTTTGTTTCGCCTGAGCAAGAAAATCCACAAACCTGTAAGCTTCTGGGCCGAAATCTCCTATACCATAGGAATCAGGAAGTGATGTGATGTGGAGAAGGATACCACTTCCTCTCTTTTTCATTCTCTTTCTCATCTGCTTATCGCCGCATGAGGGAGGAGCCCGCTTCCCCGCCGATCATAAGCATTTCCCTCAACCGCATCTGACATAGAGCCTCTGGCCCAAATTATCCATTAATTCGAGCCACTTTTTTGCAGCTTGATCTCCTTTTTTGCTTTTTTCTAACATCTCGTTCCAGAGTCTCTTGCAGAGGAAATAGTGAATATTCTGGCTCTTCCAGAGATTTAGATCCAGAGGAAAATTTTTCATAATATCAAGCATTCTATTTATCTTTTCTCCCAGAGCTAATTCTTGGGGGTTACTGGAGAAGGCCTCCATCACTGCTTCGAGCTTTTGAGTAACCAAATAGCTCAAATTTTTATCCGGATGGAGAGACCATTCGTGGAACTCTTGAACTGTATTCTGGAGCCCATCTAGATCTATTTCTTCTTTCTTTAACAACCTCCGGAAATCTGTGTTGAGGATGAACTCTAAAGCCATGGAAAACGCTTTGGGTAAAGGAACCTTGGTCTCTTTCAACACCAGCATGACCGGATAATGATCTTCTACTATCTGGCGGAAAGAAGTCTCGACCTCGATTAAAGTGGAGTCCAGAATCTCACTCAAAACCTTGCGCTTTTCGTCTCTGAAGAGATCCTTCAAGGAATAACGATAAGAACCGAAGTGTCTATCCATCAACCTGATGACTTCAGTTATATCCTTTTTATCGAAAGCCTCCTTTATTTCTTTTTGCAAAATGGAGAAGGAATCCTGTCCGGAAGATTGGCTAACACCTGCTATCAAGTTATGATCTCCCAAATGCAATACCGCGAAGCTTATATCCCCTTCTTCCAGAACAAGATCTGAGCGAAGATGAATTTGTCCTAAGGCTAACCTTTCACGGCCCGACTCTTCAAGATCGTATGCCTTTCTTGTAATTGTGTATTCTGCTGTCTTCTCAGTCTCAGAGTAATCCTCAAAAAGGGAAGAAAGCGCATAATGGACCCCTACTTGCAAGAGTCCTGCCACCGCAGGTTTCACAAACTGCTCGTAGATTCTTGCACCATTCTTCATATCCGGAACATTACTTAAGGCTCCTTTTAAAATGTTGACATAGTCCGGTTCCAGATCAACCTTCCCCACTTCCTTTGCCATCTGCATGGCCCGAGCAGCATACTGCATGATCTGAATGGGTTCGATCCTTGATATTTCATCGAAGAACCATCCACAGCTGGTGTACATCAGCATGGCATTATGCTGAAGCTCAAGGAGTTTGAGAGTTTGTACTTTCTCTTCCTCAGAAAGTTTCCTTGATGAATAATCAGAGAGAAAGGATTCGATATTCTGCTGTGAGCGGTCCAGAACCACAGCGATGTAATCCTCCCTCGCCTTCCAAGAGTCTTTGAGGAGACCGCTCGTTTTATCCTCATAGAATGTAATGAGTTCATCCCTGAGCCAGTCCATGGCTTGTCGAAGGGGTGCTCTCCACTGTTGAGTCCAACCAGGATTAGCCCCTGTGTTGCAACCGCAATTGCTCCTCCATCTTTCCACACCGTGAACACAACTCCATGAGCTATTTTCCACGATTTCTACCTCGTGTTCTGGATGAAATTTTTCTAAGTAATCACCATAGACCGTGAGTTCAGCCGATTTCTCCTTTTCTATCTTATGAAGACAATAGGCAAGAGCCATATCTGCAAACCGGTGATGATGTCCGTAGGATTCGCCATCTGTGGCGATATGAACTAGCTGAGCTTCCTTCCGATCCTGAAAAAAAGCTCCAAGCAGCCGATTGGCGAAAAGCTCTCCGTTTTTGAGAAGATCTCCAAAGGCAATGTCGTGGGAAATGAGCTGGTCGTAAAAAAAGATGTTAATCACTCTTCCTGATGGGAGTTGACAGATGTAAGGTAATTTTGGGTCGATCTTTCCCCCCTTCACTTCTTGCCAAAGCTTATCCCCCTTTTTTCGGACCCGATTTGCCTGGAGGGGTGAAAGAATAGTAAATTTGATTCCCTGCTCGGCCAAGATGTCCAACGTTTCTCTATCCGCCGCTGTCTCAGGAAGCCACATGCCTTCTGGATTTCTTCCGAAGCGTTGTCTGAAATCGCTGATTCCCCATATCACTTGAGTTCGCTTGTCCCGGGAATTAGCGAGGGGCATGATTAAATGGCTGTAAGCCTGAGCTAGGGCTGAACCGTGACCAGAAAACCTTTTCTGACTTTCTCTATCCGCGTCCAGGATAGCCTCATAGACTTCAGGATGGTGTTTTTCCAACCAGGCAAGCAGAGTGGGACCGAAGTTAAAGCTTATCCTGGAGTAGTTATTGACGATATCAACGATGAACTTTTCTGAATTAAGAATGCGGGAGACGGAATTTGGCGCATAACACTCAGCCGTGATCCGTTCATTCCAATCATGAAAAGGATAGGCTGTATCCTGAACCTCCACCTCTTCCAGCCAGGGATTCTCTCTAGGAGGCTGATAAAAATGACCGTGGATACAGATGTAACGGCTCATCCTGTGATCTGAGAAGCTAAAGAGAAAAAATGATTATCCAATCAAGCAGGAAAATTTACACATTTATCTCTCGGATTCAGTCAAAGAAACGAGTGTCTTGGCACCTACGGTTTTGTACTCTATCTTGTTTTCACGAGCCAACCACCCTACTGCTTGATAAACTACGGCTGCCTTCTCATTAAGAAGACGCGGTAGCTGAGAGATGTTGACTTCTTCTTTTTCCCTGATGATTCTCCATACTTCTCCAGCAGTCTCTCCAATTTTCTCTATCATAAAAACCTCCTTTTTTTATCTTCCAGGTTTTCTGATTCAAGGGAATTTTTCAGTCAGAGAGCATACAGCGCTTATTTTATCACATTCTGATTCAGCGCTGAATAATATTAATCGACTAAAAGGATCATTCGTTCTGTCTTTTAAATAAGATAAGGCTTAAAGGCGGGAGAGTCAGGGAGAGGGAGTATTCTCTTCCGTGGTGAGGGATCGCATCCGCCGCAAGGGGGGGGGGGGGGGGGGGGGGGGGGGGGGGGGGGGGGGGGGGGGGGGGGG
>CAYVAT010000028.1:18747-42211 GCA_964449165.1 uncultured Eubacteriales bacterium | reverse complement strand
CGCTCTGAAAAATGAGCAAAAATGGAATATTCACTCGAATTTGGGATTCTCTTCCAGCAGTTGCTGAAACCTTGGATGATTGCGCAGAGGATCCCATATGGGATCCAGCCGTAAGATAGGAACAGAAACAACGTTTCCACAGGGAATAGAAAGCAAGTAAACAAGCTTGTTTATAGCCTCTTCATATTCACCCACCACTGTATAAATCATGGCTAATTTTAGGATGTATCGAATCCCCTCGAAAGCATCCTTGGAGATGGGATACAGATTTACAGCCCGATTTCCTTCCCGAATGGCATTCTCCTTTTGTCCCAGGAATGCATAGGCAAGGCCCAGGGCAGCGTAAAGCCTTGTGTCCTCGGGACGCTCTTCAATGGCGTTTTCCAGCTGGATTCGCACTGCATCGGCATGTGTCTTCATCATTGTATTATCGCCCATGGCGCTGTAGACTATTGCATAAGCCAAATCTTTGGGTATGTAAAAATGGGCTTCCTGAAAGACTTCATAAGGAGAGCTTGCGATCAGATCCAACGCTCCTTGATAATTCCGTTCGTATAAGTTAAGGTAAAATAAATTGTAATCCGTGAGCACATGCGGCCTTAATTTTTCCATCAGGATTCGCGCCTGCTTAGTATCACCTTCTGAAAGAAGGGGAAGCCGGGCCAACCCTAATTTGGAATAATAAAGATCCGGAAAGATAGAAAGAGCACGGTCAAACCACTGCTCTGATTCACCGTATCTTCCTAACCAAGCATAATACCTGCCTAATGTATGTGCAGTATCAGAAGAACGTGGGTTGAGTTTAAACGCCCTTTCCAGATTCTGTATTCCCTGTTCCCATTTGCCAAGTTTTATCTGATAAATTCCTAGATGATAAGGCGAGATATTGGGTCGGGCCCTCTGAACAGATTCGAATATTTGTAATGCCCGGTCATAGTCTTGCAAGGCCAAAATATAGTATTGAGCCAATTGTAATTGAGCCTCAGGCAGATCAGGATTAATTTCTAGAGCTCTATCTATGTCCTTTTTTGCTTTTTGCAGTCGCTCATCACTGCGATCTACTCCCACAGCATACATGTGCCTATGAATATTAGCTCTATAGATAAAGGCAAGGGTGAATTCAGGGTCTTGCTCAATGGCTTTATCAAAAAGCTCAAGGGTTTTCTCATATTCCTTCTCGTCCTGAGAAAGATAAGCATTGGTAAATTGTCTGAAGGCCCGGAGGTAATAATCATAGGCTTTTAAATTTTCCGTAGGTTTATCAAATAAAGCCTCTCGTTCCGGTTCTAGAACTGTAATGTCCAACTGTTTAATCACCTGCTCGGCAATTTCAGATTGAACAGAAAAGATATCCTCGATAACACTGTCATAACGTTCAGACCAGAGATGAGTATCGTCTGAGACCCTGATGAGCTGTGGTATGACCCGGACTCGGCCTTTTCCATCCGGACCTCGATCCCAGCGAACTGTCCCCTCAAGTACATAATCAACACCCAGCTCTTCACCTATCTGTTTGACTGTTTTCTCTGTGTTCTTATACTGGAAGGAGCTGGTACGAGAGATGACACCAAGTCCGTGCAAGGCTGCCAATCGACTGGTTATTTCTTCTGTCAGCCCATCGGCAAAATATTCATCCTCAGAAGGGCCCAGATTCTCAAACGGAATAACAACCAGCATCTTTTGTTGTGATGAAGGTTGAGCTGGCTCTTCTTTCCTAAAAAGAAGAAAAGAAATTCCTGCCATGATGATCACAGTAAACAGTGCGGCAATGAGCACCCAGTGTTTCTTAGGAGTTACCAAAATATCCTTTAAAGTGGTCGGCTTTATGGCAGGAACTTCTCTCTCCACAAAGGGCACAGCTTTCTCTAACTTTTCCAATTCGGAAAGAAGCTCTTCTGCTCTCTGGTATCTGCGCTCTCCTTCCTTCTCCATGCATTTAAGGATGACCAGGCTGAGATCCTTCGGAATCTGAGGATTTAGCTGGCGAGGATCAGCCGGTGTCTGGGTTTTGTGCTTCAGAGCGATGCTCAATGAACTCTTCCCTGAAAACGGGACCATCCCTGTGGCCATCTCATACATGATGACTCCCAGGGAATATATGTCCGAACGTTCGTCCGCCTTATTGCCATCCACTTGCTCAGGAGATATATATTCAGGTGTACCTACCATCACACCTCTTTCTGTTATTCCTTCCGACTTTATGGAGCGTGCTATACCAAAATCCATTATTCGAGGTTGCCCGTTTTTATCGATCATAATGTTGCTCGACTTTAAATCACGATGAATGACTCCCAACCTGTGTGCTTCAACCAGCCCCTCACACACCTGTTTTCCAATCGATATGACCTGTCCTGTACTCATCTGTCCCATCATCCTGATCATGTTCCTGAGGTTCTCCCCAGGAACATACTCCATGGTGATGTAGCGCGTCTTTCCTTCTTCCCCAAGATCATACATCTTACAAACACTTCTGTGAGCAATCCTTCGAGCGTATTTCAATTCATTGCCAAACCTCTCTATGGTCTTCTTGTCAGCAGCGATCTCAGACCTGATAAGTTTGAGTGCCACTTCCTCATGTATTTTCTTGTCTTCTACTCTGTAAACCTTTCCCATCCCTCCCTCTCCCAGCTCTTCGATGATTTCGTATCTTCCGGCAAAAATGCTTCCCCTGCTCAGTTTCTGTACGGGTGAGTCTATGGTCTTTGTAGGAATAGCAGAGATGTCCTTGGGGGCAGGAAGGGGAGCTGCGCACCTGCTGCAGTATTTTGACTCTTCAGAATTTTCAAAATGGCATTTGGGGCATTTTATTGTCACTTTTTCTCTCTCATCTCATGGACATGAATAGAATAATGGTTAAAGATTTCAGCGTCAAACAAAACTTATCCTCTGCTATCATCCTCACTTCCGTGATGAGTGAAAAAATCTCATCTGTATGAGGATTTATGATGCACTTCCTTTTCATCCGAACCATATGCTTTTTTTTCCGGTTCCCTTCAGCAGGAGTTACTGGGAAGATTCCTCACCCTGGCCTGCATTCATCTGAAGCAAACTCTGAAATCTGGGGAGGTTACGCAGCGGATCCCACATAGGGTCGATTTTTAATAGAGGAACAGAAACAAGTTGCCAAAGGTATTCAGAAGAGGGGATGGAGAGGAGATATTCCAGCTGCAGGATTGCCTGATTATATTCTCCTACTAAGGAATAAATCCTGGCTAAGTCAAGTATATAGATAGGGCCAGCGGCTGCATCTTTTGATACAGGATGTAATGTTACTGCCAGATTGCCCTCCCGAACCGCCTCATCCTTGCGTCCCAAATAGGCATAAGCAAGGCCGAGAGCAGCGTGATGTCTCGGATCTCCGCTGTGTTCTCTAATAATTTTCTCTATCTTCTGGCGAGCTGATTCAGCATGAATCCTCTGACGTTCGGAATCTTTCAACATATGATAGACAGAGGCGTAGAGAAGGTCCTTGTTGAAGTAGAATTGCTGCCCTTGATAAGAATCAAAAGACAAAGAAGCAAGCCGGTCCAACACTTCTTGATAGTTGCGGTCAATCATTCCAAGAGTAAACCACATATAATCTGTCAAAGGATGTGAGGGTATCGTCTTCAATAAAGTCCGGGCTCCCTGGGTATCTCCTTTGGAAAGAACTAAGATACCAACTTTGCCTAATTGAGGTGACAGCCGATCCGGAGAGATCAAGAGGGCTTCGTCGAACCACTCCTCAGCCTGTTTGTATTGACGCATACCCAAGTAAGACAGGCCAATTTCATAAGCGAGTTGAGAATAACGCGGATTGAGCTTAAATGCCTCTTTCATTAACCTTAATGATTCTTCCCACTTGCCCTGCCTTCTTTTGATGTACCCTACCAGTTCTGGCGATATGTTGGGTCTGGCCTTTTGAAGAGATTCGAAGATTTCGAGAGCTTTATCGTAATCAAGAAAACCCCAGTAGTAATAGAATGCCAGTGCAATATGGGCATCAGGAAGATCGGGTCGAAGCTCAAAAGCCTTCTCAATATAAGCTCTTGCCTCAGCCAACCTCCCTTCATCATTGCTTTTTCCGAAGAAATGCAACCTAGAATTGATCAAACACAATCTGATGTAGGCAGCGGCAAAGTCAGGGTCTAATTTAATGGCTTTCTTATACATGGCGATAGCCCCTTCGAATTCCTTATCATTCGAATAAGCCCATCCCTCATCCTCTAGTTTGATGCCCTTGAGATAACAATCATAGGCTTCGAGGTTTTCAGTCGGTTTGGTATCCAGAGATTTGCGTTCGGGCTCTAATAATGTGATTTCTAGTTTCCGAGCCACTTGTTCAGCGATCTCTGATTGTATGGAAAAAATATCTTCAATAACTCGATCATATCGCTCAGACCAGAGATGCGTATCATCAGAGACTCTGATGAGCTGAGGTGTGATCCGCACCTGTCCTTTGCCGTTTGAATCCCGATCCCAGCGGACAGCTCCTTCCAACACATAATCTGCACCCAATTCTTCTCCGATCTGCTTGACAGTCTTGCCTGTATTCTTATACTTAAGCGCACTGGTACGCGAGATGACACTCAATCCGTGTAAAGCCGCCAGACGGCTGGTAAGCTCCTCGGTCATACCATCAGCAAAATACTCATCTTCAGGAGGACCTAAATTTTCTAATGGCAGCACCACCAGCATCTTCATCCCGGAAGGAGATACCGGGCCTTGTTTGCCAACAAGGATATATCCTAAACTCGCTATGACAATCAAAACAAGCAAGGTTGCGACCGATATTCCAATCCTGCTGTATCTTTTCCTTATTCTCTTCGAAGCAGCCGGAGTTTTCTCTGGCAACCTCAACTCAGTTGTTGTTATTTCTTTCTTTATTCCTTCCAGCTCTGAGAGTAATTCTTCTCCACTTTGATATCTGCGTTCCCTGTCCTTCTCCATACATTTAAGGATGATCCGGCTGAGGTTATGAGGAATCTGGCGGTTGAATTGTCTAGGATCAGGAGGCATTTCTGACTTGTGTTTCAAAGCAATGCTAAGCGAACTCTCCCCAGAAAAAGGAAGCCTGCCTGTTATCATCTCATAGAGTATCACTCCAAGGGAATAAATATCAGAACGACTATCTGCTTCTTTGCCGTCTACCTGTTCAGGAGACATGTACTCGGGTGTGCCAACCACTGTCCCTCTCTCTGTTATCCCTCTTGTCTCCAGAGCACGTGCTATTCCGAAGTCCATAATGCGAGCGTTTCCGTTCTTATCTATCATGATGTTACTGGACTTCAGATCACGATGGACGACCCCAAGCCTGTGTGCCTCAGTTAAACCCTCACATATTTGCCCGGCAATGGACACAGCTTGTCCTGGGCTTAGTTGACCTATCATTCTTATCATGGATTTTAGATTTCTGCCAGGTACATATTCCATAGTGATATAGGGAGTTTTCCCTTCTTCGCCGAGATCGTACATCTTGCACACATTCCTGTGGGCTACTTTGCGGGCAAACTTCAGCTCGTTTCCAAATCTCTCGATAGTTCTCTTATCTGCAGCAATCTCAGGTCTTATGAGCTTAAGCGCTACTTCCTCACCGATCTTCTTATCCTCAACCCTGTAGACTCTTCCCATTCCTCCTTCGCCAAGTTCTTCGATGATTTCGTATCTTTCTGCAAAGATAGTTCCTCTGCTCATTCTTCCAAAATTCGTGTTCATGGTTCTTGTGGGTAAAGCAGAGATATCATTATGCCCAGGAAGTGGTGTGGCACATTGTCCGCAGAAACGCGAATCTTCGGTGTTTTTAAAATGACATTTAGGACATTCTACTGCCACTGTCGATCCTCTTTTTTCAGATTCTCTCCAAAAATCTTTCTCTCATAATATTATTTCCTGCTAGGGCCCTGCCATCCGACAAAGATGGGATTCTTGTTGGAGACTTTACTAACCTTGTACGGAGCTTCCATAAACCTGGATATCCCTTTGGCCCGAATAGTTGGCTGGGTCGCATTTTTATCTCCTCTTTTCGGCCGCTCCACTTCTTAATACGCATGATGAGTCGAAAATGTTGCATATCAAAAAAAATTTCTTCAGCATGCTGGCTATCCTTTGATGTAAAAATAAATTTAATCTCCATTCCTTATTTTAATAAGCAAAAAATATGCCAGGATTTTCTTAGGGGGAGTTTTCTAACACTTGATAAAATTTATGTCCGTTCTTGAACAATTTATTCCCATATCCGAACAGTAATTAAGTCAGCATTTGTATAATAAATCCCACACCATCAACTTCGTAAAAAAGCATATTCTGGATTTTGTTAAGTTGTTTTTGTGTTTAATATAGTGAATACAGGTTTAAAAAGAACTCAAAAATGAGTAAAATAAGAAAGAATCAATAACCATGGCTTATCTGATCTTAAAGCAGGCCGGCTCTAAAGACCAAACTTTCCCTCTCACCAAGGCTGTCACCACAGCCGGCAGAAGATCCAGCAACGATATTTTCATCACAGACCAAAGTGTGTCTCGCGATCACGCCAAGATCATCGCTCTCAAAGAGGGTGGATTCGAAATACATGACTTGGGTGCCAAGCATCCTACCAGAGTTAACGGGAAAATCATTTCACGTCTCAGATTAAATGACGGTGACGAGATCACTTTAGGCAATACTTTACTCATTTTCAGATCAGAAGATATCTATTCTCCTGCGCGAGTCAAATTCCTTGTCTCCGAAGATATGAACCAAGATACCGTGGAAATTGCTTCCTGGGATGCAAAAAAGACTGCACTTTTCTCTGTTGAGGATATGGACTTGGTATCACTCCAGCAAGACCATCAGAGGCTCATGCTTCTCTATGAGTTCGGTAAGAACATCGATTTGCTTTTGGAAGATACTTCCCAATTACTGAATGAAATATTGAATACGGCCTTCAGAACTTTCGATGCAGAAAGAGGCTTTATTGCCTTGATCGACGAAAATTCTGGGGAATTGTCTTGTGAGTTTGTCCGGGATAACTCAAGCGAGCAAAGACCGGAAAAACTTGAAGTCAGCAAGACCATAATGCACAAAGTGCTCAGAGACAGAGTCTCCCTGCTCACTGCCAATGCCTTAAAAGACAGAGAATTTAAGGATGTGAAGAGTGTCAAGGAATACAGTATAAGATCTGCCATCTGTGCTCCTTTGCTCTTCCGAGGAGATGTCTTGGGAGTTATATATCTGGACAACAGAGCTTCTGAGGGAAGCTTCTCCCAGGATGACCTGATGTTTTTATCCGCACTATCTCATCAGGCTGGAATAGCATTAAGGAATTCTCGCCTCCACAGGCAGGTAATCCAAGAAAACATTCGTCTGGAGAATGCCCTTAAGCCCAGGTTCCAGATCATCGGAGATTCTGAAAAGATGAAGAAGGTCTTCAGCACCATAAAAAAGGTCGCTCCTTCTGATGTGACAGTTCTCATCCAAGGCGATACAGGGACCGGGAAGGAATTAGTGGCCAAAGCCATTCACTCTCTATCTCCTCGCAACGATAATCCTTTTGTTGCAGTAAATTGTGCTGCCATTCCTAAGGAATTGATCGAGAGTGAATTGTTCGGTCACGAAAAGGGCGCTTTCACCAATGCAAGCAGCGCTCGAGTGGGAAGATTCCAGTTGGCTCATACAGGCACCATTTTTCTCGATGAAATCGGTGATATGAGCCTCGATATGCAGGCAAAAGTGTTACGAACACTGGAGGAAAAAGAATTTCAACGAGTGGGGGGAACCAAGAATATCGAAGTGGATGTACGGGTTATCGCGGCTACTAACAAGGATCTTAAAAAAGCCGTCGAGGAAGGCAAATTTCGGGAAGACCTCTATTACCGTCTGAATGTGATATCGATTGAGCTCCCTCCTTTGAGAGAACGGAAGAAAGATATCATCCCGCTGGTGGATTATTTCATAGCAAATAGAGTGAAGAGGATTTCCTCAAAAGCCCAACAGTTGTTGCTGTCCTACCATTGGCCTGGAAATGTCAGAGAGCTCAAGAATGTCATAGATAGAGCCGTTGTTCTGGGAGATGGAAAAGTCTTGCAGCCAGAAGATCTCCCTCATACCATACGCAGAAAGGGAGAGATAATTCCAGTTCCCCTGGACACTCTGGATGAAGTGGAAGCAGATCACATCATCAGGGTCTTGAGACACACTAACCGGAACAAAAGTGATGCAGCCAGGATATTGGGAGTGACCCGTCAGACCTTGGATAATAAGATAAAAAAATACAAAATCAAGCTGTAATTCACAGCTGCAAGTTTCGAGAATTTGACTTAGCTCCATTATCTGTAAGAAGTTTAGCTATCTCTTGGTTTCCTATCATGGTGGCGTTATCCAGCGGCGTCTGTCCTTTATTGTTCTTTATGTTCACCTCAGCTCCATTTCTTATCAAAAGACGGACCACATCTTTATGGCCGCAAAAGGTGGCCACATGGAGCGCTGTATTGCCATTCTTATCCTTTGCATTGACCTCCAACGCTTGATTAATCAACAGCTCTGCGATATCCTTCTGGCCTTCCCAAGCAGCCAGATGCAGTGAAGTTTGTTCGCTTATGTCTCTCAATCTGACATCCACCCCCATGTCCAAAAGGAGAAGGATAATTTCCTTGTGACCACTATAAATCGCCAGATGTAAGGGTGTCATGCCTGCCAAATCCTGGGAATCCTTTTCCGCTCCCCTTGCCACAAGAAATTCTATGACATCTGTATGGCCGCGCAACGAGGAGAAATGAAGAGGAGTTCTTCCTTTTTTATCTGTTATGTCGATCTCTGCACCGTTCTTTATCAGCATCTCAACCAAATCTCGATGACCCCGCAATGCAGCAAGATGCAAGGGAACCCAGTTGTTGTATCTCGATTTTGCATTTACTTTAGCTTTTTTCATGATAAGAAATCGAGCAATTTCTAGATGACCTGCATAAGAGGCTAGATGAAGGGGGGTCCAGCCATTATCGTTCCTGGCATCTATCAATTCGGGCCTCTTTAGAAGCAACTCTTTGACATGAGAAAGATCACCTTGTCGAACTGCATCATGAATCTCTCTCCCTCCTCCGGGGAAGAAGGAAGTAAAAAAAACGGGAATAAAGACATCAACGATAACAAAAGGCATGAATAATCTCTGAATCATAGTTCATTTCTTTGGAGCACAGACTCTGAAACAATTCCATAATAATATTTCTTCAATTGTCCGGGAATGATAATTTTTCCTGAAAATGTCTTCTCGGCAAGGATTGCATACAACTCGGTTCCATAAAATTTCTGATCTGGATAATGCCCTCTATAATCTTTGAGTCTTTCGTAGGCTCTAAAATTACTTTCAATGGGCTCCTTTAGCCCGATGTCCCGCAGAAACATCAGCTTGTCCTCTAAAGTCCTAGCCATATCCAACTCTAAATAGAAGATTTCTACCTCCATCGAAAACAGGAATCTTTCTTGCCTGTCCAGTATGTTATGCCAGAAATCGTGGAACAATTCATGTACCAGTGTCGCTCTAAACTTTTTATCTAATGGCCTTAAAATAACCTCGCCACCGAGAATATGTTCAAAATGGCAAAAAAGATTTCTGTGCAGCATTATTCTGTCTGCATTCCCTTTTCCCATCTTAAAATAGGCACGCCCTCTCTTGGACGATGTAAATTCTGTGGCCTTTCGGAAAATGCCATACTCATTATTGAGAATTTCTTTTCTCACAAGTTCATTATCTTTTAGAAATCCTGAAGTCCAAACTTCAGCTAGCTGGCTTTCAATGGTCTCCTTGCAGGCTCTCCCTTCATACCGAAAATCAGATTTAAGTTTAATTCTGGAAAAAACTTTAGATTCTATCCTTACCGTCTTTGAACAACTGGCAAATGATAAAGCTACGAGTAGATAGACTATTATCAGCTTTGGATTCCACATTTAAACCCTCCTGAAACACGCTTCAGATTCAATCAGCGGTTTCGGACCAGGTGAATTCTGAAGTGGGCTGCTTACGGAAATGAATATTATATTTCTTTACTTTTTGATGTAGGGTGGTGTGTTTTAATCCTAAATATCTGGCTGTGTGCTTTTGATTCCCGTTGAACCTTGATAAAGCATTGACGATGATGTTCCGCTCTAAATTTTCTAAAAACTCTTTAAGATCAACATCGTTTTTTAGGCAGAAACAATCAACAAAGAAATTGAGCGCCTTTTCCCTGAATTTCTTCTCAACTGATCTGAATCGGTCTCCAATATATGTCCCTTGAAATCCAAAGTTTTCTGGAGAGGTAAGTTGACCATTGTGTCTCGCTTGACTCATCTCAATTAAGCCTTAAGCAAGAAATATGCCAGTTAACAGGAAAGAAAATCTGGATGCTCTTTCCTAAAATAAAGGAATGAGTTTCACCTTGCCTCTATTCTGGATAGAATGTTGCTAATAATTCTAAACATAAGAAAATAAAAAAAATAAATCACAAAAAGGGATGCCTTGCATGTTTCGTATACAAAGTTGGATAAAGAGATTCAACAATATCTTATGCGGAAAATTGAAATAAACTTTGCTTAAATTGGATGAAAATTAGACAAGTTTTGCTTTCATAATCTACATCTTTTATTATCAATAACTTATTCTTATTATTCTCTATAAGATGCCTAAAATTTAGACATCTCAATTCCAATATATAAACCTTATTAGTTCATATAAAAAAGCATTATCCAGAAAAAGAACTTAATAATAGTCCCTTAACTCAACCATTTTTAATCTTTTACATGGAAAGGCTGTTCTCTTCGGTTATTTTTCTTCGACTTGCAGTAAGGAAAGTTTCCTATGGCATGTTTTTTGCTCAATAACAAAATGATGACTTTAAAAAGAGGAGAAGACTGAAACGAATGACTGTATCAGTTGAGGCTGTCCAACGCTTAGAAGTGCACCCAGAAACGTCCATCAAGCGTCATTCTCGGGACAGATTGATCCTTAGGTATTCATCGTTCAAGGAGCATCTTGAATGAACCAAAAAACGAAGGGAGGTGAGAAACGGCGCAAATGGAGAAAAGGCTGTGGAAAATGGTGGAGTGCAGCTTTTCGCTCCAGGTTAATGGTTTACAAAGACTATCGAGGAAGGAGGTAAATTTGAAAAAAGTCATAATTTTTGTGTTGGTTTTTTTGTGGCTCCTTTTCTTGACCGGAATTTTTGCCAAAGCTCAGGAATTCGGATCCATCATGGGAGTGGTGAAGGATACTGAAGGCAATCCCCTACCCGGTGTGAACGCAACTCTGACCAGCTCCAAGATTCCTCAAATGACAGATGTCAGCTCTCAAGGAGGGCACTTCCGTTTTTTGAAGCTGCCGGTGGCTGATGATTATGTTTTGAAACTTGAGTTTCCGGGATTTAAAACCGTCACCCGGGAAAAGCTGGTTGTCTCATTCGGAAGAGACCTTTTCCTGAATATTACCATGGAAATGGCAACAATACAGGAAGAGGTGACTGTCGTGGGCAAAGCGCCTGTTATCGACATAAAAAAAGCACAGGTTGGTGTGACTGTTACCGATGATATGATCATGAAACTGCCCACAGCCAGGAATCCCTGGGTGCTGATGGACGTCATTCCCGGTATGCTGGTGGATAAATCGGATGTCGGAGGAAACGAAGCCGGACAGCAATCCACGTATACAGGCCACGGCTCAGCCGATGAGGACAACACCTGGAATATCGACGGAGCAAACATCACGGACAATTCTGCTCTGGGAGCAGCTCCTGCTTATCTTAACATTGCCAGCTACGAGGAAGTTCAAGTCAATTACGGAAACAATGACATCAAATCTCAGACAGGTGGAGTTCAGATCAACCTCGTTTCCAAACGCGGAGGAAACAGATATTCGGGAACATTCTACCTGGATGTGGAACGCAACGCTTGGCAAGCCGACAATGTCCCTCAAGAGTTAAAAGACATCGGCTACTCTGCAGCAGGGATTAACAGGCTTTATCTCTACGGAGCCAACTTTGGCGGACCAATCTTAAAAGACAAAGCCTGGTTCTATGCATCCTGGGGTATCCAGGATATAGATGGCCTAAGTCTGGCAGCGACATCGGATAAGACCTGGCTGGCCTCTGGATACGCCCGGTTGGATTTCCAATTGACTCCATCCACAAGAGCCAACTTCTTTGTTGAATATGACAACAAGCAGAAATGGGGAAGAGCATGGGTCGGTTATACCCAGCAGGATACTAACTCCCTCTGGAATCAAGAAGGCCCCAGCTACATCTGGAAGGGTGAAGTGGACCAAATATTCGGAAATCTGCTCCTCAACGCGAAATTCATCTATACCAACGGAGGATTCTTCCTCCGGCCGGTTACCGCGCATACTGCCGATGGTTCCGGAGATTATATGATCTGGTCTTACTACCCATCCTTCTATATGTCTGGAAACACCCTTGATTATGGGACAAACAGAAACCAGATCAACAGCAACATCAACGGCATCTATTTTGCTGAGAATCTATTGGGTGCGGATCATGAATTCAAGTTCGGAGTGGACTATGTGAGTGCAACCACCTCATCTTATTCAATGTTCGAAGGAGATGTCTGGCTTGCTTACTTTGGCCCTGATGAAACACTGCCCACAGGAGAATGGTGGGAAGGATGGCTGATTAGAGACTACAAGGTAAACTACTACTTCAACCGATTCTCTGCTTTTCTCCAGGATACAATGACACTAGGCCGGTTGACATTAAATCTGGGAGTCCGCTACGATCGGGAAAAATCCACAGTTAAAGATGTCAGCATCCCTGCTCATATGTTGTTCCCTCAATACATGCCGGCACTCAGCGTCGATGAGTTTGACCCTGGTGTTTCATGGAATGTGATTTCCCCGCGGATAAGCCTGTCCTATGATCTGTTCGGCAACGGAAAGGATGTTATCAAGCTGGCCATCGCCCGTTATGGATCTCAATCCGGAAACGAGATAGCCAACGATATCAATCCCCTGGGCTGGACCGAAATCGACCTCCTCTGGCAGGATCTCAATGGGGATGGCCGGGTGAGTTCGGATGAGCTTTTCGGGTATGATTGGGCAACTGGCGAGCTGAAAGATCCTAACGATCCCAATTACTGGCTGGATTACAGCAGCGCTGTTAATCCTGATGACCCGACAGCCATCGTGGCCTTGAACATGTATGATCCAGACTACAATTCCCCGCTTCTGGATGAAATCAGCATCTCCTACGAGAAAGAGTTATTTACTGATTTTGCCGCCAGATTAGAGTTCTTCTACAAGAAGAGACATCGCCAGACCTGGATCAAAAGCATGAAGGCTGACGGCACACTGGAGACCGAGGATAACTACTACCTCGCTGGCCACGACGAGACAACCGGATACGATTATTACGGCCGCAATGAGCTTTTCCCATACTGGTACATCACGAATCACAAGAAGGCCTTTGACCGTTACCTCGCCGGACAGCTCGTTATCACCAAGAGACTTTCCAACAGATGGATGCTGAACAGCTCGTTTACTCTGTCGGATTGGAGGAGATATTTCAAAGGTGAATTTCTGGGTGTTTTCGACTACGACATCTTTGCTGAAACAATGGCTTTGGGAGTAAACAATGAGGAATACTTTGAAGGCGGCGTCGTTGCCGTAGAAAGCAGCGGCTCAGGCATCGAAGACCTCTTCCCCAATTCCAGATGGCAGTTTAAGCTCTCCGGCCTCTACCAGTTACCTTATGGCTTCAACATCAGCGGTGTTTTTACTGCCCGGGAAGGATATGTCAGCCCCACTCATGTTCTTGTCCAGATGCCAGGCATAGGTCAAGAAGAAGTATACGGAAGCCCGGACGGCGGCAGAGGGAAATACGGAGACGAGCGGCTGCCTGCATTCTATGTGCTCAATCTGAGAGTGGAAAAGACTTTCCAAGTTTCTGACACTTCATCTGTAACAGTAGCTGCCGATGCCTTCAACATCCTCAATTCTTCTACTGCCTTGAAGAAAGAAAACCGCATCACAGCAGATAACTTCGGACAGGATCTGAGAATCCTCAATCCCAGAGTATTCAGGTTAGGTATCAGGTTCAACTTCTGAACTTCTATAGCTCCTTAATCTCAAAGCCCCTTCCGGCTCTCCGGCGGAAGGGGCTTCCTCCCTCTCCTGGGCGGCTGGAAAATCCGGATTATAAAGGACGGCCTAGAATTGAGTTTCAGTTTTGGAGCTTTCAAACAGATGCTACAAGGAAAAAGAAGATGAGAAGAAAAGGCAGATGCAAAACCCTGTACATTTTCTTGTTAGGTTTGGCTACAGCCCTGCATCCGCTTGCTCAGGCAGATTCGAGAAGTGCCAAATTCAATTTATGTCTAATTACAATAGACACCTTGCGGCCGGACAGGTTGAGCTGTTACAACAAAGACCACGCAATCACTCCCAACATAGATAAGCTGGCAGAGAGAGGAGCTCTCTTTACCAGAGCCTTTGCCCACACGCCGACCACCTTACCCTCCCACACTAATATTTTACTGGGCACAACTCCCCTGCAGCACGGAGTTCACGACAACTCCAACTTCGTCATTGACGAAGATTTATTAACGCTTGCCGAACACTTGAAAAAATACGGTTATTCCACGGCCGCCTTCGTGGGCGCCTTTCCTCTGGATTCAAGATTTGGGCTCACCCAAGGCTTCGATCTCTATGATGACAACTACGGGGGGAAGAGCGACCAGGAATTCGCTTATGTGGAGAGAAGAGCCGAAGTTGTAGTGGAAAAAGCTTTGGGCTGGCTCAAAGCACAGAAAAATCCGTGGTTTATCTGGGTTCATTGCTTTGATCCTCACCAGAGGTATGACCCTCCTGAGCCTTTTAAAACCCAATACAGCGGCCGCTCATATGATGGCGAAATCGCATATACGGACTTTGCTCTCGGCAAGCTTTTCGACCTTCTTGGAAGTAAAAATCTCCAGGATAACACTGTTATCATTCTCACAGCAGATCATGGCGAATCCTTGGGGCAGCATGGAGAAAAGACTCATGGCTATTTTGCCTACAATGCAACCATCTGGATCCCGCTGATTATCTCTTATCCAGGAATAAAACCAGATAAAATAGAGCAACCCGTCTGTCATACGGATATTTTCCCTTCTGTGTGTGATATTCTAGGGGTGAAAAAGCCTTCCCATCTTCAAGGGCTTTCGCTCCTGCCACTATTAAAGGGTAAAAAATTACCGGAAAGACTGATCTATTTTGAATCTCTGTATCCATTTTACACCAGAGGCTGGGCTCCTCTGAGGGGATTCATCCAAAATAACAAAAAATTTATAGACTCACCGATTCCAGAATTCTATGATCTGGAAAAAGATTTTGATGAGCTGGAAAACCTTGCTCCCACTAAGGAAATAAAAATATATGAGAATAGCCTTGATAGACTTATCCAACAGCAGAGTTCCGCTGACAAAAAAGAGAGCAGGAGGAGTATAAACAGAGAAACCCGCCAGAAGCTAAGAAGCCTGGGTTATATCACCGATCATCAGACGACAGAAAAAAAAGTCTTCACCGAAAAAGATGACCTGAAGACGCTGCTTCCCTACCAGGACAAACTGATGGCGGCCATAAAAGCTTATGATGGAGGGCGTTTAGAGGAGAGCATAAGGCTCCTGGAAGAAATCATCGCCGAAAGGAAAGACCTCTCTCAAGCCTATTCTCATCTGGCCACGGTCTACAAAGAACAGAGGAAATTGAAGGAAGCCTTGGAAATTCTCAGGAAAGGGCTGACAAACAATCCCTCAGATTATAAAATCATGGAAACATACGGCATTATACTTACAGAGGTGGGTGAATACGATAAAGCTGTGGAGATCCTAAAGAATGCCTTAAGTTATATAGATTATGACCCTGAAATATGGAATTACCTGGGCGTAGCTTACTGGAAAAAAGGAGATTTCGAGCTTGCCCATGACGCCTTCACAAAAATTCTGTCCATAGACGAGAACTACCCCATTGCTTTTAACAATCTCGGGTCTCTTTACCTCTCCCAATATATCAAGTCAAAAAATGACAGTTATTTCTGGAATGCTATCCTGAACTTCAAGAAGGCCTTGGAACTCGACCCTAATTATGCCGAAGCTTATAATGGATTAGGGACAGCTTATGGACAAGCGGGACGGATGGAAGCAGCCATCCATTGCTGGGAAAGAGCTGTGGAGCTCAACCCAGATTACGGCTTTCCCCTTTATAACCTAGGCTTGGCCTACCTCATGCAAGGAGATAAGGAAAAAGCCCTAATATGTCTCAATAAATACAAGCGAGCGCATTATGCTCGTTTATCTGACAAGGATAAAGCGAAGCTTGATGATCTGATCGAAAAAGTCAATAAAATTAAAGGAAACCACGGTTGAAAGGCAAATTTGACCGTCAGGATGAATCCATGAAAGTTCACAGAAAACTTTTCCTTCTTGCTTTCCTTATATCGATCTTAATCATCAACTCAAATGGGAAAAACAAAGAAAGAGATCTCCCGCAAAAATACAAGGAATGGCTCAAGTTGACTCGCTATATAATCCTTCCTGAAGAAAAAGAAACATTCATGCAACTTACTACAGAAAGAGACAGGGATATCTTCATCAAAGCCTTCTGGAAGCAGAGAGACCCTACTCCCGGAACTCCTCAAAATGAGTACAAGGAAGAGCATTTAAGGCGGTTCTTGTACGCCAACAAGTTTCTGAAAAGAGACAGTCCTCGCGAAGGATGGATGACTGACATGGGAAGGATGCATATCATACTCGGCCCTCCACATAGCATCGAAAGATTCGACGGAACGGCTGGCATCCGTCCGTGTCAGGTTTGGTACTATTATGGAGACAAAGGGAAGGATCTTCCCGTCTATTTTGCTCTTGTATTTTACCAAAGAGGAGGATCCGGAGAATATAAACTGTATAATCCAATCTCTGATGGCCCTTCAAGTCTTCTGATTGAGGCAGGAGGCATGAATAGTTTCGATTACCGACAGGTCTATCAGAAAATCAAGAAACTCGCTCCCAGCCTGGCTGGAGTGACCATCTCCATGATCCCAGGTCAACTTCCTCAGGACTATCAACCATCACCCCAGAGCAACATCATCCTAGCTGCTATCTTAGAATCCCCGAGAAAGGATGTAGCCGCTGCCTATGCCACCCATTTCTTAAACTACAAGGGGGTGGTCAGCACAGAATATCTAACCAATTATATCGAAAGTTCAGGTCATGTTGCCTTGATCCGGGATCCTCTACTGAACATGAACTTCGTTCATCTCTCCATCAGTCCTAAAAGCGTGTCCATAGATTATTTTGAACCGAAAGATCAGTATTATTGCAATTTTCAACTTAACGTAAGCGTAAGAGGAGATGAGAAGCTCATCTTTCAATACTCAAAGGATTTTCCTTTTTATTTTGATCCTCAGGATATGGAGAGAATCAAAGCTAACGGCATTTCCATTCAGGATTCCTTTCCTTTAATCGAAGGAAAATACCGAATAGATGTTCTTATCCAAAATTCAGTGGGCAAAGAGTTCAGCGTTTTTGAGAAGGACATTTCTGTTCCTGAGACTTCTGAGAATCCACAGATAATCGGCCCCGTCATCGGCTACAAAACAGACGAATACACCGGTCATCTTCATGCGCCTTTTAAAGTGATGAATAAAAAATTGCTGGTTGATCCTCAAAACACCATCTCCTTATCAGAAGAATTAGCCATCTTTTTTAATCTGGTGAATATGAATATGGATTTATGGGAAAGCGGACAGGTAATTCTCTCTGTGAAACGGTTTGATGATCAAAATCCCTCTCCCAAGACTTATATTCTGAAGACCAAAGACTATCCTTATAAAGAAATCCTGGCCATCTCTCATACTCTACTCGCTCGAGAGTTTTCACCTGATTATTATGAAATACATTTGATTCTAGAAGACGGAAAAGGAAACGCCATCGATGAAAAAAAATCGAATTTCATCCTCTCCCCTCAAGAAGAAATTCCCCATCCTGTTACTTTGGCTAAGTCCTTTCCCGCTTCTAATAATTATCTCTACTTTTACGCCATAGCCAATCAGTACGATAAAGCAAAGGAGTTCGACAAGGCAGAAGCATGTTACGAAAAGGCATTCAAGTTGATGCCAACATATAATCAAGGAATAGTCGAATACTCATACTTTCTTTTTAAAATCAAAAAGTTTTCAAGAAGCGCGGAACTGATCGAGAACATAAAAGACGACCAAAAGCTGAAATTCCAGTATTTTCTTATCAAGGGAAAATCTTTAGCTGGAATGGAACAGTATTCTGAAGCTATCAAGTATCTGCTTGAAGGTAACAGAATCTACAACAGCGAGACAAGCCTCCTCAACTCACTCGGTCTCTGTTATTACAGAATCGGAGAGAAAGAGAAGGCGCTTGAGGTTCTGAAGTCCTCGCTCGGCCTCGACTCCAGTCAACAAAATATAAGTCAGCTCATCGAAAATATCGAGAGAAGTCGTCGTTAGCCCTTTTCTATATTGCTGACACCAGAATTTCAGACGATCTGGAAATTCACATCAAAGATTCAAATATCCAGCAGTTTCGGGATAAAAACTGAAAACGAATTCATGAAAGCAGGCGAGGATCTTTTGTAGAAGACGATGAGCATGGAACCTTTCTCTGCTTAATGACTGTCCATTCCATAATCTTCTGCTTTAACTTGTTCAGTTGAACAGGCTGGGTAATAAAGTCGTTCATCCCTGCCCTAAGACATTGCTCTTTGCCTTCTTTTAGCGCAGCGGCTGTAAGAGCGATAATGGGAAGAGCCGCATTTCCTTTTTTCCTGATTTTCCTGGTGGCTTCAATCCCGTTCATGACCGGCATATGCATGTCCATCAAGCAAACATCATACTCATTCTCCATCGCTTTCTCCACTGCCTCTTCTCCATTGGAGACGATCTCTGCCTCACAGCCTATTTTCTGAAGTAAGATTTTTACCAGCTTTTGGTTAACGAGATTATCATCTGCCACGAGCACCTTGACCTTTTCCTCTGCCAACTCCTCGGCCATATGTGTGGTGACGATTTGACCTTGAGCCCGTTTGTCTCCCAACACAGTCTTGATGACATTGATAAATCCTCTCTCTGTCACAGGCTTTGCAATGAATGCATCAAATCCCGAATCTTTGGCCTCTCTGGCCGAGCCCGGTCTTGCGTCCGAAGAGACAGCAACAAGCTTGATCCCTTTAAATCTGGGATTATCCTTTATTCTCTGGGCGAATTCATACCCATCCATCTCCGGCATCATGATATCAGAGATGATCAGATCGGGTAATTCTTTCTTCAAATTCAGCTCGCGTAAGCCATCGATGGCTGAGGGCACTTCAGCAGTGATCTTCATCTCCACTTTCTGGCAGAAAGATCTTATGAGTCGGCGGGCATTCACATTATCATCGACGATAAACACGGCTTTATCTCTAAGTTCATCAGCTTGAATCGGCGAAATATGGGAAAAAGCAGAAGGATCTAATTCCTTGAGTTTTAGGGTAAAAGTGAATACACTCCCTTTTCCTTGATCAGATTCCACCTGCATTTCACCGCCCATTTTATTTACCAAAGCCTTGCATATGGCCAATCCCAATCCTGTTCCTCCGAATTGGCGGGTTGTGGAGGAGTCGGCCTGAGTGAAAGCATCGAATATTATCTTCTGCTTTTCTGGGTGTATTCCAATCCCTGTATCTCTGACCGATATCTGGACATCATAGTAACCATCTTTCGCATCAGAGTCGGATGCTTTTATCTCCGCAGGAAGCACAATCACCCCTATCTCACCCTTTTCAGTAAACTTTATGGCATTGTTCAAAAGATTCAGGATAATCTGCCTCACCCGTGTCGGATCCCCCCTGAAGAGAAGGGGCATTTCATCATCGTAAAAGTAGTACAACTCAATTCTCTTGCTAGTCACCCTTGGTCTTGCTATCCTCAAGACATCTTCAACCAGCTTCTTTAAGTTGAAATCGATACATTCCAGTTTAATTTCCTTTGCTTCGATCTTGGAAAAATCCAAAATATCGTTGATTAGAGCGAGAAGCAGGTTCCCGCTTTCCCTTATCGTATCCACATAATCTTTTTGGATTCCACTCAACCGATTGTCCGATAAGATATCGGAAAATCCTATCACTGCATTCAAAGGAGTCCTTATTTCATGAGACATGTTGGCCAAGAACTCGCTCTTGGCCTGGTTGGCTCGTTCTGCAGATTCCTTGGCCAGCTTCAACTCCCGCTCTCCTCTTTTACGATCGGTAATATCGGTGGCAACATAGACAATTCCTGCTGGCTCTCTATTTTTATCTGTAATCACAGAGGCTGAGACACTCATCTCTGCCGTGGTTCCGTCCTTCCTATTCCATTTCATTTCCCTATCTTGGAGAGACCAGTTGCGATCAGGAACAGCAGGAAAACTCTCTTTATCCGTGTAAAATATAAGAGATATTTTCTTATCCTTGAGTTCTCTTTCTCTGTAACCCAGAAGTTTGCACAATGAACGGTTTATCACAGAAATGCGGCCTTCAAGATCAACTACCGCTACCAGACCTTCCATGGTATCCAGGATACGACTGGCAGCAAAAGAAGGCGTCAGATCAACCAACCTAAAGCGCATGATGGTCTGTCCCAAGATCAATGTGCAAAAGAAAACAGGGACATAGCTGAGAGGATAAACCTTCACTCCGAATATAGGGATAAAATCGACAGCTCCTAACAACCCTACTGCAACTCCCAGAAAAATCCCCTTGAGCCTGCTTCGCTCTCGATCTGATGTGCTTTGAAGGTACTCAATCCAGAGTAAATCCAGGCTGATCAACATAAAAAAGCCGAAATAAATAATCAGGCAAAATCCGTAAGGACCATATTGGACATTATATCCCCACGACATGAGCGAAACGCCTTCAATCAGATAAGGAGAGAACACAAGCCCTGCACAAAACATCCCAGAGATGGCAATTGTGGCCCAACCAAAATATTTGTATTTTTTTAAGCGACGAAGGATATGCAGTGTGAAGAGAAAAAAGAAACTGGGAACGAAAGCCACTCCAAAATGTTCTATCCTTGCCCAGAAGAGTGCCTTATGTTGGCTCGAGGAAGAATAGAGCAATGTCAGTGACCCCAACCAGACAAAAATGCTTAAGGTGACCATAAAAAAAGATGAACTGACCTTTGATGCCCTCTCTTTGAACAAGGTTACTGCACCCAGTACTAGCATCAAAATTCCTACAATCATGGGGGGGATGGTGTGGATGTTCAGATTGAGGAGAAATGAATCTAGAGATTGCATGATGATCGCTCTATCCCTGCTTTGTTCAACTTATGGCCGTGATAATACCTCGAATATTTCTTATTTCTATCTCGGCCATAATTAATTAAGATTGCTTCTCCTTCTCCCTTTCAGTTTATTAATTTCATATATCCTCGGCTTTTATTGGAGGCCCATTTAATGAGTATGCAGCCTTCGCATGTATTTATTCTTACTTATTGGTCTAGTTAGCTGTCAATCATCCTTTGGGGTGATTTTAATGGTGATTTTTTTATGGCAAAGAAGGAGGTCTTTTCTCCCCTGAAGCGATTTTTTTAGAGGCCGGACAAAAGTGACAGAACTAAGTTACTGATCCCAATAGGTAGAGAAATGTCTAATCGATTTGTTGAAGTTTCACCTGAGTCCTCTGCCGTTTTTCATCTCGGAGGTATTCCACACTCACCGTCTCACCGATTTTGCATTGCTCGAGGGCATAAGCTAGCTCATCGTAATTCTCCACTTTCATACCCTTGATGGCCACGATGATATCTCCGATGATGAATTCCCCTCGCTGGTTGCGGGAAATACCTTTTAGTCCAGCTTTATCAGCCGCACTTCCAGGTGAAACGTTGAGGATAATGACACCTTTAATACCATAGCGCTGAGCGATAGAATCCTTGGCCAATGAAATGCCCAGTCCCGGTCTTATCACTTTTCCATACTTGATAAGTTGAGGAACAATACTCTTCACAATATCGACAGGGACAGCGAATCCGATCCCAGCATTGGCTCCGCTGGGTGTGACAATGGCTGTGTTTACGCCGATCAGGCGGCCTTGAGAATCAATCAAAGGCCCTCCAGAGTTGCCCGGATTAATAGCGGCATCGGTCTGGATAACATTGCGAATCAATCGGTTAGCAACGGATGTGATTTCTCGTCCCAAAGCACTGACCACGCCAACCGTGAGAGATTGATCCAATCCAAAGGGATTCCCGATGGCCATCACTTTCTGACCGACCCGAAGATTTCCCGAGGAGCCAACAGGCAGAGTCTTCAAAATTTTCGATGGAGCATCTACCTTGATGACTGCGATATCTTTGCTGGATTCGACACCGACAACATCAGCCTGATATGTTGAATGGTCGGAGAAGGTAACATTGACTATATTGGCACCCTGGACAACATGGAAGTTGGTAACGATGTGCCCTTTGTCATCCCAAACAAATCCGCTTCCCGAACCCTGAGGAATTTCGAAGACATCCATGGAGAAGAAATCTCTGCGGATTACCTTGGTGGTGATAAAGACAACAGAAGGAGCTGTTTTCTCGAAAACGGAGATAGTGTTCTGTTCCTCTTCCAGCAAACTCTGTTGGCCTGACCAAAGGATTTCTGAACCTCCAAAGAGAAAAAAAACAAACAAAAAAGTCAAAGTCACGATCACTTTTCTTTTCATTTTGTCCACCTTATCTGATTAATGGTCAAAAATAAGTTCCATTTTATGATAGTACTTTTTTCTAAGATAATAAACCTGCGTAACCAAAAATAATCTGAGAAAATTCATTATCCTGAATTTTGTCTGCGCCCAAATATGGGATTATAATAAGGATGAAGAATTGAGATGAAATTAGTAGGTTTTTTCTTCTTTCTTCTCGGAGCAATTCTTCTCTGGTTTACCTCGATCCCCCCTGCGATTGCCTGGGCTCTTATAGTCATAGGAGCTATCTTAGTGATTATCGGGTACATCTTTAAGTCAAAAGCTAGCTGAAGACTATCTCTCTATTTTTATATAAAAGCGATTCAAATAACCGCTTGTCTTTGGAGCATCCTAATCAGTCAATCCTACCCATTTGAAATATATGAGACAACATAAGCCAAAAATAACTTTGGCTACAGAATGCACCCACCATAACCAGCTTGCATGCATCATCGGAACTACTTGAGGAAAAAGGATCAATATTCCCATGATTGCAGCTAAGACTATCCTTCCCTTCATCTCCGCCCTGATAAAAGCTAATACGAATGCTGCTATGATAATTATATTAAGGATGATCCCGTAAGGCATGGTAGTTTCTTTTATTTATACCTTAATGAAGGGAGTTGTGTACAATCGTTTGTGATTTCTGGCGCTATTATATCCCTGGTTGGATCGTTTCTCTTTTATAACCGAGAGGCCTAAATTTGGTGCTGTATGATTGACTGTGTTGACTCTATTGTGATATTTTAGCAAACCGCATCAGGAAGCGAAAATCGC
>CAYVAT010000028.1:0-18647 GCA_964449165.1 uncultured Eubacteriales bacterium | reverse complement strand
GCTTTTCTAATGGATATGAATGGAAAGCAATTGCACAGATGGCACTTTAAATTTAAAGATGCTTTTCCTGATGCTGAAGACATTGATATCTGGTATAACCAAAAACACTGGAGATATTTCTGGAGAAGAGTGCATCTGTTCACTAACGGAGATCTCCTGGCAATCTATGAAGGAAATGGTATCATCAAGATAGACAAACACTCCAACTTGATCTGGGCAACAAAAGGAGGATTTCATCATGATTTTGAAGTTGTGGATGATAAAATTTATGCCCTGAATAGAAGGCTGGTGACACTTTCTCGAATCAACCAGAAAGACCCCATCCTGGAGGATCTCATAACTATCCTCAATGCAGATGGCAAAATAATAGAGAACATCTCCATTCTTGAACTCTTTGAACATTCAGAATTCGCTCATCTGATGGAAGGCATGCCTCCTGCAGGAGATATTTTCCACACAAATACCTTAGAGATTTTGGACGGAAAATTAGCCCATAAATCTCCCATATTCAAAAAAGGAAACGCCCTTCTCTCCATGCGCATGCTGGATACCATAGCTATCGCAGATTTAGAAAAGGATAAGATTGTCTGGGCCAAAAAGCCAGGCATCTGGAAAACACAGCATCAGCCAGTGATGCTAGATAACGGAAATATGCTTGTTTTTAACAATCTTTTTATAGATGAGAGAGCAGATAAAGCTCAATATGAGCGATTAATGCAAACCAATGGATATAAGCTTGTCAGACAGAAAATCTATAAAGATAACAAATCAAGCGTCATGGAATTTGACCCGTTGACCATGGAAACAATATGGGAATACAGAGAAGAGAAAAAAAACAAATTCT
The DNA here is from genome assembly GCA_964449165.1 of uncultured Eubacteriales bacterium. GTDB lineage: Bacteria > Acidobacteriota > Aminicenantia > Aminicenantales > Aminicenantaceae > CAYSCW01. The sequence goes on along the minus strand of CAYVAT010000028.1, from coordinate 17,803 downwards.
TCTCCTTAGCATCCGGTTCAAACCAGAGGCTGCCCAACGGAAACACGTTAATCACTGAGTCTGATCAGGGAAGAGCGTTTGAAGTGACTCCTGAAGGTGAAATCGTCTGGGAATATATAAACACTCATCGAACCGGGAAGCACAAAGACAAGATAGCCGCAATCCTAGAGCTCATACGCTTTCGCCCCGATCCGAATTTCTTTCTCAAAAGCGGGACATGATACCTATTTCCCTTTTTTTTAAGATCGAGAATTGGCTTCTTTATCTGATGTAGACGGTCACAAAAGAAAATTGCCTGCTTTTTTGGCGTCACGAAAAATGAGGCCGTCATATCGAATCATAGAGTTTCATCCGAAAACTAGAACAAATAACTGGAAAAGTGCTGATCAGAAGGTAACCAGCAAGACCAAGAAAGAAAAAAGAGGAAATAGGTATCATGTCCCCTATTTTTAAATGTCCCCTATTTTTATAAAAAATATGGTATTGTTCCAGAGTTGCTGGATACTTTTTTATTCCAGATTTGAACTAATGTTTGCATTATTTCGTAATAAAAAGAGAATAGGTATGAACATGTTTGATATTCTATTGAATAAATTCATAAAATAAGGGGGAAAAACAATGAAAAAAACGGTATGGGTGATTCTTTCATTTCTCTTCATTCTCAATCAACCTGTCTCTGCTTCATTGAGTAAACATATTGTCGACTATCGGATCAAGGCCAGGCTCTTTCCCGAAGAAAAAGCTGTCGCAGCTTCCGAGACTCTGACCTGGCTGAACGATTCAGAAGTTTCCATCTCTGAGCTTCAATTCCATCTCTATCTTAATGCTTTTAAGAATAACCACTCAACCTTCATGAAAGAAAGCGGCAATCTCGGTCGTGACTTTAAAAAAGATGAAAAGAATTGGGGTTATAACGAGATACGAAAGATTGGCATAAAAGATGGTGTTGACTTGACGGCATACATCGAATATATCCAACCGGACGATGGGAATAAAGACGATCAGACAGTGATGCGGGTCTCGCTCCCCGAGCCGGTTCCACCACAGGGAAAGATTACGCTAGAAATCGAATTTTATGCAAAACTGCCAAAAGTGATTGCCCGCTCAGGATTTTTCGATGACTTTTTTATGGTTGCTCAATGGTTTCCCAAAATCGGTGTCCTTCAAGATGGAAAATGGAACTGTCATCAATACCACCGTTCCAGTGAATTTTTTGCTGATTTCGGGGTCTTCGAAGTCGAAATCACTGTCCCCCAGGAATATGTGGTGGGTGCAACCGGAAAAAGAATGAAAGAAGTCGATAACAATAACGGCACCAAAACCTATACCCACTATCAGGAGGATGTTCATGATTTTGCCTGGACAGCCTGTCCAGATTTTGTAGAATTCCACGAGCTGTATATTTTAGAGAATCCTCCCGTTAAAACCGAAATCATTCTTCTTATCCATCGCAGCCACCTGAAGCTGAAAGAGAGATACCTGAGCTCACTTAAGAACGGTATTGAGTTCTACAGCCAGAATTACGGAGCTTATCCTTACCCTACAATTACTCTTGTTGACCCTCCTCTGAAAGGCTTGGCAGCCGGTGGGATGGAATACCCAACGCTCTTCACAACCTTTGGTGCTTCTTTCCTCCCCAAGGGACTTTTGCTTTCGGAAATGGTCACCATCCATGAGTTCGGACATAACTACTGGTATGGGATGGTGGCTTCCAATGAATTCGAGGAAGCCTGGCTGGATGAAGGGATAAACTCTTATTCTGAAATAAAAGCGATGGCCAGGTATTATGGGGAGGCTCAATCGATGATGAATCTGGGGCCGCTGAAAATCAGTGATCTCGATCTATCCAGACTTCAGGTGATGGCAACCGCTCGGCTCGACCCGATCGTCAAGAATAGCTGGGAGTTCTATAGCAGCGTAAGTTATGCTACCAATACTTATCAGCAAGCAGCCTTGACACTTTTGACTCTGGAAAACTATTTTGGACAAAACGTCATGGCCAAGATCATGAGGACATATTTCGAGAGATGGAAATTCAAACATCCCACAACCGAGGATTTTATTGCAGTAGCCGAAGATGTAAGCGGACGTGATCTCGGCTGGTTTTTCGACCAGTTCTTGTGGAGCTCCGATAAATTGGATTATGCCATCGGAGCGCTCAGGTCAGAAGAGGTCAAAGAGAAGGAGGGAATCTTCAACGACCAGTTCAAAACCAGTGAAGGGAAAAAAGAAAAAAATAAGGAAAAAGTATTCAAGAATGAAGTTGATATTGTGAGGAAAGGAGAGCTGATTTTTCCTCAGGAAATTCTCATCGTATTTAAAAATGGAGAAAAAATCCGGGAGAAATGGGATGGGAAGACGAGGTGGAAGAGATTTGTCTATTATAGGCCTTATAAACTTGGATCTGCCAGCGTCGATCCTGAACATAAAGTCGTCATCGATGTCAACTACATGAATAACTCCCGGCTCTTAAAACCCAACAAAACCTCACCGTTGAAATATGCTCTTGAAATGATGCTCGACTTTCAAAAAATTCTCACCTTGATTTCTCTGTGAGGAAGGAGGAGAAAATGAGAGTATTGAGAAGTTACGCATATGGGATAAGAGAGGCGACAATACAGCCAAAGATGATTTCTGTTTTATGGCTGATAAATCTTCTGTTTTCTACAGCACTTTTCTACACTGTTTTTAACTTTTTGGCCAAGACAATAGGAAAAAGCCAAGCCTCGGATATTCTGTTTCAAAGACTTGACTTCAACTATATTTTTGAATTACTCGTTCACCATGGAGGAGCAATTCGGACTATTCTGTGTCTTTTTCTTATTTTGATTTTTGTCTACTCATTTGTATCCATTTTTCTAAACGGTGGAATCCTGTTCACCATAGCCCCTTCCACGAGAATGGCCGCTGTCGAGAAAAGGGAGGAGCGCTTTGCAGGGATATTTTTTCAAGGAGCCGGAAAATTCTTCGGTCGATTCTTCCGGCTTTGCATCTACTCACTCCTCCTCTGGGTACTTTTCATCATCATCCATATGCTGCTGAATCTTGTTTTTCGTCCCCTCACCTCAGGCGGCACCAATGAACAAATGATGCTCTATCTTTTCTGGGTGCGAGTGGCCATTGGCCTTTTTCTTGTCTTCCTGATAAGAATGATCCTTGATTACACACGCATTAAAATCGTCCTTGAAGATACACGTTATATCTTCCGCTCTTTACTGCAAACAATAGGTTTTGTCTTCCGGAATTTTGGGAAAACCTTAGCTCTTTACTATCTGTTGATAGTAACCGCGGTTATTCTGGGTCTGATTTATTGGGGTTTAAAATCTTTGATTGCACAGGGCACTCTGTTCCCGATTCTCACGGCCTTTATCATCGGCCAGATCTTCATTATAAGTCGCGGCTGGCTTAAGATTGCCCTACAGGCAGCCCAGATGGAATTCTATTCCCAGTAATGGCCAGGCGAGAAGATCCCCACAATCTACAAAAAAGCAGCATTCTCAAAAGGGGGACATGATACCTATTTCCTCTTTTTTGAGAATATTATCCACTCCCTTCCATCCTTGACATTATAAATTACTTGAAAGAATCATCCTGCTTCAGCCATAGGGCGATTCGTCGCATCGTTATTCCCAATTGCCCTCATCACATCATTCCAATAGCAGTGCCAACCTTATGCAAATTCTTAACGTCCCATTATATGAGCGTAATTAGCGCAAATAAGATAACATCCGAATGTAACTTACATCAAAGGCTGAGGAAATTCTTACACTGAGGGTAGGCAATGTTAAAGAATTATTTGAAAGTCGCTTTGCGAAATCTCCGAAGGCATAAAGGGTATTCCTTTATTAATATTGGCGGATTTGCTATCGGAATGGCCTGTTGTCTCCTTATTCTCATACATGTGCGCCATGAATTAAGTTATGACAGATACCATAAAGATGCAGAAAGGATTTATCGAATCGTTCTGGATATTCGCACCCGAACCTCCAACCGAGTTTTTGCTCCTATTTCGGCCACTGTAGCCCCGGCTTTAGAGGCCGATTATCCCCAAGTTGAACATACCGCCAGGGTCATTCCGATAAGCAGCCGGCTAGTCAAGCGGGAAGGAACATTCTTTTACGAAGATCGTTTCATGTACGCAGATCAGAACCTCTTTGATATCTTCAATATTCCGTTTATTCAGGGAAATTCCCAAGCAGCTTTGATCCGGCCTAATACAATAGTTATATCTGAGAGAATGGCTCAGAAGTATTTCAGCGATGAAAATCCATTAGGAAAGATTCTGGAGATCAACCAGAAAGAGTATGAAATCACGGGAGTTGTAAAGGATTCTCCGGAAAATACGCATCTGAAATATGACTTGATCGCTTCTCTAGAGACGCTGGCAAACTGGGGTGAGATGTCCAACTGGCATGGGACCAATTTCTACACCTATTTAAAGCTTAAGCCGCATGTAAATATTGCACAGTTTTCCCAGCAAGTCAGCCGATTGGCGGATAAATACGTCAAAGAACGGTTGGACAGTTGGGGAGAAACTTACCATTACTTTTTGCAGCCTTTGCCAAGCATCCATCTCCATTCTCACATCCGCTATGAAATCGAGCCTTCAGGAAATCCTTTCTATGTTTACATTTTTTCATTCGTGGGCCTTTTTATTCTCCTTATCGCCTGTCTGAATTTTATGAATCTGGCAACTGCACGCTCCGCCAACAGAGCCAAAGAAGTGGGCATGCGCAAGGTTGTGGGAGCACAAAAGCCTCAGCTTATCGGTCAATTCTTGGGAGAATCTCTGCTGGTAGCACTTCTATCGTTAGGAAGTGCAATGGTCATCGCCAAAGTAACGATTTCCCCTCTGAACAGATTGACTGGGACTTCCCTGAGCTTCGATGAGCTATTGAATCCAGTCGTGTTGACTGTTCTGATCGTGGGATCGATCCTGGTGGGGTTGGCTGCAGGCCTGTATCCCGCATTCATTCTATCTGCCTTCAGACCAGTTGCCACCCTCAAAGGAGCCCTAAGGAGTGGCGTGCGGAGTACAGCCATGCGGACCGTGCTTGTGGTTGTTCAGTTTGCCATTTCTGTCGTACTAATTATCGGAACCTTGATCATGTACAGACAGTTCAATTTCATGAAAAACCAGCATTTGGGTTTCGAAAAAGAGCAGAAACTCGTCCTTCCAATCCGGGGCGGTATCTCTATAGAAGAAAATTATAAAACGGTAAAAGATATATTTTCCAAACACCTCTCTATAACCGATGCCACGGCTTCCTCCACTGTCCCGGGCCGAGGAGTCTCAAATTTCTCCATCAAGCTGGTGGGAGAGGAGGATGATAAAAATCAGTCGATGTTTCATCTGTATTTTGATGAAGATTTTATTCCTAGCTATGGAATTGAAATAAAGGCTGGGCAAGCTTTTCAAAAGGGGATGAACACTGACATAGGAGGAGCTTTTCTCATCAATGAGGCAGCTGTCAGAGCTTTCGGCTGGAGCAAACCCGAAGAGGCGATCGGAAAGCGTCTGCAAACAGGATGGGGAGGGCGAGTGAATCCAATCATCGGCGTTACGAAGAATTTTCATTATCGCGGGCTGCAAAGTGAGGTTGAACCTTTGATCATGGGGTTCAGACCTGAGGGCTTCAGGTATATCACCCTATCCATAGATATCACCAACCTGAAGGAAACCCTGGCTTTTGTTGAATCCCAGTGGAAAACATTGTTCCCAGGGAATCCCTTCGAGAGCTTTTTTCTGGATACAGATTTTGACCGGCAATACCGCGCGGATGAGCAAGTGGGTGGGATATTTGGAATCTTCACTCTTCTAGGACTGTTCATCGCTTGTTTAGGGCTTCTGGGATTGGCTTCATTTGCGGCAGAAAGCCGAACCAAAGAAATAGGCATCCGAAAAGTGCTCGGAGCTTCTATCCCGGGAATTGTCCTTATGCTTTCCAAGCAGTTCGCAAAATGGGTGTTGCTGGCAAACCTGATCGCCTGGCCTGTCGCCTATTATTTTATGGGCGCATGGCTGAAGAATTTTGCCTACCGCATCCATATCGATATCCTGACATTTTTTCTGTCAGGATTTGTGGTTTTGGCTATCGCCCTGATAACAGTAAGCTTCCAGTCCATCAAGGCGGCATTTGCCAATCCAGCAGACACTCTTAGATATGAATAAAACGGGGACATTAATAAAAGGGGGACATAATAAAAGGGGGACATGATACCTATTTCCCTTTTTTTGAGAATATTATCCACTTCCTTCCGTCCTTGACATTGTAAATTACTTGAAAAAATCATTCGACTTCAGCCATGCCGCGATTCGCTCGTATCGTTATCCCTGATTGTCCTCATCACATCATTCAACGAGGTAATCGTCGTCAAAAAGTCTTCTTCTGTGACAATGACAAAAAGCTATATCTTGATCTTCTCAAATACAATTGCCTGAAAGAGAAGATAGACATTTGGGTCTATTGCTTGATGGACAATCATGTCCATCTTATCGCCGTCCCTAGACGTTCTGATAGTCTCGCCAGAGGAATCGGGGAAACCCACAGAAAATATACCACCATGATCAATATCAGACACAACTGGACGGGATTTCTATGGCAAGGAAGGTTTCTATCCTATCCGATGGATGAACAATATCTTTATAACGTTGTTCGCTATATTGAACAGAATCCAATTAGAGCAGGGCTGGTGAAAAAACCGGAGAGCTGTCACTGGTCAAGCGCCAGAGCGCATGTTCTCAAAATACAGAATGACCTTTTGACGGATTTTTATCTCCTTTTTGAGATCGAGGATTGGGCATCATATTTGAGGGAGACTGTCTCGGAAGAAAACCGCCGGCTTTTTCAGCAGCATGAGAGGTGCGGCCGTCCTCTCGGATCAGAGAGCTTCATCCGAAAACTGGAAAAAATAACTGGAAGAGTGTTGGTCAAAAAAAAACCAGGAAGACCAAGAAAGAAAAAATAGGAAATAGGTATCATGTCCCCCTTTAAAAATGTCCCCCTTTAAAATAATTGACATATGTTTCAGAAAAAACCACAATGAGCCACAGTGGCTGAAAATTCTTCAAACCACCACAGCCTGAGATGGATAAAACAGGTCTTTTTATTCGCCGGAATGGTCCTGGGCCTTGTTCTCATCTTTCTGCCACCTCCCTCAGGCCTGAGTGAATCAGGGATTAAATGTCTGGGAGTGGCTACGATCTGCATCACACTCTGGATTTTCACGCCCATTCCCCTGGCTGTAACCAGCCTTGCGGCAATCATCCTCCTCCCAGCTCTAGAGATACTAGATAGGCACCTCGTCTTTTCCTTCTTCGGAAACAGCGCTGTTTTCTTTCTTCTGGGCGTTTTCATCCTGGCCGGAGCCATGATGCATACCGGATTATCTAAGAGGATAGCCATGTTCTTTCTGACACGCTTCGACAAAAATCCTCGATTCGTTATCTTCGGCATTCTCTTTACAAGCTCATTCCTTTCCTTCTTTATGCCCGAGCACGCTGTGGCGGCGATGATGTTTCCTGTGGTCATGGAAATCACCCAAAGTCTCAAGCTGCCAAAGGGAAAAAGTCCTTTTGCGATCGCTCTTTTTCTAGCGATGGCTTGGGGGGCTGTAATCGGCGGGATAGGGACCTTTCTGGGAGGAGCCCGGGCACCGCTTGCAGTGGAGCTACTCAGGGAAACCTATAACCGGGATATCTCCTTCACTTCCTGGGCAATAGCCGCTGTGCCGATAGCTCTCACCCTGACTTTTGTAGCCTATTTCATCTTATCAATCTATTTTAAACCCGAGATCAAGGATATCAGCCCGGCGCGCAGACTCCTCCAGCAAGAGCTTCAGCGCATAGGCCGCATCAGCCGCAATGAACTGAAGATAGGAATTCTCCTTCTGGTAACCATATTTTTCTGGATATATGGCGGCCATCATATGGGTCTGGCTGTGATTTCACTGGCAGCAGCGATTATGGTTTTCGTCCTCAACATCGCCAAGTGGGTTGACGTCATAGATTATGTGAACTGGGGGGTTATTATCATGTACGGCGGTGCCATAGCTCTGGGAAAAGCTTTGGCTGAGACCAGAGCCATCGACTGGTTAGCAGGACAGATTCTCCATTCCTTTATGCTTTCTTTTTTCCTGCTGATTATCGTGCTCTCTGCTCTGGCGAAGATTGTGACCGAACTCGTCAGCAATGTCGCGGCCGTGGTTATTCTGGTTCCATTCTCCTTTGGTTTTGTCTCAATACTCAACGTCTCACCAGAGCTTCTTGTGCTTGCTGTCACTATACCCGCAGGGTTGGCTTTCTGTCTGCCCGTTGGCACTCCTCCTAACGCCATTGCTTATGCATCCGGATATTTCAAAATCCGAAACATCCTAAAGCCGGCACTCTTCATAAGCGCCGTTTCATGGATGGTGTTCCTGCTGTTTGTAAAATTTTACTGGCCTTTGATAATGAAATGATAAATGCAGCTTGCAAAGCATCCACATTTCCGTGGCAGCTAATGATGAGGAATATAATCAGTCAAAGTGCCGGTCCCCCCTCCATTCGCGCCGAAGACCTTTCCATCCTCCGCCTTAGGCTTCGGATGGACCGCAACTACTGCCCTTCTACCCAGCTTAAATGAAAGCTCCTCATCCATCAGGATTGGGAAATGCTTAAAGCAGCTTGCGAAAATTCTGTTGAGATGATAATTTTTAAGAGGATTTTTCGCTTTTTTAATTGAGAATGTATTTGATGACAGATTGAAAATAAATCACAACTGAGTTTCCATGGCAAAAGACACTCAAAGCAAGAACATTTCGATGGGCTTTACGATCTGGATCACTGGCCTTCCTTTCTCCGGAAAAAAGGAAACAGGCAAGGTTCTTGCCGAGAGACTGAAGATGCTCGGATACAAGACTTCTGTTCTGATAGGAGGGCAAATTCGACGCCAGTATGAAAAAAAACTGGGATTCAGCAAAGAAGAAATTTACAAGAATATCCGCCGTATAGCTTTCGAATGCAAATTACTCACCGATAACGGAGTAATTGCTATCGCTATTACCATTTCTCCTTACCGCGAACTCCGTGAGGAATGTCGTCAACTGATAGGCAGGTTTATCGAAGTCTACCATAAATGTCCTCTGGAGGTATTGAAAAAGAGAGACAGAAAAGGCCTTTTCGAGAAGGCTTCCCAGGGAAAGCTCCAGAATGTGGCCGGCATTTCCACCCCTTACGAGGAATCGGAAAATCCAGAAGTTGTCATCCATGCAGACAAGGAATCTCCTTTTGATGCGACCGGCAAGATCCTGACAAAGCTGAAAGAGCTTAGTTTCCTGGAAAAAGCCGACCATAGTGTTCTGCTTAAACAGGAAGAAAAGGATATTCGGAAAATTCTCAGAGAAACCTGGTTCAAGTGAATCCAACAAGCAATCCCCTTTTTTAACCTGAGCAAATCCACCTTCAATGTTATCTTCCGCAATCAAAATTATCACCCTTATGAGTTAGAAAAAAACAGAATATATCACCTCCAAATTCATCCTGATAGGTGATTGAACGATGCGACCATCTCTGTAAAGATTACACATAAAAGTACACATTCCAGCTAAACTTTTGAGAGGAATACAAATGAAAACAACTTCAAAGATCAGACACCCAAAGGAAAGAATCCTTTCTCTGAGTGAAAAAAATTCACATCAATTCAAGAAAGTTAAGAATTTGATATTTCATGGACTCTCACGGAGCTTCCTTTTACAATCCATAGCTCTTATAGCGCTTGTAGGCCTCTTTTTTCCTTCAGTCTTGGATGCCCGACAGCAAAATATAAAGTTTGAGAATATTTCCATCGAACAAGGACTCTCCCAAAGCACAGGAAACTGTATACTCCAAGACAGTAAAGGATTCATATGGTTTGGCACAGAAGACGGACTGAACAAATATGATGGATACAGCTTCGTTGTCTATAACGATATCACGCAGGATCCAACCTCATTATCCGATGATTATGTCCTCTCGATTTACGAAGACAGGGCTGGCGTGATCTGGGTTGGGACTTATAGTGGAGGACTTAACCGTTTTGATCGTGAAAAGGAAGAATTCACGCATTATATGCATGACCCAGATAGTCCTGAAAGCTTAAGTCATAACTGCGTCCTGTCAATCTATGAAGATTCATCTGGAATTCTCTGGATCGGGACAAGAAGGGGCTTAGATAAATTTAATCGCAAAAACGGACAATTCGAGCATTTCGTGCCTCATTCCAACGACTCCAACAGCCTGAATCAAAATTATGTCAATACGATCTGGGAGGATAAAACTGGCGCGCTCTGGATCGGGACCGATGGCGGAGGGCTCAATCGCCTTGACCGGGACAAGGGGAAATTCATACATTTCTGTCATGACCCAGATAATCCTGAAAGCTTGAGCGATAATGTTGTCAGCGCAATCTTTGAAGACAAGGATGGTGCGCTCTGGATCGGAACCGATAATGGACTGGATAGATTTGATCGAGAAAAGAAGGCATTTCTTCATTTCAGAAATGACCCTACCAACCCTAATAGTCTGAGTAACAATTATGTCAAATCAATCTTTGAAGACAGTACGTCTGTACTCTGGGTCGGCACCTATGGCGGAGGGCTCAATCGCTTTGACCGGGAAAAAGGAGAGTTTCAACACTGGGTAAATGATCCGGGAAATCCTGACAGCTTGAGCAGTAATTTTATCCTGTTAATTTGTGAAGACCGGACAGGAGTAATCTGGGTTGGAACTTTTGGAGGAGGTTTCGACCGGTTCTCCAGAGAAAAAGAGAAATTTTTGAGTTACAATCACAACCCCCAAAATCCATATAGTCTGAACAAAGGTGATGTCTTTTCTTTATATGAAGATCGATCTGGCGTACTCTGGATCGGCACCTATGGCGGAGGGCTCAATCGCTTTGACCGGAAAAGTGGCAAGTTTCAACATTGGGTCAATGAGCCAGGAGATCCTAACAGCTTGAGTAACAATTTTGTCAGGTCAATCATTGAAGACAGTGAAGGCATGCTCTGGATTGGAACCTATGATGGATTGAATAAATTTGATCGGGAAAAGCGAAAATTTACCTGTTATCATCATGACCCTGAAAATCTCAACAGCCTGAGTGCAAATTATGTCCGGTCAGTTTATGAAGACAGCAAAGGTGTACTCTGGATCGGCACTTTTGGAGGAGGGCTCAACCGTTTAGATAAAAAAACAGGTGAATTTACTCATTACATACATGACTCTGAAAAACCCAACAGCCTATATAGTGATCGGGTTGCTGCCATCCTAGAAGACCATGCAGGCATGCTCTGGATTGGCACGAGTGAAGGACTGAATAAATTTGATCGGGAAAAGGAAGAATTTACTCAATTTAAACATGATCCTAGCGATCCTTATAGCTTAAGCAATGATCGGGTCAGTTTCCTCTATGAAGACAGCACAGGCATACTGTGCGTTGGAACCTACGGGGGAGGGCTCAATCGTTTTGACCAGAAAGAAGGAAAATTTATCCATTACACCAAAGAAGATGGACTGCCAAACAATGTGATTTATGGAATACTGGAAGATGACCAAGGATATCTCTGGCTTAGTACAAATAAAGGGATCTCAAAGTTTAATCCGGGAACCGATGAGTTCAGAAACTACGATGTGAGAGATGGGCTTCAGAGCAATGAATTTAATACAGGAGCTTGTTACAAAAGTAAGAGTGGGGAGATGTTTTTCGGGGGTGTTAACGGATTCAACGTCTTTCATCCTGAACACATTAAAGATAATCCCTATGTTCCTCCAGTTGTGATAACGGATTTCCAGATTTTCAATAAATCGGTCCCGATCAGTAAAGGAGAAGATGAGCATTCAATCTTGAGTAAATCCATTCTGGAGACCAAAGAGATTGAGCTTTCTTATAAAGATAGAATTTTTTCTTTCCAGTTTGCAGCGCTTCATTATGTCTCACCAGAGAAGAACAAGTATGCTTATATGATGGAAGGCTTTGAGAAAGACTGGAATTATGTAGGGAACAGGCGCTTTGCAACCTACACAAATCTCCCGCCCGGAAACTATGTTTTCAGAGTCAAAGGTTCGAATAACGACGGCGTCTGGAATGATGAAGGGGTATCATTAAGAATAAAGATTACACCTCCATTCTGGCAGACATGGTGGTTTAGAGGTTTTGTCGGCATAGCCATTTTATTCCTGATTATCACAATTTTTAATGTCAGAACGCATACTATCAGAGAGAGAGCCAAGCAACTGGAAAAGCGAGTGGAAGAACGCACTAATGAGTTAAGGGCTGCCAACGAAGAGCTCCAGCAGGAAATTAATGTCCGCAAGAAAACTGAGGCGGCGCTCAAGGAGAGAGAGCGACAAATCAAGGCTTCACTCAAAGAGAAAGAAGTTCTGCTTAAGGAAATTCACCATCGGGTTAAGAACAATATGCAGATAATATCAAGTCTCCTCAGACTTCAGTCAAGGCAAATCGAAGATGAGGAAATCGTCGACATGTTCACACAAAGCCAGAATCGTATAAAATCCATGGCTCTCATCCACGAAGAGCTCTACCAATCCAAGGATCTGGCAAATATCGACTTCTCAGATTATATAAAGAGACTTACTAATCATCTATTCTCTGCATACAGGGTTGGGAAGGACCCGATTGACTTCAAGGTAGATGTAAAAGATGTTTATCTTGATATTAACAAAGCTATTCCTTGTGGTCTGATTATAAGTGAGATTGCCTCGAATTCCCTGAAGCATGCTTTCCCTGATGGAAAAGGCGGAGAGATAATCGTATGGATGCGCTCGAATAAAAACGGAAAATACAAATTAACGATGAAAGATACAGGGACCGGGTTTCCTGAAGGATTAGACATGCATAATACAGAAACATTAGGCATGCAGCTGATCCTGGATCTGGTGCAACAGATTGAAGGTACTGTAGAACTTAAAAAAGAAAAGGGGACAGAATTTAATATTGTCTTCTAGTTAATACAGATATTACGTTTTTTCCCAGATCAATAGGCTCACATTTCCCAAAATTATCACGGAAACGCCACCTATCTATCTCTTTATCTTGACTACATATGAACCCTGTGATACATGAATGAGTGGAAATTTTTTTTCGGATTCGATGTCTCTTTTTGTGTCAGATTATTCGAATTTTATGAAGGATTGGTGTAAAAATGATAACAGGAGCTTTCACTCTATTAATAACGCCCTTTGATAAAAACTTGAATCTGGATGAGGAAGGATTAAGAAATCTGGTCCGGCGCCAGGTTCAAAGCGGAATCCACGGCATAGCCCCTCTTGGAGTAACCGGGGAAAATCCAGCGCTGACAGAGTCGGAAATACAAAAGCTCATTGAAATTGTTGTCGATGAATCGGGAGGTAAATGCAAAATAGCTCCGGACACTTGTTCACACAACCTGAAACAGACCATAAACCGAGTCAAGCTCTATCAGGACATGGGCTGCGACTACGCCGTAGTGTTTGTTCCCTTCCTCGTTTTGCCCAGCCAATCCGGAGTTGTCGAATTTTATGAGCGAGTCGCTTCGAACTCTAAAATTCCCATAATCATCCACAATGCTCCTGCCAGGGTAGGCATCAACATCGAACCCGAAACATATGTCAAACTGGCTCAAATAGATAATATCATTGCCACAAAGGACGGTAATAAGGCTATGGATCATCTGGCAAAAATTCTGCATCTTACCAGAGGGCAAGAGTTTGCAGTTTTTACTGGAAAGGACACCACTGCATATCCATTCCTCTCTTTCGGCGGAAACGGAGTCTTTACTGTTGCAGGAAATATCGTTCCTGAGGTAATGAGGGATTTGGTCGACCATTGCCTTAAAGGTGAGTTTGGTAAAGCCGAAGAAATCCACCACAGGTATTACAGTCTTTTCGAAGCCTTGAGGATGGAAACAAACCCCATGGCTGCCAAGGAAGCTCTGTCCCTTATGGATTTACCTGGTGGAGGATTGAGGATTCCTCTCACCAGGCTGAGTGAACCGAAAAGAGAGATCCTGAAGAAAATCATGAAAGATGATGGCCTGATTTGAAAAAAGTCACTGTCAAAGCTCCTGCTACCATAGCCAATTTTGGGCCTGGTTTCGACATCTTTGCCATATCCTTAGAAAATCCCCGGGATATAATTACAACAGAATTGAACGATACAGGTGACATAAACATCAATATTGTGGGAAGGGACGAAGGGATTCCCTCCTCTGCAGAAACCAACTCTGCTGGCATAGCTGCTTCGGAATTTTTCAAAAGAGTAGGAACAACCAAAGGCGTCAATGTAGAAATAAGAAAACATGTAAGATCCTGTTCAGGCCTGGGAACTTCAGGAGCTTCTGCAGTGGCCTGTGTTTACGGCCTGAACAAACTCCTGGATGCTGATTTGAACCCTGAGGGCATCATCGATATCGCCAGGCAGGGCGAGTGCGCAACAGGGAGCGCAGCCCATGCTGATAATGTTGCAGGTTGTCTCCTTGGAGGCTTTGTGATGATAAAAAGCTATTCTCCCTTCATCGCAGAGAGAATGGAATTGCCGGATATTCCAATCGTCATCTCTGTCATGAAAAAAGCACAAAAGACAACAAGAGGCCTGATCCCTGACAGCCTCCCACTGGACAAAGTGAAAGAACAGATGTCCTGCTGTGCCTCCTTAATTCTTGCCATTCTGAGTGGGGATTTAAAAAAAATAGGTGAAGCGATAAACATAGATCACATTTCAGAGCCTGTGAGATCGAGCTTCATCCCTGGGTACAAGGAAATCAAGAAAAAAGTTCTGGAAGCAGGAGCCTATGGATGTAATGTAAGCGGTGGAGGTTCCTCTGTGTTCGCTATCTGCGAAGAGGAAAAGGCAGAAAAAATCACCGAGATCATGGAGGCGCTGTCGCATCAACATGGCCTCGATAACGAAATCATCATCACACGCTCCAGCAACACAGGATTGGTGGAAATCGATGAAGCGAAAGACGAACTATAAAACGATCGCCGAACTCATCTCTAAGAGCAAGAAGAAAACCCCATCCAAAGTGTACATTTCTGGGAATTTTAAAGAAAAGGATTTCCAAGATCAGAAGTTTCATGTCTTCGGCAGTCAAGACTTATGGATATTGATCGGTGATTACCCTTTGATCCAGAGCTGGATGGAAGAACATAAAGAGCGCATCAAAGACAAACATGTGGAAATCACAGCCCGTTATTCGGCACTACCCCTTCTCGACCTGAATAAAGTCAAGGCAAGGATTGAACCTTATGCAGTTATCAGAGAAGGAGCCAGCATAGGCAAGGACTGCATCATAATGATGGGGGCAGTGATCAATGTCGGTGCTGAGATAGGTGCCCGGACAATGGTCGATATGAATGCTGTAATCGGAGCCAGGGCGATCATCGGCCGCAACTGTCATATCAGTGCTGGCGCTGTGATTGCAGGAGTGTTGGAACCTCCGAGCAAAAAACCTGCAGTTATCGAAGATGGCGTACTGGTTGGTGCCAATGCAGTTGTACTGGCAGGGACGACAGTGGGAAAAGGCAGTGTTGTTGCGGCAGGGGCAGTTGTCCTGGAAGATGTGCCGCCCGGCGTCATAGTCGCCGGAATGCCTGCCAAGGTTATCCGCAAGGTAGAAAGCATCTCAAGCAAGGATAAAATCTCAATCGTGAGCAGCCTGCGCAAGCTAAGATGAGTAGAAGAAAATGAGGTCTCTTATAGGCGGGCGCGCCCTGAATATCGAAAAGACACTGCTTCGCCGCATCAATGATCTTGGCGATTCATCCTGTATTAACCTTGGGCTGGGCGAGCCTTCCTTCCCTACGCCTAAAGCTCTTCGCGATATCCTGAAGGAAAATGTTGACGACTGGCATTTGGGCTACAGCCCCAATGCCGGGCTCAGAGAACTACGAGAGATTATTGCTGAAAAGAGCGGACTTCGGGTCACTGCCGACCAGGTTTGCATTACTGTCGGCTCAGAAGAGGCTCTTTTTGTGGCGCTGCTTGTGATCGTCGATCCTGAAGATGAAGTCCTTGTTCCTGATCCAGGATTTCCTACTTATGAATCAGTGACTAAAATCGCAGGCGGAACACCTAAGAAGTACTTGCTTCATCCAGATAACAACTTCTCGCTCAGGGCCGAGGATATAGAAGCTCTCATAAGTGAGAGAACCAAGGCTATCATTCTAAACAGCCCGAACAATCCAAGCGGTGCTGTCTATTCACGATCGGAGCTGGAGAAGCTCGCCAGAATGCTAACCGAAAAAAATATTACAGCTATTTCTGATGAGGTCTATTGTGATATCTACTTTGATGAACGGCCGGATTCTATAGCCAACCATATGTCAACCTGCGTGGTGCTGAACAGCCTGTCTAAAAGTTACAGCATGACCGGCTGGAGATTAGGCTGGTGTATTTTTCCCCCGGAGTTTGGCAAACCTTTTATCGGCATCCATCAGATGGCAGTGATATGTGCATCAGTGCTTTCCCAGCGGATTGCTCTTTTTACCCTGCGTGGAGCTGCAGACAGAGAAAAAGCCAAGAACATCGAAGAGTTCCGCCGCAGAAGAGATCTGGCTATGAGTTGTGTCGAAAAATACACAAACCTGAAATATATAAAACCTTCAGGAACATTTTATTTACTGCTGGATGTATCAGATAAAGCCGCCCACTACGGAACTTCCCTGGAAATCTCTTTGAGCCTTCTCAAAAAGGAGAAGGTCGTCACTATTCCCGGTACAGCCTTCGGAAAGGGCGGAGAAGGTTTCCTGAGGATATCTTTTGCCGCTTCTCCTGAAAATATCGAGGAAGGCATCCGCCGGATCGGCCGACATTTTGAATCCAAACCATAAACATCAATCCTTGCCTCTCCCCTCCTTCAATAGTCTATAGACATTGGAATACTCTCCAATGTATTTATTTTTTGAAGTCCTGAATAGAGCTTGATGTATTTTCATCAATAATCTATGATAAAAAGTGATAAAGAAAGGGGGAGAGATGAATAAAAAAATTTTGCCTCTTTTAGTTTTATCCATCTCAATTTTTCTGTCCATAAATTATCTCCCTAAAGAGATGCTTGCTGAAGAGATGAACACAATTCAAGAATCAGAAGACATTGTTGCCGTTTCCAATCCAATAAATCCAGAATCAAAGATGCGGATAGTTTTTAAAGAGGAGCTTTCCATAGGAGAAATTGAGGGAGATGAAAATTACATGTTTGGCAACTCCATCGCATTTAACACTGATGAAGAGGGAAATTTTTACGTGAGCGACCCGGATAACAACCGAATCCTGAAATACGATCCTAACGGTAAATATCTTCTCACTATCGGAAGAGAGGGCCAAGGCCCTGGAGAGTTTCAGAGTTTATCCGTGGCAAAATTTGATAAAGATAACAATCTATACATAACTGACATAAGAAACCAGAGAATTTCCTTTTTTGATAAGGATGGAAAATTTTTACGTCACACCCGGATGTTGAATAGATATGAGAATCTGTCTCTCAACTCAAAAGATATAATAATCGCCATCAAGACTGATACATCTCAGGAAGCCAACATTCAGAAGACAGCCAGGATTCTTAGCCTGCTCGACAACAAATTCAGTTCCCTTGTGGAACTTTATAAGGAAGAGATTAAAATGCCTCTCCCGACTGGAAGAGACGTATCCTCTTTAGGACAATTCCTTGCTGACGCATTAAGCATCTGGGCATTTAGGCCGCGAATTAGATATGCTTTAGCTCAGAATGATTTTATTTATTTTGGCTATCCGGATAAATACGAGATAAATATTTATTCCCCTGAAGGGAA
>CAYVAT010000027.1:14843-43968 GCA_964449165.1 uncultured Eubacteriales bacterium | reverse complement strand
GAAGAAGGCAGCTTGTATAGTCAATAGCCGCTTTCCTGGAAGGGGATTTATTTTCTTTCTCTAGAGGTAAAAGAACGATCTCCAAGGAGAGGGTCTGCGAAGGCTCAAGCATGAGTTCTTCATCCACACGAGGTTGATACCCAGGGCCTTGGAAATGAATGGAATAGCTCCCCACAGGAATCCCCCAGAAAAGAAATAATCCAGATCCATCGCTGAGGCCATTTTCTTCAAAATCACCACACTCTCTCTCGAGATAAACACGTATTCCAGCCAGGGGGCGTCGGTTCTCATCCATAACCTTTCCCCAAAGGTTGGCGTGGTCATCTGCGTGAAGCAATGCCTTGTGGGAAAAGATGGAAAGCATAACAAACAGGATGATGATCTTTTTTTCCCAGATCCTTTTCAGGAAGTCTCTCCTCTTCTGGGTTAAGGAAACCTATTTTTTATATTTTTTGCTCTACTGTCAAGCTCCATCCTTGTAGCCTCTCAAAATCCTGGTTTAAAATGGAGGAAAAGAAAATGTATAATACAGAGGAAGATCTGCCAGACCTCCAACGGAAAGAGAGGAAAAATGAGAGAAAAATGGGAAATCGCTATTATAGGAGGGGGTCCAGGAGGATATGTAGCGGCCCTCCGTGCTGCCCAGCTCAAGAAGAGGGTGGTCCTTATCGAAAAAGAGAAAATCGGGGGAACATGTATCAATCACGGCTGTATCCCGGCCAAATATCTTCTTCACCAGGCAAAGCTTTTCAGCCAGCTTAAAAGCAACAAGAGCTTTGAAGGGCCATTGGATAAAATTCAATGCAACTGGAAGATGGTTCAGGATGAAAAAAACAAGGTTGTGGAGAGGCTGGTCAAGGGCATCGAATTCCTGTTGAAGAGAACCGGTGTCACTCTTATAAAAGGAACCGCTCATATTAAAAACGAACGACACATCATCGTCATGACCAAGGAGGATGAGTTCGTTCTTGAGGCAAAGACACTCATCCTGGCCGCCGGCAGCCGTCCTGCCCAGCTTCCCTTCCTTACTCCGAACGGCCAAGAAGTGACTACCAGCCGTCAAGCCCTCCAATGGGAAGTCATTCCGCAAAAGCTTTTGATAGTAGGAGCAGGAGCGATCGGGCTTGAAATGGGGACCATTTTCCAAAAATTAGGCTCTGATGTCACTGTTCTGGAAATCTTGCCTTCCATTATTCCAGGGGCAGATAGGGAGATAACAACCCGCCTGAAAAGGATACTCAAATTGCAGGGCTTGAAAATCCACACCCAGATGAGAATAGAAAAGGCTGTGACCGATAATGGAAAAGTGACACTGGAAGGCACCTGCTTAAAAGATCAGGCCCACTTTTCTTTTCAGGCGGAGAAAGTGTTGCTTGCTGTGGGACGACTGCCTAATTCCCTCGATCTCAATAACCTAGACTTAAATGTGGATGATCGGGGTTTTGTTCAGGTTAATTCCTATCTGGAAACAAGCACTGCGGGAGTGTATGCTATCGGCGACCTTATCGGCGGAAATCTTTACGCCCATAAAGCCTCCCACGAAGGAATAATTGCTGTGGAGAATGCCTCAAGGATGAGAAGAGCCATGAAGTACCATGCCCTTCCTATGGCCGTTTATACTGAACCAGAGTTTTCATCCATCGGTCTCACCGAACAAGAAGCCAAAGAAAGGGGATTGGAGATAAAAGTAGGCCATTTCTCCCTCCAGGCAAACGGCAGAGCCCTTACCCTCAATCAACAGGAAGGTATGGTCAAGATCATCGCCGACAAGCAGGATAAAATCATAGGTGCCCATATCCTTTCGCCTCATGCCAGTGAACTCATCGCAGAGGTGAGTCTGGCCATGAACAAAGGAATGAGCCTTAGGGATATCTCCGAATCCATCCACGTACATCCCACTTTATCGGAAGCCCTAATGGAAGCTTCCATGAATGCCAAGGGGGAAGCCATTCATATGCTGAATGCTTAACAGATAAAGGAGGCTACACTTTTTCTCTTCAGGATTGCCCTTCCTTCTGGTAGATCTTCAATTCCACCGCCGACCACCAAAAAGTCTTATCATTACCCACCTGGACAATCCTCAAGAATTTGATCTTCTCATCGGTAAGATAAACATTCTGTACAAGGTTAAGAGGAGAATAGACAAGATTTTTGACAAATTCACCCGGAGAGAAAAGGCGATGATAGCTTCGCCAATTTTTTCCGTCAGAAGAGACATCCACTCGAATCCGGAGAGCATAGTCTAGGGTAAAGTTTCCTTGGTAGAGAGAAATTCTGTCCACTCTCTGAGGCTCTTTAAATTCGACAAGAATATAGTCTCCAGAAGTTTTTTTCCGTTCTGTGGTCCACCTGGTACTCATATCGTTATCCATAAGGTGAGGCAGGAGATCGGCCCTACGGTTGGATGAGAGCTTCCAGAGATCAGGAGGGACTTCCCGATAAGTCGATTGTTCTTCAGGTTTTTTCTCCTGCTTTGTGGAAACCACCTTGAATATGAGATCATCACCCAATTGATCAGAGAGAGCATTGGGTTTCTTGAACGCATAGCGAAATTCTTTTTCGAGTTTCAAATCTTCTGTAAAATCTTCCTCAATTCTCTGAATGACTTTTTCGACCTGGCGTTTTTTCCACATATTCTTGTGCAGGATCACGTAATCCACTCCCAATGCCTTCAAAATATCCAGGCACGCCCAGGAAGGAAAAGACATAAACATCTTTCGGATGTAGAGGATAGCTGGAGGAATAAAGCCACTGTATCCGTTGATCATTTTTTTCTGGTGAAATATGGAAAAATACATATAGATGGTATCCTTCGAAATGCGACGACGAAAGGGAAGCTCAATGATGGATGCTTCCTTAGGTCTCTCCTTCAGCCAGCGATAAGTGGGAGGTATGTCATTTCTCACAGGGACAAATCTCATTCTCTGGGGCAGGGATAGGTACTCCAGATTCAGGAAGAGAAGCAGAGCAACACTGGCCCAAACTTTAACCTGCCTCCTTTTTAAGTAGGTGCTCATTAATTTTATTCCGTAGCCAGCCAGAACCACAGTGGCAAAAATAACAAAAATAGCAAACCGTGAAGGGACTCTGATACCTTTGAACCCTGGAAAATAATTATAAAATATTGGGAAAGGAAGAGGGATAAAACTCCTTCCAAAAGAAAGAAGCAGTGCCCATGCGAAAAGCCCGGTGTAAAGAAACAAGTTTTTGTTTTCCAAAGAGGTCTTTTCTTTCTTCCTGAAGATGTCTTTCAAGAAACTGATCAATAAAATAAGGATTCCCACTCCGAAAATGGTGAATGCCGGCTTAGCTATGTTGTGGGCGGAAAGACTAAAAAGGCCCAGATCAAGAGAAAAACCACCACTCGCCTGGACAACAGCAACGACCACGGCATTAATCAAAACAACAGCCAGGGCGATCCACCTGAGAATCTTGGTCTTTATTCGAAACAAATGCCTCTTTCTCCATATAAAAAATGCTGCCAGAAATATAGCTCCAATTCCTGGGCTAAGAAAGCGTTCATGTCTCCCTAAAGAGTTGAGAAACCGAGCGAAAACAATGTTATGCGGATTTACCGCTAAATAATTAAGAAGATTCGCTCCTTTGGTTAATCCTCTCTGGAATCCAAATGTCTTAAAAAGGGAAAGATACGGAAGGGAAAAGACTAAAAGCATGGAGCCTGCTAAAACCAAAGGCACGCCTAGTTTCAAAATAAAGTGGATATTTATTTTTTCCCGATAAAGGATGAGAAAAACAGGAATAACTATGATTAATATAGAGACAAAAAAAAGGCCATAGTAGACACAGCACAATGCCTGAAGAACCAAGCAAAGCGAAAAAAGAACAGAATCTTTCAGACGGCTATCTTCGAAGTATTTGTGCGCAAAGAGAAAGGAGAGAGGGATCGGCCAGGCATAGACCAATTGCAAGTGGCTGATATGATTGAAATTATAGGTATTGAAGGCAAACACAATTCCGCAAGCCAGTGCGGCCAGTTGACTTTTGGTTAAGTAGCGGACAAAAAGAAACATGATATATCCGTTGAGAAAATAAGCCAGCAAAAAGACAAAATTATAAGCCAGGATGGGATTCCCAGAAATAAGAGCGACAGGTAGAGAAAGTAAAGCCTGCGGCAGGAGATGTTCGGAATAGGTGAGAGTGTTGATGTGGGGATAGAAGATGTTTGCCTGGAAAAGATGCAAAGGATCGGTAAACAGCTTGTGACGCACATGAGAAAGGATCCAGGTGTTTAACAGAGTATCGCCTGTTTCAGAAACAGAACGATCGGGATGAAGGGAGAGGGGGAGAAGATGGACGAAGGTCAAAAGAACAAAAAGAACCAGGGCCCAGAATGAAGTTTTCTGTTTTAAACTTATGGATTTCATTCTTTGCTAAGATTTATAATATCGTTTGATCCTTTTGTCAAAATTTACCGAAAATCCGGGATATACATCGAATTCATAGCCAGGACAACACCCTGTCTCCAAATGACTGTGCATCATTCAACAAGGTATCCCTGATTGACAGTGGGGAAGGGAAAAGAATATAATCTGTCTCCAAAAGAGAAAATGTTTTCCTCTGAAATTCTCCTCGGTGCGGGATGGTACCCAGAAGAAAATGACGGGACCCACGCCTTCCGCTGGATGAAAAAAGAGGCCAACTTCTTTATCAAAAACTACCAGGTTCCCGGAAAAAAATACCTGCTCATCACAGCAGCCGGACACGCTGATCCCGAAGAGAAGCACGTGATCCTCAAACTCTACATCAACGGTCAGAAAAAAGGAAAAAGGGAAATTGATGGATCTTTCTGCTCTTATGCTTTTCCTTTTGAAGAGATGGGTCATATCCAATTTGATTTTGCTTTAAACAAAACATTCTCCGTACCCAGGGATGGCCGTCAGTTGGGGATCATGTTGAGAAGGATGGAGTGTATCAAGGCTTCAGAGACTGGCATCTTCCTCGAGGGATGGTATGAATGGGAGTTTGATGACCTTTTTCCCTTTAGATGGATGAAGAAGAAGGCAAAATTTAATCTCTCCGCAGAGAATAAAAGAAAACACAAGTATATCTCCTTCTCTATTCTTTCTGAATTCCATGATTATAGCCAGAAACTAAATATCTCTCTGCATGATAGAACGCTTTCAGAGATTACCCTCCTACCTAAATGGAACTTTTACAGCTTCCCTCTCCAGCTTGCACCATCCGTTAAAAAAGAACAGATGAATCCCGAAAGCAAAATGGCTGCTGATTGGCCTGGAACCGATGAACTGAATCTATCCCTGAATAGGGTTTTGCCCGAAGAACATCACCGAGGTGACGGCAGACAGCTGGGGATCAGGGTCAGCAATCCAGAATTTCATGACCAAGATGAAACTCACCGCCTCTTTACCTTCTTCCATAAGAATGCCCTTTTGAATTATCAAGAAATGAGAGAAGGAAAGACAAAGCTTGCTTCTTTTCCTCTGAATCTGGGCGTCGATTTATATGGAAAATGCAACATCAAGCCTCACTGTGTTTACTGCCTGTGGGAGCGGATGAAAGAACTGGAAGGAGAATATGCCGAGGTGAATGTCGACGAGAGGACACTGGAAGGTTACGGCCATTTTTTTCAGTCAGCTCGACTGGTGATCAACTGTTCCTTCGGAGAGCCTCTTCTCCATCCTCGATTTGGAGAAATCCTTGAATTCTGCCAAGAGCAGAAGAAGATTCTCGAAATATCAACCAATGGTCAGGCTTTTACTCCAAGAACACTCCAGGCTTTATTAGGGAAACCTATTTACCTCTATGTTTCCCTTGATGCAGCCTGTAAAGATACCTATGCCAAGATAAGAAACGACCTTTGGGACTCTATCATACCCCATCTCAAGCTTTTGAATCAGGAAAGAAAGAAAAGAGGCAACCTCCCTAAAATCTACATGGTCTTCATGCCCATGAGAGTAAACCTGGAAGATTTAGAAGCTTATTTTCAGCTCTGCCAAAAAATTAATGCCGATTCTCTAGTACTTCGTCCCCTGAATTACCTGGAGAATCCCCAGATAGAAGCTGATCGCGGAGGCTACCATTTTGATTACGAAAAAGAACTTCTTTCTTCCAAGGAACTCGAAGAAGTCTTCCGGAAATGTGACGAATATTCAAAGAAATATGGTATACCTGTGGCCAACCAATTCACATTCGGAAAGTCGGAAGATCTGGTTTCAAACGGAATATCATCCCTCGCACCGGAAAAGCAAAGGTTTTAAGCCATGGATCAAGAGAAGAACATCACAGTCAAAAAGTCCTCTTCCC
The DNA here is from genome assembly GCA_964449165.1 of uncultured Eubacteriales bacterium. Taxonomy (GTDB): domain Bacteria; phylum Acidobacteriota; class Aminicenantia; order Aminicenantales; family Aminicenantaceae; genus CAYSCW01. Next base: position 37,683 of record CAYVAT010000027.1, on the reverse strand, counting down.
TGAAGGAAGGGCAATCATCGCCCTCCCTCCCTCTGTGCCGAGAGCCCTGGGAGAGCTATTATATCCTTCGCCGCGGCATCCTGCCTTGCTGTCATGGAAGTCAGCCCATCGCTCCCATGACAGAATGGGCATCGGCCTGGAATTCCCCTCAGCTACAGGAGATAAGATTCTACCTCAGTCAAGGGAAACTCAGCCCCTATTGCCTGGACAGCCTTTCCTGTCCCATTGTCCAGAAATATCTGGCCGAGCAGAAACAAGAGTCTCTACTTGCCCATATATCTCCTCAGCAAAGGCCCCCTCTTTTCAGGTTAATAAACAGAATGCTCTTCCAGATTCCAGGAAAACTTTATCGGCGTTTCAAAGCAAGAAGAGAAAAGTCACTTGATGTAACCAAGAGTTCTTAACATTTCTTCTGTCTTTTTGTCTATCTTGATTTCTTTTTTCTCTTTTATCGCTTCCCTGACAAAAGAATCCAGTTCTTTCTTAAGTTTTATTATTTTGTTGCTGAGAGATTCCCCTGAAAAAATATTCTCCTTCTCATCTGGATCTGTCTCCAAATCAAAGAGTTCATAGGTTTTTTCTTCAGGAGTGAAGATAAGATGCCAGGGAAATTGGAGAATGGCAAACCGGTCTTTCACTGCCTCGGGCGTATAGGTTTCCTGGTAGATGGTGAATTCCTTCTTTTTTCCTAGCTGGAGGAGATTTCTTCCCTGAAAATGAGAGAGTCTTTTAAAGCCCATGGCTGCCATGATAGTGGGGCCCACGTCGAGAAGAGTCACCGTTGATGAGATTCGGATGCCCTGTTTCACAGCGTGAGGATTATAGATGATAAGAGGAACTTTCATGTAGATATCATACAGAAAATGGATGTGTCCGATATGCGGGTCTCCCATTGAATTCAGGTACTCACCAAGCCCCTCTCCATGATCCCCGACCATCAAGATATGAGTCTTCGGAAAAAGATTTGTCTCCCGCAATTTATCCCAGAGTTTGCCGATTTCTCCATCCATGTACTCCACTTCTCTTCTATAGAGATCCCTGACCGCCTGCACAGGAAGAAGGAGCCGGCCTCGAAAGGAAAGCATGGCATGTTGACCAGGAGCAGGGCAATCCAGCTCGATAGTACTCTGTTCTTTGGAGAAAAAGAGGCTTTCCTCGTCCTGAATGAGCCAGCCACGAGAGAATTGAACTCCGATTTCTTTATCTTTAATATTCAGCTCATCAAAGCGAGCTTGAAACGCATAAGATTTATCCCGGTAGCGATTATTAACCTTGAAGCGGAGGATATTTTTTCCCTCCTTCAACTTCAAAGGGACTTCATATGTCGTGTATTTGTTCAAGCAGTACTCCCCGAGAAATTCGCCGTTGAGAAATACATTTAAATCCGAAGGCAGGGTAGGGGGAGCATACGGATCATGGGGATCTGAATAATGAATCCAGAGGAAAAATTTCTTTTCCTTGTTTCGATCCAGCCACGAAAAAACATGCTTGTTGACTTCTTCTGCTGCAAGATACCAGCGCCCTTTTGGAAAGCCATCTTGGTATTCCTGAAATCCCTCATCAAGACCGAATTGGGACTTCAATACGCCTAAGGAAACAAATGCAGCCGTGGCATAACCATTCTTGTGAAAGATATTCACGAATGAAGGCCTCTTCCTTGTCCGACTTATAGCATGCCCATTGTTATAGCACTTGAGTGTATAAGGAGGCTCAGAAAAAAATATGGACGCGTGGGAGGGCAAAGTGATGGGGATAAGGCTGTAGCAGTTTTCGTAAAGAGTTCCCTGCTGAGCTAAAAAATCGATATGGGGAGTGGAAGCCTTATCCGACTGGTAAGAGCTGATGAAATCCGCTCTTTGTGTGTCCAGAGTTATGAGAATAAAATTATCTTGACTTGGCGGTTTTCGACAACCGGGAAAAAAAGAAAAGAGAAAAAAAAGAGTCAAAAAACCTATAAGGAGGAACAGTAATCTTTTTCTAACTGATTGTATTAAATGGAGTTGCAATTTGGATTCCCTGTCCTTTCTAAGGATAACTTGGTTAACCTTTACTAGATCCAGAGATTATTATGGAAAAATAAAAAAATTTTGTCAAAATGATTGCATTGTTATGTTTATTTTTATAAAATTTATGCCTTTAATTCGCGAAATACAATATGATAGATCTCCTTTTAGTTTTCCTCATCTTCGGGTTCTTAGGAGTAGTCCTCGTCACCATGAATAAACTCCTCGGACCCAAACGAAGTAATCCTGCTAAAGAGACTCCCTTTGAATGCGGAAGCCCCTATCTCCAGGAGGAAATCAATCCCGTTCCCATAAAATTCTACTTGATTGCTTTCATCTTCCTCCTATTCGACATAGAAGTGGTGTTTTTCTTTCCCTGGGCACTGGTGTTTAAGAAAATCGGCAGCACCGCTTTTATCGTCATGTTCGCCTATCTTGTGATCATCATCATCGGGTTCATTTACGCCTGGAAAAAGGGCGCTTTCCAATGGGAACGCTAAATCAACAAAGAGTTTGATATGGAAGGCGGATTCATCACCACAAAGTTTAATCACATCCTAGGCTGGGCCAGAAAATTTTCCCTATTCCATTACCCCTATGTGACAGCCTGCTGTGGAATGGAATACATGTCTGCAGCCTGCGCCCACTTTGATATCGACCGCTTCGGGGCTGGCTGGACCCGGTTTTCTCCCCGTCAGTCTGATATGCTCCTTGTCGTCGGCACTATTACCCAGAAATTGGCACCTGTTCTCAGAACTGTCTACAACCAGATGACAGAACCCAAATGGGTGGTTGCCTTTGGTACTTGTGCGGTAAGCGGCGGTATCTACGACAATTATGCCGTAGTCCAAGGAATCGATCGTATCATCCCCGTCGACATTTACATACCAGGATGCCCCCCTCGACCAGAAACAGTCCTGGATGGTTTGGTCAAGCTCCAAGAAAAAATCCAAAACCAAGAGCAAGAATGGAGATGGAAAAGAAGAAAGCCTTAGACGACCTCAAGAAAAGATTCTCAGGAAATATCAAAGAGATATTCGTCAAATTCGGAGATGAGATCGTCATTATCGAAAGAAATTCACTCCTCGATGTGGTCAAATTTCTGATCAAGGAACCTTACTCCTATACTATGCTCCTGGATCTGACATGTGTTGATCATATCGGGCAAGAGGATCGTTTCCAGATGGTTTACCACCTTTTTTCTCTCTCCAACAATCACCGCCTGAGGATAAAGGCTTTTCTCCCCGAGAAGGATCCTGTTGTGGATTCTTTAACCACTTTCTTCAAGAATGCCAACTGGCTGGAGAGAGAAGTCTATGACATGTTCGGAGTGCAGTTCAACGGGCATCCTGATCTAAGGCGGCTCTTCATGTATGAGGGATTCGAAGGTTATCCCTTACGAAAGGATTATCCCCTGCGAAAGCGCCAGCCTAGAATTCGTTTGAGAAAATAAGATGTCGACAAAAATTCGAAAACAGGCTCGCAAGGAAAGTATGCTGCTCAACATGGGACCTTCCCATCCTGCCATGCATGGCACGATTCGAGTTATGGTGGAGCTGGATAGCGAAAAGATCCTCAATTCAGAAGTGGAGGTGGGCTATCTTCACAGAGGCTTTGAAAAAACCTGCGAGCACCGGACTTATTTTAATTTGCTTCCCTATACAGACAGGCTGAACTATGTCTCTCCTCTGATCAATAATCTCGGCTATGTTATGACCATAGAAAAGATGCTAGAGATAAATGTTCCACAGCGGGCCCAGTATATCCGGGTCATCATGAGCGAACTTTCACGGATATCCGATCATCTCACCTGTCTTGCTGCCATGGCCATGGAATGCGGCGCGTTCACCGTTTTCCTCTACAACATAAAGGCCCGTGAGTTCATCTGGGATGTCATCGAACGGACCACAGGTGCACGGATGACCACTTCTTACATCCGAATCGGAGGAGTAAGGGCTGAGCTGCATCCTGATTGGAGAGATGATCTCAAGAAGGCCATCGTCGAAACCCGAAAAGTCCTCAAGGATGTTCATGGCCTTCTGGACAGAAACAAAATCTTTCTCAACCGAACACGGGACATTGCCGTTGTTTCTGCCCAAACAGCCATTAACTACGGATGGACGGGGCCTTGTCTCCGCTCCACTGGCGTTTATTATGATGTCCGCAAAGCCCATCCCTATCTCGTTTATGACAAAATCGATTTTGAGGTTCCTCTCGGAGAAAGAGGGGATAATTTCGATCGCTACATGGTTAGGATGAAGGAGATGGAGCAGAGCCTGCGGATCATCGAACAGGCAATGGAGATGATGCCTGAGCCATCTTCTCCACTTCAACTGACGGCTCGAGGGATGAAGCCAGCCGAGGCTGTCAAAGCCTCCAGAGCAAAAAAAGTCGAAAAGAGAATCAAGCTTTCTCCTAACATCGAAGGCTCAGAAAAAGAGCGCTACAAGGATATCATGACAGAGGAAAAAAGATATACAGTACCTCCTAAGGAAGATACTTACACCAATATAGAGGGTTTAATCAGCCATTTTAAATTTTTCATGGAAAAGCACGGTATAAGGCCTCCTAAGGGAGAAGTCTATTTTTCGGTTGAAGGGGGAAACGGGGAACTGGGCTTCTACATCGTCTCGGATGGAACAGACAGACCTTATCGCCTGCATCTCAGAGCCCCATGTTTCCACCTGGTTTCCGCTATGGAGGAGATGATTCAGGGCCATTATGTGGCTGACATCATCCCCACCTTTGGTTCCTTGAACATGATCGGTGGAGAACTGGATAGATGAGTCCCGAATTTTCGAATCAAACCAGAAAGAAAATCGAGGAGATTCTATCCCGATATCCCCATAAAGAAGCAGCCATCCTTCCCATTCTGCATCTTGCCCAGCGAGAATTCGGCTCCATCTCAGAAGAGGAGGAAAAGCTTGTAGCTGGTGTTTTAGGGATAAAACCCATCAAGGTCAGAGAGGTGGTAAGCTTTTATACCATGATCAACCGTAAGCCTGTGGGAAAGTACCATATTCAAGTCTGCTCAAATCTGAGCTGTACCCTCATGGGTGCGGAAAAACTGATTGAGTATCTGACGGAAAAACTGGGAATCCGGCCTGGTGAGACCACTCCCGACCAGAGATTCACCCTGACTACAGTAGAGTGTCTAGGAGCCTGTGAACAAGCTCCCTCAATGATGATCAACTTTGAATACTATGGGGACTTAAACAGAAAGAAAATCGACGAAATCCTGGATAAACTGGAATAAACAGTGGAAGAAAAGGTCCTAACCAAGCAGTTTGATCTTAAAAATCTGTACAAGATCGATGTCTATCTCGAACAGAAAGGATACAGCGCTGTCCGCAAGGCCCTGCAGATGAAACCCCAAGACATCCTGGAAGAAGTGAAGAAGGCCAATCTCAGAGGCAGAGGAGGAGCGGGTTTCCCCGCAGGAATCAAGTGGGGTTTTGTTCCCAAGGAAGTGGACAAACCCAAGTACCTGTGTATCAATGCCGATGAAGGTGAACCTGGAACCTTTAAAGATCGCTACATAATGAGCCACAATCCTCATCTTCTTCTGGAAGGCATCATCATCACCTCTTTCTGCGTGGGAATCAACACCGCTTTTATTTACATCCGTGGTGAGTATGAGGCAATCGCTTTAAGGCTTGAACAAGCTATTGCTGAAGCCCACAAAGAGGGATTCTTGGGAAAAAATATCTTAGGCAAAGGAATTGATCTGGATATTTTTGTCCATCGAGGCGCTGGCGCTTATATCTGCGGCGAAGAAACAGCGCTTCTGGAGTCTCTGGAAGGTAAACGTGGTTATCCGCGGCTTAAACCCCCATTTCCCGCCTCCATCGGGCTTTTTCAATGCCCGACAGTGATCAACAACGTAGAAACAATCTCCAACATCCCGCCTATCATTCTTAACGGGGCAGAATGGTTCCTGAAGAGAGGCTTACCCAAGGATGGTGGCACTCGGATTTTTGGAGTGAGCGGGATGGTAAAAAAGCCCGGTATCTATGAGCTGCCCATGGGCACAAATCTCAGAGATATCATCTTCAAGCATGCGGGAGGGATGAAGGAAGGCACGCAACTCAAGGCGGTCATACCAGGGGGAATGTCAGCTCCAGTGCTCAAGGCTGATGAAATCGATATCGACATGGATTTCGACTCCTTGGTGGCGGCTGAAAGCATGCTGGGTTCGGCTGCCATTATCGTTATCGACCAAGAGACATCCATGCTGGATGTCTTAAAGCTGGTCACCAAATTCTACTCCCACGAATCCTGTGGCCAGTGTACACCCTGTCGGATCGGGAATTCCTGGATCAACAAGATCACCAAAAGGATCAAAGCCGGCAAAGGTCAAAAGGCTGACCTGGACAATATTGAGCGTTTGGCCTCCAACATCCTGGGGAAAACTCTTTGTCCGTTAGGGGATGCAGCAGCCATGCCTATTCTCTCCATAGTAAGGAAGTTTCGTCAGGAGCTGGAATCCTATATTAAAATTGAATGAAACAAGATTAAAATGGTTAAAATATTCATAGACGGAAAGCCGATAGAAGCTGATGACAGTGCCACTATCCTTCAGGCAGCTGAGAAAGCCAGCATTCCCATTCCCCATTTCTGCTATCATGCAGCCTTCCCTCCTGAAGGGAGTTGTCGAATGTGTCTAGTGGAGATCGAAGGTCTTCCTAAACTCGAGCTTGCCTGTTCCACCCGGATAAGGGAAGGCATGAAGATCTTCACCCAAAGCGAAAAAGTGATCGAAGCCAGAAAAGGAGTTTTGGAATTTCTCTTGGCTGAACATCCCATCGACTGTCCCATCTGTGATAAAGCAGGGGAGTGCAAGCTTCAGGACTACTATGAGGAGTATGGACTCTTTGAAAGCCAGTTTGAAGAATACAAGGAAAGAAGAGAGAAAAAAATAAGAATCGGAAAAAATCTGATACTTGACCAGGAAAGATGCATTCTATGCACGCGCTGTGTGCGTTTTTTAAAGGAAGTAACAAAAACCCAGGAGCTGGGCGTCTTCGAGAGGGGCATCCACTCGGAAATCAATATCTACAACAGCGTTCCCATAGACAACAATTATTCCGGCAACTTAACCGAGATCTGTCCAGTGGGGGCCATCACAGATTCTGACTTCAGGTTCCAAACCCGAACCTGGTTCTTGCAAAAGGGCGCCTCCATCTGCTCTCTCTGCAGTCGAGGCTGTAATATTTATATCGAGTATCATCGTGGTTTTCCGCGTTTCCCGCTCTCCAAAAGAGTCTACAGAATAAAAGCACGAGAAAATCCGGAGATTAACAGTTTTTGGATCTGTGATATCGGTCGCTACGGATACAGTTACCTGAATGAATCTCGCCTCCTCAAGATTTCCCACAACAGCAATCACAGAAAATCCATCACTTGGGAAAACATACTCTATTTCCTTACAGAGAAAATCAAAAAGCTTAATTCCATGCATCGCACATCTCGCATAGCTATCATCTTGAACACATGGCTTTCCAATGAAGAGCTTTTTCTTATTAAAAGAATTTTTAAGGATGATTTAAAGATCGGCCAGATCTTTACAGTTGATAATCCCCAGGAAAAGGGCGACCAATTCCTTCTTACTGAGGACCGCAGTCCAAACCGGCGCGGAGCCCAAGAGCTCGGTTTCTCGCCTGATCAGCTCAAAATGGCTTCTATCCATCCTGAAACGGAACTCCTTCTTGCCTTTGATCCTCCCTTTTCTTCTCCACTCCAATCGCCAGAGACCAAAGCAGCGCTGGAAAAAATCGAAACTAAAGTCCTTTTCACCGCTCATGCTAATGAATGGAATGCTCATTTCGATATAGTTCTTCCCACAGCGTTGATCCCCGAAAAGGAAGGATCTCTGACCAACGTGGATGGAAAAACTCAAAGGTTCTCGGCTGTCTTTGAGGCATGTGGAGAGGGACTCCCTGAATGGAAAATACTGGTCGAGATGGCCAAGCAACTCAAACTCCCTTTTTACGACTACAAGCTTCTTTCTTCTCCTGAGATCATCTTCCAGGAGTTGAAAAAGCAAAATCTTTATTCCGAGAAGGCAAAGTGACAGATATTCTCATCATCTTTATCAAAATTGTCTGTGCCCTGATCTGGTTTCTGACTCTCACTCTCTACCTGACTTGGCTTGAAAGAAAGGAGAGTGCGGTTATTCAAGACCGCATAGGTGCCAACCGGGCATCGATTTTTGGAATCCGCATTATCGGACTTTTCCAGCCTTTTGCCGATGCCATCAAGATGATTTTCAAAGAAGATTTCACTCCTTCTTTCTCCCGACGGTTCCTCCATAATCTGGCTCCATTTCTTTCCTTTTTCTTTGTGGCCATTACCATATCCGCTATGCCGTTCGGCGATGCCTTCCACATCGGAGGAAGGAGAATCCATCTTCAGATTCTGGATTACAACGTCGGCCTTCTTTTTGTGCTGGCTATGCTGAGTTTGGGCATCTACGGCATCATCATCAGCGGCTGGGCCTCCAATAACCGCTTTACCCTCATCGGCGGAATGAGAGGAGCAGCCCAACTCATCTCCTACGAAGTGGCTCTGGGATTATCGCTCATCGGTCTCATCATGGTTTACCCCTCTCTTAAGCTCTCAGAGATTGTCCATTATCAAGGAGACCTGCTTTTCGGAGTAATACCGAAATGGGGTATTCTTCTTCAACCTCTGGGATTCGTAATATTTTTCTTCGCTGCCTTGGCAGAAACAAAAAGGGTTCCTTTTGATCTTCCTGAGGGAGAGTCCGAAATCATCGGCTTCTTCACCGAATACAGCGGGCTTAAATGGGGCCTGTTCATGATGACTGATTTTATGGAGATCATCATCGTCTCCTGTCTTCTGACGACTCTCTTTTTTGGTGGCTGGCAAGTTCCCTGGCTGGCTGCGGATGGATTTCATTTTCCTGGTGGAGCTCAATGGCTGCTGCCCCACTGGATTGCAGTCATTTTCCAGGTCGCTGCATTCAACATCAAAGTCTTTTTCTTCTGCTGGCTTCAGATATTAATCCGCTGGACTTACCCCCGTTTCCGCTACGATCAATTGATGGATATGGGATGGAAACTGCTGATCCCCTTGAGCCTGGTTAACATCCTGGGTACGGGTCTTGTGATGAGCATCTGAAATGATTAAAGCTTTAGGGTATTTTATCGAGATCATAAGAGGCAGTGTGATCACTGCCCGCCACTTCGTGATCAACATGTTCTTCCATATTCTCAAGGTGCTGGGGATCAAGACTAAAAGAAAAGGGGCAGTGACTATCCAGTATCCAGAGGAAAAAAAGGAACTTGCCCCCCGACATCGAAGTCTCCACCGACTGATGAAGAGAGAGGACGGGAAACCTCGCTGTGTGGCCTGCATGCTGTGTGTGACTGTCTGCCCCTCCGAATGTATCTTTGTCGAGGCCATTGAAGACCCTGATCCTGAAATCCAGAAATATCCAGCCAAGTTTGTAATCGATCTCAGCCGATGCTGTTTCTGCGGCTTTTGTGTAGAAGCCTGTCCAGAGGATGCAATCCGCATGGATACACTCCAAATCGATATCGCCCAATACTCCCGCCAAGACCTTATGTATGACTTAGAAAAACTTCTCAAATGACTGTCGAGCAAATTTCCATCGGCCAGTTCCAGATATTCGGTTTCAGGGACGGCTTTTTCTATCTCGACGGGGGTGCGATGTTCGGAGTGGTTCCCAAAGTCCTCTGGAACAAGAAAGCTCCTGCCGACCAAAAAAACAGGATAAAACTCGGCTTGAACTCTATTCTCATCGATACCGGAGAAGCTCTTGTTCTTGTGGAGACTGGCATTGGAACCGGGCTCGAAGTGAAGTTTTATGAATTATATTCTGTGGATAATAAACCCGGGCTGGTTTCTTCCCTTCAAAAACATGGATACGATCCTGAAAAAATAGATTTTGTCATCAACACTCATCTTCACTTTGATCACTGCGGAGGCAACACCCGGCTAAATCCCAAAGGGGAATGGATTCCCACCTTTAGCAATGCAAAATATATCATCCAGAGGGGAGAGTGGGAGTATGCTCTTCGTCCCAGTGAGAGGGATAAAGAAAGTTACCTGACTCGAAATTTTTTGCCTTTGGAAAAACACGGGCTCCTCAAGCTTGTTGAGGGAAGGACAGAAGTCTGCAAAGGAGTGGAGGTTTTCCTGGCTCCGGGTCACACTTCCCATCATCAATGTGTGAGAGTCTTCTCAGAAGGAAAAGTACTTCTTTTTCTGGGCGACATGGTTCCCACATCAGCTCATATCGGCCTTCCTTATGTCATGAGTTATGACCTTTATCCCCTGGAAACGATGAAGAACAAGCAGCAAGTATTCGATCAGGCCATAGAGAAGGACTGGATTTTCGCCTTCAACCATGATCCTCATCATTTCTTTGGCAAGGTCAAGAAAATCAAGAATAAATATCACTTCCAACCTATTTAATCAGAGGTCTTTCCTTTTTAGTAAAAGGTATCTCCATTTCCGTGATGAGTAAGGATATTTCATCGAGTTAGCTAACAAGGCGGTGGTTCCTGTCCATCCGAAGCCCATAGTGGCGGGTGGGAGGGTCTAGGCAAGGATGGATAGGAACTACCGCTATGATTGATTATATCCTTCATCATTAGCTATCACGGAAATGGATATACAATCTTCTTTTACTTTTTAGCTTAAAAAAAGGGGAAATCTTTGTTATCATATGGTATCGATAAGAATGAAGATGGAAAAAGAAGAAAAAAAGATCGCTTGTCACGTGTGCAAGAAAATTATACCCAAGGCTACAGCTATCCATGCTGAGGGAGAAAAGTATGTTCTGCACTTTTGCGATATAGAATGCATGAACTACTGGAAGAAAGAAAAAGAAAAAGAGAAATCGAAGAAAAAATAGCACTCTCTTCTAAACTTCTCTCAGAAGAAAGACTACCGAAATAAAGGGGCAAGATGATATTTCGTTTAGAGAAAAAGATCAAATGTTTCTATCGATATATATTTCATTTGTTTCCAATAATTTACAGTTAATAAATATAAAACAAAATTTGGCACATTTTCTGCACTATTTTTTATGATGCACAAGACGCAGTCTCATATGCAGGAAAAAAGAGTTACCATTCATTCTTAACGATAAAAAATTTAAGGAGGAGGAAATGGGAATGAACTCAGAAGAGATGAAAAAGAAAGAAGAAGAAGTGATCAGCATGTGCATCTGCCGGAGCTGTCCAACCTATGTAGCAGGGGCAGACCCCATAGGGTATTGTCTTTCCACCATAGGAAAGAATGATAAAATCAAAAAAGAAGATCAGTGTATCTGCCCCGGGTGTCCAGTTTATGAACAGATGTCTTTAACAAAAATGTTTTATTGCACCCGTGGTTCGGAAAAAGACCAAGAATAGAGCTGCAAAACTTTAAATTTTGGAGGAATAAAATGAATTGTGAAGATGATATCTTCTGCGGGATCAACCAGCCAAAATCAGAAAAAGTCGACGCTATGAGCGACTTGGAGAAGAAACACATCCCCGTCATAGAGGCACCCTCAAAGGTGAGAAAAGGGGAGCCCTTCGAAGTTACGGTGGAAGTAGGAAAACACTTGAAGCATCCCAACGAGAATGCCCATTACATCGAATGGATCGAGCTTTTTTCTGGAGACACTTTTCTTGCCCGGATCGATCTGATTCCTCGAATGACTGAGCCAAAAGTGAAACTTGTCATCGCCCTGGACCATGCCCATCCTCTGGTGGCCAAGGAAAGATGCAACCTTCACGGTCAGTGGCAGAGTTTTCCGTTCGAAATTGAGGTCGAAGAATAAAGAAGCATCAAAAGATCAAGGCAAAATCTGATTTTACGATAAAAATTTTATTTCAACACCAGAATTTTTAAGCATGAAGGATATTCTGGGGAGTGACAGACCCTGTGAACCGCTTTTTGGAAATCATCCTCTTTTGCCTTATAAATGTCCACAAATTTCTGCGGATTCCTGTCAATCACAGGAAACCATGTACTCTGAACTTGAACCATGATTCGGTGTCCTTTGAGAAAGCAGTGGAATTTGTCACGCAGATCAAATTCAATCTTCGTCACCTGATTGGGTTCCATTGGCTCTGGGTTTTCGAAACTATTCCTGTATTTGCTCCGTAAGACCTCACCAGCCAGTAACATCTGGTAGTCTCCCATATCATTCGGAGCATTATTGGGATAGACATCGATCAATTTAACGACCCAATCGGCATCTGTTCCTGTTGTCGACACATAGAGGCTGGCGATAATGGGCCCTGCAATAGTGATGTTCTCGGTCAGGATATCAGATTGATAGACAAGCACATCCGGCCTTCGCCCGGCAAACCGCTGATCTTCAACCATCCATAAATGACCCTGACGATTCTGGATATTTTTTGACCATGGAACAGGTTTTTGGGGATCGCTGGTGTATTCATCAAATGCCTGATTCGATACCTCTGCGGGAGGATTAAAAGAAAGTTTCCCGTCTGTTTGAAAATACAGTAATTTTTCGGTTGTTCCTTTGGGAGGCCACCGTTTATAGGATCTCCATTGATTCGATCCTGTTTCAAATACCAATGCTTCAGGCAGATCAAGCTCTCCTTCATCTTTCAAGTGATACATAAAAAAAGGAAATTCAACTTTTTCTCTGAAATAGATACCCGTTTTTTGATCAAAATTTATGTCGCCTAACTGATCTCCATCCGAGTTACCCCATCCTCCATGATACCAGGGCCCCACCACGAGTATGCTCTTGTTATGGATATTTTTCTTTTCTATGGTGGAGTATATGCTCATGGGACCATAAAAATCTTCAGCATCAAACCATGCGGCGACATTCAAGATAGGATGCGTGATGTTATCCAGATACTGAAGCAGACTCTGCTTCTTCCAATATTCATCATAATCCCCATGCTTCATGTATTCATCCCATGTGGGTATCTGATTGTGTAAGTACTTCCTGTTAATGTTAGAGACCGGGCCTAAGTCCATAAAGAACTTATAGCCATCGGGTGTCCCGTAGTTGAACAGCGGAGGACGGATTATTGTGAGACCAGTCCTCGGCCGGGCATCATTCACCAGCCAATCAAAAGTATACATAAGCCTAAAGGCGCCATTATGATGAAAATCATCACCTATCCACATATCGGAAGGAGAAGCTCGTGGGCTGGATACTTTTAAGGCGGGATGGGCATCAATCATCCCCATGACCGTCTGCCATCCGCCATAGGAACCGCCCCACATTCCTACTCTGCCATTATGATGCGGAATATTTTTCAGCAACCATTCAATGGTATCGTATGTGTCGCTGCTCTCATCTGTATCCTGAAAGCCCTGTTTGACAGGTTTGTAAGGCCGCATAACGATAAACTCACCCTCGGATTTGAATTTACCACGGACATCCTGATAAACAAATATAAAGCCTTCCTTGGTAAACAGATCACTTGGTCCCAACCTGTTTCGGTAATTGGTGGGCCCGTAATTGCGAACAGAATACGGCGTTCTAGAAAAAAGAATGGGATATGTCCTACTGGTATCTTTAGGTATATAAACCTGCGTATACAGCTTGACTCGGTCTCTCATGGGAATCATATATTCATGTTTATCATAATTTTCGAGAACAATTATATATCTGATTCCATTCAAATTATCCGGATTGATTTCGACTGACTTCTTGTAATTCTCTATTGCCAGTTCAATATCTCCATCCACCATACAAGCTTCAGCGTAGCTGTCATATGTATTAAAGGCATCCGGATAGGCCTCAATGTTAAGCTTGAATATCCCCAGAGCATCTTCAATTTTTCCTGAATTGAGATATGTATATCCTAATCTGTTCAACGCTCTTTCCCTAAAAATGACGGTATCTGGATGACTCTTTCGCACATTCCGAAATACTTCTGTAGCCTTGGCGACCCCTTCTGTTTGAATGATGTTGAAAAATTCTTCTTCAGAAGGGATTTCTATCTGCGCATCAGCACCCAGTGTGAAAAAAATTCCCCCTATTATGATGGTGAGTATGATTTTAACTTTGGCAGATTTCATATACATAAATCCTCCTTTCAATAAGTGAAGCCTAAATGATAAGAAAATTCATACCATATGTCCATTCTGAATAAGCTAAATATTCCCTCACTTCAAAGTTATTGAAGAGCATTTTCAAGATTCTGTTGATTAACCATCCTATCTTAAGACATCGTTATACATATTGAGCATATAAAGTCAACATATCAACATTGAGTTGACAACTTCTTCTGTCTCAACTAGATTGAGAGCATGTATCTTTCAGCATGGAAAAAGATATGAAGGGACAACCCGAGACAATGAGGCAAAAGGCTCCTCGCTATTCGTTCAGCCGAATAGATAGCTTCAACAGGTGCAGACTTCAATACAAATTCCGCTATATCGATGGTTTGAGGACCGAAGTGGAAACCATAGAGGCGTTCATGGGGAAACAAGTCCATGAGGCGCTGAAAGACCTCTATAACTTTGTCAGGAATAGAGTCATAAAGCCCAAAGACTGGCTTTTTTCTCACTATGAAGACCTGTGGAAAAAAAATTTCCACTCCTCTATCAAGATAGTAAGGAAGGAACTCTCAGCAGACGATTACTTTGAAAAAGGCAAAAGATGCCTTGCAGATTACTATAACCAGTACCATCCTTTCGATCAGACGAAAATCGTAAAAACCGAGGAGCCTATGTACTTTACCCTCAGGCATGAAGAAGAAGAGTTCCCATTCTTCGGAATCCTGGATCGTCTCGACTGGAATGACAAGGAGCAGAGATTCGAGATTCATGACTATAAGACTTCTGCCAACCTCATTACCCAGGAGGAAGCTGACCAGGATCTCCAGTTAACTCTCTATCTCCTGGCTCTTTCTGAAAAATGGCCTGAAGCTCAAAATACCAGGCTCATCTGGCATTTCCTTCTTTTCAACAAGGAAATTATGTCCTCCCGCTCTGAAAAGCAATTGATGGATCTGCAGGATATCACCATCAATAAAATAATAGAGATTGAGTCCTGCCAAGATTTCTCTCCCTGCAAGAGTGCTCTCTGTGATTGGTGTGATTACCAAGATATCTGTCCGTTATGGAAACATGTCCTGCAGACAGAGAAACTGGATGCCAATAAATACCTGAAGGATCAAGGAGTTCAGCTGGTCTCCAAATATGCTGAATTGGAAGAGGAAAAAAAGCAATTGAAAAAAGAGATTTTCGATATCGAACAGGAACAGGCTAAAATCTCTGAAGCAGCCATCCAGTTGGCAGAAAAAGAAGGCCTTCTTCTCATCGATGGTTCTGACCATCAGTTGACAATCACCATAAAAGAAGAAATGACAGCTCCTTCACGAAGAGAAGACACAGCAAAATGGGAAGCCTTGAGGCATTTCTTGATCAAAGAAGATCACTATGTGGATGTCTCCACGGTCAACAACAACATGTTGAACAGGATGATAAAAGTATGGCCTCAAGAATTTGTGGAAAAAATCAAGGCCTTGCTGATTAAAAAGATTACCAAGAAGGTTGATTTAAAAACCAAATCGTAGCAGGCCTCTGTACATCTTTGAAGAAAGTATGCCTAATAATTTTCCCCTTCGAGAATTGGAGCTATCGCTGATTATGATCTCCCTTCAGATTTCTCCGCCAGAAATCGAGCATCAGTGTGTAAAGATGCACTCTGGCAGGTGGGTCGCTGATGCCATGTTTTCTCCAGGGATAAATCATTAACTCAAAAGGAATATTATGTTTGATGAGCTCGTTGATGAAGGCATAGGTGTTCTGAGGATGAACATTGTCATCATAGGTCCCGTGGACGATGAGCAGCCTGCCCTTGAGATTTGAAGCGGCCAGGACCGAAGAAGTCTCCTTGTAACCTTCTGGATTATCCTGGGGCGTTCCCTGATAACGCTCGGTATAGATTGTATCATAGAAATCCCAGTCTGAGACAGGCGCCACAGCTATGCCCGCCTTGAAAGCGTTGCAGTGGGTCATAGTATAGAGAGTCGTACAGCCACCTCCGCTCCAGCCCCATATGCCGATTCTATCCTGATCGATGAAGGGCATGGTCTGAAGCCAGCGAACTCCGGCCAGGATGTCTTTGACATTCTGCATTCCATAGGCTCTTCGAAAGACAGATGTTTCCAGGGCAGTGCTCTTTCCCATACCTGCCCTCACTTCAAAGACAAATACAAAAAAGCCTTCCTGGGCGAGAAGGCTATGCCACAGCCCTCGGCTACTCCAGCGATTAACCACCTGTTGGGAACCAGGGCCTCCATAAACATAGACAATGGCCGGATATTTCCGTTGAGCAGAAAAATTTGCAGGACGTATTATCATGGCCGGAAGTTCGAGGCCATCTTCAGTCGGAAAAGATTGAAACTCAGCAAAGACAACATCCAATCCCTGGAGATCCTCTTTAGCTGAAGGGACAACAACTCTAAGTGTCTTCCCATCAGCCTGACAGAGGATCAAAGAGGGAGGAGTTGAAGAGTTGGAAAATGTATCCAGAAAATACTCACCTCCTGGGGAAAACCTCACCGAATGAACACCGGCTTTATCAGTCAGGCGCATGAGTCCGGTTCCATCCAGCTTGACCCGGTAGAGATGTCTTTCCCTCAAGGCGTGTCTGTTGGATGAGAAGTAAACCCAGCTTTGATCATCAACTCCCGCCAATCCGCTGTTTCCGCTGAGCAAAGCACCTTCAGATGAAAGCACCATAAACTCCCCCTTGGTCAGTTGTCTTATAAGCTGCCCGTTTCTGTGAAAAAGATAAAGATGCTGATAGCCATCTCTTTCTGAAAGCCAGATGAACCGCTTCCCATCCTTTAAAAAATAAGGGGAATCATTGAGGTCAATCCAGGCCGGCTGCTTTTCAGTCAGAATTTTCTGGCTGCTGCCGCTTTCTCTATCTGCGATGAACAGATTAAGCTCTGACTGACTCCGGTTAAGGGTCTGGACAGCAATCTCATCACCGGCGGGCAGCCATTTAAAACGGGCCAAGTATTCATACTTTCCGCAGTTTACCCAGGTTGTCTTCTGAGAGAAAATATCCACTATACCCAAGCGTACCTCGGGATTGGCCTGTCCTGCTTTTGGATAATGCTGCCTTACCACTTCTTGGGTGGCAGGCTTAAAATTAACAAACGTAGACAAAGAGACCATTGAATCATTGCTCTGAAGATAGGCGATGGCACGGGAATCTGGGGACCAGGAATAGGGGAGAGGAGTATGATAATAGACTTCTTCCCAATAAACCCAGGAAAGGACTCCGTTGAGAAGTGTATCTGTCGCTCCAGAAGTCAGGCGTTTGAAGGTCCCCTCCCTCCAGTTGATGGCGTAAATGTCGTTTGCTCTTATAAAGCTTATCCATTTCCCATCAGGAGAAAAGGCTACTGCTGACTCCGAAGCGGCTGTCTTGGTCAGTCGCTTGAGAGAAGACTCATAAAACTCAACACAATAAATATCTCCATCGATGATATAGACTAAAGCTCGACCATTGGGATCTATAGCATCGGGCCATCGGATAGAGGAAGGCGCCTCTCCTCCAGCCTCCTTTATCAAGGCCGAAAGGATTTTATTTCTCTGGAAAGCTTCTGTTCTTTCGTTTGTTTTAGGGTCGAGTATTTCCAGGTTACGGTTTTCCCAAGGCTTCTGGTAGTCAAGAAGAAGAATCATCCCATTGTTGAGCCATGTGTATCGAGGGGGCCTGAATTTCTCCTGTACCCGTACATCATTAAGCCACTCCACAGTGAGTCTTTTCGGGGCGTTTTCTCGAGTAAAAGCCTGAGATGAGTAAAAAACAATCATTACCAGAATGACTAAAAAGTGAATCCTTTTCATAGCTCTAATCTCTCCTTTCCAGTATTTTTATTTAAAATACAAAAAATATTATCATCTGACTCATCCTTCTATTTCAAGGACAAATTTATTACTGAATAAAATTAAAATTTCCTCGCTTGACCATGGTGTTCTCCTCTGATAGTTTAAGTAATTCCAGGAGAAAGTCAGGATGCACCTCAAATTTCTTGGCGCCAATCGCCAGGTTACAGGTTCATGTACACTTCTGGAAACAGAAAATGTTCGGCTTCTTATCGATTGCGGCCTTTTTCAGGAAAGGGCTTTTCTGGAAAGAAATTGGGCATCCTTTCCCGTTCCGCAAGAGCAGATCGACTATCTCCTTCTGACTCACGTTCACCTGGATCATTCCGGGTTGCTTCCCAAACTTGTACGGGAAGGATTTTCCAGGCACATCTTAACCACCTCTGCATCCAAGGATCTGATCCCCATCATGCTCCTTGATTCGGCACATATTCAAGAAGAAGACGCTGCCTTCAAGAAAAAACGCCATAAACGGGAAAGGAGAAAGGGGCCTTATCCAGAAATTCCTCTCTACACAGTCCGGGATGCAGAAAAGGTATTCCCTCTGCTAGAAGAGGTTCCCTACGGTAAAACCATAGCCCTCGGTCATCGTCTCCGTGTAACATTCCATGATGCAGGCCACATTCTCGGATCAGCAATGGTGGATATCAAGATCAAAGACAAAGGGAAGACCAGGAGGCTTATCTTCTCAGGTGACATCGGGCAGTGGAACAAACCGCTCATCCGTGATCCGTCAGTCTTCGATTATGCGGATCATGTGATCATGGAATCTACCTACGGTAATCGAATCCATGAAGATCCAGAAGATGTCGCTGATTGGCTGTGCCAGATTATCAATGACACAGCCAAGGCCGGAGGAAATGTGGTCATCCCTACCTTCGCAGTGGAAAGGGCCCAGGAATTGTTGTTCCATCTCAACCGCCTGGTCAGGGAAGAACGTATTCCGCAAATCTTCATCTTCCTCGACAGTCCCATGGCTTTGGATATTAACGAAGTCTTCAAGCACCATCCTGAATGTATGGATGAGGAAACGAAGAGGCTTTTTGAGAAAAACCAGGAACCTTTTCGTTTTCCAGGCCTGAGGTTGGTTCGGAATAGAGAAGAATCCAAGGCGATCAATTCCTTCAAAGGAACATGCATCATCCTTGCTGGTTCGGGGATGTGCACAGGGGGCCGTATCAAGCACCATCTGGTGCAGAATATTTCCCGTCCTGAATCCACCATTCTCTTTGTTGGCTACCAAGCTGAAGGAACGCTTGGCAGACAGATTGTGGAAGGAAATCCTCAAGTAAGAATCCATGGACAGTATCTCCCTGTACGAGCCAGGGTGGAACAGATTCATGGCTTCTCAGCCCATGCAGACCGCAACGGACTGCTCCGATGGCTGGGCCATCTCAAGAGAGCTCCGCAAAGGATCTTCCTCATCCACGGCGAAAAAGAATCTGCCTCGGATCTGGCTTCGTATCTTGAGAGGGAAAAAGGGTGGTCCGTTCGAGTTCCTGAATACCTCGAAGAATTCCAGATTCTGTAAATGAGAAAGGATTTCCATTTTCGTGATAGCTAATAAAGGCGTCGGTTCCTCTCCATCCTTGCCAAGACCCTCCCACCCGCCACCATGGGCTTCGTATGGACAGGAACCGCCACCTCACTATCTGACTGTATGAAATATCTTCACTCATTACAGAAATGGGAATGTTATCAAAGACAATAAAAAAATTGAGATGAAATCTATTTTTGTATATGATTCAGAAAGGAGATGCAAACACATCTTAATTTAAAATTTTTATGAGAGGTACAGCATGAAATTCAAAAACTATTTTGTGGAAGAAATTCCTCGCCGAAAGTTCCTCCAATGGGGACTCAAGGGAGGAATCGCCTTGGCTGCTACGCCATCGCTCATGACACAACTCCTCTCTTGCAAGGGCTCAAAAGCCCAAGCCGAATTAAAGCTCGATCCTAAGCTCCTGCAGAAAGCCATTCAACACGCCCTCAGGAAAGGGGGAGAATTTGCGGAAGTGTACGTGGAAAACAGAATCTCTCGGAGTATCGACATGGAGGAGTCGAAATTCAAAAGCGCTGTCTACAGTCTGAGTCAAGGAGCGGGTGTCAGGGTTATCTCAGGGGACAAGACAGGATATGCCTACACGGATGAAATCTCCGAAGAAAAACTCCTCCGGGCTGCAGAAGTCGCCTCCTATGTGGCGCAAGAAACAAAAGCCGTCGGCCCAGTGCCCATTGAAGAGGCGAAGAGAAAATCTTTCATCACTGTCAACCTCCCTCTTGAAGATATCGCAAATGAGAAACGTCTCGAAGTGATAAAACGTGCCGACCAGGCAGCGCTCGACTTCGATCCCCGAATAAAGATGGCATTCATCAGTTACTACGACGAAACAAGAGGTAGAACAATAGCCAACAGTGAAGGTCTTCTCATCAGTGATGAACTGCCGCTGCTCTTCTTCATAGTCCAGACATTGGGAGTGGAAAATGGTTCCCGTCACATGAGCCGGGAACGATTGAGTCGTCATTCGGGCTTCGAGATGTTCGATGAGGTCAGCCCAGAAGAAGTTGCCCGTCGGGCAGCTCGTGAATCAGTAGCAATGCTCGCTGCCCAGGATGCTCCTGCTGGAATCATGGATGTTGTCATGCAGAACGGATGGGGAGGTGTGCTGGTACACGAAGCAGTAGGCCATCCTCTCGAGGCGGACAACATCGCCAAAAAAATCGGCGCCTTCACTGGGAAACTGGAAAAAAAAGTAGCCAGCGACATTTTCACCATGATTGATGATGGCACTTTGCCCAATCGAAGGGGAACCACCAATTTTGATGATGAAGGAACCCAGATGAATTGCAACGTCCTGATCAAAGATGGAGTGCTGGAAAAATACATGACAGATATCCTCTCAGCCAAGCAAATCAATATGGAACGCACTGGAAATGGCCGCCGTGAATCTTTCCGGAATTTCCCTGTTCCCAGGATGACTAACACCTTTATCGCCGAAGGAAAGGATAAGCCAGAAGACATACTCCGACAGACAACAAGCGGCATCTATGTTCAGAGCCTCAGCGGAGGAAGCGTTAATCCAATTACCGGAATGTTCAACTTTACCTGCCGCGAAGCTTATCTCATCGAGAACGGAAAGAAGACAACTCCGGTCAAGGGAGCTACTCTGATAGGAAGCTGTCTTGATATCATCTCCAATATCGATGCGGTAGGAGATGACCTCGATTTTGGCCCAGGAATATGTGGTAAAGCCGGCCAAAGCGCTGAAGTTTCCGCCGGGCAGCCCACCGTCAGAATCAGGGGCATCAATGTCGGTGGAAGCAGAGCAAGAGGATAAGAACACCAGGAAAAGGAGAAGACGATGAATCATAAAGAATTGGCGGAAAATCTGGTCAAGAAATGCATACAAAAGGGGGCAGATGCGGCAGAGGTCTACATTGAATCCGGCCGAAGCCTCGACATCAGAGTGCGTAACGGAGAGGTTGAAACAGTTCAAGAAGCTGCCTCTCATGGAGTAGGATTCAGGGTTTTTGTCGAGGGAAGGATGGCCTTTGCCAGCTCGAATGACCTCTCCGAGACAGCTTCCGATAAAGCCATCTCTTCAGCAGTGACCTTTGCAAAAAATACTACTCATGATGAGAATAATGTTCTTCCCACAGACAAGGGAATTACAGATGTGAAAGACCTCTATGATCCGCAGATAGATCAAATTTCAATGGATAAAAAAATCGATCTGGCCAAAAAAATCGAAGCCTTGGCCATCGAAGATTCCCGCATCACCAAGAGCGCAGGAGCAGGTTATTCTGAAGGGGAGGAGGAGATCTTCCTGGCAAATTCAAACGGTCTCTTGAAAAACTGTAAGGCCTCTGCTTGCTTCTTCGGTGTTTCTGTGGTAGCGGAAAAAGGCGAACAGAAATCCTCTGGAGGCGAATATTGTTCAAGGCGATTCTTTTCCGACCTGAAACCAGCCAAGGAAATTGCAGAGAAGGCGGCAAAGGATGCCTACCAGATGCTCGACCCACAAATGGTCAAGACCCAGAAGGCGGCAGTTATTTTTGATCCGGATGTTTGCAGGGCGATTCTAGGAGGAATTTTGGGAGCCATAAACGGAGAGAGAGTGCTGCAAGGAGCAAGTTTTTTGGCCAAAAAACTCAACCAGAAAATCGCCTCTGAATTGGTGACCCTCATCGACGACGGGACCAGAGCCAAGGGATTGGCCACCCAGCCTTTTGATGGAGAAGGCGTGCCTACTCAAAAGCGGATCCTTGTGGATAAGGGGATCCTCAAAGGGTTTATGTACAACACAATCGTGGCCAAAAGAGCAGGGAAGAAGAGCACCGGCAATGCATCTCGAAGAGGATTCCGCAGTCTTCCTAGTATCGGACCCCATAACTTCTATATGGCCGCAGGAGAATATACTCCACAAGATATCGTCAAAGCGACCGAAAAAGGCCTTTTTCTAAAGGGAGTCACAGGATACGGCATCAATCCTGTCAACGGACACTTCAGCGGAGGAGCTTCTGGTTTCTGGATCGAAGACGGCAAGATAGCCTTTCCCGTCAAAGGTCTGACAATCGCAGGAACTGCAGAGGAGATACTCAACGGAATCGATATGGTTGGTAACGACCTTGATCTTAATCGCAGCTTCACCTCTCCCACTTTCCGGGTTAAGCTGATGCAGATCGGAGGGAAATAAGGAGGGCACCGGAAAAATACGTTCAAACCAGCCATTGAACACAGTAATACCGCCATTTCGAAAGAGGCTGTAATGGACGAAAAGACTGCCCCAAAATTCCTTTCAGCGTTAAAATCAACTACGATGGATGGCTATCCCAGCCATAAGGATTAAGCAGGAATATCGCCTGTATTTGAATTCTCTTAAAACCTTTGTTAATATACAAAATTTAGAGGTACTATAATATAGATAAATTTATTATTGAGGAATAAA
>CAYVAT010000027.1:0-14743 GCA_964449165.1 uncultured Eubacteriales bacterium | reverse complement strand
ATGCCTTATAACTTGATCCTTGACAATATCCTTGAATCCCTAGTTGATTCTTTGATCGTCGTCAACCTCGATGCAACAATTAAAATGGTTAACGAAGCCGCAATCCGCCTTTTAGGATATGAAAAAAAGGAATTAATCGGGAAGCCGGTTGATATTATTATTGAAGAAGAAGCGCCGGGAGTATCCTGCAAGATATTGATTGGAGAGTTGATCAAGAAAGGTCTTGGTCAGAATATTGAAAAGACGTATCGATCCAAGGATGGGAAAAGGATACCAATGGTATGTTCGGGTTCTATCATGCGTGATAAGGACGAAAATATTCAGGGAATCGTCATCATAGCAAAGGACATCACAGAACGCAAAAAAATGGAAGAAGAACTGGGAAGACATCGCGCCAATCTCGAAGAACTAATACAGGAACGCAGTACTGAGCTGGAAGAATCCATGCGGAAACTTCGCAAAGAGAACGCTGAGCGAAAACGGGTGGAAAATTCGCTGCGCGAAAGCGAAGAACGTTTCCGCAGCCTGTATGAAAACTCGACAATTGGCCTTTATCGCACCACACCCGATGGTCGCATCCTGTTAGCAAATCCCACAACCGTGCGTATGCTTGGTTACAACACCTTCGAAGAACTGGCACAACGCAACCTTGAAAAGTCGGGATTTGAGCCATCCTATTCACGTGAGGAATTCCATAAGCGATTGGAAAGAGATGGAGAAGTCATCGGTCTCGAAAGTGCATGGCTAAAGAAAGATGGTTCTACTATTTACGTGAGAGAAAGCGCCAGAGCCATTTACGACAAAAACGGCAAGATCTTGTACTACGACGGCACTTTCGAAGATATCACTGAACGCAAGCTGGCAGAAGAGCAGATCAAAAAGTCACTAAGAGAGAAAGAGACTCTCTTGAAAGAGCTTTATCACAGAACAAACAATAATATGCAAATGATTTGTTCTTTACTCCATCTCCAATCTAATTATGTTAAAAATAAACAATTGATGGAAGCGTTTAACATAACAATGGATCGGATAAGATCCATGGCACTTGTCCATGAAGAACTTTATAAGTCAAAAGATCTCTCCGTAATTGACCTCAAAGATTATATCAAAGCTCTTGCCAAGAACCTGTTTAATAATTATGGAGCAACTTCCGATAGAATCTCATTGAAGCTTGATGCAAAGAGTGTTCCCATTACAATCGATACTGCCATTCCGTGCGGCCTCATCGTCAATGAGATCATCAGCAATTCCCTGAAGCACGCTTTTCCTGAAAAGAGGAAAGGTGAGATAAAAATAAGTCTAGGATTGACAGATCAAGAGGAAATTGAGTTGAAAATTTCCGATAATGGCATCGGAATGCCCGAAGATTTTGATTGGAGGAAGACAAACTCGTTGGGCTTGGAAATCGTTATGAACTTGGCTGAAACCCAACTGGATGGAGACGTCAAAATGTCGTTCCATCACGGTATGGAGTTTCTCATAAGATTTAAGGAATCTCATCCAATCAAAAGGGTTTGAGTTAATGAAAAAACCAAAGATCTTGATTGTCGAGGACGAAGCGCTTTTGGCTATGTCCATGCGTATCGACTTGGAGGATCTGGGATATGAAGTTTGTAAATTCACCTCTTCCGGAGAAGAGGCAATCAAAAAAGCCAACGAGGAAAAACCGGATGCGGTCTTGATGGATATTCATTTGCGCGGTGAAATGGATGGTATCGAAGCGGCCAAGCAGATCAAATCCCTTTATGATATACCGATTATTTTTATTACCGGCTATCCATCCCATGAGACAGCAGAAAAAATAAAAAGTGTTGAACCTATCGGATATTTTGTCAAGCCCGTAGCAAGTAAAGATATCCACTTATTATTGAGTAAAGTGCTTGACAGAGGTATGGATAACACAAAAGAGACTTCGAAAAGAGAACGTGAAGGACAATAATAAAAGAGCAAGCTAATCCAGGTGAGAGAGAAATAAAGAGTAAAAAATAGAAGAAGATCAGCGGAAGACATCCATCTCATAGATGGACCAGTAGTAGACTTCATCCTCACCCGTATTGATGATCTTTATATAGCGGGCTTCGACAGGGGAGAAAACCACGTCAAAAGAGATGTCTTTAGCCTGCAGATATGCTGTGATGGGAAGCGCAGTCATCTCGTCTTGGGCCACAGTCTCCCATCTTTTCCTGTCAGTGGATACTTCCACGCGATACCCCCGGGGATAATCATGCAGCTTTGTTCCCAGCTTAAGAGAAAAACCTCTGATCTTGTATACCTGGCCGAGATCCAGCTCAAAAAAATACCCTTTTTTCTGAGGCCCGGTTTCCCATCGGGTAGAAAGATCTCCATCATAAGCGAGGTTGACTTTATGACTTTTCATATTGGAGAAAGCAATCCACCTATTCTTGGGAAGGGATAAGGACTTATCAAGATAAGTAAGCCCATGTTTTTCCTGGGCAGAATATATCAATTCATAGACATAGTCTCTTTCTAATTGACAGACGAACCTCACATCTTTCTCCAGCAGCTTTATCCCGGAAAGAAGAGCCTTAAACTCTTCTTCTTCCAATTGGTCAGAATGAACAACCACAAGCCTGACGCCCAATCTCTTGAGGTCAAAAATATTATACTTCAAGGGTAAGTTCTGCCATCTGCGTCTGAGTTCATTATAAACAGGGGGAAAAAAACCGCTGTATCCATTGATCAGTTTCTTCCAGTGATAAGTGGAATAGTGCATTCGTGGGCATTCTATCCTGCCGATCCTTTCTTTTAATTTGGGAAGAGGAAGCTCGATAAGGGCAAAATCATCTTTTTGTGTGGCCAGCCATTTGTAAACCTCAGGAATCTCCTCTTTCACTCGAACTCTCTCTATAGGGATAGGGATGGACACATACTCAACAAGAAGAAGACAAGAGAGAAAAATGCCCACAAGAAAGGAATATCTCTTTTTAAGGCAAAGAGAGGCCAGGATAGCCTTAGTACCGAAAGCAGCAAGCACGGCCAGGGAAAACATGACCATGATGTTAAAGCGAGAGGCTACTCTCAAACCATCAAAACCAGGGACATATTTATAGAGAAAAATGTAAGGGCCATTGGGTCCAAAGGTGAAAAGGACAGAGAGGAATAACATGATCAGATATATCCATACATGTTTCTCTACAGGCGTTTTTCTTCTCTGGCCTTTTTTTGCTGTGTACAAAACTCCGAAAACCACCAGTATAAAGGCCAAAATCCCGGGAAAGAGCTGTCCTTCAGGCTTGGAAAATCTCATCGTGATGTCCCCATAAATCCGGTTTAAAGGAGAAGCAGCCAGGAAGCTCTTAACACCGGCATAAGAAGTTATCTTTCTTACAAATCCCATCTCACTGCGGACCAAAGCATACTGACTGAAAAAGGGGCCGGCAACAGCCAAAACTAGGAAGAAAAAAATAGCTATCTTTATCCAGAAACGCCAGTCGGAATATCTTTTCCTGGCAACCATATAAAACAGTATGTAAAGCCCTACAAAAAGAGAAAGATACATCGCATAATACCCGTTAGCCAGAACCTGGAGAAGAAAAAAGAGAGTGAAAAGCAGCAGATGCTTGTATTGCTCGGAGGCAAAGAATTTGTGCAGGAAAAGGAAAGCAAGAGGGATACCTCCTGCTGTGATGATCTGCATATGGCCTAAATGGGCAAACATAAAAGGGGAAAAGGCGAAGATGATTCCTGAAACCATGCCAGCATAAGAACTTCGAGTAAGGTAACGGGCAAGAAAAAACATGCCCAATCCGGATGTTAAAAAAGAGAACAACAGGCAGAAATTGTAGGCAAACACAGGATTCCGAGTGATAAGAAGCAGGGGAAGGGCAATCAGTGACTGAGTGAAGAGATGTTCCGAATAGGCCAGAGTCCTCTTATGAGGATAGAAAATATTGGCATTAAAATAGTCCTTGACATCCAGGTTTAAAATCTTATGGGCATTCCAAGCCATGATCCAGGTGTTAAGAAGAGGGTCCCCCGGATCTTTAACTCCCGAGCCCATATGAAACACGGTGGGATAGGTCATTAAAAGAGTCAATACTACGAAGAATCCTAACACAACTAGGTTCGTTCTTTGGCTTCTCATCTTAAAACAAAAAAGAATTCAGACTTCATCATCCTATTAATAATTTTTGCCAAAAACAAGCTGAGACATAGACTCAGAGACTTATATCAAATATGAATGAACCGTATCCCCGACTCGAATATCAGGAGAAATATTAGTAAAGGGATGGTTGAAGGCTGCACGAATATATTCAACTTTCACACTTTCTCTGCTGATGGTTAACTTTGTGTACCCGGAAGGCCCCCAAAAATCTGCTGATGTATTATGCCCTCCATAGTCACCATAATTTCCGTAGAATCTTTTCCAGAACTCACCCTTATACCAGGAAATCTCGCCTATATATTTCGTAGACCCGACACAGATTCCGTACAAGGTTTTATCCAGAGAGCTTTCTCCAATTTCTTTCACATTGAAAATATGATCATGTCCATAAAAAACAATATCCACCCCATTTTCTTTCATAACTTCTGTAAGTCTTACCTGCTCGACTTGCTGGGGATGATCACAAACTCCATCATAATCCTGATAGGTGAATAAAGGGCCTCTGCCGTAGGCTCTGTCCATATGCATTTCATTCGTCCCCCTTGGCCATCCTCCGAGAACATGATGTTGGACAACGAATTTCCGTCTGGCGTCGCACTTGAGCTTCTCCCTGAACCAAGCTTGCTGATCCTCCCCAAGAGTCCAATCCTCAGGAGTCCTTGGTACACCTGTATTGTATCTCTCGGGATCCAAGACCAAAAAGATTATCTCCATATTCTGAGGATTTCTAAAATCAAGTCTTTTTTTACTCCCCCATTCGATGGCATAATAATTCTCATCCGGAGATCCTCCCACGGATGAGCCGGGTAATTTATAGTATATCTTCCTGTATTTTGTCGCTGGCTTTTGCGTGAGATCATAGCCAGACTCTCCATCATGATTTCCAAGAGCCCAGTATACAGGAACCTGGGGGGTCAATGCTGAGAACATCTTTCTGGTTCCCTTCCGAAAAAGTTTTTCATATTGTTCTCGCTCTTCAGCTGTGATCAGGTACTGATTCTTGAGACCTAATCCCTCCCATTTATGACCAAAGCCTCCCCGGTGGTCACCGAGGTTGATGATAAAGTCTGGACTCTCAGCAGTCAGAATATGTTTTATGGTACTTGCCAAACAAAAACCATTCTTTAACTTGGCCATTTCACTTCCGGACTGGGGTAAGTATTCAGGCTCTTCTAACAGCTTTCTTAAAAACGTATTGACATAATCTCCCGTTAACCGTAGTTCTCTTAACTCCTCATCTTCAAGAATACTGTGTTGCATATCAGCATCATCAGGCGAGTGATCATCCCCGATTAAAATGACCTCAATGTTCCTTTCTTCCAGTGAAACTCTCGGTGTCTTGACTCTCCTCTGAGGTGTCGATTTCCACCTTGTTCCTCCGCTTTCCTTGTATTCAATCCAGTAGTGAAGTTCTGGTTCCCACATTCGATTTCTTAACAGAACCTCTAAGCAATCGTCCACTCCATAAAAAGATTTTAATCTTGAACCACATATATGCATTTTATCTTCCTGGAAATAATGCAGTTTAATATCTAAAACCTTACCCTCTTTCGGCAAAATGCTGATGCTGGCTGTCTTGGAATCGTTAAACACGACTCTCTCAGAAGCCTCGAAATGAGCCGAATCATAAGGAAATGGGTATTCACTGTCTATAAGATCATGAAGTTTCGCAGGCCGGTTTGCATTTTCAAATGATAAAAGTAGGGAGGGAGACAAAGAGGCAGAAATAGTCCCCAAGCTGGCAAATTTGATAAATTCCCTTCTTTTTATTCTTGCCGGTTTTATGAGACCCATGGCCTCTCTTACTCCTTATCAGGTTTTGGTAAGACTTTTCAAATATTATTGAATATCAGACATCGAGAATCAAGGATTTAACTCTTGAAATTGATAATCATTTTGTGGATAGTAAAGAAAAGTGAAAATATTCATCACCGGCGGAACAGGATTTTTCGGCTCGATTCTGACCGAGGCTCTCTCCAAAAGAGGGCACCACATCACTGTGTTGACTCGGACTCTCAAACAGCAACATTCCGCACTCCAAGGGATGACCTTTCTTGAAGGGGACCCCACCCATCCCGGTGCCTGGCAAGATAGAGTCACCGAACATGAGACCATCATTAATTTGGCAGGTGCTACAATCTTTTGTCACTGGAACAAAAAGGCAAAGGAGAGAATCAGGAACAGCCGTATCCTCAGCACCCAAAACCTGGTTAACTCATTCCGAAAACTCAGGGGAGAGACAACCGCTCTTCTCAGCGCATCAGCCGTGGGTTTCTACGGCTTTCGAGGAGAGGAGAGAGTCGACGAAAACAGCCCTTCTGGAGAAGATTTTCTGGCCGCCTTGTGCGCAGACTGGGAGAAAGAAGCAGAGAAGGCCAGGGATTTTGGAGTGAGGGTCACTCTATGCCGCTTTGGCATCATCCTCGGAGGTAAAGGCGGAGCTTTAGCCCTGATGAGGAAAGTCTTTGCCTCTTACCTTGGAAGTCGGCTCGGAAACGGAAATCAGTGGTTCTCCTGGATTCACGAACAAGATCTGGCCCGCATCTTCCTCTACCTGCTGGAAGAAAAACAACTTGAAGGCCCTATCAATTGCACTTCTCCCCATCCTGTCAGAAACAAAGAATTAACAAGGAGTATGAGCAAGGTTCTTGGAAGGCCTGTGATTCTGCCTCCAGTGCCTGGTTTTGCTCTTAGAGCAATGCTGGGGGAATTTGCCCAAACCCTTCTGAAAGGCCAGAGGGTCGTTCCTCGAAGGTTATTGGAAGAAGGTTTTCCGTATCAATTTCCTCATCTCGAAGATGCTATCAAGAATATTTTGAGTCCTGGAAATTCATGAGAGGCCCTGGAGGCGCTTTACCAAGGACCTTATTTTAGATTCTCACGGGATCAAGCCCCTTAAAGTCCCTAAGGAGGTCAAGCTATAGATTTATCTCAGGGAGATAGGAAAAACCATATTTTTTAGCATCAGTGCCCATGATTTTCTTCAAGTCTCGCTGCAAATCTTTAGATAGAAGGGGAGCCGGATGAGCTGAGAGGAGTCGCTCTAATTCGTCAGATGCTCTATCTGCCATTGATTTTTTCCCTGATAACACCCAAGAATCGTAGGTATCTCGATCAATCACCTGGGGAAAGGTATGTTCCTGTCTGTACCATTTTCTTGTATGAGGCATGGTTAGGAATTGGGTATTGACCGTAAAATCCTCGAACAGGTGCTTGGCGATCGGCTCATCACGTTGAGCAATGCTCTCCATCAACCGATAGGCCATACCGCAAATTTCATTGTCGATGACCAGCTTTTCCAAACTCTGACAGCTTTCAAAATCAAGCATCCCAGGACCTGAGACCACATTGATTCCTGCAAGGGCAGCCAGAACAGCTCCTATGCCTGTCTCCAGGCCTCCCTGTGAGTCATTGATCTTTGCATCGCTCAAACCCATGTAGGCATGCGTGGGGAGGTTGAGATGCTTTCCTATTTGTGAATAGGCAGAGTCGATGATCATGGTTTCCATAGCTCCCATAGGCGTAGTTCCTTTTCTCATGTCAAAGCTAGAGGGAGAGCCTCCAAAAATCACCGGGGCTCCCTTTTGCGCCAGTTGACAGATAACCAATCCCGAAAGATTTTCCACAACATGCTGAACCAGAGTACCCGCAAGAGTCACCGGAGATGTAGCGCCTGTCATACCCATGGAAATAAGCTCAGAGGGAATGCGCGTCCTGGCACAATCAATCAGGCTTTGAGCGGTGAGATTGCTCCATTTCAGGGGAGGGGAGGGGCATGCATCAAAAATGGCTAGCGGTTTCTCGGCCAAGTTTTTCTCGCTTCCCCTGACGGCAACAAGCATCTCAAACATGGGTTGGAATCCTTCCACCCGAAAGGTGCCTGTAACCACAGGCTTTGAGCAGAACTGAAGGCCTAAATAAAGGCGATAACTATCTGAGATGATATCAGGAACATCGCTGCTGACAATCCCTGTGCTTTGGAAATGAATGTGTTCCATGCATTCTGTCAGACGATAAAATTTCACCAGGTCTGTGGTGGAAGCCTTTCTCTGTTGTTCTGTTTTGTGGTCAAGAATGGTGACCGCAGCCGACCCTGGATCAAAATGAACCTGGTCTTTCCCCACCAGAAATTCTCTTTTGCCTTCCCGATCATACATGGTGAGAGTGGAAGGCACTGAGGATAGGCATTCCTCAACCAGGCTTGGGGTTATATGGACCCTCTGTGTATCCTTCTCGACTCTCATGCCTGCTTCCTGGAGGAGGTTTAAAGCCTCCTGATTTTCTATAAATACACCCGTCATCTCCAACACATCCAGGGCTTCTTGGATAATTTTTTTGATTAATTTCTGACTTAAAAGCTCGAGTTTTGGTCTGATTGCTTTAATCATGGCTTCCCCTTATATGTTTTTTCTCTTGGAAAGGGAAGGATCCCCATAGAAATTCAGGCGAAAAGAGATGGATTTTCTAGGAATCATCATAAAAGATTCAGGATTGAGATGCACACCGATTTCATGGCCTGGGAGTTCGCGGAAGATAAATCGCTGCTCTTTTATATCCCAAATCCCGTAACCCGGGCTAAATCTTTTACTGGGCCAGAGATCCATCTTTCTGGCTTTCTTAGCCAGGAATCGATCAGATTGGATGGCTACCTCTTCCACTGCCTCAGAACCGAAGGCATCCAAAATCAAAGCTCTCACCAGTTCATTCTGCTCCATCAGCCGAGCCACTTCTTCTTCCAGTTGAGACCCGATGGTACAGAGGCAAAGGGCCACCTTCCTGGCTTTCTTGAAAATAGGGTGTCTGTTTGTCTCCTCATAATCCAAGATTCTGTAGATAGAGGCTGGCCGAAGCAGACTGCGGAGTTTATTTTTTTCATCCTGTATGAGTTCCTTGATTGACTTATCAATATCCACGTTTCTCTTTTTGTAGCCAATCAGTCTGAAGATCTTCCGTTCTTCTACATCGATGTGGAATCTTTCTATTCTCTCTGTTGCATCAGGCATAACCTTATTTCTCCGACAGCATCCTGGCCAGCTTGACAGCTGCCACGGCGTTTTCCGCGTATCCATCGGCTCCAATCTCCTTGGCCCATCGCTGATTGACTGGAGCTCCTCCTACCATTACCTTAAAACGGCCGTAAAGATTTCTCTCCTTCAGCATTTGGATAACTTTCCTCTGACCAAGCATGGTTGTTGTCAGGAGGGCAGAGAGGCAGATAAAATCAGCGTTCTCTTCCTCGGATTTTTGGATAAACCTTTCTAAAGCCACGTCAGCCCCCAAATCAATCACCTCAAATCCATTGGCTGACAACATGGCAGAGACAAGGTTTTTCCCGATGTCATGAATATCGCCCTGAACAGTCCCAATTACTACTTTGCCTATCGATTTTATATCTTTTTTTGCTCTTTTTAGCTCTGGTTCGAACACCATCATTGCGGCTTTCATGCATTCGGCGCTGGTGATGAGTTCGGGAAGGAAATATTCTCCTTTCTCCCAGAGCTCTCCGACCTTCTGGATGCCTGGAACATAGCCTCTATCGATCGCCGCATTCAGGTCCATTTTTCTGTTCAAAGCTTCCCGAGCTAATTTCTCAGCTGCTTCTTTGTCTCCTTGAATAATCGACTCTTCCATCTTGCTCAATAATTCTTGTTCGCTCATCCCATCTCCTTTATTCAGAAATTTATGAACAGCTAGGCATGCTCTCATTGTGGAAATCTGCAGTGCCGCTTAAAAGATTCGATTTTATCTCATAAAGTCGCTAAAGGCAACATCCCTGCATTCCCAAAAATTCCGCTAAAAATAATATTTATCCTGCCTTGGAAAAAATGACAATTTTAAATTTTCTTGAGCATTTCATTATAACCTGAGCTATAATAATATTGCATGACACCCAAGTTTATCAAAAGGTCATTTTTCATCCCTTACCTTCAGTTAATCATACTTGGCATCCTATCAACTGTCATTTTTTCCCTCCTTTCCCAAACCGGACTCTGTCTAAATCACGGCTTCCTTTCCCGAAAAAAAGATACCCCTCAGATGCTCAAAGAAATCTATAGAGAAGTCTTAGAATTAGGACATCGTCCAGAAGAACAGTTCATAAAAAGAGAATTCTTCATAGACCTTGATGACAATGAAGTAAACAAAGAGGAACATGTGGTCATCCTCTCTCGTCAACTGGGTAATGATGAGAAGATGACAATTCAAATCACATACTTCAAGCCAGCTCGAAAGAACGGATTGGTCAAACACGCTGGGCAAAGCATGGAAATACTCTGTTCCTTAAAGGAGGGAATGATTGTTATAGAAAAATGCGACTACGCCCAAAAGGATATCCCGTCCCTCTTGTCAAAGATACTGGAGGGCATAAAAAGCAAGAAAAAACTTCTCCAGCTCATCAGGAACTGAATTTTAAGCTTTTTTCCTTTTAATCACTTCAGCCATACGTCGGATATAGTAAGGATTTGTGCCGCAGCATCCACCGATGATGCTGGCCCCGTTCTCTATCATTTTGGGAATATAGCGGACATAGTCATCCACCGGCTGAGAATAAACCGTTCTTCCATCAGGAGTCAATTCTGGTTGACCAGCATTGGCTTGGGCGATCAAGGGCAGGGAAGTGGCTTCTCTCATTATCTTAATCAATTCAACCATCTCTGCGCTGTTAAGAGTGCAGTTTGTCCCCAAAATAGGGACATCCTCTGCCTCCAGCTCTTGAATACACTGTTGGACGCTGTTCCCCATGATGGTGAAGTATCCTCTTGGAGTAAGTCTAAAAGTCATAGTGACGAAAACTGGCAGTGAAGAGACGCGTCTTGCGCCATGCAAGGCACAAAGTGCCTCTTTTATATCGTATTGAGTCTCGATCAAGAGAAAATCTATCCCGCCCTTAGTTAATCCTTTAGCCTGTGTGGCGTAAGCCTCTTCAAACTCATCTTCTGTGCATTCTCCGTGAGGTTTAAGAAATTTTCCTGTTGGTCCCATACTTCCAGCCACGAATCTCTCCTCTGGTTTTATTTCACAGGCAATCCTGGCGCCTTCATAATTTAGCTCATAACAATCCCTCTCTAATCCGAAGGAGGAAAGCTTGATAGCATTTCCACCGAAGGAGTTGGTAAGTACTGCATCCGATCCGGCCTCGAAATAACTCCTGTAGACCTCTTTGACCTTGTCCGGCTTCTCCCTGTTCCATAACTCTGGACATTCGCCCTGAGACAATCCCAGTCTTATGAGTTCTGTCCCCATACCTCCATCCAAAAGAATAATTCTCTCCTTTGCTAAATCCATGATAGAGTTTTCCATTCTCTCTTCTCCTTATATATTTTTAGGGCTTTTTATCTTCAAAGGGGCCTTTTTTGCTCTGGTTTTCCAGTAAAGAAAAGCTGGAATTCCTAAAATCAGAATGAACAGTCCGATTGCAGATTTAAGCGGTTGGGCAAAAATGGTGTTGGCAAAAATCATGACATTAATCAATACAAAAAGAAGAGGGATGAAAGGATATCCCCAAACCTTATAGGGCCTTTTCCTCTTTGGTTGTCTATAGCGGAGAACAATAACAGCCAATCCTGTTGCTGCAAAAAATATCACTAGTGCAAAAACCACGAATTCATAGAGATCCCGATATGTTCCGGAAAGGCAAAGAAGGGACGACCATATAGCTTGTCCGATCACAGCTCGGGTTGGGACGCGATAGCGTGGATGGATAAAAGCCATTCCTCGAAAGAAAGCTTTATCCTTGGCCATGGCGAAGTAGACCCTCGGGCCATAAAGAATAGTTGCACTTAAGCAACCAAATATAGAGATAGTAATAGCTCCTGAAATAACAGATGTTGCGTTCGGTCCAAAAAGTCTTGTGGATGCCAGCTCTCCGATCCTGGTCACTCCTTTCATCTCCTCAACCGGAAGAGCCATAATATAGACAATATTTATCAAAACATAAACACACATTACGCTCAAAGTACCCAGAAAAAGCCCAAGCGGTAAAATCTTCTTGGGGCTTTTTATTTCTTCAGCTGTGGCTGTGGCCGAATACCAACCGTCATAAGTCCAGAGCACAGCAATGAGAGCCACACCGAAATATCTCATAGTTTCAAAATTTATTTTTAGAGTCGATGAAAACAAGGAATTAGACGCTATAAGATCTGTCTTCGTCCCCATGACTATACCGAAGACGATAAGAGCTGCTACAGAAGATAACCTTAGGAAGGTGAAGATGTTTTGAACCAAGATACCGCTCTTGATGCCGCGGTAATTTACTCCTGAGAGGAAGATGATGGCCAACACAGCAATGATCTGCCCCCATGAAAGAGAATAAGAAAGGCCCACTATTTTTATCTCGAAGATAAAGGATTGCGTAGATATGGAAGGAATAAAATAGCCAAGATACTCAGCAAAAGCCACTGCCAGGGCAGCTATCCCTCCGCACATGATAAACCAAAAAAATCCCCAACCGAAGAAGAAGCCAGCCCAGGAGCCATAGGCCTCTCTGATATATACATACTGACCTCCTGCTTTAGGAAACATGACACCTAACTCTGCAAAAGACATAGCACCGCTTAGTACGATTATACCTCCAACAATCCATACAATAAGTATCCATCCGGGGGATGGAAGTGATTCGGCTATAAATCCAGTGGTCATAAAAATTCCTGAGCCGATGACGCTTCCAATTACCAGGAAGGTTGTATCCATAAGGTTTAATTTTCTTAAAAATTTAGTCATTCTTGATTTTTACTAATCTAGCATTTCTTATCCTATAAATCCCTTTTAAGTCAAGAATTTACAATTTCTTTTTTATTTTTTTACTTTTCCCCCTGATAATTTTTTTTGCACTATTCTTCTTCATATTTGTCTATCTTTATTATTTTCAACATTTTACATAATATTGTCGGCATGCCGACATTTTGCTTATTTTTTCCTTGATATTTCATTTCTTTTTTTATATGTTACCTTCTGGATAAACAAGGAGCTATTGCTTGATCATTGCTGTTACCAACCAAAAAGGAGGGGTAGGGAAGACCACAACAGCTCTTAATGTTTCTTCCGCTCTTGCCTTTATGGGCAAAAGCACGTTGCTTATCGATACGGATCCTCAAGCACACAGCACCATTTCATGTGTCAAAGAACCATCACAATATAACAAGTCACTCTATGATGTCTTGATAAACAACAATGAAAATATCGGGGATCACATTGTAAGCACAACCATTCCAGGTCTCAATATTGTTATATCTAAAATATCTATGGCAAAATTAGAGCCAACATTATTAGGGGAAATTGATGGTCATTACAGGTTAAAAGATGTGCTCGAACCAATCAGGGAAAAATACGATTTTATCATCATTGATACACCTCCAACACTTGGAATAATCACTTTAAATGCCTTGGTCGCATCCGATGCTATCATTATACCTATTCAATCGTCATACCTTAGCCTTGAAGGTACTGATGACCTTTTAGAGACAATAAATAAGGTAAAGAAAGTAGCAAATCCAAACCTTCATATACTAGGAATACTTATCACTCTGCATGATAAAAGAACTAACATATCTAGGGATGTTGTCAAGAAAATAAAGAAAGTCTTTGGAAAAATGGTTTTTAAGACAATAATTTCTAAAAGCGTAAAACTTGAAGAAAGTCCAGCTTACAAAGAGTCTATTTTCACCTATGCTCCTTATTCGGTTGGATCAGTTCAATATAAACAGGTTGCTAGGGAGATATTGAGGCGTGCAAAAAACTAAAAAAACTGGATTACCAGAATTTATCGATATGAAGCATGATCGCCATTTTGTTGACCTTATATCAACTCGTGTAAAAGGTCCACAGATAAGAATGATTCCTATCGATAGAATCGATCCTAATCCTCGTCAAGCCAGGAGTGAATTAGGAGAAATGAAAGAATTGATGGATTCCATAAAGTCTAAAGGAGTCCTGGAACCGATATTGGTCCGCCCGAAAGGTGACCGGTATGAGATTATTGCTGGAGAGAGGCGTTTTATGGCCTCCAAGAGAGTGGGATTGGATGAAATTCCCTGTATAGAGATGGTTGTAAGCGACAACGAAGCCATGGAATTAACCTTGATAGAAAATTTACAACGAAAAGACCTTGATGCATTCGAAGAGGCAGATGGATTGAGATCCTTATCTGAAAATTACGGTTACAATCACGACGAGATATCAAAAAAAATAGGAAAGGCAAGATCAACCATAACCGAAATGATCAATATAAGTAAAATCCCAGAAGAGATTAGAAAATTTTGCAAAGATCAAAATATCATGAGCCGCAGTACACTTATAGAAATAGCAAAACAAAAAAATAAAGAAGCTATGATAAAACTTCTTACTGAAATAAAAGAAAGAGATTTAAGAAGAGAAGATACACGAGAGCTTTCCAAGAAATTAAAAGGATCATTAAGAAGGATGAGGCATTTCGTATACAATTACATACCTACTAAAGCTGATTTCTACAGATTGAGAATTGAATTCAAGAAACAATCTGTGACTAAAGAAGAAATAATCCAAATCCTGGAAGAAGTGCTTAATAAATTAAAGAAAGAAAAAGAATGATATATGGGTGAAAAGTAAAAGAGTTGACATAATATATCTTATGCGACATTAATT
>CAYVAT010000026.1:0-45124 GCA_964449165.1 uncultured Eubacteriales bacterium | reverse complement strand
CCCCATGTCTTGGAATAGTTGATGGAGCCGCCCAATTGCCAGCCGTGGGCAAAACGCTTTTCAAAGCTGAGCTCGATACCAGAGTATTTCCTGAAAGCCTCAGGGACATTATAAACCTGGTAAATCCAATTTGTCGGAGCATCGTTGCTCAAGAACCACATATTGACCGTGGTGGCGGGAAAATCATCTCCCTCCGCGGGGACTGTCGTTGTAAATGGAATCCAGTATTGGCTGCCGGGGGATTCATTGGGATTATACCAGTACTGTCCGCTGTCGAGATCATAACGCACGTCATCAACGATATTCTTTTTGTGTTTGTAAATGTAGTTTAACCCGACTTTGAAATTTTTGAACAGCTCGTGGTCGATGCCCACAGAGAATTGCTGATCGTAAGGGGATTTTATCCCTTCGCCAACTCCTGTTATCCAGTTTTCTCTCAACAGTTCATTAGGGTTGGACCAAGTATAGTACCATTCGTAGTTATCTCCTTCAGAAGGAGCATCAGGCTGTCCATTGCCGTTGTCGTCCCACCAGCCGAACCAGTAAGATTTCCACTGGAGTGGATGGATTTTGTAGACAACAGAACCCCAGATAGCTTCGCTGTAAACCCCATAATGTGCCTTGATAGCTGTCTTGCCATCGCCGAAGAGGTCATAGGTCAGCCCAATCCTCGGAGAGAGGATGCTCCATTTCATGAGGTCATCCACACCTTCCATGCTGAATGAATCATAAGGGTTCCAGCCAACCTCCGGCTCTAAGTATGTTTCTCCGAGCTCATAAGAAAAGCCTCCGCTTTGATCCTTGTTGAGCTCGGGAATCCAGCCAGAGATGTGATCGAATCGAAGACCGACATTGATGGTCAGCCTGTTCTGGATGGTCATGGCATCCTGGAGATAAAATCCAATTCTCCGCCAGTCGCCTTCAGCTACGCATCCTTCCTTTGTCTGTCCCATGACATAGTAGCCTATGTAGCCATCTCCATAGAGAGCCCTGTCATAACCCTGCGCTCCGTAATAGTAGGGGCTGCCGTTGTACCAGGGCCATTCGAGATAATTGTTTTTCCAGGTCGCCCACTTGGCACCACCCATCTGGAGCTCGACACCGGCTTTAAGCTCGTGATCGCCGCCTGCGAGGTTATCCGCGAAGCGGGTCACATGGGCAGAGAGCTGCGTCTGAGGCCTTCCTATCCACTCATTGGGACGATATCCGGTTCCAAAATAATAGCCTGTATAGCTATCATACATGTAAGGGATGTAGTTTTGTTCATCCCGGATCATGACCAGCATGGCATCGACGTTTGTGTATCCACCTCTTAACTCTAAGAACGTATTTTGATCGATCAGCCAGGTCAAGACTCCTGTTCCAGCATAATTGGCCCAGGGATCATCATGATAGGTGCAGTCAAAGGGCATATACCAAGCCCAATAGGCTCTGGTATTATAGTAGCTGTACTGAACGTTCCCCATCAATGATAATTTCACGTTTTGAGCAGCCTGGTAAGTCAGCTTCAATAAGGCATTCCACTGCTTATGCTTTTGCTCGAACGAGTCATAATACGTACCGTCATAGGGAGAAGTGAAGGGGATGAATGCAGTATGACGCGCAAAGCGACTATAAAGCCCGGCGGTGTAAAACCACAGCTTGTCTTTCAGGATGGGACCGCCAAAGCCGCCAGTAAGCTCATAATCAAAAATAGGAGCAGCGGGCCCCGCGAGTCCCAAAGCGCTGAGCTCTTCCTGGGGCAATACGGATTTTGTCAAGTCTTCATTAGTGTAGTAAAGCTGAAAGAGACCGGAATAAGTGTTTCCACCTGACTTAGTGATGACGTTGACGAATCCTCCGAGTGTCACACCGACCTCGGCTGGCATTCCGCCTGTGATGACTTCCACCTCTTCCATCACGTTAAAATTAACTGGGATATCCAACTGTGCTTGACAGGGGTCATTGGCGTTAAGCCCATCGATCTGATAGGTGTTGGCGCCAGCAGTTCCGCCCTTAACATTCTGCGAATTCACTGTGCCTGGCGTTAAGGTGATGACAGCTTGGAGGTTGCGGCTGATCGGCAGATTCTGGATCAAATCGGATTTAAAAATCTGCTGTGTCTTTGAGGCTTTGACATCCACTACTGGGGCTTCACCCACAACCGTTACTTCTTCTTCAATTGTTGTCACAGGCATGGTAATGCTGATGGTTACTGTCAGACCAAGCCTGACTTCGACTTGTTCCTGTTTGACTGTCTTGAACCCTTGGAGTTCAGCCACCAGCGTATATTCTCCAGGAGGAAGAAGTACAATTCTGAAGGAGCCGTCTTGTCTGGTCACGTCAGTGGCCTTCCCCATTAATGACGGCCCGGTAATAGTGATGGCGACTCCTGGAAGGGGATTCCCTTCTTCATCAGCAGTAACTCCCCTGATAGATCCTGTTTCTCTACTTGAGATCTGAGCATTCAGCATGCAGACAAATGAGAGAAACAATAAGATTGAGAAGACGATTTTTATTTTTCTCATCTCTTCTCCTTTTCCTGAATTTTAAAACCTACTCCAATTAACCCTAGACGAAAAAATTTCCGTTCTTTTTATTACCACCCCCTTTTATCTGGATTTCCATCTTTTAACCTATTTAAAAAAATATGGAGTGCGAGCCATTGGGATTTATTTCTTCCTACCATATCTGATATATAAAATATAATATTTCTTATAACGTTGTCAACAACTTTTGAGCAAATTTTATGCCAAATTTGTTTTACCTAAGAATTATGCTTATTTTATTCATTTTCAATTAATTATGCAGCTTATCCCCTTGCCCTGGAAACAGAAAGATGCTTTTTTGTCCAAATAAATGGATTTTAATTCAAATTCTTGAATTAATAGGTAGTTAGTTGTGGATTAATGTTTGCCGGATTTTGCCCTGCAGACTTGGATTAAAGACTCCAAATTCTTCCTACCCTCTGGGGAAAGCGAATGAAGGTACTTTTTATAGTATTCATCCAAAAAGCGGAGAGCTCTCCCATAATCTGCTTTATCCATATAAGCCAGTCCGAGGTTATAGAGAACAGGACCAAAATCAGGATTGAGTTCCAGCGCTTTTTCCCAGCAGGAAATAGCTCCTTCCAAGTTTCCAGCCTGCCTGTAGGCCATTCCTAAGCCGTTGTAAGGAAGAGGATATTGCTGGTTGAGTTCGATGGCTTTTTTAAAGCTTTCCAAGGATTTCTGAAAAATTTTTCTATCTTTTTTCTTCAAGGAAAGAGATAAATAAGCCATGCCCAAATTATTGTGTAAGGCAGGATATTTGCTGTCTAAAGTTAAGCCTCTCTTATAAATCTCGATTGCCTTTTCTAAATCTCCCTTTTGCGAGTAGGCGATTCCTATTTCTTTCAACAGTTCAGGGTCACTCTCCGTCTGGAAATGATCTTCTTCGTTAAAAAGTCTGATGGCTTCATCAAAAAAGCCGGCCTTAACCGCAACGCTCACATAATTGAAAAAAAGTTCATAGCTTGAGGGAATGTTTTGCATCCCTATTTTCAGGACCTCGAGTGCATCCTTTATTCTCCCCTCCCACTCATACAGAATAGCAAGGTTGTAATAAGCGCTGTCGAGCGATTTTTTTTCCTCTATTATTTTCTTGAGAAGCTTGATTCCCTCTTGGACCTTTCCTTTCTGATAGAGTTCCAAAGCCTGAACAGCCTTGTTATTATAGGGAAGGAAAATTTTGACATCATCTTCTGGGCCGAATTTTTCTTTTTTGGAAATCTGATGGCTCGAGATATATCCCAGACTTCTCAATCTCTCCAAAGATTCTCTGTCCATCTTCTGCTCAGCTCGCTCTGCTTGTGGCGAAGATAGGTTGCTGATGAGCTCTCCGAGCTTTCTTCTCTCGCTCTCTACTTTTTTTATTCTGGCAAGGTTGTGGATTTCATCAAAATCCTTATCCAGGTCATAAATTTCAGGAAGAGGAGAGTCGATAAATTTCTGTGTCTCCTGAAGAAAGCCTCTTATAGGAGCCCATCCCCGGCTGTAATAAGGATAAAGAGACTCAAAATAGATGGATCTTTTGGGAAGCTTGCCGCCTTTTATCAGAGAAGCGAGAGAAGTACCCTGAACACCGCGCGGTTTCTCCATGTGCAAAACATCACAGACTGTGGGAAAGATGTCGATGTGGCTCACAGGATGAGAGATTTGAGTCTTAGTGATACCAGGAAACCTCATGATGAGAGGAACCCAGAGAGTGCTGTTATAAGCTAAGAAACCGTGGGTCATTTCCTCATGTTGTCCCAGTGACTCACCATGATCTCCGGTAAAAATGACCAGGGTTTTACCAAACAAGCCGTGATCTTTCATATACCCGAGGAGCTTTCCCATAGTAAAATCAACATAAGCAACTTCACCATCATAGGGATTTCTTTTAAATTGAGTCTTGAAAGGTTCTGGCGGATCATAGGGATCATGGGGATCATAACAATGGATCCAGAGAAACCAAGGATCGCTCTGGACTTTAATCCAGTCAAGAGCCTTGTCCACAACGTCTTCTGCTCTTCTTTCCAACGTTGTCACTTTTCTATTATAGGAGCGCTCATAATCATCGTCATAAACATCAAATCCCTGACAAAGCCCGAACCTTGAATCCAGCAGGTAAGAGGCAACAAAGGCTCCGGTTGAATAACCGTATTTTTTCAAGTGCTCAGCAAGAGTCAAGAATTCTTCCCTGACGACAAAGTTATTGTTGTCATGTACGCCGTGATAAAGAGGGGTCGATCCTAAGAGAATGTT
The DNA here is from genome assembly GCA_964449165.1 of uncultured Eubacteriales bacterium. GTDB lineage: Bacteria > Acidobacteriota > Aminicenantia > Aminicenantales > Aminicenantaceae > CAYSCW01. Next base: position 40,358 of record CAYVAT010000026.1, on the reverse strand, counting down.
GGTATGGGAAGGCAGAGTTGTCGGGGTATGGGCAAACGCCCTGGTGAACAAGGCGCCTTTTTCAGCCAGGCTGTCGATATTGGGCGTTTTTAGATGGGAGCTCTGATAGCAGCTCAGACGGTCCGGTCTCAGGGTATCTATGGTGATGAGAAGAACATTCAGCTGAGAATTCTTTGTCTTTTCTTGACCTTCCGAAAAGGAATGGAAGAAAAAATAAAAAAAGAATAAGCAGACGAAAATGACCAAAAAAAGGGAGAAATATCTTTTTCTCATTCTTATCCTTCTCAACTTGTCCTCCTTAATGTCTCCATAAATCCAAGATTGAAAACAAGGGATTTCTAATCATTATACCAGATAGCCAACAGGGTTACTAACCAGAACCACAGCCCTCGGTCTTAAGGATGCTTACTTTCTTAAGAAAATTTTTGTTTTCTTTGAATTATTGATATATAATACATCACACTTTTTAAGCTGTCTACTTTTCGGATGGCAGATACCACGAAAGACGAAGGAGGTCTCATGAACCACAAATATCTCATCGCCATCCTTACCGGAATCCTCGTCCTTATGTTCCTGGCTATCCCTGCCAGGGCACAGGATCAGTTTACCGAGGATTTGTTAAAAAATTTCTCTTATCGAAATCTTGGCCCCTTCCGTGCAGGCTCATGGTTGACGTCATTTGCCGTACCCAGCACCCTCCAGAGAGAGCATCTCTACACGATCTATGTCGGGATGCGTAACAGCGGCGTCTGGAAAACGACGAACAATGGCACCACTTTTGAGCCGATTTTCGACGGTCAGACGAAGCTCTCCATAGGCGACGTGGCTGTGGCCCCGTCCGATGGGAACATCGTCTGGGTTGGGACAGGAGAGGCTTACTGCACAAGGTTATCCACTTCAGGCGACGGAATATATAAATCGACAGATGGGGGGAAGAACTGGACAAACATGGGTCTTCGCGATTCTCATCATATCGCCAGAATCCAGATTCACCCAAAAAATAGCGATATCGTCTACGTTGCGGTTATGGGCCACCTGTTCTCAGCGAATACCGAGCGTGGGGTCTTCAAGACGACCGATGGCGGAAACACGTGGGAAAAGATCCTCTACGTCAACGACAAAATCGGCGCGATCGACCTCATCATGGTTCAATCTTCGCCAGACACCCTTTACGCAGCGATGTACGATAAGGTCCGCCTGCCGTGGCATTATGAACTCGGAGGCAGTGAAAGCGGTATTTATAAAACCATAGATGGCGGGAAGAACTGGACCCGCCTCAGCGGCGGACTGCCTACAGGCCGCATTGGCCGGATCGGAGTCAATGTTTACCAAAAGAATCCGGACATTCTCTATGCTGTTGTCGAGAACGGCAACCGACGAGAGCCAACTCCCCAAGAAATCCAGCGGGATAAGCTCAGGGGAATCGAGCCCCGCCAACGCACCATGGGAAATGAGGTCTTCCGCACGGACGACGGCGGAAAGAATTGGCGAAAAGTCAACGTTGGCTACGAGGCGGCACTTGATAAGGCCCCTTACTCGTTCAACATGCTGCGCATTGACCCCAATGACCCTGATACGGTTTATGTTACCAGCGTTTCCCTGGCCAGTACGAACGACGGCGGGAAAACCTGGCATAACATGAGATGGCCTCCGGACGGAGTATTCAGAAACGCTTTCGGAGATGTGCGGACACTCTGGATCGATCCGCAGGATTCAAACCGGATACTCTTCGGCAGCGATGGAGGCTTCTACGTTTCCTACGACCGTGGGAAAACATGCCACCATTTCTATAACGTTCCAGGCGGCGAGTTCTACGGTGTAGGCGTGGATATGGAGGATCCTTACAACGTTTACGGTGGCCTCCAGGACCATGATTCCTGGAAATGCTCCTCCAACGGGTGGGCGGGCGAAATCACTCTATCCGACTGGGTGACAGTCGGCGGCGGGGACGGCATGTACAACGTCATAGACCCGACAGACAGTCGCTGGCTATATAACAACCGCGAATTCGGGACCATGTGGCGCCTTGACCAGAAGAGCGGCATCCAGACCGAGATTACGCCCAAGCGGCCGGCAGGTCAAAGGCCGCTTCGCTTCAACTGGACTCCGCCCATCGCCCTCTCTCCGCACAACCCAGCCATCGTTTATGTCGGAGCTCAAGTCGTCTTCCGCTCGCTCGACCGCGGCGACCATTGGCAGGAAATAAGCCCTGACCTGACAACTGACGATGAATCCAAGGAGCATGGAGAAGGCCATATTTCCTACTGCACGCTGACGACTCTGGCCGAATCACCCGTCAAGCCGGGAATCATCTGGGTAGGGACAGACGACGGAAAGGTCCAAGTAACAAAAGACGGAGGTGCAACCTGGCTTGACCGGACAGCAAAGCTCACTGCGGCTGGAGCACCGGCTAATTTCTGGGTGAGTCGAGTCTTTCCCTCGCCGCATGAGGCAGGAACCTGCTTTGTGGCGAAGACCGGGTATCACTTTGACGACTTTCAGCCTTGCCTCTATGAGACGACCGACTATGGAGAAACATGGACAGCAATCATGGGGAACCTCCCCCTGGATGAGCCGATCAACGTCGTTGTTCAGGACCGTAAGAACGCGAAGCTGCTCTTCGTAGGGACTGATCCAGGCGTGTACGTGACGCTCAATGGCGGAAAATCCTGGTTTCCTTTTAATAACAACATGCCCAGACTCAGGGTATCCGACCTTCTCATCCACCCGCGCGAGAACGACCTCGTCGTTGCTACTTTCGGCCGCAGCCTGTGGATCACGGACATATCGCCACTCCAGGAGATGAACGAAGCGATGCTGGAAGCGGATGTCTATCTCTTCGACATTGAACCTCGAACACAGCGCATCTATGGCGGCATCGGTAATTACCAGCTTGAGGGCGACAGCCACCTCAGAACTCCTAATGAGCCCAACGCCGTCGTGGTTAACTACTATCTCAAGACCAAAACACAAAGCCCAGCCAAGATCACCGTGGCTGACCCTTATGGCAAGGTTCTGGCACAGCTAGAGGGAAAGGCCACATCCGGTCTCAATCAAGTTCTCTGGAATATGCGGGCCCAGCATCCAGGCAGGCCGGCGTTCCGTTTTGAAAGGAGAGGCAGGGCCATGGTCGAGCCAGGTGAGTACGTAGTGACGCTCGAAATCGGAGGAAAAAAGCTTACCAAGAGAGCGCTCATCCGCGGCCGACAGGGATGGAGAGTTGGATTCATTCCGGTCGCGATCAGATAACAGCCAAAGCCTCGCTTTATCTCTTTTTGAAAAGTGAGTGGAGTGATTAGCCTGCAAGAAATAGACCTATTCCATATGAAAGGAGAAACTATGAAACGACAGACTTTTTGGACCTTTATTATCCTTATCTTTATCTTAGTCATTCTTCCTGCTTTCCTTCCGGCCCAGGCTACCAAGACCGATTACGAGCGCGCCATGAGTCTGCGGGAGAAATGGCAGCCGCTGGCCCTGAACATGCCAGACCGGCCGTCCTGGATCGAAAAAACGAGCCGCTTCTGGTACCGCAAGACGGTCGAGGGAGGTATCGAGTTCGATATCGTCGATGCAGCCACCTTAGCCAAGAAGCCAGCATTCGATCACCAAAAACTCGGAGCAGGACTTGCCCAAGCCTCGGGCGAGAAGGTTGATCCCAAGAAACTGCCTTTCTGGATGATCAGGTTCGTTGATGAGGAAAAGGCCATCGAGTTCGATGCTTACAACTTCCGCTGGAAGTGCGACCTGGCAACTTACTCTGTGACCAAACTCGGGCCGGCCCGGTGGCGCCGCGGCGATACTTCGATATGGGTGAGGGGACCTGCCCCGCAATCCGAGTCACTGGAGGCCAAAACATCTCCAGACGGCAAGTGGGAAGCATTCATCCGAAATTACAACGTCTGGCTGCGGACAAAGGATAGGAAAGAAGAGTTTGCCTTAAGCCATGACGGCAGCGAGGGAGACTACTACACTTATCCATCACTTGTCTGGTCGCCTGATTCGGAAAAGCTGGCCGTCTACAAGCTCCGGCGAGGCTATCACAGGATAATCCACTACGTAGAATCCTCCCCCACTGACCAGCTTCAGCCAAAGTATACATCCATGGAGTATGCAAAGCCTGGCGACGCTCTCGATATCAGCGTACCCTTCCTCTTCCACATTGACACCCGCAAACAAATAGACCTTGATAACAGCCTTTTCGAGAATCCCTATGAGATGTCCGAACTTGTCTGGCGGAAGGACAGCAGGGCATTCACCTTCGAGTATAACCAGCGCGGCCATCAGGTCTACCGAGTTATAGAGGTTGATACCGCCAAGGGAGGGGTACGATCCATTGTCAACGAGGAAATGAAGACTTTCTTCTGTTATTCCGACAAAAAGTACCGCCATGACATCGACGACGGCAAGGAAATCATCTGGATGTCGGAGCGGGACGGGTGGAATCATCTCTACCTTTATGACGGCACCACCGGCCAGGTAAAGAACCAAATCACCAAAGGAGAGTGGGTTGTCCGCCGCGTAGCCAAGGTCGACGAGGCCGCACGCCAGATCTATTTTCTGGCAAGTGGGATGAATCCGGGCATGGATCCGTATTTTGTCCATTGCTACCGGATCAACTTTGACGGCTCAGGTCTCACAGCCCTCACCGAAGGAGACTACAACCATTCGGTCGTGCTCTCCGACGACATGGCGTTTTATGTGGATCTTTACTCGCGCGTCGACCTGCCTCCTGTAATGGAGCTCCGCCGCACTTCGGACAAACATCTCCTCATGCAAGTGGAAAAGACTGACATTGCCGAGCTTATCAAATCTGGCTGGAAGGCTCCCGAAGTTTTTGTGGCCAAGGGCCGTGACGGCAAGACCGACATCTGGGGTCTCATATACAGGCCGATGAAATTCAGCCCGAAGAAAAAATACGCCGTGATAGAAAATATTTACGCAGGACCCCAAGGCTCATTCGTCCCCAAAACATTCCGCCCTTATAACCAGATGCAGTCCATGGCCGAGCTGGGTTTCATCGTCGTCCAGATCGATGGTATGGGGACGAACCACCGCTCAAAGGCCTTTCATGACGTCTGCTGGAAGAACTTGGGTGATGCGGGCTTCCCTGACCGGATACTCTGGCACAAAGCCGCAGCCAGGAAATATCCCTATTATGATATTACTCGTGTGGGCATCTACGGCACATCAGCGGGTGGACAAAGCTCCCTGGGAGGCCTGCTCTTTCACCCAGAGTTCTACAAGGCAGGCGCAGCATCTTGCGGCTGCCATGATAACCGGATGGATAAGATCTGGTGGAACGAGCAGTGGATGGGCTGGCCGCTGGGACCCGAGTATGCCGCCTCGTCCAACGCAGTCAATGCCTACCGGCTGCAGGGAAAGCTTCTGCTCATCCTGGGCGAGATGGATACTAATGTGGACCCAGCTTCCACGATGCAGGTGGTCAATGCTCTCATCAAAGCTAACAAGACGTTCGACCTGCTGGTAATCCCCGGCGCGAATCACACTTCTGGAGGAACCTACGGGGACAGGAAGCGTTATGACTTCTTCGTCCAGCACCTCCAGGGCGTGACACCTCCTAACTGGAATATTCCCGAGCCAAAGAAAGATTAGGAATCAATCTGCTTTGACGGATCTCCAGACGAAACATTTCAAATCTTCTTTTATTTTAAACTCATACGACATATAATGTTTTAGATATCAATGAGCAAGCAAACAAATTCTAGATGAATTATCCATTCGCCGCCTCGTCAAAGTTCTGGAAATGCTTGCCTCATTTAGAAGTCGCTTTGAAAAGTTACGGCTGAAATCTTAAATATGAAAGTTTTTTGATATTGACAAGACATCTAATATCTGATATATTTAATATCAAACAGGAGCAAAGTTGGAAAGTTGGTATGTTTCATGAATTTATCCAGATAGGAAGCTGCAAATAACTAAAAAAAACGAGACATAGAAGGAATCCTGTGGTAAGTAATAAGAAATGAAAAAGGGGATTATTTTCGACATTAAAAGATACGCCATCCATGATGGACCTGGAATACGCACCACCGTTTTCTTCAAAGGCTGTCCCTTGCGCTGCTTGTGGTGCCACAATCCTGAAGGCCTGGTTCCCGAACCTGAGCTTACTTTTATAAAAACCAGATGTCTCCAAGATTGCAATGAATGTGTGAAAAGCTGCACAAGAGGAGCACTTTCCCGTCCGGATCAATATATATTTATAGACAGAGAAAAATGTGACCTTTGTGGCGATTGTGTTAGGGTGTGCCCTACTGAGGCTCTTGAAATCATAGGGAAATGGATGAGTATAGAAGAAGTCATGAAAGAGATAGAAAAAGATATGATATTTTACGATGACTCAAAGGGAGGAGTGACATTTTCAGGAGGAGAACCTCTCTTACAACCTGAGTTTTTAAATGCCCTACTCGAGGAATGCAAGAAAAAGGGCATTCACACAAGCTTAGATACATCAGGATTTACCACTATCGAAAACCTGGAAAAAATAGAAGATAAAGTTGACCTCTTTTTATACGACATTAAAATGATTGACGATGAAAAGCATAAAAAAACAACAGGAGTTTCGAACAAATCAATTCTTGATAATTTAAAAAAACTTTCAGAGAAAGGAAACAAGGTTGTTGTTCGAATTCCAGTTATTCCCGGGATAAACAACGCCGATGAAGAAATTTCCAAAATCGCTGAATTTATTACAACTCTCGAGGAAATAGAAGAGATCTACCTTCTTCCTTATCATAATATAGGCGATCATAAATACGAAAGACTGAATAGACCCTTCATGATGAAAAAGACAGAGCCTCTTTCCGAAAAAAACAAAGAAAAAATAAAGAAGAAATTTGAACACTTTGGATTTAAGGTAAGAATTGGAGAGTAGAGAGATGAATAAAAGGATAAAAAAGCTAAGGGAGCAGAGCATTAATACCAAACCTTGGATTACTCCGGAAAGAGCCAAACTTATAACTGAATTTTATAAAAGTGATATTGCCAATAGAGCCTCATCCCCAGTGAAAAGAGCTTTGGCCCTAAAATATCTGATGGAACATAAATCAATCTGTATTAATGAAGGAGAGCTGATTATTGGTGAGAGAGGTCCTTCTCCCAGGGCAACTCCGACCTATCCAGAAATTAATATTCACAGCCTTGAAGACCTTAAAATCCTCAATTCAAGGGAAAAAACCTCATTTTCAGTAAATGACGAAACAAAAACGTTATACAAAGAAGAGATTATTCCCTTCTGGAAGGGAAAATCCATCAGGGATAGAATTTTTAATGAAATGTCCGATGGATGGAAAGACGCCTATGAAGCTGGAATTTTTACTGAGTTTATGGAGCAGAGAGCTCCTGGTCATACGGTCCTGGATAACAAAATTTATAAGAAAGGATTTATCGATTTTAAAGAAGATATAAAAAGAAGCATCCAAAATCTCGATTTTTTTAACGACCCTGAAGCTTACAAAAAGCGGGAAGAACTTAAGGCTATGGAAATCGCTGCAGATGCTTTGATTCGATATGCAGAACGGCACGCTGAAAAAGCTAGAGAATTGGCTAAAAAAGAAAAAGACCCTCAAAGGAAAAAAGAAATCGAGAAAATAGTCGAGATTTGTACTCATGTTCCGGCTCATGCTCCGCGCAATTTTTGGGAAGCGTTGCAGTATTACTGGTTTGTTCATCTGGGAGTGATAATAGAGCTTAATGGCTGGGATTCTTTTAATCCTGGCAGACTCGACCAGCATCTTTATCCATTCTACAAAAAAGGATTAGAAGATGGTTCTCTGACAAAAGAAAGAGCGAAAGAGCTTTTAGAAGCTTTCTGGATAAAATTTAACAATCAACCCGCCCCTCCAAAAGTAGGTGTGACTGCGGAAGAGAGCAGCACCTACACTGACTTTGCCTTGATAAACACCGGTGGAGTTAAGGCTGATGGGTCAGATGCTGTGAATGAGCTTTCCTACTTTATCCTTGATATAGTGGAGGAGATGAGAATTCTACAGCCGAGCTCGGCTGTCCAGATAAGCAAGAAGAGCCCGGACAGATTCTTAAAGAGAGCTCTTCAAATAATCAAAACAGGGTTTGGCCAGCCATCAATATTCAATACAGACGTTATTGTTCAAGAACTGGTGAGACAGGGAAAGTTAATAGAAGATGCTAGGAACGGAGGTTCAAGTGGTTGCGTGGAGGTAGGAGCTTATGGAAAAGAAAACTATAATCTTACCGGATACTTTAATTTAGTGAAGGTGTTGGAGATTACGCTGAATAATGGATTAGATCCAAGAACAGGCAAAAAAATCGGACTCAAAACAGGAAATGCTTCTCATTTCAGCTCTTTTGAGGAACTCTTCGGAGCCTTCAAAAAACAACTGAAATATTTTGTCGACACCAAGATTCAAGGGAACAACATCATAGAAAGGCTGTATGCTGAATACGTGCCAGCAACTTTCCTCTCCCTTCTCATAAGTGATTGTATCGAGAAAGGAAAAGATTATCATGATGGCGGAGCACGGTACAACGCGTCTTATATCCAGGGCGTAGGGTTGGGGACTGTGACAGATTCTCTATCTGCCATTAAATTCAATGTGTACGATAAGAAAATTATCTCAATGAAGGAAATCTTGAAGGCTCTAAAGAGCAACTTTACTGGCAGTGAAAATCTGCGCCAAAGGCTTTTGAACAGAACCCCTAAATACGGGAATGATGAAGATTCTGTCGATGAGGTCATGAAATCGATTTTTGAAGTTTATTTTGAGGCTATAGATGGAAGACCAAACACAAAAGGTGGACGTTACTGTATAAATATGCTTCCTACCACCGTTCACATTTATTTTGGCCGAGTTGTAGGAGCCACTCCGGATGGGAGGAAAGCCTCTGAACCCTTATCTGAAGGTGTCTCGCCTGTTCAGGGTGCTGACCGGCATGGACCCACAGCAGTTATAAAATCAGTGGCCAAGATGGACCACGCCCGTACAGGAGGAACCCTTCTTAATCAAAAATTCTCCCCTCATCTTTTATCCACCAAAGACGGAGTAGACAAGTTGGCCTATCTCATACGTTCTTTTTTTAAACTAGACGGTCACCATATTCAGCTCAATGTGGTCACCGCTGAAATTCTTCGAGATGCCCAGAAAAATCCTGAAAAATACAGAGATCTTATTGTTCGAGTAGCAGGTTACAGCGACTATTTCTTGGACATCAACAAAGACCTTCAGGATGAAATCATTGCCAGGACGGAACACCAAGTATTTTGAGTTGAAAAAGCCAATCTCCTGCTGACAAGGAATCCTATCAGGAAAACCAAACAGAAAAGCCACTTTCTCCCCCTGAGCCTGTAAATATTCAACTCATTAATTTGAGATTTACCTCCCAGGAATGAGCTTTACTCCACGCTATAAACTGCCAGAAGTCATCCGCAGGAAATCCAGAAATTTTTTTTACGCTTGATAAATGTTTCCGTTGGCAAGAAAAGAAGAATCATATATAATAGTTAAAGCCGATAGAGAGTTTGCCAGGGAGAGGAAAAAGAAGAATTAGGAAACAGTCGACTCCCAATTCCCAAGATTCAGGAATTCCTGCATATTTAAAGATGTGATGTAGGTTAATGTCTTTATCTCGGAAACAGATGAGAAAGATGTTCATCCTGATGAAGTGTCAATAAAATGGCCATGTTTTCCAAAAAGTGGGAAGCCTGTCTTTATTCTGACTATCCCCATTACCTGGAATTCTGTAAAAATTTCAGGACATTCTGGCGAGCCACTCGATTTATGAGAAAGCACCTGGGCAAGGGTGAAAAATTCTACTGTGCCACCATCTGGCGGGAGAACACCTCTTCCTTTTATACCTTTTACTGGAATGGAAAAAGAGTCATCCATTGGAAATACCGGAAAAAACCCTGGGTTTTCTCCCGCAGACAGGCCAGAAGATTGAGGATTAACAGGCAAGGACAGGTTATCTTCACCCCTTATGTTGATCGGGTCGTCTGACTCTGTACTTGTAAAAAAAATCAAAACATCCAAAGTTTGAGAAAACAAAGATTATCCAAAAAAGTTTCGCATGAAAGAGGGATTGTCCAGAATAAAGAAAATGCTGGCTGTGAGAAGCTCTAGCGATAAAGGAGGACTGAAAGTGGAGGAGCCCTGCCCAGCCAGCTCAGCGGGGCCATACATTTAGTCGGTCATGAAGATACAATATGAAGAAAAGGGGAAGGGATAACCTCCGTTCCCCTGGTTTGCTGTTACTTATCGGTTCACCCTTCCTTATTCGAACCACACTTTTATAGTCACCTCTTCCTCATAGATCTCCATCACCGACATCGGACCCAGCTTCTTAAGATCCCGAAAAAGATCCATAAGATTCACATCACAATCATCGCGTTTTATCCTCATGTGTTTCTCTTCGGTACACTTTAAGAAATACTCAATCAAGGCAACAGGCAATGTCATCCTGACTTTGTCTTTTTTGGTTCGATTGTCGGTGATGAGAAGCTTAAACCACATCACTTCTTTTCCCGATTTATAGGCAGGATTTTTTTTGACTGCCTTCTTGATGACTTGAATATCATTGCTTCTTTCTGCGACCGATGCAGTAGTCAGGAGCAAACCTAAAAGGATGATGCCCACAAGCAAAATCGCCGCTTTTTTCATGATGGCCTCCTTTCTTTAATCTATCCACATTTTTATGGTTATTTTATCTCCCTGGATCACGATGACGTTACCTCTGAATCTGGTCAGTTCATCTCTTATTCTATCCAGATCATATCCCCTCTCTTTTATCAATGACTTTTCCTCATCTCCGATAGCCCCAAACACAAGATCAGCTAGAGCCCAGGGAATGTTTATGGAAAATTTTGTCTTGTTGGTCTCTGTTTCATAGACTCTTATCTTAAAAATAACCGCTTTTTTCTCGTAGCGTTCCTCCTCAAAATCTCTCAGAGCTTCGGGATCAATACGGAGGATGGCAATTTTTGCTCTGTCCCTGAGTTCGTCATCTCTCTCTTTGTCGATAATCTCTTTCAACACCGGAAGTCCCCGAGCCGCAACCTTTTTATCCTTGATATAGCTCAGCTCGAAAGCAGCATAATATTTGATCATTTTATTCGAGCTGGAAAGTCTGCTCTCGATTTCCTTCAGGTAAGATTTCTTCCCTGCCGTGTACAGATCTGAGGCTAAGTCAATGATGGAAATCTCCGATTCCTCGGCTAAACTCCTGTTGTGTTCTTTGAGCTGAACATAGCTTTTGTAAGCGTTTATCGCATCTTTCTCTTTGCCTTCCTGTTCCTCCAGGCATTTGGCTCTGTAGAAGAAAGCCAGCGAGTACCAGCGACTCTCAGGAAAATCACGGATGAGCTCCTCCAGTATTTCTTGAGCCTTTTGCCATTCCTTGTCGAAAATTAGTACCTTTGCCTCTTCAAAGAGTTTCTCATCGGGTTGATCCTTGGCATAAAGCTGAAAGGCGAAAGGGACAAGACAAAAAATTAGACAATATATTCCTATTCTTTTTTTCATCTTAGACCTCGCTTTCTCTAAGCTCCCTCTTCAAGAGTTTTATCTTCAACAAAAGCTGGTTTTCTTCGATCAATCTCTGAATTCTTTCCAGATCTTCTCTGGTTAGCTGCTCGCTCATTTGAGTCAACTCATAGAAAAGAAGTTCGATCTGGTCGCAGACCTCTTTGGCTTTCGCCATCTGGAATTTCATTAACTGGGGGTTGATGTATTTCTTCTTGGAAAGAAGATCTCTCGCCTCTTCAAAGGCCAACCCAGGCTCTCTGAGTTGCTCCCTTCCAGGAGAATACTGGACAAAATCCAGAAGCAAATATTGACTTTTATCCAAGTAATCCAAAGTCTCTCTGCGGGCCATCTCTGTTTCCACCTTTTCCAAGAAATCTCGGGAGACAATGAATTCCCTTCCCCTCTCTTTCACAAAAGGGCGCTGGAAGATCAAAAACGTGGCCAGAGATCCGATAAGAATCCCCACCAGGATTCCTGCATAAACAGGCCTCAGCTTGGATTGAAACGCAACCCTCATGAATCTGGCAAGCCATCCTTCTCTTGAAGTCTTCAGAACCTTCTCCCATACCGCTTCCGTGATCTTGGAAGGAAGAGATTCCCAATCTATAGAATCCATGGTTTCCTGAATGTCAGCATGAAGAACATCCGCCTTCTCTTTCATCTCCCTGATTTCGTTGAGAGCTCTCTGACAGCGGGAACATCCCTCAAGATGGGAGAGGAAGCGGTCCTTTTCCTCTGCCTCCAGCTCCCCATAGAGAAAAGCTATCCTATCCTGTTCATGCTTTTTACATTCCCTCATTTTTTATCTCCCTATATATGGGGCCATTATGCCCCTGAGGTTTTGAACGGCTTTAAAATGAAGGGATTTCACCGTTCCCGAAGAAATGCCCAAAATTTGAGCGATCTCTGTGTATTTGAGCTGGTTGTACTGCTTCATAACAAAAATCATCCTCTGTTTCTCAGTAAGCTTTATCAGGCTGCGCTTCATGATATCCTTCAAATCCAAGGATCGAAAGTTCTTATCATCCTCAGCTGGCAAATTCATATCGCTGATATCTCTATCTATATGCAATTCGTTTCTTTTGCTGTGATTCTTGCGGTAATGATCGATACATATATTTTTGGCTATCTGAAGCAGCCAATTCTTTAAATTCTTTCCCTTCTCATACATATGAATTTTCTGGTAAAACCTGAAAAAAGTCTCCTGAATAATATCCATAGCATCTTCCCGGTTATGAAAAAAAGAATAGGCCAGCAAAAAAACTTTTTTCTGATAAAGGCTGACTACTGTCATGAAAGCCTGCTTGTCTCCCTGTTTGATTTTTTCCACAAGCAAAGAGACATCTTCATTGGTGTTCTCTCTCTTTTCTAACATACTTTGTATCTCTGCTGGTTTCTTCAGGACATAGCCAAGCGGGCTCATTCACTCAAGCCATATGAGAATTTTACTCTTTTGTTCATCCAATTCAAACAAAAGCCCAGGACCGATATCCTTCAAATCCTCTAAGCCTCTCCAGTCGATATCATATTCATCCTCAAAATCAAATCCGTGGTGCTCTTCAGCTGCTGCCACCACTTCCCCATAGTTATTGGCAATCCAAACAGGAGCTGTGACTCTAAGCAATTTTCGGCGGGAACTTTCGTAAATGAGAACATGGATAGAATGAGGCCTTCCTTCCCTGCGGGGATATCGTTTGTGAATTCTTTCAATCTGTCTGTAGGCTTCACGAAAATATCGGTTCGGATTTTTCACGTTCTCCTTGATCTCAAGGGCAATACAAGAAATCAATAAAACTGACAATACGCTCAGCAGTCCAATCTGAAAGACTTTTTTCATGACTAACCTCTTGAGAGAATCTTCAAAGTGTATTACGGAGGGTTTTGGAAAAAGGTTCACGCCTATGAATATTTTGTGGCGGATTGCTTCCCCGGTTTTACTTATAGCGGATCCACTTGACAATTTCCTGGAAGCTGGGACGCTTGCCGTACATCAGGATGCCCACTCTGTATATCTTTCCTGTGAGCCAAATCATCAAGAATATGGTCAAGAGAAGAATCCCGATGGATCCTGCCACTTGAATGAAAGGGGGAAGAAGCACGCAGATGCGAAGAAGCATCAGGATGGGAGCGAAAAAGGGAATCAGAGAAAGAACAACCGCAAATGTGCTGTTCGGCGCTCTTATCACGAACATGATGAGCAAAATCGGGAACACCAGAAACATGGTCACCGGAAAAAGGAGCTGCTGAGCTTCTTTTTCAGAATTGACCATGGAGCCGATGGCCGCATAAAAGGTCCCATAAAGAAAATACCCCAGGATGAAGAACAACACGAAATAGACGAAGATATAAGGAGGGACGCTGGGAAGCTTAAACCCGGAGGCTGCAGGGAAGATGGACACAATCAACGATTTGCTGTAGCGAGTGGCGGAAAAGCCAAAGATAGCCCAGATCATATATTGTGTAAGACCTACAGCGGCTATCCCCAAGATTTTTCCGGCCATCAACTGAAAAGGCCTGAGAGAGGAGAGGACAATCTCCACAACCCTTGAGGTTTTTTCCTCGATCACTCCACGCATGATGATTGCTCCGTAGAAGAAAAGGGTCATATAGAGAATAAGCACCAAAATATAAGCAATGAGGAAGGTGCCTCCTGTATCTTCTTCCTCTCCTTTCTTGGTCACTTTGATTGTTTTTAATCCCACATGTTTGATGTACTGAGCGATCTTTCGGGGGTCCAGCCCTTCTCTGCGCAAACGTTTCTCGATAATAACGCTGTTTAAAGCTTCATTGATGTTTTTCAGTTTTGTGAAATCAGAAACATGCTCAGAGACATATTCTGCTGTTCCATCTTCTATCACATTCCCTGGTATATAGAGATAAGCATCAAGAGATTTATTCAACACTTTCTGGTTCAAATCTTGCCTTAGCGTTTCCATATCAGCAACAGGCTTATATTCTTCCAGGATATACTGTCGGCTCCCATCTTTCAGTTTGTGATCAAGCTTTTTGTCCAGTGCCTCAAAAATCTCATGAGTCTCGTCCACAACGCCAATCCGCTCCTGCTCTCCGACTGAAACGACGGAAACCAGAAAAGGAATAAAAATGATGGCACCCATAAGTACAGGCCCTAGAATGGTCCCGATGATAAAACCTTTGGTTTTAACGATTTGGAAATATTCTCTCTTAATGACTGACCATATCTTTTTCATCCCTTGCTCCCACCTTCTCGATAAAGATAGCATTCAAAGTGGGTTCTTTCACTTCGAACCTGTTGACCCTGATCTTTCCCACAATTTTGGGAAGCAGCACTTGAGGATCTATCCCCTCTTTCAATTGGATCTCCATGAATTTGCCGTAGTCATCAAGTCTGTTAATCTCTGGAAAATCCTTTATGAAATACCCATCCCCTTCATAGTCAAGAATCACGGTGTTCTTTCCGTACTGCTTTTTGATCTGACTCAAGTCTCCCTCTAAGATTCTCTCAGCTTTGTTGATAAGACAGATGTTGTCGCAAATCATCTCTACCTGCTCCATGCGGTGAGTAGAGAAAATCACCGTCCTTCCCTCGGCCTTCATCTCCAGCATGATATCTTTCAACAGCTTAGTGTTGACAGGATCCAGGCCGGAAAAAGGCTCATCCAGGATAATCAGCTCAGGTTGATGGATGATGGTGGCGATGAACTGGAGCTTTTGCTGCATACCGCGGGAAAGCTCTTCAACCTTTTTGTCCTTCCAATCGGCAAGATCGAGCCTTCCCAGCCATGAGTTGATTTTCTTCCGGGCATCGAGCTTAGCCATCCCTTTAAGCTCGGCAAGAAAAAGAAGAAGTTCTCCTACCTTCATCTTGGGATAAAATCCTCTATCTTCGGGAAGGTAGCCTATCCTCTCTTTCATCTCTTCATCCATTTTCCGATTGAGTACCTTGATTCGGCCCTCATCGGGGATAATGATATTCATCACCATCCGGATGGTAGTCGTTTTTCCTGCACCATTGGGACCCAGAAGTCCGTAGATAGCTCCTTCGGAGATGTTAAAAGTAAGATTTTTTACCGCATAGAAATCTCCAAAACTTTTGGAGATGTTTTCGACTTCAAGCGCGTTCATTTTTGACACCCTCAATAAGAATTATGCCTTTATTCTTCTCTTTTTAAATCTCGTGGAGTTTGTCTCCAAGAGCTGATTCATGATGCTTGATCTTTTTCGGAGAAACCTCCAATCCTATGATACGATAAAAATGCACGCTGAGTTTTGGGATTGAAAGTCTTCCTTTCAAGCATCGATATTATAAATAAATTTTTACATATTTCAACTCCCTTAAGATTGCATCCCTATTACTACGCGAAAATATCTCATTAAGCTTGACATTGAGGCGGCGGTTCTTATCCATCCGAAGCCCATAGTGGAAGGGTGGGAGGGTCTTGGCGAGGATGGACAGGAACCACTGTTCCTAATACCGATCACAGAACAGATATAATCTTCTCAGAATTTCTTTTCTCTTCAATAGAGATCGACTTTCTGCTATATTCTATTCATAACTGATACAATGGTCCTTACGTATTTCTTAGTGATGAAGAGGAGGATAAGATGAAAAAAGGGAAATATATTCTGATTATTCTGCTGATTTTCTTCATTCTCTTCCTGATAACAGCAGTCTCCTTCTTTTACTATGAATTCAGGAGGCCGCCGACCGTAAAAGCCAACTCTTACCTGGAGTTCAACCTTGCAGGAGAGATTGTGGAAAAATCCATGCCTAACATCTTAACGCTGTTTTTCGGAGCGGAACCTCTCTCTGTATACGATATTTGGATGAACATCCGGAAAGCAAAAAACGATGAGCGCATCAAATGTCTCCTGTTGCGTCTTGGGTATCTTAATTGTGAATGGGCCAAAATCAGCGAAATAAGAGAGGCTGTCCTAGATTTCAGGAAATCCGGGAAAAAAGCCTACGCTTACATAGAAGAAGCTCCTGATCTCGACAAGGAGTATTACTTGGCCACAGCCTGCGATGAAATCATTCTTCAGCCATTGGGATTTTTAGGAATAAATGGAATCGGCGGATATTTTCCTTTCTTCAAAAGAACCCTTGCCAAGCTGGGCATCGAAGCTGAGTTCGAACATGTCGAACAGTACAAAACAGCCTATAACATCTTTACAGAAGATAAATTCACTCCTGCACATAAGGAAATGGTGGAATCCATCTATAGCGACATCTTCGATCATTACCTCAAAACAGTGGCTGAGGCAAGAGCAAAAAGTGTGGATGAGATAAAAGCTCTGGTCGATGAGGGTTTTTTTCAAGGGAAAAACGCCTTGAAGACTGGACTGGTGGACAAGCTTCTCTTTGAGGATGAACTACAAAACACCCTCAAATACAACGGAAAAAAACTCTCCAAAATCAGCCATGATCAGTACTTAAAGATTAAACCTACATCCTTAGGACTGAACAGAGGCAAAAAAATCGCCCTCATCTATGGAACGGGTCCCATCTACGTAGGAGAAAGCACTTCTCAAATTATGGGAAGTTCGACAGTCTCGCGCTGGATTAGAAGCGCTCGAAAGAACAATTCCATCAAAGCTGTGGTCTTTCGAGTGGACAGCCCGGGTGGTTCTGCTGTTGGTTCAGATGTGATCTGGAGAGAGGTGGTTTTAACCAGGAAAGAGAAGCCGATCGTTGTCTCCATGTCCGATGTAGCCGGGTCAGGAGGCTATTGGGTCTCCATGGCAGCCGATAAAATCGTGGCTCAACCTCAAACCCTCACCGGTTCGATCGGGGTTCTAGCCGGAAAATTCAACATGGCCGAGCTCTACAAAAAATTGGGGATCACTGCCGAAAGGCTGACCTACGGAGAGAGAGCCGATGTTTTTTCCACCTTTCGAGCTTTCACCAAAGAGGAGAGGAAGAGCCTCAAGGATGAAATCCTGTGGATATACGATCAATTCCTGACCAGAGTGGCCGAAGGCCGCAAGATCACAAAAGAAAAAGTGGACGAAATCGGAAAAGGAAGGGTTTGGACAGGAAGTCAGGCAAAGAATTTGGGATTGGTGGATGAGGTTGGAGGTCTGTCTAAAGCCATTCAGCTGGCAAAACAACTGGCAGGCATCCCAGAAGACGAGGAAGTGAAACTCATCGTCTGGCCAAAAAAGATTTCCCTCTTCCAGGCTCTGTTAGCAAGGAAAACAGTCCAGATAGACCTCCCCCGAGATCATCGAGTCCAAGACATCCTGGTGACCCTTCAAGCGCTGGAAAAAGAAAGAATTTGGGCAGTGATGCCTTTCTGGATTCTCCCCGATTAGTCAATCCTCCAAATCTTTCTTCATCTGCTCAAATTGTTCTCTGTTGATCTCTCCTTTAGCATAGCGCTTTTTTATGATCTCCAAAGGCTCCTCACTGGATGGCGGAAGGTGTCTTCTATCCGGTCTCTGGATTAACCTGACTAAAACGATAATCAGCAGAACCAGCCCTGCCAGGAAAAGAATGTAGAAAAACATCCACAACCACCACCCTCCTGCATGGGTTCCCCAAAACCACATCTCGGCCTCCTTTTATGCCTATAATATGATATCAGAAGGCCTGAATCATTGGATGATCCATTCAAGGAAGCATCTCTATTTTCGTGATGAATGAAGATATTTCATAGAGGGAGGTGATGAGGCGGCAGTTCCTGTCCATCCGAAGCCCATAGTGGAAGCGTGGGAGGGTCTTGGCGAGGATGGATGGGAACCGCCGCCGTGATTGATAATATCCCTCATCATTAGCTCTCACGGAAGAAGTGATGCTTATATCATTCAAGGAACAGACCTTGTATATCCGAATGATTGGCCCACTCAGAAAACTCGCCCTAAAAAAGTAGGTTAAACCGTTCAAGGACCAAGCACTGTATAATCTCAATATGCATAGGAATAAGGGCATATAGTTCTGAAGTCGCACACTCTGCAGTTATGCCAGTCAGGTTTAGCATCATGATTCTGGCAACGTATGCCATCTTCAGTCTCCCTTATTTTTTCCATGGCCCTCTCCAAATCTTCTCCTGACTTCTGGGCATGCCCGATGATATCCGACTCCAAAAAATGAAGCTGAGTCTCTACCAGGGGAACCGAAAGTGCTTTCTCAAAGGAGAGAGCATACAAATCCATCTGAAGGCTGCTTCTTGTTCTCTGGTCAGCTTCTTTCTTGTTTTTCACCTCAGTAGCCTTATAATCGATAATCACTCCCCCCTCCTGACGGATATCAACCCGATCCCAGCGACCGATAAATTTCACTCCTTCTGCCTGCCACTTGAAACTCCTCTCCAGGTATGCCGGCAGAAATTCGGAGTGTTCCTCACGACGATAAAAAAGACTGAGAGCCCTCTCCCCCGCCTTCTTCCTCATTTCTTCATGCTCCCTGCTGAGAAAACCTTCGTTGATCCATCTCTTCTCATATTCTTTCATCAGATCATCTTCTGACATCCTGATCCTGGCCATCTTCTTCTTTAAATAAAAATGAATAGTATTGTGAAGTACCCGGCCAAAGACCAAGGCATGATGAGGGAGAACAGGAATCCTCATGATATGTCTGTACTTGTACTTGAGCGGGCAGGTCAGGTAATCCTCAACCTGAAAATAACTGAGGGTCAGAATTTCCTTTCCTCTTACACCCGGAGTGAAGGGAGGGGAGGAAACTGGAGCAGCATACCTCTTTATCTCCTCCAGAGCAGAGGAACGTGCCGTTTCTTTTGGCATCTGTCTCATATCCAAAGCCTCCAAGACAAAGGGACTCACTTTTTTCAACCGCTTCAGACCGTAATCCCTGGCCCAGGTCAAGTAGAGCAGTTTCTTAGTCCTGGTTATTCCCACATAGAAAAGTCGGCGCTCTTCCTGGAGATAGTTCTCTCCTTCTGGGAGGCTCTCTTTCAGAATCTCATCTGGAATGGGAATTTTCTCCCGCCTCAGCCGCCCGGGAAATCGATCAGCGATCAAGCTGACCATGAACACGATAGAAAACTCAAGGCCCTTGGCCTTGTGAACAGTTATCACATGAACGGCTTCCTCCTCCAACTCCGCCTCGGCTGTCGCTGGGTTATCCCCGACTTCTTGAAGAAGGCCCAGATGTTGGGCAAAGGAATGGATGGAATCATCGGCGGACAGCTCAGAAAAATTCTTAACCTTATCGAAAAAAATCCGGATATTCTTGATCTTCATTTCCTTCTGGAGGCTTGGATTCTCTACCAAAGACTTCAGATATCCTGTCCTTTCCAGGAAGGAATAGAGCACCCGGCCTGCATTCTGAGAACTTCCCATTTGAACAAAAAAGAGCAGGTCGTCAAAAATCCTTTTGATTCCTTTCTCAGTAGCCGCCGAAATTTCAATTGGGAATTCCCCTTCAAAGATCTCCCTGAAGACTTTATGTAGAGCGAAGTTTTTCTTGTGAGCATAATTGGAAATGACGGTCAGATCATAGGGGTCGGTTTGGTATATCTCGGAAAGAGCCAGGTTGAAGAGGCTTTTGCTATCCTCAAAATCAGTTAGAGCCTTGATGAAAGAGATGAGAATCTTCACTTCCTCCTGGGAATAAAGCCCTCTGCTTCCTGAAAATCGGAAAGGAATCTCCTTTATGTTAAGGGCCCTGAGAAAAGGATCAGCATCGGCATTTCTGCGGACCAAGATGGCGATATCTCCGTATCGATAACCCGTCTTCACCTTCTCCTGGATGATTCCTGCAACCCTGTCTGCCTCGTGGGAAAGCGTGTCAAATTGAAGAAGATGGATGCTTTTCCCTTCGCTTTCCACAGATGATTCAAGAACTTTGTTCACCTCATACTTGTGCTCCAACCGATAAGGATTATTCTGCTGGATAAGCTGATAAGCGGAGTCGAGGATGTCTTGAGTGGAACGGTAATTTTTGCTCAACACAATTTTCTTAGTTTCGGGATAGACCTCCTCAAAATTGAGGATGTTGGCCAAGGATGCTCCCCGGAAACGAAAAATGCTCTGATCATCATCCCCACAGACAGTGAGATTCTTGTGTTTTGCGGCCAATCCTTTCAACAACTCAAACTGAATGTAGTTTGTATCCTGAAATTCATCGACCAGGATATACTTGTATTTATCCTGGAATTCCCGAAGGACAGAAGGTCTTTTGCGCCAGAGATTTAGAACCAGCCAAACCTGGTCCTCGAAGTCAATCTTGCTCTCTCTCTTCAGTAGTTCCTGATACTCCTGGTAAACCTTGCTCATCTCCAGGTGTTTTAGGGCTCTCTCCTTTTCAATATCGTCTGCGGCCTGGGTGACTAGGTTGCTGGCATAGGCGGTATATTCCTCCGGGCTTATATCTTCCTGCTTCAATCTCTTTATCGCCGCCATGATGTCCTGGATGTATTTAGTAGGAGAACTTAAGGGCCTGTAGTAATCAAGAGAAAACCGGAACAAATGCTCTCTGAAAAAGATGGCCTGCTCCACCTCATCCAGAAGCTTGAAATCAGGAGGGTATCCCAGTTCAATTCCATAGTTTCTCAGCACCCTTTCACCGAATGAATTGAAAGTGCTTATCTCCACAAAAGAATAACTGTAGGGAATCAGGATGTCGACTCTCTCTTCCATCTCGTTAGCTGCCTTCTCGGTAAACGTGACGGCAAGAATCTCCTCTGGTTTTGCCTGTTTAGCAGCGATGAGATAGGCAATGCGGTGGGTAATGACTTTGGTTTTTCCTGTTCCGGCTCCTGCGATGATAAGAAGAGGCCCTTCCCCGTGAGTAACAGCCTCTCTCTGAGCAGAATTCAGGTTATCCAGCAGATGATGGAATTTTCCTTTCTTGGATGAATGATACATGAGGTGAAAGCCGGCTTATTTATCTTTTTCTTGGTTCTCTTTGATTATTACGATCTCATCTGGATCCATAAGCCAAAGCTCTTCTCGCGCCTTCTTCTCTACAGCTTTTGGATTTTTCTTCAGCTCTTCGATCTCCCTCTCCAATTGACTCCTCTTCTCTTCCAGGCGCTCTATCTCCTGAAGCAGCGCTCTTTGTTTTTTCTTGGCCCGACCCATTTCGATCCAACCGTTCTTACCGAAGAAGGAAGCTATGAACAGAATCAAAAAAAGGAGGCTCACTGCGACGATGAGAAGCTTCTTGCGGAAATTGATTCTGTCTTTTGCTTCCTTGCGCCTCAAGATATGGCCTCCAATCCAGATTTGATAAGCCTCGCCACATCCTTCTTGGTTGCAGCTTCTCCATAACAACGGATGATGGGCTCAGTGCCTGAAAACCGGAATAGGATCCAGTCATCGTTGCTTAAATCTAACTTTATACCATCTATAGTCTCGACATTCTCTACCTTTTGTCCTGCAAACATGGATGGAGGATCTTTAATCAATTTCTTCAGTATTCTTTCATTTTTCGAGTTGAGAGGCAGATTCCTCTGTTTGCCCACTCTCTTTCCGTATTTTCGAAAGAGAGCCTCGATCATTTGCCCGAGGTTCTTGTCCATGGCTGCAATCATTTCAGCCACTAAAAGGCCGGCGTAGATGCCATCCTTCTCCGGAAGATGGTCTCTAATCGCCATACACGCACTCTCTTCCGCGCCAAAAATTATTTTCTTTCGCAAGAAGAGATCCGCCAAATACTTGAACCCCACAGGTGTCTTATAGAGACAAAGATCATACTTCCGGGCGATCCTATCCACCAGATGTGTTGTGGCTACGGAACGGGCTACCCCTCCCCTCCAGTTCTTCTCTGTAACGAGGTAATCCAACAGCAAGGAAAGGATCAGATTCTGGACGATGAAGTTTCCTCTATCATCAACCACACCAAACCGATCACCGTCAGCGTCGGTGGCGATCCCCAAATGACACTTCTTCTCCTTAACCAAGTTTTTCAATTCTCTAAGATTTTCTTCCGCACAGGAAGGCGTAATTCCTCCAAAATAGGGATCAATATACCCATGAATCTCTACCACAGGGATGCCATTCTCTTCCAAGATTTCATCCAGATACTCACGACTCGTCCCATAAAGAAGATCCACCGCGATTCTGATCTTGGACTTCCTTATCAGGTCGAAATCGATCTTCTGCTGGATAAAATTCAAATAATCATCTTGAAGATCAATCTTCTCTATGTATTCGGTCTTAGGATAATAGGAATACAAGGGAGAACCTTTGAGAAGACTTCTTATCTCTTTTTCTATTCTATCCGTGTCCTCAGGGAGGGCTGGAGCTCCTTTTTCAGTGTTGAACTTGAGACCATTGTATTCAGGCGGGTTGAAGGAAGCCGTGAAATTTATCCCCCCCTGTGCTCCTCGTTTTATGATCTGGTAGGACTGCGCCTGGGAGGGAGCATCGCGGTCAGCCATGAAGACGTGTATCTTGTTTTGGGAAAGAACTTTAGAAGCTTCATTAGCATATCTTTCCGAAAGGAAACGGGTGTCATAGTTGACAATGACAGATATTTTCTTACCCGGGAATTTTGACTTTAAGTAATTGGCTATCGCTTGCACGACGAGCCTGACATTCTGAAAGGTGAACTCTTCTCCCATCACAGCTCGCCAACCCGAAGTTCCAAACCTAATCATTTCTTTTGTTCAAAGTTAGCATAAGAATTAAGGAAAAGCAACTAGCGGAGTCAGGCCATAAGCATCCTCATTTGGGTAACAGTTTCACTGGCAGTCAGGTAAGCTAATGAGGAAGTCATCCGGAGGCGAGAGGGGAAGGTTTCTGTCCATCCGAAGCCCATAGTAGCGGGTGGGAGGGTCTTGGCGAGGATGGATAGGAATCATGCTCCGCGAGCTGACGATTCAGCTTGCCTGATTGTTACTGCATCACTGAAACGGGGATGCTTCCACCTCAGGCCTTCTTGTTGACAGTTTACCCATTCTTTTTTAATGTATTCAAAGTGGTGAGCATAAGGCTTCGATTTCTGGCTGGAATATTCCTCATCTCCTCTGCCACACTCTGTCTGGAAATCTCTCTCACCCGGTATTTCTCAATCTCCCAGCAATACCATTTCGCCTTTTGGGTTGTCAGCATTGCTTTCCTGGGTTATGGAGCAAGCGGATCCTTCTTATCTCTTTTCCGAAACGTTGATTCTTTCAACCAAAACAAGTTTCTCTCCACCACTTCACTGCTTTTTTCTCTCTCTATCTTGCTGAGTTTTCTTCTCTGCAATTCGCTTCCCTTCGATCTTGCTAAACTCTCATGGGATAAGGGACAAATCTACCTTGTTCTTCTCTATTATGCTCTCCTCTGCATTCCTTTCTTCTTTGCTGGGCTGACCATCTCTTTTGCTATCACTACCAGGGCAGCTTTTGTCAATAAGATATATTTCTCAGACCTCCTGGGGGCAGGAGCGGGAACTCTTCTCACTGCATTTATCTTTCTACCTAAAGGAGACAGAGGAGTCATGGTCTCCATCTCCCTCTTGGTTCTTATCGCCTCTTTCTTGTTCAGCCGTGAGAGACCTCTGCTCTTTAAATTACTCCTTTTTTTTCTCATCGTTGTGGAAGCGAGTCTCTTCCTCTTTTCACCTTCCTGGCTTGGTTTCAAAATTTCTC
Organism: uncultured Eubacteriales bacterium; assembly: GCA_964449165.1. Taxonomy (GTDB): domain Bacteria; phylum Acidobacteriota; class Aminicenantia; order Aminicenantales; family Aminicenantaceae; genus CAYSCW01. The sequence goes on along the minus strand of CAYVAT010000026.1, from coordinate 16,318 downwards.
CCTTCAAAGCCCTTCCTCTGGCTATGAAATATCCCCATGCCACACATCGTTTCACGAGATGGAATGCCATCTCCCGCATCGATGTCATCGACTCCCCTGCTGTCAGGTATGCTCCGGGGCTGAGCCTTTTATACGACAAGGCCCTGCCTCCCCAGCTAGGATTCTCAGTAGATGGAGGAGAACTCACAGCCATCACCCGCTTCTCCGGGCCTCATCCCTCCGGGATGGAATTCCTCTCTTTCCTCCCTTCATCTTTAGCCTATTCCTTTGTCCAAAATCCCCATACTCTCATCATCGAACCCAAAGGCGGACTGGATGTGTTGGCTTCCATAATCTTTAATGCCTCCTCTGTCAACGTTATCGAGAACAATCCACTGATCATAAAAATCTTAAAAAAAGAACTTTCCTCTTTCAGCGGGAGGCTCTACGAGAGGGACAATGTCCATCCGATCTCAGCTTTCCCCCGTGCAGCTCTGCAAAAAGAAAAAGAGGACTATGATCTCATCGTCTTTTCTTTATCCGATGTCTTCGGTTCTTCAAGCTCGGGACTGTACGGTTTCGGGGAGAACTACCTGTACACTGTCGATTCCTTTCTCCAGATAACCGAGCGATTGTCTCCATCCGGAATCATCAGCATGAGCTTCTACCTTCTCCCTCCCCCCCGGCAAGAAATAAGGGCCCTGGCCACCTGGATAGAAGCCATGGAAAGGAGCGGGAAAAATGCCTCCTCTCATCTCATGGCCATCAGAAGCTGGGGAACCATAAGCTATTTTATCAAGAAAAGCCCCATCCAAGATCAAGACATCCAGAAAATGAAGGATTTTGCTGAGGAATACTTTCTTGATCTTGTCTATTATCCGGGAATAAAAAAGGAGGAAGCCAACCTCCACAACAAGTTTGAAAAACCGCTCTACTACGAACTTGCTCAAAAACTCCTTGACCCGGAGAAAAGGGAGGATCTTTACCGAGATTATCTCTTTGACATCAGACCTGTGACAGACGATCGTCCTTTCTTCTATAATTTCTTCAGGCCGGGGAAACTCAGGTTGACCTATCAGGCTTTTGCCAAGAGATGGCTGCCCTTTCTCCAGGGTGAATTCGTGGTTTTTCTGCTTTTCTTCCAAGCCATTCTCATTGCCTTCCTGCTGATTTTTCTCCCCCTTCTTTTTTCCCGGAAGACCAAAATCAAGGGAACGGTATCATCCCTTATGGTCTTCCTCTACTTTAGCCTCATAGGCATGGGTTTTATGTATGTGGAAATCATTCTTATCCAGAAATTCATGCTTTTTTTGGGCCATCCTCTCTATTCTGTATCCATCACCATCTTCTCTCTTCTCCTCTCGGCTGGCTTGGGAAGTTACTTCTCCAAAAAAATCCTGGGCTCCCGTCTCACTCGAAATCTGAGAATAAGTTTGGTCTTTTGTGCTGGATTTATCGTGCTTTTCCTCCTGCTCTTCCCCGTTATAAATAAGAGTTTCATCGGACTCAGCCTTGTTTTAAAAATGTCCATCGCGTTCCTGGTCATTCTTCCCTTTGGCTTCCTGATGGGATTTCCGTTCCCTACAGGTATCAGGCTGTTGGAGAGAAGAGAAAAACGAATCATTCCTTGGGCTTGGGCAACCAACGCTTTTTCTTCTGTGGTCAACTCCATCTCTGCCCTTATGCTTGCTTTCTGGTTGGGATATAACCTGGTTCTCTTCCTTGCGGCCGGAGCTTATTTACTGACTCTTCCTCTTTTGAGCTTCTCCGGTCATGGGTACGAATCGAACACCTGAGATGTGCTCGACCTGGGGCTTTCCATCGGTCTTGGTAATCAGTGTCAAGGTCTGAAAATAAAGGGTACTCCCCAAAGGAATGATGAGCCTCCCCCCTTGCTTTAACTGTTGGAGGAGGGGCGGAGGGATATGATTGGCTGCACAGGTGACGATGATGGCATCATATGGTGCATGTTCCTCCCAACCATAGTAGCCATCGCCCCATTTCACTTTGACCTGATCATAGCCAAGCTTTGCCAGGGTGGCAGAAGCCTTCTCAGCCAGTTTTTCTCTTATCTCTATTGAGTAAACCTGGTTTGTAAGATGAGCTAAAACCGCTGCCTGATAGCCAGAACCGGTTCCGATTTCCAGTACCTTATCATCCTCTCCAACCTTGAGATATTGGGTCATCAAGGCAACTATATAAGGCTGCGATATGGTCTGTCCTTCGTCGATAGGCAGAGGATAATCTCCATAGGCTTGACGACGATAGGAAGGGGAGACGAAAAGGTGGCGAGGAACCTTACTCATGGCATCCAAAACTCTTTTGTCGGTGATATCCCGACTCATGAGTTGCTCCCGGACCATTTTTTCCCTCTTCCGAGTGTAGGCTGGTTCCTTATCAAAGGAGGCAAGAGAAACGCTTATCCCTAAAAAAAGGATCAACCCCACAATTTTCGTCATTTTCATCATTTTTATTTTCTCTTAAACGAAGAAAGAAATCAATCAACCCCGGCTGCCGTATTTCCGTGATAGGAAGCGGCTGGGGTCCATCCGAAGCCCATAGTGGCGGGTGGGAGGGTCTTGGCGAGGATGGATCCCAGCCGCCGCTATTATTAGCTATCACGGAAACAAACGCTCTCGCCACCCTAGCCTTTAAAGGTGAGATAAAGGATGAAAAATTCACCATGAGAATCCTCTTCACTGGTGATTGACCTCTCCTTTTCAATCCGTAAATTATTAAGACAAAAATATTAAAGCAGTTCATATGTCTTATAAAAGAATATTCAGTTCCAGAATAAACCGGATTGCATCTTCTCTGTTAAAAATTTTTCCAATATTTAGTGGTTTTGACTTGACATTTGGCTATATATGGTGTATTTTTTACAAAATCAGAGAAGGTTTAAAGCCGGGTAAAGTGATACATTCCGTTACCCAAAGGGAACAAAGCTTAGCAAAAATGGCTAAAAATCCTTATTTCCATACAAGAATAAGAGGGCAAGGCTATTGTGATGAGAGACCTATGCTACTTCAGACGTCTTTGAAAAGAGCAGGGGCTGTCGATGCATGCTTCGCCATAAAAATGATCTAAAATGGAAAACAGAGCTGTGTATCCGGGTTCCTTTGATCCTATCACTAACGGGCATGTGGATATCATACGCAGGGGATTAAAAATCTTTGATAAAATTTTAGTAGCAGTTCTCGAAAACCCCAAAAAGAGCGCTCTTTTCGCGACTAAAGAAAGAGTAGAGATGATTGAGGAGGAGTTTGTTGATGAAAAAAATGTGGAAGTGAAAGTCTTCCACGGTCTCCTTGTCGAATTTGCAAAGAAGAACGATGCCAAAATCGTCATAAGAGGACTCAGGGCTATCTCGGATTTCGAATACGAGTTCCAAATGGCTCTAATGAATAGAAAGCTCAACCCAGAAATCGAAACGTTCTTCATGATGCCCAGTGTGGATTACACTTTCCTCAGCTCAATGTTAGTTAAAGAGGTTTACATGCTAGGCGGAAGCCTCCTGGATTTGCTTCCCCAGCATGTGGAAAAAAAAATGAGAGGAAAATTTAAAAAAGAGTAATCCTGTTTAAATCATAAAGATGGAGAGATGAAAATGTTCGGTTTCGGTCGAGAAAAGGGACTGGTCGGTGTTGATATAGGTTCAAGTTCAATAAAAGCCGTCGAACTCAACGCCAAGAGGAAAGAAGGTGAACATGCTTATGAAGTCAAAAAAATCGGCTATGAACTTCTCCCTCGTGATGCCATCGTTGAAGGAACCGTCATCGATTCTTCAGCAGTTGTGGAAAAAATAAGAATGATCTTTGATGAAAATAAAATCTCTAATAAAAACATAGCCATATCTATCTCTGGAAATTCTGTCATCATAAAGAAAATTTCCCTCCCCTCTATGGACACCGAGGAATTGGCGGAATCCATCATCTGGGAAGCCAAACACAACATTCCCTATCCTTATGAAGAAACAAATGTGGACTATGCGATCTTGAAGCCTTCTCCTATTTCAGAAGAACAGAATCTAGATATTCTGCTGGTTGCTGCCAAGAAAGACAAAATAGCCAACTACAGCAATGTTGTTCATCAGGCCCGTAAGAATCTTGAAGCGATAGAAGTGGATGTTTTTGCCCTCCAGAATGCTATGGAGGTCAATTATCCTGACACACTCAAAGAAAAAACATTGGCTATCATTAACATAGGGGCAAACATAACCAACATCATCATCATTGAAAAAAGCATTCCTCAGCTATTCAGAGATCTTTCTCTCGGCGGATTCTTTTTTGCAGAAAATCTGAGCAAAGACCTCGGCATCAGCTTCGATGACGCAGAAAAGGTGCTCAAGGGTATCCCCGCTGGCCAGATCTCTTCAGAACAATTGGAATCATCTCTGTTCACTAATATCGAAAATCTATTGGAGGAAATAGAAAAAACTTTCAGCTTCTACGAAGCAGGAGAAAAAAGAGAGAAAAAAATCGATCAGATTTTTCTCAGCGGCGGCCTGTCCAAGATAAAGGATTTTCCTCTCCTCTTCGAGAAAAAATTCAGCATCAAGACAGAGCTCCTCAATCCCTTCCGAAAAATAGATTACGATGAGAGTAAATTTGACCCTCTATATAATCAAGAGATGGCTGCTCTTTTCGGGGTAGCCACAGGCCTGGCAACAAGGAAAGTCGAGAAATAAGCCATGATTAGGATAAACCTCTTAAAACCGGAAAAAAAGGAATTAAGGGAAAAACCTACCGCCCCAACCCCAAGGATAAGAAAAGAGATAAAGTTTCAACTTTCATACATCATAATCCCGGTTCTCATCATAGCCATTGCTGCTCTTTATCTAATGCAAAGAAGCGCCATTAGTAAGGAAAGTAAACTTCTCGAAGCAGCCCAACTGGAAAAAGAGCAGCTCCAGTACGTTGTTGAGACGCTGGAAAAACTGGAGCAGCAAAAGAAGACTCTGGAAAGAAAAATCAACCTCATCACTCAACTGAAAGCCCAACAAACACTGGCAGTAAGGATCATGGATGAGCTTAGCAAGAACATTCCAGATTGGGTGTGGCTGACGGAAGCTGAGTACAAGGGACAGAGAGTTGAGATCAAGGGACGGGCTCTCTCCAACAGTCTCATCGCTGACTATATTTATAATTTAGAAAGCAGCCCTTACTTTCAAAACGTGAACCTCATCTCTTCCGCTCAAAAAACAGAGCAGAATGATCAATTCCTGGAATTCACTCTGACAGCCCAATATGTTCTCCCCGGAGAGCATTTAGAGGGATCAGAAGAATCAATGCAAGAGGAAAAGAAATGAGAAATTGGCCTTGGTACGGTTACTTACTTCTGGCTGTCATTATATTCGGGCTTTTCTATATGTTCTACTATAAGCCCAAGAACCAGGAGCTAACAGACTTGAAAGAGGAAAGAATAAAGGTTGAGGATGAAGTCGCCCAACTGCGAATAAAAAAGAAGCAGCTTGACAGAATTGAAGCAGAGATACAGAAGATGGATGCCCTTCTAAAAGATCTTGAGGCCATTATCCCGCAGAAAAGAGAGATAAGCGACATCTTGAGAAGAATGCAGCAGCTGGCTTACGACTCTTACTTAAACATCACTAAATTTACTCCCAAAGGGGAAATCGACAAGGAGTTTTACGCAGAATGGCCGATTACCTTAGAAATAACAGGCAACTACCATAACCTTGCCATGTTCTTCGATCGGTTGAGCCGGTTCTCCCGAATCTTCAATGTGGAGAGTTTTTCCATAAAATCTCTCGATGATCAGAATGAATCGACAACACTATCAGCAACCTGGACCGCCAAAACCTATATTTTCCATGAGGAAAGCGGTCCTTCGGAAAAAACTCAAGAACAAACAGGGAATACCGAATGAAAAATTCAGTGATAATTTTAATTTTGGTCTGTTTCTTTACCATTTCTGCTTCCTTGCTTTCTTTCCAGGAAGAAAAAAAGACAACACCCACAGGACTCAAAGCTCAAAAACAGGAAGAGCATCTTCCTTTATACAATCCGAGAGGAAGAAGAGACCCATTCCGGAACCTGCTGAGAGGCAGAGATGTTAAGGAGAAAGCCTTGGTTGGAGGGATTTCCCAGATGTCCATCGATGACGTCAACCTGATAGGCATCGTGGAAGCCAAAGGAACATTCACGGCTATCATCAACGGCCCCCAGGGATTTCCCTACTTCATTAAAGTCGGCCAGAAATTTGCCGACGGTTTTGTTCTATCCATAAAGGAATTCCAAGTGGTTTTCCGTAAAACCGAAGAAAGAGGCATTCCCTTAAGGAAACCAACGGATATCGTCAAAGAAATTAAACCAGAGGAGCGATAATATGAAAAAGAAAATTTACTGGCAAGCCATAACACTTGTTTGTCTTATTCCTCTCTTGTTAAGCGGATATGCCTTCAAAGATAGCTCCCCAGTCTATATAGATAATATTTCTGTCCATCCCGGAAAGCTCAACACAAAAATCTGTCTCGAATCCAACGCACCTCTTCCCACTCCCAAATCTTACTATGCACAGGACGCTCCCGCTACCATGGTTATCGAACTGGATAAAATCAGAACAGATATCCCGCCTAAGATCATTCAACCTGATGCCTCCTCTGTGAAGGACATCGAAATCAAAACCCAAGGAGCCCAGAAGCTCCACCTTCTCATCAGCCTCCTAGAGCGCATTCCCTATCGCATCTTCTCTGAAGGAACGAATACGATTATCGAACTCAACACATACCAGAGAAACATGGAAGATTACTCTCTGGAGGAGAAAAAAGCAGAAGAGCTTGAAGAGATGAGCGAAGGGACGGTTTTTCTCAGAAAAATCAACATCTCCCAAAAAAGCGACAGAATCGATGTCTTAGCCAAGATGAGCAAGAAAGCCGTAAGCCAAGTGTTTGCTCTGGACAATCCCCCTCGCTTGGTTGTAGATCTTTTCGATACCCTTTATTCCGACCATACAGTTTATCCTGTAAATAAGCTCGGCGTGGAAAAGGTCAGGGTGTCACAATTTCAAATCTCTGATCCATACACTATTACCAGGATCGTCCTGGATCTTACCGAGCCGACATTTTATACCTTAAATACGGAAGATAATGGTCTCATCATTTCCTTTTTCCGCAATGAGCCGGTACAAACCTTTGTCTCAAGCGAGCAACAGCAAGTTCAAATCCAAGAGCCAGAACCTCAGCCTCCGCAAGATGAAGACAATTCCATTGAAGAAAAAGAAGAAACGCTCCCCCCTGAAGAAAAAGAAGAAACTCTTCCTCCTCCTGCTCCAAAAAAGAATAAGGAGGCACCACAGCCCGTTTTCTCCGAAGATGGGAATAATGGCGCTCTTCAAGAGAAAATCCGAGAGGAACAGTTCAAACCGAAAACCATCACTGCTCCTGAAGAAGAATACACAGGGGAAACTCTCAGCCTGAAATTCAAAGATGCTGACCTGCGAGATGTAATTCTGTATTTGGGTGAGTTTGCTGGTTTAAATGTTGTTTTCGATCCAGAAGTGAGGGGAACCGTTACCGTCGATCTGAAGGACGTCCCTTGGGATCAAGCCCTCGACATCATCCTCAAAATAAACAAAATGGGCAAAACCCTGGAGAGAAACATCCTACGGATTGCCCCTATTGTCGTTCTCACACGGGAACAAGAAGAACAGAGAAGGCTGGATGAATCCAAAGAAATGGCTGGCCCATTACTGGTGAGAACATTCACTCTTTCTTACTCCAAGGCCAGCGAAGTCCAAGGTCTACTCCAGGGCAAGCTCTCGACAAGAGGAGAAATCATCATTGATGCCCGGACAAACACCTTGGTTATTTCTGATGTGGAGGAGAGGATCGACCTGATAGAAAGACTCATATCTGTTTTCGACACTGCAACTCCTCAGGTCTCTATCGAAGCAAGAATCGTGGAGGCAACATCCAACTTCGTTCGAAACGTTGGAATCCAGTGGGGATTTAAAGGCATTGCTGATCCCTTCTATGGAAACCAGACATCGATGGAGTTTCCGCATAAGGTCCTGGTGGATGGGGCCATTATTCCTGAAGGCCTCGTGACCAAGGGAATCGGTGGACCATTAGGGGGGTACGCCGTTAATCTGCCTGCCCCTGCTTTTAATGCGGCCATGGGAATTTCTTTTGCCAACATTTTAGATACGTTCAGACTCGATATGGCCATCTCAGCCTTAGAAACTTCCGGTGAGGGACGTATCATCTCGGCCCCCAAAGTCACTACGCTCAACAACCAGGAAGCAGAAATTCTTCAAGGAAGACAGATTCCTGTCCAGACAGTCGCCAATTTCACCGTAACCACCAGGTACGTGAATGCCGCCTTAGAACTAAGAGCAACCCCTCAGATCACGGCTGAAGGAACCATTATCATGTACATAGAAATCAGAAACAATGCTGCTGATTTTGCTAATCTTGTTAGCGGAATCCCTCCCATCATCACCCAGAGTGCAGAGACAACGGTCATGGTGCCTGACGGGGGGACAACGGTCATAGGAGGAATTTACAGAACAGAAGACTCCATTACCCGAGAAAAAGTCCCATTTTTCCATAAAATACCAATTCTGGGAAGTTTGTTTAAATCATTCGCACGCACAAAAACAAATCGAGAACTCCTCATCTTCATCACTCCCAGAATAATCAAATAAGAGGATGCAAAAAATGAAAAAGGCAAAAAACGTTCTGAAAGTCACGGTAATCCTTATGGGTCTTTTCTTCCTTTTCTCCTGCAACCCAATTGCAGACGAATCCAAATCAGACAGCATGCTTGTGGTTGTAAGCATCACTGGATTAGATCTCGAGCAAAATGAAGTCAACTACCTCCAATCTGATGTGATTGCTTATAGCGCTGATTCAGGACAATATTATGTCACCGGAGACGCAGCAAAGGCTACCTTAACGGCCAAATTGTTGGACCCAAATACTGAGCTTGAAGCCTCCAATTACAACAGCATTCAGTTAACACGTTACACCGTTCAGTATATCCGTTCTGACGGAAAAAGCGTCGAAGGAGTCGATGTCCCTTATTCTTTCGAGGGTGCAATATCCGCTAACATAGAGATCGATGCTTCTGTTGAAACTAGCTTTGTGGTGGTCAGAGCAGTGGCTAAACAGGAATCGCCGCTTGTTGACCTTATAGAAGCACGAGATGAGGGAGTCCTGGAAGTCATCGCTAAGATCGACTTTTATGGTCATGACATGACGAACAATAAGGTCAAAGCCACCGGCTATTTGACCATATTCTTCGCTAACTATATAGACGAAGAATCTGAATAAGGATGAGAACGATGAATTCGAAGATTAAATTAGTCATCATATTTTGCTTGGCTTTAAGCTTTATTCTTATTCCTACCTGCAAGAGAAAAGAAGTGGAAGAACCAGGGCCTCTGGGCCCCTCTGGATTCTCTGTTGTGCTGAAACTTACAGCTAGCCCCAATGTCATATCCGCTGGAGCCTCCCGAGGAAGCACGACCATCACTGCCAGCCTGATCAAGTACGACGGTGTTGCTCTGGCTGACAAGACTATCCATTTTGAGATCCGCGATGAGTCGGGAAGCAAAGTCTACATTGGCTACTTCGAGGGGAACAATTCTGTCGTTTCCAGGACAACCAACAGCAGTGGTCAGGCAAGTGTTACCTACTATGGACCTCTCGGCGAGGAATTAACTGATACCTCCTATGTATACATTTATGCCAGCGCCTCCTGGGACGGCAAAGAATTCATCTCAGAACTGCAGCCTATCAAGATCATCCGGGATATGGAGGAAATCTACATCGAACTCGTCGCTAATCCCAGTGTGCTGGTTGCAGGAGCCTACAGAGGAGTATCCCAAGTCACAGCCACGTTGACGGAAAGCGGAGGAAAAGCGGTTGCCAATGAAACCGTTATCTTCAAAGTTAATGAAAATGATGATGGGGATAGATTAGGCTATTTCGAAAACTTCCAGACCGTGATAGAAAAAACTACAAACAGCAATGGTGTAGCCCAAGTTACCTATTACGGCCCTATTGACCAGGAATATACAGATGACCTGGAAGATGAATGCATTGAAATCGAAGCGTGCCTTAACGAGGAAATAGAGGACTGTGATGACTGCCCCACTGCAACAACTTACATCTGTATTGTCCAGGAAGGTAAAGATCTGACCTTAGAGCTTTTTGCCAATCCAAATGTCCTGCTGTGCACTGACGAAAATCCTCGATCTGAAATCCAGGCTTACTTCAAAGAAGGAGCCAAGCCAGTCGTCAACAGAAAAGTCTTCTTCACCATCACCTCCGGTTCAGGAACATTCTCCAACGATAAGACAAGCATTACAACCCATACCGACGAAAGAGGAATCGCTACAGTACAATATGTTGGACCCACAAAAGACGACATCACAGACGATGAAGTTGTCACCATCCAGGGACAAGGAGAAGCTTCGGATGGATTCGTGACAGGAACAACACAGATTCAGCTTATCAGAGATGTTGTCGATTTCTCCTTAGAGCTGACTGCTGACCCAGGCATATTGTGGTGTTCGGATGAACAACCCTCATCTCTAATCACAGCTGTGTACAAAGAAGGAACTACTCCTCTGGTCAATCAGAAAATCTACTTCACGCTCTCATCCAGTGTAGGAGAATTCTCTAATGGTCTGACAAAGATATTTACCAGAACAAACTCACAAGGAATTGCAACTGTGGTCTATTATGGACCCACAAAAGACGATATCACTGCCGATCAGACTATTACCATCCAAGGTCAGGCAGAAACATCAACGGACAACATTGTTACCGGAAGCGTTGATATTAAGCTTATCAGGAGTGCAGAAGATCTCAATCTGGAGCTCACAGCAGATCCGAATGTCTTGCTGTGTGGTGACACCAGACCGGAATCCACGTTAACAGTTATCTACAAAGAGGGAGATACACCTCTTGTCGGGAAAGATATCATCTTCACACTTTCTTCAGCACTCGGCCAATTCTCCAACGGCCTGCAGACAATATCCGCAGAGACAGATTCAGAAGGAAAGGTCACTCTCACTTATTATGGGCCGACAAAAACGGAGCTGACAGCCACTACAACCCTCACTGTTACAGCCCAGGCAGAAACCACCAGCCCTGACTCTGTCACAGATACGGCTACGATTACTCTTGTTCTGGAAGAATAGAAAACGAATAACTCTATCCGGTTATTCATAAAAAAGAATTGATCTTCTCATCCTGACCGGTTGAAGGGACCGACGCAGCACCTCTTCTAGGTTCTTCCTTCGCGTAGACTTCAGTATCACCTGGATTGTTCCTTTCCCTGCCAGTCCAGGACCTGAGGCACGCGCGGGCCCCAATACCTCGATTTTCTGGCTCTGGTCTCTCAGTGAGGAATAGAATTCTCGAGTTTTGCGAGCCAGCGTTTTTAAACTATCTCCTCTGAACAGGACCTCTGCCATATAGCAGAAAGGAGGATAATTCATAATTCGCCTATACTTGATCTCTTGTCTGAAAAAACAGAGGTAATCCCAGCGCGCAGCACAGCGGATAGCAAAGTGTTGAGGAAATGCTGTTTTAACTATTATCTTTCCTTCTCCATCCAGGACAAACCTCATCATTTGAATCAAATTGTGATAGGTTTTTTGAGTCGCCTTAAAATCCGGAAGAGAGAGTGTGGTTTCCGGATAAAAAATGACAACCAAGGAAACCGACGGCAGATCTACCTGATGTGCCAGAAGCTGAGTTCCGACTAAAATATCGATTTTCCCCTGCCTGAAGCGGTTAAGTATCTTTTCTTGTTCTTTTCTGGTCTTAACTACATCCGTATTAAAACTGACCACCCTGTGCTGGGGAAAATTTCTCCTCAATTCTTCCTCGACGACTTCTATTCCCATGCCTCTCATGCCCATTATTCTTTTTCCACAGACCGGACAGGAGTCGACTTTCGGGATAGCATGGCTGCAGTAGTGGCAGAGGAGCTTCCCTTCCTTCTTGTGGTAAGTCAAGGGTATCTTGCATCGCGGACAGCGAGGGATATAATTGCATGCTGGACAGTAGAGAAAGGAAGCATAACCGCGACGGTTGATAAAGACAAGAACAGGCTCTCTCTTTTCCAGCCTCCGGCTGATGCTTCTTTTTAATCCTTCAGATAAGATCTCTCTTTTCTTTCTCTCATCCACAATATCCACTTTCGGCTTCAGCCCGTCATCCCCCAAATGCAATACTTCTCCTCTCCGCCTTGCTCTGAAAAAGGCCTCAACAGAGGGGAAAGCAGAACCATAGATCAAGGCACAGCCCTCTTCTTTAGCTCTGAGCCATGCTCCCTTTCGGGCATCATAGGTGGGAGATTCTCTCTGAAAATAAGACTCGTCATGTTCTTCATCCACGATAATCAAGCCTATACCAGAGATAGGCGACAGGAGGGCCGAGCGGGAACCGACTACCACATCCACATCACCCTGTTTTATTCTCTTCCACTCTGACTCCCTTTTTCTTTCTGAAAGCCGGCTGTGAAGACAGGCCACTCTTTCTCCGAGTCTCTTCTCGAATTTTTTGATCAGGCTCTTGGTGAGAGAAATCTCCGGAACCAGAAAAAGAATCCTTCTCCTTCTTTCTAAAACCTTCTTTATCAGATAAAAATAAACAGCCTCTCTTTTTGCCGGACTTCCATGGAGAAGAAAGCAAGAAAAGGGATTCTTCTTCCATCTTTGGAGGATTTTGGCGGCAAGATTTAAGGAACTCTCCTCCAGCGAAAAGTCTATCTCCAGTTGGGTAGGCTTTGTGGATGGTGCCTCCTTTTTTTTCTCAGGCGCAGCCTTCTTGATAGTTTTCTTTATCTGAATCCAGCCCTTTTTTTCTAATCGAGTGAGGAAGTGGGAAAAACTCTTTATTTTCAACTTTCTTCTCAAGAAGAGCGTACTGTATTCTCGTTTCTTCAAGAGAGTCAATATTTCCTGTTCCCCTCTGGATAGATCTTTTTCCTGGTGAGCTTCCTTTCCTTCCTTCTTGAGGAAGACCCTGGTCTCTGTCCTGGGAAGAAAGGCAGAAGGAATGGAGGCCTGAAGAATCTCGCCCCAGGAAGAGAGATAGGCCTTGCTTAATTTTTGTGTGAAAGCGAGGAAGCCAGGAGAAAACAGAGGGCTCTCATCCAGGACTTCCAGGATGTCTCTGAGTGCAAGCTTTTTTCCTGGCTCTCTCCTGCGCAGCTTGACCACGAAGCCGGTGAGCGTGCTCTCTTTGAAAGGAACAAGAACCCTTGAGCCAGTTTTCACCTTCCCATGGAAGGCAGAAGGAACGGTGTAAGTGAAGCCATGTCCAAGGGGGAGGGGAAGAAGAACTTCAGCATAGAGGGTCATTTTTTGCCCAGAAAGGCCATCACCATCTTCATGTCCTCCCAGACCATCTTTTTGATCTTCTTGTTGTCTTCGTTCCTTATAAGGTAAGAGGGATGAAAAGTGGGCATGATCCGAATGGGACCGAATTCATAGAATTGTCCTCGGAGAGAGGTCATCCCCATCCGGCTTTTTATAAAAAAATCCGTGGCAACCTTACCCAGGGTGACGATGACTCGGGGGTTGATTATCTGAATCTGCTGGATAAGGTAGTGCTTGCATCGTTCAACCTCCTCCCTTCGGGGAGTCCGGTTTTCAGGCGGACGGCATTTGACCACGTTGGTGATGTAGACTTCCTCTCTGCTGAGTTTCATGGCATGGATGATTCTGGTAAGAAGCTGCCCGGCTCTTCCCACAAATGGCCTTCCCTGTCTATCTTCATCCCGGCCAGGAGCCTCCCCCACAAACATAAGATCAGCTTCAAGCGTGCCCTCACCGGGAACAGCATTTGTCCGGCCTTGGGAAAGACCGCATTCTCGACAATTGAGAATCTTCTCCTTGATGGTTAGATAAAGGGAATCCCGGGAAGTAGAAGCAGAGGGAATGAATTCAACGCCCAGTTGGGAAAAATATCTCAACCTCTCCTCGAGTTCGGTCAGGAGTTGTTCAGCTTCTTTTCCCAATTATTTCCTCTATTTTATCCCAAATAATTCCGCTTATTTCGCGTTTACTGATTTTTTCTGTAGCGATGGCCTTCCCATCGGGATAGACGATGAACGCCCTGTTATAATCGGATTCAAAGCCTACCCCTTCTTCAAGAACATTATTGGCGATGGCGAGATCGAGGTTCTTCTCTTTTATCTTTCGCAGAGCATTGTCCACGATATTTTCTGTTTCAGCGGCAAAGCCAATCAGAATTTTCTTTCCTTTCCGGCGGCTGAGGTTCTTCAAAACATCCCGGGTCTTAACCAGATTGACCTTTGTATCCCATCCTCGCTTCTTGATTTTCTGGGAGGAGACAAAGCTGAACTTGAAATCCGAAACAGCTGCTGCCATGATGAGGATATCCGCTTTCTTGAAGTGACGCTTGATTTCCTTCTCCATTTCCTCTGCTGTCTGGACAGGCTTAAACGTGACATGGGAGGGAGGAGCGAGATGTGTCGGACCTGAAACGAGCACCACTTCGGCCCCTCGTCTCTCGGCTTCCTCAGCAATCTCAAATCCCATCTTGCCCGAGGAACGGTTGGTGAGAAAGCGGACAGGGTCCAAAAACTCCCTGGTGGGGCCTGCGGTTACCACAACTGTCTTTTTCTTCAAACTTTGAGTCTTCTCCATCAGCCACAGCCCCTGTTCCACGATCCGTTCCACTGCCGCCAGTCTTCCCCACCCTTCCTCTTTGCAGGCGAGGTATCCCTTTTCTGGCTCTACGAACTTGACTCCGCAGCCTTTGAGCCTCTGGATATTTTCCTGAGTTTGTCGGTGAAAATACATCTCCTGATTCATCGCAGGAGCAATAAGTACAGGGCAGCGGACTGCCAAGTAGAAAGTGGACAGAAAATCATCGGCCACGCCAGAGGCAAACTTGCCCATGATGTTGGCTGTGGCAGGCGCCACAAGAAGAAGCGATGCCTCCCGAGCTAAGTTAATATGAGGAATATTTTGAGAGGATTCCTCTCCTAATGAATCAACCAATACCTCCTGTCCTGTCAGAGCGGCGAACAGCAGAGGCGATATCATCCGTGCGGCGTTCTTAGTCATGATCACCTGAACCTCAAAGTTCCTCTTCTGAAACTGGCGAATGATCTCACAGGATTTATAGATGCTGATGGATGAACAGACGCCCAAGGCAATCTTTTTCACTTCAATCTCCCTCATCTATGGTAAAACTGCGGATGACAGGCGCAATTTCTTTTTTTTTCCACTCAAGCCTGCATTTTGTGCTCACGATGATGGCGGCCAGCTCCTTGACGGCTCTTTCCAGCTTGTCGTTGATCACGATGTAGTCAAATTCCGGGTAATGTCTGATCTCCTTCTTGGCGGTCTCCAAGCGCCTTGCTATGGATGCAGAAGCATCACCACCCCTTTTCTCCAGCCTCGCCTTCAACTTCTTGTAGGAAGGAGGGAGGATGAAGATGAAAACAGCCTTTTTAGCCTTTTCCTTGATTTGATGGGCACCCTGCACATCGATATCCAGAAGGAGATCCTTGTTCATCCCCTTTTTTTCTATCTCTCTCCGGGATGTCCCGTAGTAATTGCCATGGACCATCGCCCACTCCACCAGCTTGTTCGTCTTGAGCATCTCATCAAATACCTCTTTGGATACAAAGTAGTAATCCTTCCCCTCTGTTTCTGTATCCCTCTTTTTGCGGGTTGTGTAGGAGACAGAAAAATCAATATTTTCCACTTCCTCAAGAACACGCCTGGCGAGTGTGGATTTTCCGCAGCCTGAAGGTCCTGTGATCACAAAAAGCATCTATTCTCCCCTCCCATGCTACTCGATATTCTGAACCTGCTGTCGGATATTCTCGACCTCACTCTTTACAGCCAGACTCTCCTTGATGATTTTGATATCTTGAGCTTTTGAGTTTATGGTGTTGGCTTCCCTGTAAATCTCTTGTGACAGAAAATCCAGCTTCTTCCCAACAGGTTCCTGGTCTCCGGCAGATAGAAGCTCCTGCATATAATCCAGGTGGTACTTGAGTCGGGTGACCTCCTCTGTTAAATCATATCTCTGGGCAAGATAGGCAGCCTCTTCTGCCAGCCTCTCCTCCGAAAGCATCCCTTCAGAGTGCATCTCTTTAAGTCTCTGCTCGAGCTTACTGCGAATGTCGAGAGGATGGTTCCTGGCAAGCTTCTCTATCCTCTTCACAATACGCTTTATGTTCTGAACATAGCCACGGATCTTCCGTTCGAGCTGACGTCCTTCCTTAAGCCTCGCTTTTATCAATGCCTCCAAGGCAGCCTGGTATTCTTTCGTCAGAAACGCCAATTCCTTCTCAGTAAAATCTTTTCTTTTCACCTC
>CAYVAT010000025.1:28010-48640 GCA_964449165.1 uncultured Eubacteriales bacterium | reverse complement strand
ATCGGCTGTCGTGATTCTGTAATCCTATGTATCCCTCATCGGCAAAATCCCTGACTTTTCCCCTTGGTTCTGTGTCCCAGTCGATGACAGTAATATCGTTCAGTTTGACCTTAATGTGATTACTCTTAAAAGTAATCTTCAAATGGTTCCATTCACCCGGCTCTTTGAAAGCATCAACTTGCGGTGGTTCCGCATCATAGACAGCAGAGGTTTTATGTATGCCTTCCCCGCTGTCGTTTATCTGGATCTCGAAGGAATGATAGATGTAATCGTCGCTGGTAGGGATATCAGGCACTCTTAAAAAAATTCCAGAATTTGTGTGTTTATCCTCACATTTATAGTCCAGCTCCAGGATGAAATTTTTATACTTTTTCACACTGTACCATAAGAGGCCCATTCCTCCTTGTCCCTTCAGTATTCCTGTCTTTTCATCAAGCACAAAGTATCCAGGGCCATAGTGGTTCCAGCCGTGCTTCGAGTATTGCCTGTTTATCCTTTTAAGTATCTCTTCATGCTCTTCATAATAGGTTATGCTTTTTATGTACTCGATCCCTTTTTTCACTGCGGGTGAGGGGTTGTCGGCATCATCTGGATTTTCGTGTTCTATGGCAAGGTATCCTCCATAATTCTGAAGCGTCAATTCGGCAAGGATGTCATGGATATTTGCCTCTCCCTGTCCGAACGGAACATCGAAAGCCCCCTCAGTGCCGAATTTATTCCGATCTTTCAAATGGACATCTATTATGCGTCCCTCTAACAGCCTGAGTGCCTCAACAGGATTGATTCCAGCACGCATCCAGTGCCCTGTATCTGCACAGGATCCGATTCGCTCATCGAGGCCTCGAACATAATCAAAAACTGTTTCAGGATGGAAATATTTTGAAGGCTCTGGATGGTTGTGAATAGCGATGTTGATGTCATATTTCTTAACCATCTGTTCGAGAAGGGAAGGGTCATCTGATTCAGGTTCGGTTACGATGGTTTTGATTCCCATTTCTTTTGCGAAATCAAACACTTTGCCCATACTCTCTTCAGTATTTTCAAAATCGACCACCCCATAGCTGACAAGGGCAAGACCAAGTTCATTTAATTTGTTCTTCACCAGTTTTATCGAATCTTCATCGAGGTTATGGTCAAATTTCACAGCGGGCATTTCAGGGCTGAGAGCTTGTCCCGGATAAGGCTGTAAGTATTTTATTCCAAGCTCTTTTGCCTTTTCCATAGTTTCGAACAATGTAAACTTGCGGAATGTCCAGCACTGTAAAGCAATGGGGAGCTTCTTTATTCTGACGTCTTGATAATCTGTGCTTGCGTCTTCTTTTTTTACTGCCTCGAAAGCTTTCTTATCAGTGCTTTTTGCTTGGCCTCCCATCTCATGCGAAACCAGGAAAATAGCTGCCATAACTATTACTATACTAAGTTTTCCTTTCATCTTCACTCCTTATGTAAGAAAATTATTAAGGGGCTAATATTTTTTTACTTTTTCAGGATTTTTTCGGGTTCCATTCTCCCCGGGCAACAGCAGGTACAAAAGATTCAAGCTCTGGCGGGGGAAAGGGTATTGTTTTCTCTTCTTCTGCGCTCATATACGCTGTCATCAATAGCTCTGTTACGTTAACCCCGTCGCTGAAATTTTCCTCGGGACGCTTGCCAGCCAGGAAGGATTGAACCATATGACGGTTCTCTGCTATATAGCCGTACTCACTCTCTTCATCGCTCACCACTGGCATTAGCCCCATCTCAGCATTTTGTTTTTCCACAAGGTCCTCACCGGCATTTCCCTTTACGTTGCGGCTGAAAAAGACCTTTAAACCGGAATCCAGAGTGTTTATTAAAAGGGAATATTCTGGTCCTAGCAGCTCCATGCTCAGGCGCAGTCCTGCTCCTACAAAGCTCCAGGAAGTTGTGGTCTCAACTATCAACTTCTCGCCTTTTTCATCTCTGTATTCAACTAAAGAGCGGGCAAAATCTTCAGCAGGTCTGTTGATATAGTCTGTCTTACCACTGCTGTTATCGGAGAGAATTTTTGCATAGTGAGGGTTTTGCCATTTCAAGCACGAAGTATGAGCAGTTACTTTGACAGGAGTAAGAACGTTACGTTCGGCTCCAGGAGGCGTGAGCATATAACGGGCCTCTTCAACAGAGTGGCACATCATGTCATTGAGAACTCCACCGCCCTGGAGCGCACCTTCCCAGAACCAGGGCATATGAGGGCCGCTATGTTCTTCTGCAGCACGAGCCAGGTAAGGCCGACCTGATAGTGCAGCACCTCGTGTCCAGACAATCTCTTTTCCCCGCACAACCGACGGTGCAAAAACCTGATTTTCCAGGTATCCGTCCATAAGCTTTGCCTTTTGAACAAGCTCGAGCATCTTTCGTGCCTCAGACACATTTCTGCCCAGAGGCTTCTCACAGGTGACTCCGATTAACTCGCCTTTCCCGGTTTCCAGGGCGGTCACGATCTCCTCCATGTTTTCGAGGCGGGTAAAGTTAGGCGCACATATCCAGATGGCATCGATAGCAGGATCAGCCACCATGTCAGTTATCGATTTGTATGCTTTTGCCTCACCGACATTAAGCTTTCTTGCCAAAGCGGCGGCTTCTTCTGCTCTCTTTTCTGTCCGGGAGACTATCCCCAGAATATCTGCATCCCGAACACCGACCCAGGAGCGAATGTGAAATTTTGTTATAAACCCTGCTCCTACGAATCCCACACCTAATCTTCTTTTTGGCATTTTTTGCCCTCCATTCTATATAAGTCCTGAGTTGTCAGTTCTGAAAATGAATTTCTTGGTTATGATTACATAATACTGAACAGCTGTTAAAAGCTAATTTGTTCGATTTTTTAATCTTCAAACGCAAAACTTTTTACCTACAACTCATCGTTATCCCGAGCGAAGAGCAGTCTGTCTCGGTCTAAAAAAAAGCAGAAAGGCAAGAGCGCAGAGGATGGTCAAAATACAGGGGACCAAAAAAACAGAAGTCCAGTTTGTCACTTCCCCTTTAGTGAAATGATCATGAATCCAGCCAGCAAAAAGGCTTCCGATATAATTTCCTATTCCGTAGGTCACAAGGGTGATAAGGCTTTGTGCAGAATGCCGGATATTTCTCGGTGAGACCATATCAACATAGATAAATGCGGCAGCAAAAAAGAAAACAAAGCAGAAACCGTGGAGTGATAAGGAGGCGATGACCAGCCATGATGGTCTACCTATGGCGAAAATAATATACCTGGCAGGCCAGGCTAAAACACCTATAACAAGGATGTTTCTTATTCCGATTCTTGTGATAAGGTAAGGCAGGAGAATCGCCAGCACAAAAATCTCGGCCACCTGGGCGATAACCATCACTCCTGGGACAGCAGCTTCTGTAAGACCGATTTTTTCCGACATCAGGAAGGGCGCTGTCAGGATATAGTAAAACATCAGCTCAGTTGCTACCACAAAGGCAATTATGATGAAGATGGCAAAGTTTTTTTCCTTCATCATCTTAATCGCTTCCAGGAATGCCCAGGGTTTTGCTGATTCTTTCTTTGGCGGGGTGTGCGGTAAGAAAAACGATTGAATCCCCATAATTATCGAAAAAATACCGGCGAGCAGAAAAGTATCACCCCCAAATGCGATCGGTTCAAAAGATTTGGATGTGAATCTCCAGCCCATTAACACAAGGCCTGCCACAATCCATCCGATGGTTCCCCAAACTCTTATTATTCCAAAGTCCTTTTCCGGGTTTTTGAGATTGATAAAAGCAATAGAATTGGTCAGGGCGAGCGTTGGAGCATAGAGGAGACAGTAAAACAGCATCAGCCACATCATGGTCCTGTATTCAGTAACATTTGAGATGATAATAAGCAAAGCTCCGCCTGTAAGCTGTAATAAACCAACAACCTTCTGTGAAGATAAATAGCGGTCAGCAATCTGTCCCCCGATGAAGGGTGCAATGATGGTAGCAAGAGGCAGCAAACTGTATATGACACCAAACTGAAACCCGGTGAAACCAAGGGTTTCCTTGAGATACGCTGATAGGACAGGCGCCCACGCTCCCCAGATAGCATACTGTAAAAACATCATCGTTCCCAGACGAAATTTTACATTCATGTCTGCCTCTCCTTTTTTAAGGATTCATCGGCCAATTTTTAGTGCTTATATCTTAAATACAGAATAGGTGGAAGAGGCTAGATGATTTTCTTTTTTACGGAATCCCATTCCACCTTGCGCCCTTCCAGATAGGATTGTGTGGCCATGTGGCATGTTATTGCTTCCTCAAAACCACGGTCGATATTGCAGCTCGGTTGTCCTCCGTTTCTGATGCAGTCGAGCCACTCTTTGATATGGAGATGAGCTACATCAACGGGTCTTCCTCCTCTGTAGGTATACATTAGCCCTCTGGTTGCGAAATACTTTTCTGTGGCTGAAGTTACGGTATCGATTCCCTTCGCTCCGGGACGATAGGTGAATAAAGGGAGCGAGGTGTTTATGATTCTGTTTTTTATTTTGTCTTTATACCGCGTGGATTCATCTTCGGCTGTAACCGTCAGGTTAGAGCCGACCTCCATCGAAGCATCATGGCCCATAACCACTCTCCTACCACGCCCTTTTCCGCTTGCCAGCGTTGCACTGTACAGCAGCGTTAAATCCTTATCAGGATATTCAAACACAGCCTGGAGGACATCGGGAACATCGCGACCGTCTTGAAAGAAGTAAATCCCGCCTGAAGCCACAGCTGATTTGGGAATACCAAGCTCCAGAATCATGTTAGCCGCATCATATTCATGAGACAATAGGTCACCGGAAAGCCCGGTACCATAATCAAACCAGCACCGCCAGCGAAAAAACCGTTCCAGACTGAAAGGGACTTTGTGAGGCGCTGGCCCCTGAAACTGCTCCCAATCTATTGTTTCAGGACTGCCTTCCTCGTGAATATCGTACACCCAGGCGCCCTCAGGAGAGTTGCGGTTTGTGGTCGTCTCCATAAGGGTAATTTTTCCGAGAATATTTTTTTCGACTACCTGCTTGGCTTTTATATGGCTTTCCTGCTGTCGGCTTTGATGACCTAACTGGAAAACTTCATTGCTTTTTTTAACAGCCTCAAAGACACTAAACGCTTCATCAATAGTCCTGGTCATACACTTTTCGCAGTAGACGTGCTTTCCTGCCTTTACCGCATCAATCGTCATCTGTGCATGCCAGTGATCGGGAGTTGCGATGATTACAGCATCAACCTCATCGCTCTCCAGAATATCCTGGTAGTGATGGTAGCGTTTTGCTCCAGCGAAACTTCCAGAACCTCCTCCGGGTCTAATGTCATTTTTGGATGCTGCAAGGCCTCGCTCAGCTCTGACATCAAACACATCGCAGACAGCGGTCAGGACTACATTCAGGTCATCCTGGCTTAGAAATGCTTCCAGACCCTTATCCAGTCTGTTTGCTTTGGCATCTTTTTTCTTTTTTTCGATCCAGTCAGGATGAGCGAATCCGGAGGATTTCACCAGGTATTCACCTCTGCCGCCAAAACCGATTATTCCCAGCCTGATAAGCTCTCCGGGTTTTTTCATGGTGGTTTTGGGGATAACGGCTGGAGCTTTTCCCTCCAGTCCAAGCTCGGCGAGGATCTCTTTCTTTTTTATGTCATCTAGCCATTTCTTTCTTAGAAAGAGGCCGAAAAACGCGCCAAAAACCGGAACAGAAGCCAATCCCTTCAGAATATCTCTCCGTTTAATATTTTTTTTCTCGAGAGTTTCTGATTTAGCTCGATCGGATGTATTATTGTCAGCTTCTTGGCTCATTTTATTTCCTCCAAAAATTTCATTTTTATAAAAAGATTTAATCAGGTTTCTTCTTGGTGAAAATTAACCTGTCCAACCCGATTATTTTTCCAGTAGGGAATACTGTCAATAAAAAGAGGGCGCACATCTCTATCAAATTCTTGTTAATGATTAGATAGCTGCCTTCAACGGGAGTTTGATAAGTATATCCGATAAACGGCGGATGGAACAGATAGTAAAAGAGAAGAAGAAAGATTCCTGCAATACTTGCTGTGCGTGTTAAAAATCCTGCCATCAGACCCAGTCCGATGACAATCAATCCCCACTCATTTAAAAAGTCAACTATTTTTAAACTCGTCGGGTTTGCCACTATTGATGTGGCCAGCCCTGAAAATATTCCCTTGCTCTCCAAAAGATATCCATCAGATGACCAGTAGGGGTTGAGCACTTTTACCATACCCTCGTAGAGGAAATGCCAGCCGATCATAACTCTTAATACGACTAGAACCGTCAATTGAGTTGTTGTGTAATTTGGAACTCCTCTTTTTGTTTTTTTCTGCATTATTCCCCTTCCTTTCATTCTGGTTGAAGCCGAATTTTTATTTTATTATCCTACATAAAAAACCGAGTTTTGCAAGCCTTACTCCGCATTACTACATGAAGATTTTAATAGAAAGTCTGACCCCATTGACTTTTTTTGAATATTAGATAAGAATCTTGAACGAAGGCTTTAGAGCGATAATCAAAAAAGGAAAGTGCTATGGATAGACGCAATTTTTTCAAGACAATAATTGGGACTCCGCTTTTTTTCCCATTTCTGCTGGCCTCGAAAACAGCAGGAAATGATATCGATCTGTATATTATTTCAGATGATCCTCAATTGTTCACCCCTCTTATTTTAAATGAACTCGAGAACTTCTCTCTTCCATCCAGCGGTAACTTTACTTTCCTCAATTCTCATCCTCACGAGAAAGAATTCAAGCGGGTGCTTTCTTACAGGAGGTGGCGGTATGTCCAGGAACCATCCCATGCTGATTTGACTCTCTCTTTCAGCCAGTTGCGCCGTAAAGCTTTCCCCTCCTTTACCTTGATAAGAGACGGAAGAATCTGGGATATAAGAACTTGGAAACTCGACTCTCTATGGAAAGAGATGAATCAAAACCACAAGCCTTCTTCCTGGTTTACCACTGCATCATTCAGAAGAAGGCAATCCGGTCTTTTCTCAGGAGAATTTGTATCTATTTATAAAGACGGGCATAAAATCGAGAAGATATCGCTGAAGGAAAACATAACTGAATCTTTCAGAACAAAGGAAGGAAAAATCACTATAAAGGTGAAGGACGCTAAAGCCTGGGTTCTGGATTCTTCCTGTCGGCATAAAATATGCATCTATTCTTCTCCTGTATCTTTAGCTGGTGAACGAATCATCTGCGCTCCAAATCATTTTATGTTAGAAATACAGGGTGCTCATTCAGTCGATACCGCCATTGGTTAGAAAGCTTCATATCTATTTACTGATCTTTCTCTCTTTCATCTCGGGCTGTCGTGTAAGAGAGAAATGGCAGACAACAACACTTCTTTTTTTTGATACCCTTTGTGAGATAAGGATCTTCTGTTCTGCTTCGACTTTTGCAGATGCCTCCGAAGAGGTTTACCGGGCATTTTCTGAAATTGGAGAGCATTTTGCGCCCGGGAGAAAGGATTATTCTTCTCCTGTCGTCATAAATCTTTTCCATAGGTCCCTGGATGTTTATCATGATTCAGAAGGTTGTTTTGATATTACGGTTGCTCCTCTATCCAGAATTTGGGGATTCTTGGGCAACTCACATCGCCTGCCTTCTCCGCAGGAAATAAAATCTATCTTAGGCTCCATCGGGATGGAGAAAGTCAAAGAAGAAAATGGGAACCTCATTCTTCCTCCTGATATGGAGCTCGACTGGGGTGGTATTGCTAAGGGTTATGGGATTGGCGTTGCATCAAAGTCATTGCTTGAGATGGGAATCTCGAGAGGTTTCATAAATGCCGGTGGCGACCTCTATTGCTGGGGAAAAAATCCTGATAACCAGGACTGGAATATTGGGATTCAGCATCCCCGAAAAGAGGGTTACCTGGGAATTCTGTCAATCTCAAACCTTGGAGCAGCTACAACAGGAGATTATCAGAGATATTTTGTGGTAAACGGGGTTCGCTACCATCACGTTTTTGATCCCCGGACAGGATACCCTGCTAAAGGAAAAAGATCTGTCACAGTCATCGGTCCTGAAACTGTTCTCTGTGATGCCCTCTCCACCGCTCTCTTCGTATGCAAACAACCGGAGAAAATTTTAGAGAGATATCCGGATTATGGCGCGGTTATCGTTGATTCTGATGGAAATATTTCTATCTTGGGAAAGACTTATCCTTTTCGCTCCCTCCAATAAATTTAAAGGAAAACAGCAATTTCCCTTTTGATTATCTCTCTCCTCCGCAAGAAAGATAGATTAGCGGATTGACTTCGTAGACTTTTTCTCCTGATTATAATATGATTTCCTAAGATTAAAAGACTGAATTGGTAGGTCAGAGGAGGTGGAAAGATGGCCAAAAGAAAGACGAAAGAACAATCAGTGAATATGGGGCGTCGTGATTTTATTCACAAATCGACAATGGCCTGCTGCCTTTTGAATATTCCTTTCCTAACAAAAGTTCTACCCAATGATGAGAGCTCGAAAATGACGGAAACAGATGTTAACTCTCTTGAGCTGGTTACATACTGTGGCTTATATTGTGGAGCATGCGATATCTATCAAAAGAGGATTTCCCAATCAGGCAATGATTTGAAAAAAGTACTCGACGCCCTTGATTTCAGCTCATTTTCTAACCAGGTGCCAGGTCTTGAAGACTATGATGCCTTTTACAAAGTTCTCAATACCCTTATCACCCTCTTTGGGCAATGTCCAACCTGCCAGAAAGGCGGGGGACCTCCCCAATGTCCGATAAGGGATTGCTGCCGAGAAAAAGATTATGAAACCTGTGCGGAATGTTCTTCTTTCCCCTGTGAAAAAGTAAAATATATCGTAGACAGTTACCCTCCTGCAAAAGACAATATCCTTCAAATCAGGGAAATCGGATTAGAGAAATGGAGCCAAAAAGAGCAGGAAAAAGTAAACAAGGGATTTCGATATAGCGATATTCTGGGGAAAAGTAAAAGCTGATTATAAATCTTCAGCCAGTTCTGAGTACATAAAGTTACTCGCATTCCATTTGCAAACCTTAAAATACTTTACTTGTCTTTGGGTAGGTAAGAAAGGTCAGGACGGAACCAGCCTGTTTTATACTCATATTTCCTGCACATGGCTAGTGTTCTCTTCCATAATTCCATGACTTTTTCTTCTCCTACTTTTTTAGTGTTGATTTCATCTTGGTTCCAGAAGTCAGCAGCATTCTTCATGTGCATTGTCCAAAAATAGAGGGGCATATCCATCCCGATATCACCAACATATGTATTCCATCCATCAGGCCTGTTATTACTTTTATCCAGGACTGCAAATTCCCTGCAGATTTTTTCAAATTCTTTCTCTTTGCCAGGCAGAAGATAACAAAAACCCCAGTATGTGAAATTTGCTTCCCCAGGTTTTAGTCTGGGACTTTCTGGAGTATAGGACAGATCCAGCCTGTGACGGAACATAAAATATTTGGCATATTCATATGTGCTCTGATAGTTCTTCATCAAGGCTTGCAACTGTTCATTGGGCAATTTTTTCATAACTTCGCCCCAAGCTTTAAATACGTTTTCTATCTCTGATAGATTCTCCACTGCAAAGACATAATAATAGTGAAAGTCATCGGTATTGTATGCATACCATGGATATGGGTATTTGTGCTCCGAAGAGAAGCCTACCATTTCTTTTATGGCTGCTTCATGCTCGCTGAGCATAGACGGCTTGACTGCCGCTTCTTCGACAAAATAGAGCTTACTTTTTTGTTCCTCGGTCTGAGCCAAGATGGCAAGAGTACAGAGACTTACCATGAAGCCGACAGTTAAAACGATTGGAATTTTTCTTTTCATAAAATCCCTCCTTTTTTTATTCGATAAATGTAAGGGATCAAATTCTGCTTCCCTAATTTAAAAGAAAATTCTTACCCTTTAATGGATTCGTATTGTCCTCCAACTCTGGCTCTCTGATTTATATCACAAAGGGAAAGATGATGGAAGCATCCTTAAGACCGTGATGAGATTAAATATAATATACTGAATTGAAAAGGGTGAGGGCTGGGGAAATCAGGATGCTGGTCCCTCACTCCTATCACGGAAATAAGGAGTTACACGGGTTTGACATAAGTTTTCTCGGGTGATAAAAACTGTTTGTCAGGATACATGGTCTGCATTGTGTTTCCAGCCGGTAGTACTAGTCAAAAAGAGGAATAAAGTTGCCTATGCATCAAATTAATGGGAGGTTAAGATGAAAGAGAAAACATTGATAAAGGGATTTATTACTTCTGGTATTGTTCTCTTGCTGGTTACGGGGATGGGATTCTCTACAGCCAATAAAGAACAGTTTGCTAATACAGAAATCGAAAAAGAGAAAGCCACAAAAGAGACGACGGAACAACGGGATAGTCGTATGGCTTGGTGGCGAGATGCCCGCTTTGGAATGTTTATCCATTGGGGTCTCTATGCTGTCCCGGCTGGAGAATGGAAGAAAGAGACAGATCATGCCGAGTGGATCCTCGAGACGGCCCAGATTCCGGTGGAGAAATACGAAAAGTTCGCTGCACAATTCAACCCAATAAAGTTTGATGCAAAGGAGTGGGTCGAAATCGCCAAAAAGGCAGGGATGAAGTATATCGTTATCACCAGCAAGCACCATGATGGATTCTGCCTTTTTGACTCGCAGCTTACCGATTACGATGTGGTGGATGCCACGCCCTTTAAACGGGATATTCTGAAGGAACTTTCGGAGGAATGTCACAGGCAGGGGATCAAAATCTGTTGGTACCACTCGATCATGGATTGGCATCACCCTGATTACCTGCCGCGCCGCAATTGGGAAAAACGATCTTCCGCAGGGGCAGACTATGACCAATATGTGAAATATTTAAAAGGCCAGGTCAGGGAACTCCTGACTAATTACGGGGAAATCGGGGTGATGTGGTTTGACGGGGAATGGGAGGAAACCTGGACTAAGGAGAGGGGCTTTGACCTTTATAAATATGTACGCTCCCTCCAGCCTAACATCATCATCAACAACCGCGTAGGCAAAGGTCGTGCGGGCATGGCTGGAACCTATGATCCAGAAACCGCGGTAGGGGACTTCGGTACGCCCGAGCAGGAAATTCCAGGCACAGGACTTGGGTATGATTGGGAAACCTGCATGACTATGAACGACCACTGGGGCTACAACAAACACGACAACAACTGGAAATCCACAGAAGATCTGATCCGCAAACTGGTGGATATAGCCAGCAAGGGAGGAAATTTTCTGCTGAATGTCGGTCCCACGGCTGAGGGCTTGTTTCCTCAGCCGAGCGTGGAGCGGTTGAGAGCCATAGGTGAATGGATGAGAGTGAATGGAGAGAGTATCTATGGCACCACGACTAGCCTTTTTGGGATGCTTGAATGGGGAAGAAGCACCACTAAAGGTAAAAAATTGTTCCTGCATGTTTTTGACTGGCCAGAGGATGGGAAGATTTCTTTGCCAGGCTTGATTAGCAGAGCTAAGAGAGCCTACCTGCTGGCTAATCCCCACGCCACTCTGGATGTAAACTACCAGGAAGGCTCAGCTTTCATCTCTTTGCCCGAAAAGGCCCCGGACCCGGTGGTCTCAGTCGTTGTGCTGGAATTCGAGCAGCAGCCCGAAGTCGTCTAATCTTTCTGGTACAACGCTGACAGATAAATCTGTATTTGGCACTCTCTTCATCGTCCAGTTTAAATAGATGAAATCCGATCGGGAAAGAATATTTTTATTGACACTCGAGCGAAATCTTTTTATATTTGATGGTCAGCCTGCATAATTCGCAGAAATCAAGGGACCTGTTATTGACCTCAAAAGGTCGATGCATGTCCTTCGTTTCAGCGAATAATCCAGGTGTGTTGCTTATCTGTTTTATTTAATAAGAGAAGAACCCATGAGTTTAAAAAAAATTATAACTATAACTGCTGCATTGTTTCTTTCCTTTTCAACACTCCATGCCCAATTCTACAAAGTCTACGGCTATCAGCCTCCCGAAGCAGGAGAGATAGAGTTTTCTCTGTGGAATACCTACATCCCTTCCAGCGATGAGGCCTATGCCTTTTTTGGACAGGATTTGTCCAGAGAAGGCCTCCTTGCCCATTCCCTTGAGCTGGAATACGGTCTTTCCAACAAGTTTGGGATCGCAGCCTATGCTGATTTTGAAGATCCAAAAGGAGGAGTCCTTAAGTATGTAAGGGCTAAGGCAATAATGGCTCATTACGCCTTTTTTGAAAAGGGGAGCAGACCTGTGGATATCGCTATATATCTCGAATACGTCATCAACAAGAGGGATTATGAAGATTCCGAAGAGCTTGAAATGCGATTGATTCTGGAGAAGGATGTGGGAGCATTCACCATAGATTTTAACCCCATATTCGAGAAAAAAACCAGCGGGCCAGAATCTGATGAAGGCGTGGAGTTCAATTATGCTCTCGGCATTTATTATTTCAATAATGGACAAGGTGTTTACTTCAGCAAAAGTCTTATGATTCAGCCGGGAATAGAATTCTACGGGAAGATGGGCGAGTTTGCTGATTTTAAATCATCGGACGATCAGAGCCACTATATTTTTCCCACTCTGGATTTTTTTATCGGACGGAGGCTCCGCTGGAACACAGGGATAGGATTCGGGCTGACGGATGCCTCTGACAAGATAACATTCAAAAGCATTTTATCGGTTGTACTGAAATTTTAAGAAAAGGCAGGGAAAACAAATGAAGAAATTAGGTTATTCAGTATTGATCGTCACCACAGTATTTTTTGTCACTCTACTGGTTGCAAGCAGCCAGATAGAATTCAGCAAGAAAATCACAGATAGTGAAACGCAGAAAAAATACAACCACTACGACAATCCTCAGGTCTGTCTCGGCTGCCATATCGAAAAGTTCGAGATGTGGGAGACATCCCAGATGTCCAGAGCCTTCACAGGGGATTTCTTTCAGGCTCAGTATTACAAGCTTGCAGTAAAGGATGCAGAAAGAGATGAGGAAGTCAGAG
This sequence comes from uncultured Eubacteriales bacterium, assembly GCA_964449165.1. Taxonomy (GTDB): domain Bacteria; phylum Acidobacteriota; class Aminicenantia; order Aminicenantales; family Aminicenantaceae; genus CAYSCW01. The sequence goes on along the minus strand of CAYVAT010000025.1, from coordinate 35,668 downwards.
GGCTTGTGAGTAATTGCATCGGCTGTCATTCGCCATCTGCTTATTTGGCTGGAGATTATCCCCCAACTCCTACTGTACCTGAGAAAATCGATAGCTTCTGGGATCAGAAGGGGGGAATAAAACTCTTCGCCAACAGAGGAGTTTTCTGCGATTTCTGCCATACTATCGAGGATTTTAAAGGAACCATGCCTTTCAACCACAACTATGTTTCCCGCGCTACTCCTGGAATTGACCCGAAGAGAGGCGACCTGGAATTTCCCTGGTCACCTTACCATGAAACAGCAAGGTCTGAACTCCATGAGGATGCCCAATTCTGTGGAATCTGTCACAACGAACAGAATGATTTCGGCATTTGGATAAAGGCTACGGAAATTGAATATCAGGAGGGTCCTTATCCAGCTAAATATATAGCCTGTCAAAAGTGCCATATGCCTCCGGTCGAAGGCAAGCCTGCTAAGATGGGCCCGGCCAGGGCGGAAAACCACGACCATTGGTTTGGCGGAGGGTTCACAGGTTTTGTGGAGGGTGCAGCCAAGGTCGCCATAATTCTCGATAAAACTGAGTCGAAGGCGGGAGAAAAAATTGATTTCAGCGTTAAAGTCCATCATTTGGCCCCTGGACACAAATTTCCTACCGGTGCTTCTGAAGAGCGGGATGTCTGGCTGCATGTGGGTATCTATGATAGAGCCGGAAATGAATTGGAACAGATAAAGATTCCACCCAATCCTGGCGATCCTAACGATAAGTATTTCATTACCACCAATGAAAAAGTAGCTTACCCCACTCATAGCCGCTACAGTGAGCCCATCGAGAGAGACTGTCTTCCGGAAGGCGATAGAATCTACCACAGTGCCTTCATCGATTCAGATGGCCATTTTACCTATGGTCAATGGTATGCCACCAAAGATATTGAAAACAGGCTCAGACCGCTCGAAGAGAGAATAGAGCGTTATCATTGGACAGTACCTGAAAGATTCGCTGGGAAAGCGGTCATCTTGCGGGCTGTTCTCAATTACAGGAGAATGCCCGATTCCTATGCCAAATATCTGGGAATACCCACGAGGCCGACTATTGAAGTCAGCAGAGATGAGAGAGTGCTGAAGGTATCAGAATAGCGATTTGATTTCTACCTCTTAATCTGTCTGAAATGCGACTGATTTACAACTGCTTTTTTATCTCCCTCACGAGGAAATCGACGGTTTTTTCCAGGTAGAAGCAGCCTTTTTCTGAGGTCGCTTTTGTCGGATCTCCTAATATCCCTTTTTCTGATAAGCTGGGCATTCCTTTCTCCAGGACGATTTTGACTTCCTTTTCACCCAGCGGTCCAAGATAACCTGGAGTAAAACGCTCTTTTTCGACCAGATTCTCCTCCAGGAAGAGGATAAAGGATGTCTCAGTCTCGCCTGCATGGGCACCGGCTTCTTCTTGGTTGATGCCGAACTCAGCAGAAATTTTAAAGAAGAAATTGACAAAGCCCTGGAGATCAGTGTAGCCGATTATTTTCAGTCCGGTGTGTTTCTTATTCAGCTCATCTATGGACTCCCGTACCGGAGCAAAATTGCCCCCATGACTGGGCAGGAGGATAATTGTTTTAAATCCATGCTTTTCAAGGGATGCAACGTAATCATCAATGATTGCTTTTAGCGTAGAAGAGTGCAGGGAAATTGTCCCGGGAAAAGCCAAGTGATGATCCGAGCAGCCTACTCTGATTGTCTGTGCTTGAAATGCGTTTCCTAATTTTGCAGCCACTCCATGGGCAATGGCATCTCCGATCAATGTATCTGTCTTTGTGGGGAGATGAGGTCCATGTTGTTCTGTGGAACCGATGCCTATGACTGCCGTCGTGTATCCCTTTGCTAGGGCCTCTTTTATAACCGGCCAAGTCATATCTTCCATACGAATGGTTTTCATTTTTTCTCCTTTACAATAAAGTTTTAGCGCTTTTTCTGCCCTTTCTTGGAGAGCTGGCAATACCATCTTTTCAATACCTTCTCTGCCGGTTTGCCTTGAGGTGTGTAACCTTTATCGAGAACTCCTCCTCGGCGGGGATCAGGCTCCCAGTTCCACCAGTAAATACCCGCGAACCATGGTTTTCCGCTGAAAACTCTGATCACCGCTCGGTAGCAGAGAACTTGTTCTATGAGGTCGAGGGTACCAGAAATCTGCCAATCCCAGGGCATGCTGTTTGCTCTGTCAATGCTTCGGTATCCAATCTCTGTGAGAATCACAGGAATTTTCCAAGTCTCGTAAAAAGTTTCCATTTCTGAGACAAAAGGCATCCAGGCCGCTTGAAGTTCGTCCAAGGTCGGATCGGTTTTCTCGGTTAACGGAAAGTAAGCATCGATCCCTGCATAATCGAGATCTCCCCAGAACTTAATGTGCAGATATTCCTGCCACCAATTTGCAGAGTAAACAAGAGGCCCCTTGTAAATTTCTTTGACAGCCTCGATTAACTCCCTCCAAGCAGAGGTAAATTCTGACTTGGTCAATTCAAGGAATTCGCAGCCAATGGAAAGGATTTCGACTTCCTCTTCCTTAGCGAGTTCTGCATAGGCCTTCATCATTTTTCCGTAATTCTCGAACCACAGCCTGGAATTTGGGGGTTGGAATATGCCGCGCCAATCACCGTTTTGAGCATCTACGTGGGGCTTGAGCATGACTTTGAGGCCGAGGCTGTGTGCCTGACGGATGGTATGTCTGAGGCATTCATCCTTGGCTGTATTCCCTTCGTATTCAGGGAACATCTCATTGGAATACCTGTCTTGTTGATACCAGGTGGGTACGAGCTGAATCCACTCTGTACAGGTGTTTTGAACGAGCAGTCTGAGGGATTCGTCTGAATCCGATGAACAATACTCTTCAGAACGCCAGGTGGGGAAAGCCATCCCTTTCTGGAAGTGAATATTATCTTGAGACGCAGGCTGCAGAGGGAAGAATAAAGCTATAATTAATATAATAAGCAGGATGCTCCTATAAAGTAGTAATTTTCTTGCAACCATTTAGAGCTCCTTTATTAGATATAGATTATACATATATTTTGCAAAAAAGTGGAAATCTCTATCTGACTAAGACGCTTTTTTATTTTGTTCTCTCTTTGGATGCTCTTGAAGAGAAAGAACTCCTCTAAGGTTGCGGAACCAGGATATTCCTGAGAGGAATATTTTTTTTCAATTTTGCTGATCAGTAGCCGACTAAATAGTTGAAAAAAGAGGTTTGCAGTGGTTAAAAGAAATGTATTAGGAAAGAGAGGATTTATGATGAATCCACTGAAAGTGCTGGTTGTTGAAGATGAGAACATCATCGCTCTGGACATCCAATCCACTCTTAAGCGTTTTGGGTTCGATGTCTGTGGGGTTGTCTCCACGGGCGAAGAGTCCATAGAGAGTGCAATCAGGACAAACCCAGACATCATCCTGATGGACATCAAACTCAGGGGAAAGATGGATGGCATCTATGCAGCCAAGAAGATTCAGTCCAAGTCCAATGTCCCTGTTATCTATCTGACAGCCTACGGAGATGAGAGCACGCTAAACCGGGTAGACAGGACCAAGCCTTTCGGTTATATCAATAAGCCTTTTGAAGAAACAGAGCTTCACTCTGAAATCGCTCATCTCCTCAATTATGCCAGAAAGTGTCAATACAACTGAATCCCGCCTCATTAGATAATCCTTAAAAACCTAAAATTTTTAGCTGCCTCAATAAACACTTTTCTTTAGATCTCTTCTAATTTCCTTCCATTCTTACCAAGTGCCCTTCCACTATCCTTCGTGGGCCTCGAATCGTTTTTGGAAAGGCTGAGGGATTTTCTTTCGATTGAAAAAGAAGTCTGTCTTTGATATAAGGTTGACAGGAAGACGCCATTATGAACAGCAGGCACTATTCAGCCTCATCAAAGATAAGATCTTCTCCCATTTCCGGAATCCGGTATTCTTCTTTCCCTGACCTCTCTACTCTTGATGCAGTGAAAATGCCGACCAGGGCCATGGTCTTGGGAGAAAATTATGCAGAAGAGCAAGCTTTGATCATTCATCTCACCATCACAGGGAGGTGTTATGCCCGTTGTAAAGATTGCGTCAACAGCGCTGTGACCATGGCTTGCGATGGGCCGCGAAATTCAGTGGTTGCCGCTGAAGAAGCTGTCCCTGAGCGCGATTCGGCAATCATCAAGAAAATGGCTGCACGCCACTCTGAACCTATTATCACGGTCTGTTTTTACGGAGGAGAGCCGTTTCTCAAGACAGAATTAATGGAAAGGATCTGGAGAATTCTCAAGTTGGGTAATCAATCAGATAGATACCGGTTTATGGTTTACACAAACGGAGAGATGTTAATCGATGCTTTAAAGCGTTATCCGGAGTTCATGAAAGGCATGTGGCTCTACTCTGTATCCATAGACGGAGATGAAGAGCAGCACAACAGAATAAGGTTGGGCACGCGCTTGAGTATTATAAAAGATAATTTGAGAGAGCTTTCTGCTTCCTGCAAAGGACACCTGCTTCACTGGTCGACTCTGAGAGAAGAGCAGTCCTTGTCTAATTGTTTTCAAGAATTCATGAGACTCTACAGAGAGGGATTGGTCCATCATTTTTTCTGGCATTGGGCTGAAAACAGGAAGCCAATGGATGATTTTGCTGGATTTGTTTCCAGGTATGGCAGAGAGTTGGAGCAGATAATGGATGTTTATGTCCAGAAAATCTCTTTGGGTGAGATTCTGCCCATAGCTCACATCAATGAGCTTATTTTGTATCTGTTGACCGCTAAGGAGAGGGGACATTCAGCCTGCGGGGTGGAATTGGCCGAGAACTTTGATATCGTCTCTGGAAAAGTCTTTCCCTGTGCTGACCTCCCTTCCTGTCAGTCAATCGGGGAGCTGGATAGAGAGGGGAACCTGGCCATAAAAGAATACGACCTTTCATCTCTAGTGGGATACAAGAGCTGGTTAGGCTGTTATCAGTGTGGAGTGGGCCCTTACTGCGGGGGAAGATGCCCTGTACAGATCCAGGCTGGGTCCCTGGAAAGAGTTTACCAGTATTGCCAGCTGATGAGGCTGCATGTGGGAATAGTTCAACAGCGCATAAATGATATACACCAGGCACTGGTAAGAAATGGGATCACGTTGCAGGAGATTTACGATAAATCGGCATTTCTATCCAGATACACGGATGTCGTTCCTTAGTTAACTTGACATTTCCCTGGGGAGTTTATAAATAATACTTGGAAATAAATAAAAAAGAACGACCATGCGCGTAGCTACGTATTATCGCAACAACGATATCAGGATAGAAGAAATGCCTATGCCTAGCATCGGCCCTGGGGAGGTGCTGATGAGAGTGGAGGCCAGTGGAATCTGCGGAAGTGATGTCCTGGAGTGGTATCGTCTGAAGAAGGCGCCTCTTGTGTTGGGACATGAGGTAGCGGGAGAGGTGATCAGGGTAGGAACGGGTGTTTCCAGGTACAAGGTGGGAGACCGGATTGTGGCCGCCCATCATGTCCCCTGCAATGCTTGTTATTACTGTCTCAGCGGGCATCATACCGCATGCGAAATGCTGCGACAGACAAATTTTGATCCCGGAGGCTTTGCAGAATACATCAGGCTTCCTGCCATCAACGTGGATAGAGGAGTCTTCCCCATCTCCGATGATTTATCTTACCAGGAGGCGACCTTCCATGAACCCCTGGGCTGCGTGCTCAGAGCACACCGCATAGCCAGATTGAGGCCCGGGCAGAGTGTGCTTGTCTTCGGGTGCGGGATTGCAGGCTTGTTGAATGTTTCTCTGGCTAAAGCTTCGGGCGCGTCGTTGATCATGGCCGTCGACCCTGTTCCGTTTAGACTCCAGGCCGCAAAGCGGTTTGGTGCAGATGAGGTCCTTAAGCCGCCGGAGAATATCGAAGAAGCTTTTCGTCGGATAAATAGCGGCCGACTGGCTGACCTTGTCCTTATCTGCACAGGCGCCGATGACGCTTTTCTCCGGGCACTCCGATCAGTTGAGAGGGGAGGTACTGTACTTTTTTTTGCCCCATCTGATCCAGGATTAACGATTCCTTTGCCCATTAACGACCTCTTTTTTCGGAATGATATAACTTTAACCACATCTTACGGGGCCAGCCCTTATGACTCATGTATGGCTCTGGAGCTTATTCGTTCATCTCGGGTTAAAGTAAGAGATATGATCACCCATTGGCTTCCACTTGAAGAAACCCAAAAGGGTTTCGAGATCGTGGCCAGAGCCACGGATTCCCTGAAAGTGATGATTGAACCTCAAAAATAAAAATTTTGTATAACCAAGAGGAGGAAAAATATGGACTGGGGTATGAAAAACCGGTTATCACGAATAATCAAGCCTGAGACAGGCCATACAGTGATGCTCGCTGTCGACCATGGATATTTCTTAGGCCCCATCACCAAGCTGGAGAATGCAAGAAAGACCATAGACCCTCTTTTGCCTTACGCCGATGCCTTGATGCTCACCAGGGGCATCCTCCGGACTTCAGTGGACCCTGAGAATTTGATTCCTGTGGTGCTCAGAGTATCGGGAGGGACCAGTATTGTCGGAGAGGACCTTTCCAATGAAGAAATCACAACCTCCATGGAGGAAGCCATCCGTTTGAATGCTGCGGCTGTGGCGCTTTCCATTTTCGTGGGAACCGAGCATGAACGCCAAACTCTGGTCAACCTCTCTGCTCTTGTGGACAGAGGGATGGAATACGGAATCCCTGTTCTTGCCGTTACCGCGGTGGGTAAAGAGCTGGGAAAGAGAGATGTCCGATTCCTCTCTCTTTCCTGCCGCATCGCAGCCGAGCTGGGAGCAAGCTTTGTCAAGACCTATTATTGTGATGAGTTTGAGAAGGTGGTGGAGGCCTGTCCGGTCCCTCTGGTTATCGCAGGAGGTCCCAAACTCGACACTGAGCTGGATGCCATGAAACTTGCCTTTGATGCTGTTCAAAAAGGAGCTGCGGGAGTGGATATGGGACGCAATATCTGGCAGTCAGAATTGCCCGTGGCCATGATAAAAGCAGTCAGGTCCGTTGTCCACGACGGAGCCTCCCCTGAAGAAGCCATGGAAGTGTTTAAGAAAAGTAAGGAGGAAGGTTAAAAGGGTTACAATCGTTCTTTCAAGATCTCAGAATGAGAAGAAAATTTATTCATGAAAAGGGGATGTGATAAGACAATGAAAGACTGGTTTGTTTTGAACACAAAACCGAAGAAAGAATTCCATGTGGAAAAAATTTTCAACGAGGCAGGATTCAAAATATACAATCCCAAGTATAAGCTGGAGAATAGGATAAAGCCTTTTTTTCCGGGGTATGGATTTATCTACTTCGATTATCCCCAGCATTACCGTCTCGTGCGTTACACACGGGGGGTCAAGAGGGTGGTGGGAAACCGAAATGGCCCGATTCCTATTCCTGAGGAAATCATAAAGGAGATCAAAGCCCGGGAAGTTAGCGGTCTGATCGAGCTCTATAAATATGGGGAGGAGCCTGATATAGGGGATGAGATTGAAGTGATGGAAGGACCGCTTAAAGGGCTCAAAGGAATATTCAAGAGGGAGCTTCCGGAGAAGGAAAGGGTGTTGATCCTTCTCAATTATGTCTCTTATCAAGGACAGCTCCTGATCGAGAAGAAAAAGCTGAAAAAAGTGCTTAAATAGCCAAAG